>NZ_JBVJIU010000007.1:441198-503180 GCF_055586105.1 Actinoplanes sp. NPDC051537
CTTAATGATGCGCCGACGCGGCGGGCGTAGTTGTCGAGAGCCGCCTTGGCGACCCCGTAGCTGAGCAGGCCTTCCCGGGTGCGGACGGCGGCCACCGAGGACAGCACGACCAGGGTCCCGTGCCCCTGCTCGCGCAGCCGGGCGGCGGTGGCGTGCACGGCGAGCATCGGCCCGGCCATGGTGGACCGCATGGCGTGCTCGAACGCCGCCGTCTCGGTCAGCGCCGCCTCGCCGGCCAGCACGCCGACCGCGAGCACCACCACGTCGAGGTCGCCGTGCCGGGCGGCGGCCACCGCCAGCAGGTCGACGATCGCGGCGGCCGGGGCCAGCGCGTCGTAGTGGAGCGTCGCCACGTCGCGGGCAGGCCGGGTCAGCCGCGCCGCCGCCTCGTCGAGGGCGACCGGATCGCGGCCGGCCAGAATCAGCGTGCCCGACTCCGGCAGCAGCTCGGTGGCGATCGCCTGGCCGATCTGCGAGGTGCCGCCGAGCAGCAGCACGGTCTGCGGGCGGCCCAGTCCGTCACGCACGGCGGCCGCCCACGTGGTCGGTGACCCGCTGGTCGGTGAGCCGGAGGCGGCGGGCCAGGTCGGACACGAGGACCTGGTCGGGGTCGAGCATGGACCGGACTGCCCGCCACCGGGCCAGCCCCGGGTACATGGCGGCGACGGACCCGGCCCGCACGCGGCTGTCCTTGACCAGATAGACCCGGCCGCCGGCCGCGGCGATCAGGTCGTCGAGGCGGTCGAGGACCGGCGCCAGGGCGGGGTCGGCGGCGAAGTCCATCGCGAGGCTCCACCCGGGTGCCGGGAACGACAGCGGCGCCCGGCTGCCGTCGCCGAAGACCTTCACGGTCGTGAGGGACGGCGGATGCCCGGCGTCGCGGGTGGATCGCAGCGCCTCCTCGAGCACGTGCTCGGCGCCGAACGGGACGGTGAACTGATGCTGGATCAGGCCGCGGCGGCCGTGCAGCCGCGGCCAGCCCGGCAGCGCGTCGAGCGGAAAGTGCAGGTCGGTGAGGGACCGGAGGCGGCGGGGCCGCACCGCGACCGCCAGCCGGCGGGCCGCGTTGGCGGCGGCGGTCACCGGCGGCCAGGCGATGCCCCTACCGGGCAGCGGCGGGGTGGCGCGCGGCCGGGACGGTCGCCCCGGATCACGCCCGCCGGGCCGGGACGGTTGCTCCGGATCGCGCGCGCCGGGCCGGGCGGTGACCGCCCGGGTGACGACGCCGGCGCCGCGGGGGTCGACCCAGGCGACCGCGTGCTCACTGGTCGCGGCGGCAAGCCGCAGCCGGTCGAGCACGGACGACAGGCTCGGCCGCGGCTCGCCGACGGTGCGGACCCACCACGAGTCGAGCGGAACGAGGCGCAGCGTGGCCCGGCGGATGACGCCGGTGAGGCCGAGCCCGCCGACCGTCGCCCAGAACTCCTCGGCGTTGACGGCCGCGCTCATCGCCATCGCGCCGTACGCCGGGGTGTGGACGGTCATGGCGGCCACGTGGTTGCCGAACGTCCCGTAGCGCGTGTGGTTCTTGCCGTGGACGTCGGCGGCGATCGCGCCGCCGACCGTGACCGACGACGAGCCCGGCACCACCGGCAGCGTCCACCCGCCGGGCGCCAGCCGTCGGACCAGCTCGCCGATCGTGACGCCGGCCCCGGCCTCGACGGTCGCGCCGACCGGGTCGACGTCGCCGATAGTGGTCTCGCCGAGCGTCGAGACCACCAGCCCGCCGGCGTTCTGCGCGGCGTCGCCGTAGGCGCAGCCGCCCCCGCGGGCGATCAGCCCCCGTGGCCCGGCCTCCGTGAACAGGCCGGCCCAGTCCTCGTCCGTCACCGGCGCGGCCACCAGGGCCCGGCTGCCGGTCGCCCGTCCCCATCCGCCGATCAACGCCGGTCGTCCTTGTCTCACCACGAGGCACACGATGCGGCGCGTCACCTGAACGAGGGCTGAAGCGACCGGCCCGTCCGGGGGACCGGAAGAGGTGCTGAAGACCCCTGCCGGGCCGGCGTTCGCGCCGCTACCGTCGCCGGGCGGGGCCTGATCAGCACCATGCGGCAGGCGGTCGGCCGGCGGGTCCGGGAGCAGCGGCACCTACCCGGCGCCCACGACGAGCTGTTCCTGATCGTCGCCGAGGGCGTGGCCACGCCCACCGGCGCGCGCACCGTGCTGGTGGCGGAGTCGCTGAACGGGGCGGTGGTCGTGGCTTTGCTGCTGGCGCTGCCGCTGCCCTCCTGAGGTTCAGGCGGGGCGCGCGGTGTGGATCCGGTCGCCCGGGTGCAGACCGCGGCGGCGTTCCTGCGTGTGGGCGTACGCCATCAGTCCGAACAGCGCCGCGAGCAGCACCAGCGACGAGCCCAGCGTGCCCAGCGCCAGCCCGCCCTTGGCCGCCGGCTTGGTGAGGAAGTCGCCGGCGGTCGCGCCGAGCGGCCGGGTGAGGACGAACGCGAGCCAGAACAACACGACATTGGGTACGGCCGGCGTGTACTTGAGCCCGAACAGCACCGCGAGCAGCCCGGCGATCAGCAGGGCGCCGCCCGCATAGCCGAGCCCGGAACTGTCGGACAGGAAGTCACCCATCGACGTCCCGAGCGTATTGGAGACCAGGATGGCGGCCCAGAACAGCACCTCGCCCCGGAACGTGTCGATGTCCCGGATCTGGAACGTCAGCCCGGTCGACTTCCAGACCGCGAAGATGACGATCAGCAGCGAGACCAGGATCGCCGCCCCGATGGGGTAGCCCAGGCCGAGACCCTGCGGTCCCCAGCCGAGCGCCTCCTCCCCGGCCGGAAGGTAGCTGGTGTCGCGGTTCATGAAGTCCGACATCGTGGTGCCGGCCATGCTGGTCGACAGGATCACCGTCCAATAGAAGAACGGGTTGTACGCGCGGGACCGCAGCTGGATCACCAGCGTCACCACGAAGATCATGAACAGCGCGATCGTGGTGAGGAAGTAGCCGAGTCCCAGCGTCTGGGCGAACAGGTCACCGGCGGTCTCGCCGAGCGTGGTCGCGGCGATCTTCATGATCCAGAACGCGAGCGTGACCTCGGGCAGCTTCTTCATGACGTACCGGCCGGCGCCGGCCACGTCCATCTCGGTGAACAGTTCCGGCTGCTTGTTCATTTGTCTCTCCCCGTGATTCCGGCCCGTGATTCCGGCTGAGCACTTCCAGAAGCATGGGGTCGGCACGAGGGGCCGCGGCGCGACTCGCCGGATCCGGCGCACAACATCACCTACAAGTTGTAGGATATGCACGCGTATTCAGCTCTCTCTTAGGGCCGTCTCCCTACCATCCGCCGCATGCATCGTCGTGACGCCCTCCGCACGGTCACCGCCCTCTCCCTCGGCGCCGCCGCCGGTTGCGACTCCGCGCGGCCCTCCCCCACGCCCACGACCGCACCCACGACGAGACCCGCGACGACCCCGGCCCCTCCGGCCCTTCCCGACGAGGTGCGGCACGGCCCGCGCGACCGGCCCCAGGTCGCGCTGACCTTCCACGGCCAGGGCGATCCGCGGATCGTGAGCGCCCTGCTCGACGAGCTGGAGCACGGCGGCGCCCGCGTCACGGTGCTGGCCGTCGGCGCCTGGCTGGCGGCGAACCCGGGCCTCGGCCGGACCGTCCTCGCCCGCGGCCACGAGCTCGGCAACCACACCCAGCACCACGCGGACATCAAGAAGATGAAACCCGAGCGGGCGTACGCCGAGATCGTCGCCTGCGCGCGAGCGATCCACGGCGTGGCCGGCTTCCCCGGACGCTGGTTCCGCCCGTCGCAGACGCAGTACGCGACCGCGACGATCAAAGCCGCCGCCCGCCGGGCCGGCTACCCGACGTGCCTGTCGTACGACGTGGACCCGCGCGACTTCACCGACCCGGGCGCCGCCGCGATCGTCGCCGCCACCCTCGCCGCGGTCCGCCCCGGGTCGATCGTGAGCCTGCACTGTGGTCACGAGGGAACCGTCGCGGCCATCGCCCGCATCCTGGCCGGTCTGGGCGCCCGGGGGCTGCGCCCGGTCACGGCCTCGGAGCTGTTCGCATGAACCGGCTCGGCCGAGCCGCGGCCGCGACCACCGCGATCCTGCTCGCGGGCTGCACCTCGGCCCCGGCGCCGGCCGAACCGCGCGCGTCGTCGCCCGCGACCACGAACGCTGCGACGCTGCTGCCGGGGATGCCGCCGCCTCTCGACCCGGCCGATGTCTACGCCGCCGACCGCCCGGGCCACCTGGCGGCCGTCGCCGCACACGCCCGGCCGCTGGTCTACGTCCCGAACTTCGGCAGCGACACCCTGTCCGTGATCGATCCGCGGACGTACAAAGTGATCCGGACCGTTCCCGCCGGGCACGGACCGCAGCACGTGGTGCCGTCGTGGGACCTGCGCACGCTGTGGATCAACGACAACGCGGGCAACACGCTGATCCCGATCGACCCGGCCACCGGCCGCCTGGGCCGGCCCGTGCCGGTCGACGACCCGTACAACCTCTATTTCACGCCGGACGGCCGGTTCGCGATGGTGATGGCCGAGTCGCGCCGGGCGATCGTCTTCAGCGACCCGCACACCATGGCGCCCCGGCATCTGCTGCCGGTGGGCTGCGACGGCGTCAACCACGCCGACTTCTCGGCCGACGGCCGGTACTTCATCGCCACCTGCGAGTTCTCCGGCGACCTGGTCAAGGTCGACACCGCCGCCCAGCGCCTCATCGGGCGGCTTCACCTGCCCGGTCACGCCATGCCGCAGGACATCAAGATCTCGCCGGACGGGCATACCTGGTACGTCGCCGACATGCAGACCAGCGGTGTCTGGCTCATCGACGGCGACCGGATGACCGTACGCGCCTTCCTCCCCACCGGCGACGGCGCCCATGGCCTCTACCCGAGCCGCGACTCCCGCCGCCTCTACGTCGCCAACCGCGGCGCGGGCAGCGTGTCCGTCCTCGACTTCCGCACCGGCCGCCTGGTCGCCCGGTGGCAGTTGCCCGGCCACGCCAGTCCCGACATGGGCGGCGTCTCCGCCGACGGCCACGTCCTGTGGCTCTCCGGCCGCTACGACCACGAGGTGTACGCCATCGACACCACCACCGGCCACCTGATCGCCCGCATCCCGGTCGGCGCCGAGCCGCACGGGCTCTGCGTCTGGCCGCAGCCGGGCCGCTACTCGCTGGGCCACACCGGCATCCTGCGCTGACCGGCGCACGCCTCGTCGGCGACCCGGAAGAACGCAGGCAGCCGCCGCCCTTGCCTCGGGCGGCGGCCAGCGCCGCCGCGGTCACCGGCAGCGGCGTCGTCAAGGACCTGCCCGCGGGGGTCTCGTGGTCGCCCGCTTCGCACCGTTGCTGCGTCTCGACGCGGCGATCAGCGCGGCCGCGCTGCGGGCCGGCCTCGACCACCCGGCCTGGCGGGCCCTGATGTGGGCGATCACGGTGACCGGCGGCCCGGTGGCGCTCACCATCGTCGCCCTCGTGGGCGTCGTGGGCCTGGCCGCGGCCGGCCGCCGCCGGGACGCCGCCTTCGTGACCGCGGTCATGCTCGGGTGCGTCGGCCTGCGCCTGATCGTGGTGAACCTGGTGGCGCGCCCCCGGCCGTGGCCGCGGCTGTCCACGGCGGCCGGTTGGTCGTTCCCGTCCGGGCACACGACCGCGAGCGCGGCCGCCGCGCTGGCGCTGATCGGCGTGGGTGTGCCGGCGCTCCGCCGTTCCCGGCCGCGCATCGCCCTGGTCGCCGCCGCCCTGACCTGGGCGGTGGCGGTGGGGGTGAGCCGGGTGGCGCTGGTCGTGCACTGGCCGTCCGACGTCGTCGGCGCGTGGCTGTTCGTCGCGATGATCGTGCCGGCCGCCGAAGCGCTGATTCCGCCGGCGAGTCCCTCAGAGTCCGGTGACCGCGCCGGTCCCGCTGATGATGATCGTCTGGGCGACGAATGCGCCGGTGCCGTCGCACGGCGGTTTCTCCACCTCGTCGGCCACCGCGGTCAGGTCGAACGTGCCCCGTAGGCCTGCGTAGGCGCCGGTGCCCGCCACGATCGGGGCGGACGCCCGCACCGTGACCGAGCCGGAGCACGTGCGCGGATCGGCGGGCAATGCCCGGAACGCGTCGGCCAGCCGGCCTTCCAGTGCGCTGACGTCCAGCCGCACGGTCCCGTGCCGGAGAGTGAGCGCAAGCCGGCCGTCCGGCTTCGTCGTTGCCGCGGTGCCGAAGTCGCCGACCGCGCCGGTGAGGATGGCCGAGGAGTTCGGGCCGTCGGTGTCGATCGCGTAGTCGACCAGATGAACCGCGTCCACCGGATCAGCGGGCGGCTCCGCGACCGGGGGCCGGGCCATCCGGGTAGTCATCCAGATCCACCCTGATTCTCCCGACCCCCGGCAATGAAGCGCCGAGCTTGTCGGCTATGCGTCGTGCATGGCCGCGTCGGCGGTCTCCGCGTGCTTGGGGATGAGCAGCGCGAGCAGGGCGCCGAGGACGGCCGCGCCGGCGCAGACGGCGAACAGGATGCGGTAGGCGGTCAGCGAGGCCAGTTCGAACGCGCCGAGCTTGATGGTGACGCCGGCCAGGATCGCGCCGCCGATGGCGCTGGCCAGGGAGCTGCCGACGCTGCGGAACAGGGTGTTGAGGCCGTTGGCGGCGGCCAGCTCGGAGCGCGGCGTGGCGTGGATGATCAAACCCGGCATGGCGGCGTACGCGATGCCGGTGCCGATGCCGGCGATGCTGGCGCCCACGACGATCTGCCAGATCGCGCCGGTGAGCCAGATGCGCGACAGGAAGCCGACCGCGATGATCAGCGCGCCGACGATCAGGGCGGTGCGCGGCTTGAGCTTGGCCGAGACCGGCGAGAAGATCAGCATGCCGAGGCCGCCGGGCAGCATGCACAGGCCGCCGACCAGGACCGACGCGCCGAAGCCGTAGCCGGTCTCCTTCGGCGCCTGCACGTAGGAGGCGGTGCCGATCAGGGTCGCGAACAGCGCGAAGCCGACGCACAGCGACGCGATGTTGGTCAGCAGCAGCGCGGGCCGGGCGGTGGTGCGCACGTCCACCAGCGGCGACTTGATGCGCAGCTCGGCCAGCACGAAGACGGCCAGCAGCACGGCGGCGGCGATCAGCAGCCCGATGGTGCGGGCGCTGCCCCAGCCCCACGACTCGCCCTGGGACAGCGGCAGCAGCAGGGCGAGGATGCCCGCGCCGAGCAGGACCGTGCCGGGGATGTCGAAGCTGCCCTTGGCGCCGCGCGCGGGCTCGGGCACCAGCAGGCGCACGGCCGGCAGGGCCAGCACGCCGCCGATCACGCAGATCCAGAAGAGCCAGTGGTAGTCGGCGTACTCCGCGATGAGCCCGGCCAGCGGCAGGCCGAGCGCGCCGCCGACGCCGAGCATGGCGCTGACCAGCGCGATGCCCGACCGGGCCCGCTCCGGCGGCAGGGCGACGCCGACCAGGGTGATGCCCAGCGGCACCGCCGCCGAGGCGAGGCCGACCACCGCGCGGCCGATGATCATCGTGGTGACGTTGTCGGCGAAGCCGCAGATCGCCGAGCCGACGACCAGGGCGCTCAGCGCGATCAGCAGCATGCGGCGGGTGCCGAAGAGGTCACCGAGGCGGCCGTACGCGGGGACGGCCACCGCGGAGACGAGCAGGGTCGCGGTGAGGATCCAGGCGACGCCGTCGGCGCCGGTGTGCAGGTCGGTCGCGAGCTCGCCGAGGACCGGCACGAGCAGGGACTGGGTGAGCGAGACCAGCAGCGCGCCGATGCCGATCACCAGCATGATCACGATCTGCCGGCTCGTCCATTTCGGCGCGGCGGGGTGGGGTGGTGCGGCCAGCTCGGCGGTCTGGGACATGGATGTCGCTCCCCGGGGAATCGGTCTCGTGGCAGAATGTGCCACGAGGCAGAGCCTGCCACGAAGAAGTTGCGATGATGGGCACGGCGGCCGCCGTTGAGAGCGGCATCACAACGATCGGACGGGAGTCGGGACATCACCGGCCTGCGAGACCGCAAGCGCGAGCAGAACCGCACGCTGACCGCCGAGACCGCGTGGCGGCTGTTCATCGAGCGGGGGTACGACAACGTGACCGTCGCCGACATCTGCACGGCCGCGGACATCGCGCCGCGCACCTTCCACCGCTACTTCGCCGGCAAGGAGGACGTGGTCGCCGAGCCGCTGCGCCGGATGACCGCGGTGGTGGCCGGCCAGATCACCGGCGCCCCGGCGGGCGAGGCGGACACCGAGGTGCTCCGCGGCGCGTTCGTGGCGCTGGCCCGGTTCGCGATCGACAACCGTGACCTGCTGATCGCGCTGCGGCTGGTCGCGCAGGGATCCCAGCACATCCGGGCCGCACACGTCGGGCCGCCCGAGCAGGAGACCGAGGTCGTCAAGCTGCTGGCGGATCGGCACCCGGGCGCCGATCCGGCGGCCTGGCCGCGGCGGCTGCTGGTCGCCTGCGCGGTCGCCGCCTACCGCGTCTGGTACGACGACTACCTGACCCTCGAGCTCGCCGACCCGATCGCGCACCTCGAGACCGTCCTCGACCGGGTGTTCGCGGCCGCATAGGCGTTCCACAGCTGATCAAGGTCCCAAAATCTGCGAACATCATTGTCTTCCAGATCGTTAACAATCTCGCTAACATCCGGGTCACGGCGGTAACCCAGCCGTAGCGTGCTCACCACAGCGGCGTGCCCCGAGGAGGCGGCTGTCCATGCATGAGTCCCTGCGTAGATCCCTTTTAGGCGGCGCACTTGTCGTCGCCATGGTCGCGACGGTCGCCACCGTCGGCGGCGCGGCATCGGCCCACACCACGACGCATCCCCGCGTCACCGCGGCGGGCCTGCGGGACCTGCCCGCGCTCCAGCCGGCCATCGACTGCTCGGCCGTGACCGGTCTCGACCTCACCGGCGTGACCGACGCGCCGGTCACGATCACGAGCGCGACCGTCGTGACCGCCGGAACCCCGGCCCCCTACTGCGAGGTGCGCGGGACCATCGCGCCGGCCGACACGATCGTGCTGCGGCTGCCCACCACCGGCTGGACCCAGCGGTACGTGCAGACCGGCTGCGGCGGCGAGTGCGGCAGCTCGAACATCAACTTCGGGCAGGCGTCGAACTGCCCGCCGGTCGTCGCCGGCCAGGTCGCCGTCGCCACCACCGACATGGGCCACCAGGGGCTGAACGACGGCTCGTGGGCCGCGAACAACCCGCAGGCGCAGATCGACTTCGCCTACCGGGGCGTGCACGTGACGTCGCAGGTGGCCAAGGCGATCATCGCGCGGTTCTACCACCACAAGCCGGCGTTCTCGTACTTCACCGGGTGCTCCGACGGCGGCCGCGAGGCGCTGATGGAGGCGCAGCGGTACCCGGGCGACTTCGACGGCATCGCGGCCGGCGCCCCGGCCAACGACATGGTCGTGCAGAACACCTACCACCACGCGTGGAACGTGCTGACCAACCTCGACGACGACGGCAACTACATCCTGCTCGCCGGGAAGCTGCCGATGATCCACAGCGCGGTGCTGGCCGCCTGCGACCGGCTCGACGGGTTGGCCGATGGGCAGCTCACCGATCCCCGGGCGTGCCAGTTCAACCCGTACGCGCTGATTTGCAGGAAAGGCCAGGCCGCCTCGACCTGCCTGACCCCCGCCGAAGCAGGCGTGGTGTGGCGGTTGCACAACGGCGCGGTGACCGGCAATGGTCAGCGCCTGGAGCCCGCGATCTCGCACGAGTGGGGATCGGAGCTCGACTGGACGCTGTTCGTCCCGGCCGCGCAGGGTCAGACCGTCGGCAGCCAGATGTTCGTGGAGTCGTTCGCGCGGTACCTCGGCTTCGTCAACGAGGTCGACCCGGCCTGGACGCTGAAGGACCTGAAGCTGACCGTGCAGGGCTTCTGGGACACGGTGCAGTCGTCCAGCTATCTGTCCGCGATGGATCCCGATCTGGGCGCCTTTGAACGCGACGGCGGCAAGCTGCTGCTCTGGCACGGCTGGGAGGACCAGCACATCTCCCCGCAGGGCACGCTCGAGTACTGGGACGCGCTGCAGAAGACGCTCGGCAAGCGGGCCGTCGACAGCTTCGCCAAGCTGTTCCTGTTCCCCGGTGTCGCGCACTGCGGCGGCGGCGAGGGCCCGAACACGTTCGACGTGCTCACCCCGGTGATGGCGTGGACCGAGAGCGGAGGGGTGCCGTCGAAGATCGTCGCAACCAGGATCGACAACGGCGCCATCACCCGTACGCGGCCGGTCTACCCCTATCCGCAGGTGGCCCGCTACGACGGCAGCGGCAGCATCGACGACGCGGCGAACTTCGTCCCGTCCACGCCACGGCAGCCGGTGCGCGACGACTTCAACTGGCTCGGATCGCGGTTGTTCTCCGGCGACTACCAGACCTGGGGCACGGCGGTGGGCACCCAGTTGGTGCTCAGGCCGGCGAACACCTGGCTGACCCGCAAGAGCAGCTGAGCCGGGCCCGGGCGGCCGCCCGTGGCCTGCGGAAACGAAGGTGCTCGCGTAAGGTACGCGTGATTCCACGCACCCGCAGGTGAGAGGCCACGACGTGACGACTGCATCGGGCCAGGTGCCGACCGATCTTCGCGCGCTGTTCGGGCAGTCCACGGCCGTCTTCGCGTCGCTGGCCGGGCCGGCTCACGTGGTCGAGGCGGCCAACCCCGCGTTCCTCGCGGCCGTCGGCGGAGAGCCGGACCGCCTCGGGTTTCCGCTCGCCGAGCTCGTGCCCGGCCTCGTCCCCCAGCTCGACCAGGTCTACCGCACCGGTGAGCCCGGCACCGGCCGCGATGTCCGGCTCGTGCTCGGCGCCGGTCCGCACGCGCGGGAGGCGTTCTTCGACTTCACCTACGAGCCGCGCCGCGACGCCGGCGACGCCGTGACCGGCATCCGGGTGCTCGGCGTCGAGACCACCCAGGTCAAGCAGGCCCAGCGGCTGATGGCCGAGCACCGCGCCCTGCTGGAGCAGATCGCCCGGCAGGCGCCGCTCGGCGAGGTGCTCGACGGGATGGCTCGATCGATCGAGAACCTCGCCCAGGAGGAGGTGCTCGTCTCCGTTCTGCTCGCCGATCCCGACGGCCGGCACCTGCGCCACGGCGCCGCGCCCAGCCTGCCCGGCTTCTACAACGACGCCATCGACGGGATCGCCACCGGCGAGGGCGTGGGCTCGTGCGGCACCGCCGCCCACCGGCGGGAGCCGGTCATCGTCACCGACATCGCCACCGACCCGTTCTGGACCGACTTCCGCGATCTCGCCGGCCGGGCCGGGCTGGGCGCCTGCTGGTCGACGCCGATCATGGCCCGGGACGGCGGCCTGCTGGGCACCTTCGCCATGTACCACCGCACCCCGCGCGTCCCGCAGGAAGAGGACCTCGCGCTCGCCCGGGTCTTCGCCGGCACCGCCGCCCTGGCGATCGAACGCCACCACATCGAGCAGGCGAAGGCGGCCGCGGAGGCCCGCGCGAAGGCGGCCCACGACGATCTGGCCACGGCGGTGCGCGCGGAGCAGCGCCTGCGCGCCGAGGCCGAGGAACGCGCCGCGGCGGCCGCCGACCTGGCCGCCCGGATGCGCACCGCGGCGACCGAGCAGGCCGCCAGGCCGCACCCCGAGCGATGCCAGCTCGGCGGCGCCCGCGGCTGCCCGGCACCGGCCGAGATCAAGATCGCCGATTCCTGGGGCGACGCGGCCTGGGGCTGCCCCGACCACGTCGAGGAGGCCATCCTCAACGTGCGGTCGGTGTTCATCGCCAGCGAGGAGCTCGGCGGCCTGTCCGCCTATCTCCACCGCTGATCGGTCACCTCCACCCGCGCCGCCGTCAAATATCGGAGCCGCGCCGCCGCTGGTGCGCCGCCGCCATCACCAGGTAGCAGCTCGCCGTCCAGGTGTAGGCGCGGTCGCGCAGGCCGGCGCCGGTCTCGGCGTCGAAGTTCTCGGCGAAGCCGGACTTCTCGCAGAGCGCCCGGAAGCGCCGGCTGATCGTGTCGGCCAGCTCGACGTGGCCGGCGCGGCGCAGGCCGTCCTCGATCAGCAGGGTGGAGGGCGCCCAGATCGGCCCGCGCCAGTAGCCGTCGGCGGCGTAGTGCGGCGAGTCGACCGGCTCGGTGGCCAGGCCGTGATCGGTGAGGTGGCCGGCGATGGCCGCGGCCAGCTCGGCGCCGATTGCGGTGGGCAGGTCGTCGCCGAGGACGATCGGCATGAGGTCGAGCAGGCTGCTGCTCGCCCGCAGGCGTCCGGAGAAGGCAGCGCGGGCGGCGAACCGGTTGCCCTGCCACAGCTCGCCGAGCATCGCCTCGCGGATCGTGTCCGCGGTTTCCCGCCAGCGCCGTGCGTCGCCGGGGCGGCCGAGCTCGCCGGCGAGGGCGGCCAGCTCGCGCAGTTGCAGGACGAGGAACGCGGCGAGGTCGGCGGTCTCGATGACGCGGTCGGCGTCGAAGGTGGTGGCGTTGTCCCAGCCGCTGTCGTTGCCGTGCTGGTAGTGCGGCAGCGCGCGGCCGGGGGCGCGGCGCTGCTCGAGCCAGAAGCGGGTCCACGCGGCCACCCGCTCGTACGCCTCCTCGAGCTGCCCCCGGTCGAGCCGGATCTGATCGCGCAGCCGGCGCAACGCCCAGCCGTGGATGGGTGGCTTGACGAAGTTGTACAGCGCCTCGGAGTGGGTGACCGAGTCGGGCAGCGCGCCGGTCGGGTCCTGATGGTCGAACGGCAGCAGGAATTGGTCCCAGGCCAGGGCGGGCTCGCCGGCGGCGACGGCGAGGGCGTTGAAGCAGTGGTCCCAGCTCCAGATCTTGTCCATCCAGTGCTTGGACATCAGGATGCCGGGCCGGGCGAGGAACCCGGCCGGATCGACGGTGGCGGACCAGATCACGTACGCGGCGAGCTCCGCGGCCGGGGTCTCGTCGCTGCGCCACGGCGCGATCGCGTCGGCGAACGCGGCGAACCGGCGGCCGGTGGCGGCGGCCGTGTCGTCGAAGGACGACGCCGCGGCGTACGGCGGCCGCCCGGTGGGGAACTCCTCGATCGCCAGCTCCCAGGGCGCGTCGCCGGACACGGTCAGGTGGCGGTCGACGGCGCCGAGCGCCTCGATCCCGGCGGCGTCGGCGATCGTGCCGGACAGCATCGTGATCCGGTAGCGGCGACCGGTCTCGTACGAGGTGAGCACGTGGCCGCCGGAGACCGGGTCCCGGTAGAGGTAGCTGCCGCTGAACGGGCTCAGCGTGGTGGCGGCGACGGCCAGGCGAAGACCGAGACCTTTTCCGCGTACGCGAATGGTGTCCGCGTTTTCGAAGGCGAGCTCGATCCGGCCGTCGTCGTGATGCCAGCCGAGCAGTGACGGCGTGGCCACGATCCGGGCGCCGGCGGCCGACGGGACGAAACGCAGGACGGGGTGCATGCCGGTCTGATGGGAGACCAGGTGCAGGTCATCGGCGTAGGTGTTCTCGGCGATGACCGGGGAGACGTCGAGCCACGATCCGCGGTAGGAGAACGGGATGTCGTGGAGGGAGAACACGGTGCCTGCTTCCTCGAGGAACGGGTCAGTCCTTGACCGCGCCGGCGGTGACCCCGGCCGCGACGTACCGCTGCGCGATGATCAGCAGGATCGCGGCCGGGATGGAGGCGATCACGGCGGTGGCCATGATGGCGTTCCATTGCTGGTTGTTGGTGCCGATGTAGTGGTAGATGCCCGGAATCATCGGGGCGATCAGCAGAACGAAGCTCAGTGCCTGTCCCCGCGCGGCCGCAGCTTCGCCAGGGAGTACCCGGCGGGGGGCGGCGAGAACGAGGGTGAGCGCCTCCAGACTGCCGTCCACCGGGATGCCGGCGGTCTTGACCGCTCTCACGTGCCGGCGGCCGCGTCGACCCACACCTTGAGCTCGGGGTTCGCGGCGACCTGCTGCCGCTGTACGGCGTCGGTGGGTGCGAGGTAGGACAGTGTGGTGTCGGTGGCCAGCAGGTTGTCGCCACCGACGGCGACGGCCGCGGCCAGCATGAATGCCGCCGCCCGCTGTCGGCGAGAAGTTGGCATGGGCTTGGTCCCCTTCGCTGCGGGGTTTGCGAATCGATTCGACGACTCGATTCGACGGAACAGTAGAACCCCGCCCGCGCGAGGGTCAAGATGGAAACCAGGATGCCCGGGGTGGTATTGACATCGATGACGATGACTTTTACGGTGTGGCGAACCGATTCGACGCCGTGCCGAGGTGACTGATCAATCCCGGAGGCGGTTGCGTCATGATGGGCGCGGGCGGGAGGAGACCCAGATGAACATCGGCGAGATCGCCCGCCGGGCCGGGGTGTCGCGCAGCACCGTCTCCTACGCCCTGACCGGCAAACGGCCGGTGACCGAGCGCACCAGGCAGCGGATCCAGGCGGTGATCGACGAGCTCGGCTACCGGCCCAACGCCGCCGCCCGGGCGCTCAAGGAGGGCCGCACCCGCACCCTCGGCCTGGTCATTCCCCCGGCCAGCCAGCGACTGACCGACATGCAGCTCGGCTTCGTCGCCAGCGTCGTCGAGGCGGCCGCCCGCGCCGACCTGGACGTGCTGCTGTCACCGTCCGGCGGCGACCACGACCGGTCCTTCGAACGGATCGTCGCCGGCCGGCGCGTGGACGGGGTCATCCTGATGGAGATCCGGCTCGAGGACGAGCGCGTCGCCCGGCTGCAGCGGACCGGCCTGCCGTTCGTCACCATCGGGCACACCGCCAACCCGCACGGCACCTGCTGGGTCGATGTCGACTACGGCGCCCTCATCGCCCGCTGCGTGCATCACCTGGCCGACCTCGGGCACCGCGATGTCGCCCTGATCAACCGGTCGGCGGAGCTCGTCGCGGCCGGCTACGGCCCCGCCCACCGCGCCCTGCAGGGGTTCGCCGAGGCCGTCACCCAGCGCCGCCTCACCAGCGTCGCCCTGACCTGCTCCGACGACGCCGCCGCCGGGGAGACCTGCATCGAGCGGCTCCGCGAGAGCCATCCCGAGATCACCGCCGCGGTGACCGTGAACGAGGCGGCACTGCCCGGCATCCAGCGCGCTCTCGAACGCGGCGGGGTGTCCGTGCCCCGGGACTTCTCGATCGCCGGGGTCGCGGCCCGGCACTGGGCGGAGGACTTCCGCCCGCAGCTGACCGCGGCCGACGTGCCGACCCTGGAGATGGGCACCAGCGCCGTCGAGCTGTTGCTGGAACGCATCGCGGCGCCCGAGTCACCGGTCCGGCACCTGCTGCTCACGCCGCCGATCTCGCTACGCGCCAGCACCGGCCCGGTACCGGGCCGCTAGATCGCACCCCGAGTTCCCGGGACGAGCCGCGCGGCTCGCCCCGCGATGTCCCCTGCCGTTCTCCGGCTCCCCCCGGGCCCCACCCGAACAGGAGAACCCATGTCCCTACGGCATCGCCTCGCCGCTGCCCTGATCGGCGGCACGCTACTGCTCGGCTTCGCGACCCCCGCGCGCGCCGCCGACGAAAGCATCAGCGTCGACTTCTCGATCGCCGGCGGCACGCCCACCTACCGCGCTTCCGGCTGGATCTACGGCATGACCGAGGACGCCTCCGGCCCGGCCGACCATTTCTACACCGACGTCAA
Source organism: Actinoplanes sp. NPDC051537 (assembly GCF_055586105.1). Lineage (NCBI taxonomy): Bacteria > Bacillati > Actinomycetota > Actinomycetes > Micromonosporales > Micromonosporaceae > Actinoplanes > Actinoplanes sp. NPDC051537. The sequence goes on from NZ_JBVJIU010000007.1 coordinate 456,736, forward strand.
GTTCCGGGCCATGCGCGCCGGCGGCGCCCAGCTCGACCAGCCCGGCGGCTGGGTCTCCGGCCGATACGACCGCCGCTGGAACGCCACCCGCGCGCAGCTGGTCCGCACCCGGGCGCTCGGCGGCAGCTTCGTCCTGCTGGCGCACGATCTGTGGGGCGCCGACGGCTACCCGATCACCCGCTTTCCGGGCGACAACGGCGACTGGACCGACTACGACAACTTCCTCACCCGCCTGATCTCCGACGTGCGCGCGACCGGCGTACCCGTGCAGTGGGACATCTGGAACGAGCCCAACATCGGTCTGTTCTGGAACCGCCCGCAGAGCCAATACTTCGAACTTTGGCGACGTACGTATCAGCGTCTGCGCGCCGGCCTGCCCGGCACGCTGATCGTCGGCCCCAGCTTCGCCGGCGTCCCCACCACGGGCAGCGGCACCTGGTGGAGTCAGTACCTCGACTACGTGCGCGCCGGCAACGTCGTCCCGGACGTCTTCAGCTGGCACAGCCTCCCCGGCGACCCGGTCGCCAACGTCGCGGCGGCCACCACCACCCTCGCCGCCCGCGGCATCGCCCATCCCCGCCCGTACCAGATCAACGAATACGGATCGTCCAGCGAGCAGAACCCCGGCGACGGGTCGTGGTACATCAGCCGTCTCGAACGCGCCGGCGCCGACGGCCTGCGCGCCAACTGGGCCAGCACCGACAGCCTGCACAACGACCTCGGCAACCTGCTCGTCCGGAACTCGGCCGGCCAGCACCTGCCCAAGGGCGAATGGTGGGTCTACCGCTTCTACGCCGGCCAGACCGGCCTGATCGCCTCGACCACGCCGAGCCCGGCCTACGACGCGTTCGCCACCAGGGACACCGGCGTCGCGAAGGTCCTCGTCGGCGGGGGCGGCACCACCGGCAACGTCGCCGTCCGGCTCAACCGGGTCGACGCGACCTCCGGCATCGTCGTCAACAACCAGGTTCGCGTACGCGTCCAGCTGATCCCCTACAGCGCCGGCGGCGCGGTGCCCGGACCGACCACCGTGTCGGACACCGTCGTCACCCTCGCCGGCAACGCGACCACCGTGAACCTGGCCCACGGCAACGCCGACGACACCTTCACGATCACTCTGCTGCCGCCGACCGACTCGAGCTTCGCATCGGTGGCCGTCGCGCAGCACAGCCAGCAGTGCCTGGACAACACCGGCCTGGCGACCGGCGACGGCAACCAGCAACAGCAGTTCTACTGCGAAGGCGGCAACCAGCAGCTCTGGAACTTCCGGCCGGTCGCCGGGGTGGCGAACACGTACACCGTCGTCAACCAGCAGAGCGGCAAATGCCTCGACGTCAACGCCGCCTCCACCGCCGACGGCGCCGCCGTGCAGCAGTGGACCTGCCTGAGCGGGGCGGCCAACCAGCAGTTCGCCCTCCGGAAGGTCACCTACGGCGGCAGCGACGCGCACGACTACCAGCTCGTCGCCCGGCACAGCGGCAAGTGTGTCGACGTCAGCGCGATCTCGACCGCGGCCCGGGCCAAGATCCACCAGTGGACCTGCAACCCGGCCGGCCAGAGCAGCCCCCGCAACCAGACCTGGCGACTGCTCGGGCGCTGACCGCCACCCGCCGCCGGTCAGCGGTGCCCGGCGGCGGGCTCGCGGTGGAAGCGGATCGTCTCCACGTCGTCGAGCAGCACGACGCCCTTCTCCAGGATGTCGTCGAGAGTGTGCAGAAACGCCTGGATGCGGGCGTGGTCGTCGACGATGGTGATCAGGATCGGCAGGTGGTCGCCGAGGCTGAACAGGTGAGTGGTGTGCACCTGCGAGACGCCGGCGTACCCCTCGATGCCGCGCAGGACGGTGGCGCCGGCGAGGCCTTCGGCGCGGGCGCGGTGCACGATCTCGACGTAGACGCTGCGGTGCCGCCACTTGTCGTTCTCGTCGACGAGGATGGTGAGACGAGCGGCTCGGCCTTCGGTACGCATGATGGGTCTCCCTCCGGTCCAGTCTCCACCCCTGGGCTAGTCTTTTCCCGGGTGCGAACCTCTTTGGTGCGAACCCAGCGGTGGTGGGGCCCACCGCCCCCGGCTTCCCGGGCCGGGGCAACCGCGTCGACGCCAACGGTCCCTGCCAGCGAATACTGGTAGGAGTACAGGCATGCCCGAAGCTTCCGCGGAACGACTCCCCGCCGACGCCGACGTCGACCTGCACATGCGTACGCACCGCTTCGAGCTGTTGCACGCCCCGGGCAGCGTCCTCGCCGCGATCGCCGCCGGCGGCGCGATCGGTGCGATCGCCCGGTGGTCGATCGGCCTCGCCTTCCCCGCGCCGGCGGCCGGGTTCCCGTGGGCGACCTTCCTGATCAACGTTTCCGGCTGCGCGCTCATCGGCGTCCTGATGGTCCTCGTCACCGAGGTGTTCACCCGGCAACGGCTGCTGCGGCCGTTCCTGGGCGTGGGGATCCTCGGCGGCTACACCACCTTCTCCACCTACATCGTCGACATCAACCGGCTCATCACCGAGGGCGCCGGCGGCATCGGCCTGCTCTACCTCGCCGTCACCCTGGTCGCCGCGCTGCCGGCCACCGCCGCGGCCATCGCCCTCACCCGGCTCGCGCTGGCGACGGCCCGGGGCTCCCGATGACCCCGCCGCTCGACGGCCCGGCCACCCGGATGACCATCTACCTCAACGACGGTGACCGGGCCGGCCGCACCGCGCTGTTCCGGGAGATCGTGCGGCGCGCCCACCGGCAGGGTCTCGCCGGCGCCAGCGTCCTGCACGGCATCGAGGGCTACGGCGCCGGCCGGTTCGTGCGCACCGACCGCCTGCTGGACTCCGCCGACGACCTGCCCGCGGTCGTGATCATCGTCGACGCCGACGACAAGATCCGCGCCTTCCTGCCGCAGCTCGACGAGCTCATCGCCGACGGCCTGGTCACGCTCGAACACGTCGAGGTCGTCCGCTACACCGGCGCCGGCGGTGGCGCATGACCGCGCTGCTGGTCATCCTCGGCGCGATGCTCGGCGCCCCCGCGCGCTACCTGACCGACCGCTTCGTCCAGGCCCGGCACGACACCGTCTTCCCGTGGGGAACCTTCACCGTCAACGTCGCCGGCTCGTTCATCCTCGGCCTGCTCACCGCCGCGGCGAGCCACCACGGTCTCCCCAAGGCCGTGGTGGCCTTCGGCGGCACCGGCTTCTGCGGCGCGCTGACGACGTACTCCACGTTCAGCTACGAGACGGTGCGGCTGCTGGAGGATCGCTCGTACTTCTACGCCATGGCCAACGTGGTCGCCGGCATCATCGCCGGCCTCGGCGCCGCGGTGTGCGGTGTCGCCCTCGCGCTCGCGCTCTGAGCCGGCCTTTCACCGCGCCACCGCGAAGATCAGGCAGGCGGCGAGCAGCAGCGATCCGATGGTAAGAACGAGACGCGGGACCCACGCCTGTCGCAACATGGCCGGCCCTCCCAGACGAAATCGAACCTAGACGAAGTCGAAGCGTTCCGTGTTGAGCCGGCCGGCCGGGACGCCGACGGACAGCAGCAGGTCCTCCATCGCGTCCAGCATGGCCGGGGCGCCGCAGATGAAGTACTCGAACCGCCGGAACTGCCGGGCCGGGAGGTGCCGCTCGAGGATCCCGGCGTCGATGCGGCCGCGCTCGCCGGTCCACCCGTCGGGCGGTTCGCCGAGCACGTGGACCACGCGCAGGTTGGGCATCGAGCCCTGAAGTTCCTCGAGCTGCTCGCGGAAGGTCACGTCCGCCCAGCGGCCGTTGGCATAAAACAGGATCACCGGTCGTACGTCGTCCCGCTCCCGCATGGTGAACAGCATGCTGTAGAGCGGGGTGATGCCGACGCCGCCACCGATGAAGACGTAGCCCGGCGCCTGGTTGGTCTCCATGGTGAACACGCCGTGCGGTCCGTCGACGTAGACCTTCGCGCCGACCGGGAACGAGGCGATCCGGCTGGTGAAGTCGCCGCTGGCCTTGATCGTCAGGGCGACCGTGCCGCCCGGCTCGACGTCGCCGCAGGACGAGAACGAGAATGGGTGGTTCACGCGGGTGAACGGTGAGCGGTCGACGATGATCCAGCCGAACTGGCCGGGCTGGAAACTGAAGCCCGCATGGTCGACCGGCTCGATCACCATCGTCGTGGTGTTGCCCCGCTGGGGCTCGATCGCGGCGATCCGCCAGGGATGCCGCAACCGGATCAGCGGCCGCAGGATCCTGATCCAGAGCAGCATCAGCACGAGGATGCCGGCCAGGGCGTAGAACAGCGAACGTTTGGCCGTGCCCGACGTGTAGTAGCCGACGCCCTGGATGTGGGCGAGGGCCAGCAGCACCACGGCGACGGCGAGGATGCCGTGCGTCCACTGCCACACCTCGTACGACAGGCGCAGTCGCCGCCGGGCGACCGAGAGGCCGATGAGGACGAGCAGCAGCAGCGTGGCGGTGACGGCGAAACGGGCCCGCCACGGCGCCGTGAAGACGTTCAGCAGCGGCAGGTACTTCGGGCCGTCCTGGATGAACAGCAGGATCGGGTGGGCGAGGATGAAGAAGAGCGCGACGTACGACACCTGCTTGTGGAACTTGGTCAGGGCGTCGACACCGAACGGCGCGGCCACCGGCTTGAACCGGGCGATGAGGGCGAACTGGAGGCCCATCATCGCCAGCCCGACGAACCCGAGCGCGACCGAGAGCTCGATCAGGAACGGGCGGCCCGCCGGCGGATGGGCGGAGGCGACGATGACCAGCGGCGCCAGACCGAGGACCAGGTAGACCAGCACCCAGAGCAGCCCGGTCAGGGTGTTCTTCATCGTGCCGCGCCCCTTCCTTCCGTCGTCGCGCTCAATGCGGCTGCAGGTGAATGACGCCGAGGTCGGCCAGGCCGTCGAGACCCAGCTGCACCGCGAGCGCGGCGAGCAGGAAGCCGAAGACCTTCTCGGTCACCAGCATCCGGTTCTCGTCCAGATGCGCGCTGATCCGGTTGGCCCACCGGAACACCACGAAGTCGATGCCGATGACCACCGCCAGCGTCGCGATCACGACGCCGTACACGGCCGGCGATCCGGCCTCGGCCGACGCCGTGACCAGCACGACGATCCCGGCCGGGTTGAGCAGGTACGGGACCGCCAGCGGAAAGACGGCGAGCCGCATCGGATCCTGGCCGGTCAGGGTGTCGTTCGGGCCGCCCTGGTCATGCGGGGCGAGCACCATCGAGACCGCGATGATGAGCAGGACGATGCCGCCGGCCACGCCGAGCGCTCCCGGCGAGAAATGCAGCAGCCGGGTCAGCAGCCCGCCGAGGACGAGCAGGACGAGCGCCACGGTGGCGGCCGTGGTGATCATCTTTCGGACGATGCGGTTCCGGACGTCCGGCGGCACGGCCGAGGTCGCCTCGAGGAACGGCACGAGGGCGATCTTCGGGCCGACCCCGATCAGCAGCAGCAGGAAGGTGTCGATCACCATGGCGACGCTGACCGACGCGAAGTCCACGATCATGGCTGCGCGAACTCCATCACGACCTTGATGTCGTCCGGCTTGATCTCGTCCGGCTTGATGTCGTCCGGTGCGACCCGGCGGGTGATGAGCCGCTCGAGCCAGGACCGGTCCGCCCGGGCCAGCATCGCGGCCGCCCGGAAGTAGTGCCGGCGGTTGGCGTTCACCGAGCCCAGGATCACCACGTTCTTGAGCACCGCATCCCCGGCGAGCAGCGCGGCCGCGCCGGCCGCGGTGGCGTCCGGCGAGCCGATTCCGGTCAGGCACACGATGCCGCCCGGCGCCACGACGTTCGCCGCGTCGACGATCAGCGGCACCACGCCCGTGCAGTCGATCACGATGTCCGGGCGCATGCCCAGTTCCGCGATCGGGCCGGTGTGGTACGTCGCGCCCAGCTGCTCGACCAGCGCCGGTTTGGGGCCGGACGTGACCCGGTCGAGCACGTGGACCTCCCGGCCGAGCTGCGCCGCGGCCATCGCGGCGAGCAGCCCGATCGGGCCGGCGCCGACAACCAGCACGGTCTGCGGGTCCCAGAACGTGCGCTGGCCGATGGCGAGGATGTGCTGCCAGGCCTTGGCGACCACGGTCGTCGGCTCGAGAAGGACGCCGAGGACGCCCAGGGACTTGTCGACGCGGACCACGTACTCCGGCTCGATCCGCCACCGCTCGGCCATGAAGCCGTGAACCTGTTTGATGCCGCGCTCGGTGTAGCGGCCGTTGGAGCACATGTCCCACTCGCCCACCGCGCAGTTCGGGCAGGGCGCCGGGTCCGGCCGGCGCACGATGCCCACCACGTGGTCGCCGACCGCCAGGCCGGTCGGGCCCGGGTCGATCACCCGGCCCAGGGACTCGTGGCCGAGGATGAGTCGTTCCTCGCCGGGCGGCGCCCAGCCGTAGCCGCCGCTCACGATCTCGGCATCGGTGCCGCAGATGCCCACGGCCAGCGCCTCGACCACGACCGATCCGAGGTGCGCGGCGGGCTCCGGGACATCGTCGAGCACGGCGGACCCCGCCTTGCCCGGGATCACCGTCACCGCGCGCACGAGACGCTGCCTTCGTCGCCCGGCCTCTGCGGGCCGCGGGGCACGACTCCTCGCATCACCACTGCAGTGTTGGGCGATGTCCACCGGCGAACATCATCCGCGACGGGCTAACTTGGCGTCGTCATCCCGTGCTCAGGACGTCGGCGACCGGGCGGCGGGCGCCCAGGCGGGCCGGGACGGCGGTGCAGATCGTGACCGCGAGGACGGCGCCGGCCAGGACGGCGATCAGCGCGCCGGCCGGCGGCATGGTCAGCGTCGTGCGGGTGACCAGCCGGTAGACCAGCACCCCGGCCGGCGCGCCGAGCAGGGCGCCGAGGGTCGCCGGCACGATCTGCGCCGCCGACAGGCCGGCCGTGACCTGGCCGGGGGTGGCGCCGAACGCGCGGGCCAGGGCGGAGGCGTGCCGCGTGTCGGCGACGGTCGCCCAGGTGAGGAAGACCGTGTTGACCGCGGCCAGCACCAGCAGCATGACGGTGATGGTGGTGGTGACCTGGGCGAGCCGTTCGGTGCGCAGGTTGTGCAGGCCGCCCAGATCGCGGCCGGACACGGTGGCGCTGATCGCGATCGTGACGAGCCCGGTCACGGTCACGGCGGTGCTGAGCACGGCCAGGACGGCGCGGGCCGGGCGCCGGCCGATCAGGCGCAGCCCGAGCAGGAACGGGACGGGCAGGCCGGCCGAGACGGCGATCAGCCGGCCGCTGCGTCGCGGCGCCCGGGCGGGAGCGTCGAGCGCGGTGATCGTCGCCGAGCGGGCGGCCCGCAGCGTGGGCACCACGGTCGCGGTGAGGGCGACCAGCAGGGCGGCTCCGAGGACGACGGCGACGGTGGCGCCGGTCAGCGCGGCCGGGCCGGGTGCGCCGAGCAACCCGGCCCCGGGGTCGGTGAACCGGCCGGCCAGCAGGCGGCCGGCGGCGAGTCCGGCGGCCGCCGCGAGCACGGCCAGGACGAGGTGTTCGAGGAGCAGCGCGGCGGCGATCAGCCCGGGCGTGCCGCCGACGGCCTTGAGCAGGCCGACGCGCCGGGTCTGCTCGAGGGTGCGCCGGCCGGCCAGCACCGCCAGCCCGGCGACGGCGAGCAGCGCGAGCAGGACGGCGCCGACCTGCAGGGCGGCCTGGGCCGATCGGGTCACGCCGGCGTCGGCGTCGCGGATCTGCCGCCAGGTGAGCAGGAACGGGGCGGTGACGCCCGGTCCCGGTCGCACATCGTGGGCGGCGGCGAAGGCCTCGGCCGACGCCGGGTCGGCCAGGCGCAGGTCGACCAGGTAGAGCACGGTGGGCGTGGTCCGGTCCGGGACGGCGGCGAGGTCAGTGGGGGTCAGCCAGAGCAGGCCGATGTCGAAGGCGTTCGGGCCCGGTGCGACGCCGGCGAAGCAGAGCAGGTGGCACAGGCTGCTCGGGTAGGACGGCAGGGCGGCGCTCACGGCGGTGCCGCCGACCCGGAAGGACCGGCCGCCGAGCATGATCCGGTCGCCGACCTTCGCGCCGAGCGCGTCGGCGAAGCCGCGTTCGAGGACGACCGAGCCGTCGGCGACCCAGCTGCCGGCGGTCAGGCGGGGCCGGTCCACCGCGTCGGTCGCGGCGCTGCGGCCCAACGCCTGCACGGTGGCGGTACGGCCGCCGAGCGCCAGCGTGGTGTGGATCAGCGGGAAGGGTCCGCTGTGGCCGGTCACCCCGGGCAGCCCGGTGAGGGCGCCGACGGCGGCGGGGTCGAGGGGCGCGCCGTCGTCGCGCACGAATCCGGCGATCGCGTCGGGTCCGGCCGTCGCCGCCCGGGTCTGCTCGTAAGGATGGTCGGTGACGCCGTGCAGGGCGAGCCCGATCGTGAGGGTGGTGGTCGCGACGGCCATGACCAGCAGCGCGAGGATCGCCTCGACCGGCCGGCGGCGCAGGTCCCGCCGGGCGAGCCGCAGGACGAGCAGCGTGCGGCCCATCAGACACCGGCCTCGGCGAGCACGGTCTGGTCGACCAGGGCGCCGTCCCGCATCGCGATGACCCGGCTCGCGGTGGCCGCGATCCGCGCGTCGTGGGTGACGACCACCAGCGTCTGCCCGTCGTCGTGCAGCCGGGTGAACAGGCGCAGCACGTCCGCGGTGGCGGCGCTGTCGAGGTTGCCGGTCGGCTCGTCGGCGAGCAGGACGAGCGGCTGGGTGATCATGGCCCGGGCGATCGCGACACGTTGACGCTGGCCGCCGGACAACGCCGTCGGCAGGTGCCGGGCGCGATCGGCCAGCCCGACCCGGTCGAGCAGGTCGAGGGCCGCCGTGCGGGCCGCTCGCGGCGCGCGGCCGGCCAGCAGCGCCGGCAGCTCGACGTTCTCCGCGGCGGTCAGCTCGGGCATCAGGTGGAACGCCTGGAAGACGAACCCGAGCCGGTCGCGGCGCAGCCGGGCGAGCGCGCGTTCGCTCATCCGGTCGACGCGTCGCCCGGCCAGCTCGATCTCGCCGGACGTCGCCCGCATCAGGCCGCCGAGCAGGTGCAGCAGTGTCGACTTGCCGCAGCCGCTCGGGCCCATCACGGCCACGGTCTCCCCCGCGGACACGTCGAGGTCGACATCGTCGACCGCGAGCACGCGGCCGTCGCCCTTGCCGAACTCCTTGCGCAGACCGCGGGCGCTCAGAACGTAGTCACTCATGAATCTCCCCCTAACCGTTAGCTACAGATAACCGTTAGACGCACAGGGCCGTCAATCAGGGTCATCCCTGAGTCGAACCCGAGCCGCGGCGCGCGTCCGGGATACGCTGGCGGCGGAGGTCTGCGACGGTGACGATGAGAGACAGCCGGCGGCCGCCGGGCGGCCTGGAGGCCGCGGTCATGGGCGTGCTGTGGGCGGCCGACGCCCCGATGACGACGACCGAGGTGCAGCAGGCCCTGGGCAGCGATCTCGCCTACAACACGGTGCAGACCATCCTGTTCCGGCTGCACGACAAGAAGTCCGTCGAGCGGCATCGCGCCGGGCGCGGGCACGCCTACTGGCCGGCCCGGGACGCGGCGTCGGCCGCCGCATCGCAGATGCAGGCCGCCCTCGCCGACCGTCCCGACCGGCACGCCGTGCTGCAACTGTTCGCCGCGTCCCTCGACGACTCCGACGCCGCGGTGTTGCGGCAACTGCTGGCCGGCAATGAGCCGCGGCTCGACTCATGACCATCACCGTCTACCTGCCGCTGCTGCTGGCGCTGCCGCTGGCCCTGGTGGCGCGGCGCATCGCCGCCCGCGGCGCCCCCGGACCGGCGGCGTGGGCGCTGACGCTCACCGCGGCCGTCGCCGCGCTCGCCTCGACCTGGTCGCTGCTCATGCTGGCGCTGACCATGCTCGACGACGTGCCGCCGCTGTCCGCACTCGACGACCATCCGGCGATCGAGCTGCCCGAGCCGGTCCCCGGGCCGATCGCCCTGGTCGCCGGCCTGCTGCTGGTGGCCGGCGGGGTCCGGCTCGCGGCCGACGTGCGACGCCGGATCACCACCAACCGCCGGCTCCGGGCCATCGGCGACCCCGGGCAGGAGCTCGTCATCGCCGACTGGTCGACGCCGATGGCGGTCGCGGTCCCGGGCACGGCACGCACGCACGGCCGCCTGCTGATCACCACCGGCATCCTCCGGCTGCTGGACGCCGGCGAGCGCGAGGTCGTGCTCGCGCACGAGCGGGCGCACCTCACCCACCGCCATCACCGCCTCACCGCGATCGCCGGCGCGGCGGCCGCGATGAACCCGTTGCTGATCCCGGCCCGCCGGGCCGTCGCGTTCCTGGTCGAGCGCTGGGCCGACGAGACCGCCGCCGACGACGTCGGCGACCGCGGGTTGACCGCCCAGGCGGTGGCGCGCGCCGCGCTCGCGACCTCCGGCGCCGGCGCGGGCCCCGTGCTGGGCATCAACGGCGGCGCGGCCGTGCAGCGCGTGCGGGCGCTGTCGCAGCCCTCCCCCGCCCCGCTGCTGCGGCGGCTGACCGGCCCGGCGCTGCTCGGCCTGGTCATCGTGGCCGTCGCGGGCGCGGCCACCGAGGCGTTCGTCGACCTGGCCCGGGCGTGGCTGTGACGTCAGCGCGGCTCTGATCCACTCGTGCGCGCACGTCGGCGGCTGCGCAGCAGCTCGATGCCGATCGGGACCACCGACAGCACGACGATGCCGACCAGGATGAACTCGATGTTCGACTTCACGAAGGCGACCTGGCCGAGGAAGTAGCCGAGGATCGTCACGCCGCAGCCCCAGAGCGTGCCGCCGATCAGGTTGTAGATCAGGAACGTCCGGTAGTGCATGTGGCTGGCGCCGGCGACGATCGGCGTGAAGGTGCGCACGATCGGGACGAACCGGGCCAGCACGATCGAGCGGGCGCCGTACCTGGCGAAGAACTCGCGCGCCCGGGTCAGGTTCTCCTGCTTGAACAGGCGCGAGTCGGGACGCCGGAACAGGGCCGGGCCGAACCGGCGGCCGAACAGGTAGCCGAACTGGTCGCCGAGCACAGCGGCGGCCGACACCAGCAGGCACATCAGCCACAGCGGCACATGCAGATAGGTGCCGCCGGCGATGAGCAGCCCGGCGGTGAACAGCAGCGAGTCGCCGGGCAGGAAGAAGCCGATCAGCAGCCCGGACTCGGCGAAGACGATGGCCAGGATCCCGATCAGGCCGAAGGTCGAGATCAGCCATTCCGGGTCAAGGAACGACGGGCCCAGCGCTGACGTCATCGAATCGGTGTTCCTCTCCATCGCCCCGGTGCACTGGCTCATGCCCGCCGGGCTGCGACCCAAACCTACATGTTGTAGGAGAACGAGACTTGACAGGCTCCTACAACGTGTAGGAGCTTACCCACATCAGGTAAGGCTCATCTAACTTCGGGAGCACCACGTGGGCGGCGCGTTCTTCGCCAGCTATCTCATCGGGCTTCGCGACGGCCTCGAAGCGGCGCTGGTCGTCTCGATCCTCGTCACGGTCCTGGCCCGGGCCAACCGCCGGGACGGCCTGCTGCCGCTCTGGTCGGGCGTCGCCGCCGCCGTGGTCTGCGCCGCCGCACTCGGCGTGGTGCTCACCTACGTGGCCACGTCGCTGCTCTCCGGCGTACGGCTGGAATTGTTCGAAGCCATCTCCTCGCTGATCGCCGTCTCGATGGTCACCTGGATGATCTTCTGGATGCGGCGCAGCGCCCGCACCATCAAGTCCGAGATGACCGGCAAGCTGACGACCGCGCTCGGCCTCGGCAAGGCCGCCGTCGCCGCGCTCGCCTTCGTCGCCGTGATCCGCGAGGGCGTCGAGATGGTGCTGCTCGTCTTCGCCGCCGCCCAGGCCGCCAGCGAGACCGTCGCCCCGCTGCTCGGCATGGTCGCCGGCGTCGCCTCGGCAGTGCTGCTCGGCTGGCTGATGTACGCCGCCGTCGCCCGGGTCAACCTCGGCCGGCTGTTCACCTGGACCGGCGCCCTCCTCGTCCTGGTCGCCGCCGGCATCATCAAGTACGCGGTGCACGGCTTCCAGGTCGCCGGCCTGCTGCCCGGCTCCACGACCGTCGCGTACGACGTGTCGCACCTGATCGACCCCACCTCCTGGTACGGAACGTTGCTGGCGGCCACGGTCAATGCCACCCCGACGGCGACCGTTCTCGAGGTCGGGGCCTGGATCGCGTACGCCGCAATCGTCCTGTTCTTGTTCTTCCGCCCGGCCCCGAAGCGCGTCCCGGCCGCCGCCTAGCGCGCGACCACCCCGGCCACCTTGCTGACCGGCTCGAGCCGCTCCCAGTAGGTACGCGCGACCGGATACAGCGCCTCGGCCCGGGCGACGTCGCCGGCCTTCACCGCGTCGGCGAACTCCTTGGTCTTCGGCGTCAAACCGGGCGCCGCAGCAGGCCGTCCGCGACCAGCTCGACGGTCGCGGCGACGGCGATCGCCTCGACCGCCAGCAACGCCACCAGCACGAGCAACTGGGTCGCGCCGGCCTGCACCGCGGAGCCGCCGCCGAGCAGCACCCCGACGAACGCGCCGGGCAGCGTGACCAGCCCGACCGTGCGGGTCTGGTCGAGCGCGGGCACCAGGGCCTGACCGGCGGTCGGCCGGCACACCTCGAGCGCCGCGTCGCGCGGGAGGAAGCCGAGCGCGAGGGCGGCCTCGTACTCGCCGTAGCGGTTGCGCAGCTCGTCGAGCGCGCGCCGGCCGGAGAGCGAGGTGGCGGTCATCGCGCCGCCGATCAGGATCCCGGCGATCGGCAGGACCGCCACCTCGGTCAGCGGCACGGTGCCGGCGGCGACGATCAGGACCCCGGCGGGGACGGCCCCGCCGGCGATCGGCAGGAGCGTGAAGCGGACCAGCCGCCACGATCCGATGCGGCGGGCGCTGGTGGCCGAGGCCACCAGCAGCATCAGCGTGATGAAGCCCGCGGTCGCCCACCAGGATCGCAGGACGGCCGCGATGAGCAGCGACACCGCGGCGAGCTGGACGACCGCCCGGATCGACGCGGTCACGACGGCCCGGCTCACCCCGAGCCGGCCGATCAACGCGGCGGCCACGGCGACCAGGGCCAGCGCTGTCAGGACGACGGCCAGCACGGGACCGGTCGCCACCGCTGCCTGGGCCAACCTCGACCACTCCCGCTTCGTGCGTCGCTTTCACCGAATCTTAAGGTGGCCGATCGTAGGTTGCCGCTCGTGAACCAGCGCATCACGGCGGTCCTGACCGCCCACCGGCTCTGCCGGCGCTTCGACCCGTTCGCGCTGGACGGAATCTCGCTGACCATGCACGGCGGCGAGAGCGTCGCCGTGCTGGGGCCGGTCGGCTCGGGAAAGACCTCGCTGCTGGCGCTGCTCACCGGCCTGGACGAGCCGGACAGCGGCTTCGTGCACGTCGCCGGTCGTCAGCTCAACCGGCGCCCCGAGGCCGAGCGGGCGCGCCTGCGGGCCGAGCACATCGGGGTGCTGTACGCCTACGGCAACCTGCTGGAGCACCTGACCGTCGCCCAGAACATCGTCTTCGCCCGTCACCTGGCCGGGCGCCGCGGATACCGCGGCCTGGCGGGCCGGCTCGCGGCGGTCGGCCTGGCGGGCCGCGGGGACGCGTTCCCGCTTCAGCTCGCGCCGGGCGAGCGATCCCGCGCCGCGCTCGCGGTGGCGCTGGCCAACGACCCGCCGCTGCTGGTCGCGGACGAGCCGACCGCGCAGCTCGAGGCGGCCGGCGCTGCTGGTCTTGCTGCGTGCGCAGGCCCGGGCGAGGGGTCGCGGTGCTGATCGCGACCGGCAGCGAGCAGGTCGCCGGGACGTGCGATCGCATCATCCGGCTGACGGCGGGTCATGGACCGCCAAGCAGGTAATGCCAGAACCTGTCAGTCATGCCTTGCCCGGGCCTAGCGTGGCGGTGGACAGAGATGAGGTGCGGCCATGGCCATCAGCGAGACGGCCCGCAAGAACCACGACGACCTGTTCCCCGGACACGTCTCGACGCTCGCCGACACCGATCCGGAGCTGATCGAGTACTTCGACAACTTCGCCTTCGACGAGGTGCTGCGAAACGGCGATCTCGACCCCCGCACCCGGCTCATGACGCAGCTCGCCGCCCTGATCGCCGGGCAGGCGCTGCGCGAATACCGGGTCATGCTCGGTGCGGCGCTGACCGCCGGCGTCACGCCGGTGGAGGTCAAGGAGATCGTCTACCAGGCGGTCCCGTACGCCGGCATGGGCAAGGTCCTCGACTTCCTGCACGCCACCAACGAGGTCCTCGCCGAGCGTGGCGTCGAGCTTCCGCTGCCCGGCCGGTCGACCACCACCCCTTCGACGCGTGCCGAGAAGGGCCTCGCCGTACAGAAGCAGATCGTCGGCGCCGCCGCGGTCGAGGCCATGTACGCGAACGCGCCCGACGACGAGCAACACATCCAACGCCTACTGTCGGCCAACTGCTTCGGAGATCACTACACTCGCGACGGTATCGACATCCGCACGCGTGAGCTGCTGACCCTCGCCATGCTGATCTCCCTCGGCGGCGCCGACCCTCAGGTCAAGGGTCACGTCCGCGCGAACCTCAACGTCGGCAACGACCGGGCCACCATGCTCGCCGTGATCACTCAACTGCTGCCGTTCGTCGGCTATCCGCGCACGCTCAATGCGTTGCGCGCCCTCGACGAGATCACCCTGTAGGAGGAGCTGACATGCAGAAGCGCACCCTCGGCGCCGGCCTCGAGGTCTCGGCCATCGGCTTCGGCGCGATGGGCATGAGCCAGAGCTACGGTCCCGGGCCCGACCGGGACGCCAACATCGCCCTGCTGCGGACGGCGGTCGAGCGCGGCGTCACCTTCTTCGACACCGCCGAGGTCTACGGGCCGTTCGTCAATGAGCAACTCGTGGGAGAAGCCCTTCATCCCGTACGCGATCAGATCGTCATCGCCACGAAGTTCGGTTTCGCGTTCGACGCCGATGGCAAGCAGACCGGCCTGTCGAGTCGCCCGGAGCACATCAAGCAGGTCGCCGACGCGTCGCTGAAGCGGCTGCGGACCGACCACATCGACCTGTTCTATCAGCACCGCGTCAACCCGGACGTGCCCATCGAGGACGTCGCCGGCGCGGTCAAGGAGCTGATCGAGGCGGGCAAGGTCAAGCACTTCGGCATGTCCGAGGCCGCCGCCGCGACCGTGCGCCGCGCCCACGCCGTGCAGCCGGTCACCGCGGTGCAGAACGAGTACTCGCTGTGGTGGAAGCGCCCCGAGGCGGAGATCATCCCGATGTGCGAGGAGCTCGGCATCGGCCTGGTCCCGTACAGCCCGCTCGGCAAGGGCTTCCTCACCGGCACGATCACCACCGAGACCGCCTTCACGCCGGGCGACATCCGCACCACGATCCCCCGCTTCCAGGCCGGCGCCCGCGAGAGCAACCGGGAACTGGTCGGCCTGCTCGGCGCCATCGCCGCACGCAAGAACGCCACCCTCGCGCAGATCGCGCTGGCCTGGCTGCTGGCGCAGAAACCGTGGATCGTCCCGATCCCCGGCACCCGCCGCCTGGAACGCCTGGACGAGAACCGCGGCGCCGCCGGCGTGACGCTGACCGACGAGGATCTCGCCGAGATCGACGCCGCCACCGCGCGGGTCGAGATCCAGGGCGGCCGCTACTCCGAGCAGGCCGAAGGCATGACCAACCGATGACCGGCATCGATCACCGCGCGGAGACCCGCGACTTCCTCACCACCCGCCGCGCGCGGATCACCCCCGCGCAGGCCGGGCTGCCCGCCTACGGCACCAGCCGGCGGGTGCCGGGGCTGCGCCGGGAGGAAGCCGCCATGCTCGCCGGGGTCAGCGTCGACTACTACACCCGGCTGGAACGCGGCAACCTCTCCGGCGTCTCGGACAGCGTCCTCGACGCCCTGGTCCGGGCCCTGCAACTCAACGAGGCCGAACGCGACCACCTGTACGACCTCGCCCGCCAGGCCAACACCGGGCCCCGGGCGCGCGCCGCCCGGCGCCGTACCACCGCCGACGTCCGACCGGCCGTCCAGCAGCTGCTCGACGCCATGACCGGCACGCCGGCCTACGTCCGCAACGGCCGCCTCGACATCCTCGGCGCCAACCATCTGGCCCGTGCGGTCTTCGCACCGGTCTTCCGCACCACCGCCGGCCGGCCCAACCTCGCCCGGTTCATCTTCCTCGACCCCGCCGCCCAGGACTTCTACCGCGACTGGGAACGGCTGGCCGAGGATGTCGTCGCCCTGCTGCGCGGCGAGGCCGGCCGCGACCCGTACGACAAGGACCTCACCGACCTGATCGGCGAGCTGTCCACCCGCAGCGACCGGTTCCGGACGTGGTGGGCGGCGCACGACGTACGGCTGCACCGCTCGGGAACCAAACGCCTGCGCCATCCCCTGGTCGGCGACCTCACCCTCACGTACGAGTCGATGGATCTCACCGCCGATCAAGGCCTGCGCCTGAACGCCTACAGCGCCGCGGCCGGCTCGCCCGACCAGGACGCCCTCAACCTGATCGCCAGCTGGGCCGCCACGACAGTCCGGTAGCGCCTACGCCGTGGTGGTGGGCCGGTACCGCACCCGGGCGGTCGCCGCCGGATCGCCACCGTCGAGCCGGTGGAGGCGGATCGGCGCCGTGCCGTGGCTTCGGTACAGCCGAATCCCGTCGCCGAGCAGGACCGGCGCCACGTGGATGTCGATCTCGTCGATCAGTCCCCGTTCGAGAAGCTGGGCCCCGATGTTCGGCGAGAACACCGCGAGATCTCTGCCCCCGGCCGCATCCAGCCCGGCCCGCACCGCGTCCTCGACGGAGCAGGACAGAAACGTGATGTCCGGGGTCGGTGGTGCGTCCTCGGGATGGTGGGTCAGGACGAAGATCGGCCCTTTCCATCGGCCGCCCCACGGCCGTGAGTCGCCGATGGCGCTGTCGAAGCCGTCACGGCCGGCCAGGACCGCGCCGGTGGTCCTGATGTAGTCCTCGACCAGGTCCGGCTGGGCGGTGAAGCCGGTCATCCAGTCCATCTCGTGGTGTGGTCCGGCCACGAACCCGTCAAGGGACATCGTGAAGGCCCAGAGCACTTTTCCGGTCGCGGTCGGTGGCTCGGTGCTGGTCATGAGCCCCACGCTAAGAGGTACGGTGGCGCTTTTAGGAGATCCAATTCCGGACGGGTTATGAGTACCAGTTCGCCAGAGTTGTTCGTGGAGCTCGACCGGTCCCGTCCCCGGGGTCTGCGCGCCCAGCTGGAGCGGGGCCTGCGTGACGCCGTCCGGGCGGGCCGGCTGCGCCCCGGCGTCCGGCTGCCGTCGTCCCGGGCGCTCGCCGCGGACCTCCAGATCACCCGCGGTGTGGTCGTCGCGGCCTACCACCAGCTCACCGCCGAGGGCTATCTCACCTCCCGGCCGGGCTGGGGCACCGTCGTCAACACGATCTCCAAGCCCGGGGGCCCACCGCGCCACCGCCCGCCGCCGGCCGGCGTCCGGTACGACTTCCGTCCCGGAGCCCCGGATGTCGGCCTGTTCCCGCACGCGGCCTGGGCGCGGGCGACCCGCACCGCGATGCGGTCCCTACCCGGTCAGGCCCTCGGCTACAGCGACCCGGCCGGTCTCCCGGCGCTGCGCGACACCCTGGCCGACTACCTGGGCCGGGTCCGCGGCCTCTCCTGCGAACCGGACGACATCGTGGTGTGCAACGGCTTCTCGCACGGGTTGAGCCTGCTGGCCCGCGTGCTCGCCGAGCGGGGCATCGCCGTGGAGAACCCCGGCCACCCCGACTGGCGGGAGCAGATCGAGTGGGCCGGCGCCGGCTGCCACCCCGTCGAGGTCGACGACGAGGGGCTTCGGGTGGACCTGCTGGCCGAGTCGGGCGCGGGCGCCGTGCTCGTCACACCCGCCCATCAGTACCCGACCGGTGTGGTGCTCTCGGCCGGCCGGCGCGTCGACCTGCTCGACTGGGCCCGCACCGGCGACGGCTACATCATCGAGGACGACTACGACGCCGAGTACCGCTACGACCGGCACCCCGTCGGCGCCCTCCAAGGGGTCGCGCCCGAGCACGTCATCCATGTCGGCAGCCTGTCCAAGAGCCTGGCCCCCGGGCTGCGGCTCGGCTGGCTGGTCGTCCCCCGGGCGCTACGCGACGAGGTGGTCGCCGCCCGCGCGCGCAGCGACCGGTTCACCACCTCGATCATCCAGGCCATCGTGGCCGAGTTCGTCCAGCG
Organism: Actinoplanes sp. NPDC051537; assembly: GCF_055586105.1. NCBI lineage: Bacteria > Bacillati > Actinomycetota > Actinomycetes > Micromonosporales > Micromonosporaceae > Actinoplanes > Actinoplanes sp. NPDC051537. The sequence goes on from NZ_JBVJIU010000007.1 coordinate 474,884, forward strand.
CGGCGACCTCGACCGGCACCTGCGACGAACCCGACGGAACTACCGCCAGCGACGCGACGCCCTCATCGCGGCCCTGCGGCACCGGCTACCCGCCTACCGTGCGACCGGCATCTCCGCCGGCCTGCATGTCCTGGTCCGGTTGCCCGCCGGCATGGACGCAGGCCACCTCGCGGCCACCGCGGGCGGGCACGGCATCCTCGTACGCCCCCTGGACCACTGTTCGGAGCGGCCCGCCATCGTGATGGGTTACAGCCGGCTCACGCCCCACCAGATCGAGGACGGCATCCACCACCTCGCCACCATCCTGGACCGGGGCGTCACCCCGCGCGGATGATCTGCTCGGCATGAGTCTGCCGAAACATGGCGAACGTGGAGACTGGCGTTGAGCGTGTTCCGCTGACCGAGGCCGGGCTGGATCGGCGGCGGATGAACCTGGTGTTCGTCACGGTCCTCCTCGGAATGCTGCTCGCCGCCCTGGATCAGACGATCGTGTCGACCGCGCTGCCCACGATCGTCGGGGATCTGGGTGGTGCGGGCCACCTGACCTGGGTGGTGACCTCGTACCTGCTGGCCGACACGATCGCGACCGTGCTGGCCGGCAAGGCCGGCGACCTGTTCGGGCGCAAGCTGGTCTTCCAGGTCTCGGCCGGCACGTTCGTGCTGGCCTCGGCCTTCTGCGGCTTCGCCACCAGCATGACGTGGCTGGTCGGCTGGCGGGCCGTGCAGGGCTTCGGCGCCGGTGGCCTGGCGGTGACGGCGACGGCGCTGATCGCCGACGTCATCCCGCTGCGCGAACGCGGCAAGTACCAGGGCGCGCTGGGCGCCGTGTTCGGGGTGACCACGGTTCTCGGCCCGCTGATCGGCGGCCTGTTCACCGATCATCTGTCCTGGCGGTGGGCCTTCTACGTGAACCTGCCGATCGGCGTGGCGGTCATCGCGCTCGCCGCGGTCACCATCCCGGCGGTCAAGGCGGTCACCCGCCCGGTCCTGGACTATCTGGGCATCGTGTTCATCTCGCTCGGCTCGGCCGGGCTCACCCTGGCGCTGTCCTGGGCCGGGACGCAGTACGCCTGGTCCTCGCCGACGATCATCGGGCTGTTCGTGGGCTCGCTGATCGCGCTCGGCCTGTTCGTGGTGTTCGAACGCCGGGCGGTCGACCCGGTGCTGCCGTTGCGCCTGTTCGGGTCGTCGGTGTTCAGCGTCTGTGTCGTGCTGGCCTTCATCGTGGGCTTCGCGCTGCTCGGGGCGATGACCTTCCTGCCGACCTATCTGCAGTACGTCAAGGGCGTCTCGGCCACCGGCTCCGGTCTGCAGACCCTTCCGCTGGTGGTGGGCCTGCTGGTCACCTCGATTGCCGCCGGGTCGATCGTGGGCCGGACCGGGCGGTACAAGATCTTCCCGGTCGCCGGGTCGCTCGTCATGGTGCTGGGGCTTTATCTGCTCTCCCGGATGGACGCGGACACCGCGTACTGGTCGCTGGCGCTGAGCATGCTGGTGCTGGGCGCCGGCATCGGCCTGTGCATGCAGGTGCTGACGATCATCGTGCAGAGCACCGTGAGCTACCGGGATCTGGGCGTGGCGACCTCCGGGGTGACCTTCTTCCGTACGCTCGGCAGCTCGTTCGGAGCCGCGGTGTTCGGCGCGGTGTACGCCAACGTCCTCAGCTCCTCCATGCCCGCGGCGTTGGCGCAGGCGCGGGTGGACCCGGCCGCGATCGCCACCCCGGCCGAGTTGCACCGGCACCCGTCCGCCCAGATCGCGCCGATCGTCGATGCCTACGCGCACGCCATCCACATCGTCTTCCTCGCCGCGGTCCCGGTCGCCGGCGCGGCCTTCGTCCTGTCGCTGTTCCTCAAGGAGGTCCCGCTCCGCCGCACGTCCCGGGCTTCGGCGTCGGACATCGGCGAGGGGTTCGCGATGCCCACCGGCGACGACAGCCTGGTGCAGTTGCAGAACGCCATCGCGTGCATCGTCCGGCGGGATCCGCGCGCGGCGGCCACGGCCGTGTGGGCAGCGTCCGGCACCGCGCTCGACGTGTCCGCCGGATGGTGTGTGGGCCAGGTGCACGTCCGCGAGCGGGTCGCCGCCGACACCGGCCTCCGGGCGATCGGGCAGCGGGCCCGGGTCCCCGCCGAGGTGCTGAAACCCGCCTTCGACATCGCCCGCGCCGACGGTTACCTCACCGGCGAGGACGACCACCTGCGGGTCACCGACGCCGGCCGGGCCGAGATCCGGAAGGTCGTCGACGCGGCCCGCGGCTGGCTCGCCACCGAGCTGGCCGACTGGGGCGACCTCGACGACGAGCAGCTGCGCCGGGCCATGACCACCATGGCCCATCAGTACGTCGACCAGGACCCGCAGCTCGGGCGTACGGTCGCCGCGGTCTCGTCATGACGGCGCGGTGCTGCGGATGCCGCTGATGACGAGGTCGAGGCCGTAGTCGAAAGGCGCTTCGTGGTGCGGGGCGGGGATATGGGCGTGCGGTCACCACCGGGCGATGAGCGGCGGCCCCGGTTCGTGCTCCCGCCAAGCCTCGGTGAGCCGGGCGAGGCGAGTGGGGGCGGCAATGCCGCGCACGGTCGCGATCTTGCCGTTGGTGATGTCGAACGTCACGGCGCCGACAACCTGGTCGCCCACCACGAAGAGAATGGCCGGGGCACCGTTGACGAGCGCGTAGTGGACCGTGGGCGTGCCGCCGGCAAGTCGCCGTTTCGCGGGCGTGGGTTTGAAGCCGGCCCGTGCGACGGCGGCGATGCGCTGCACAGTGCTGTACTGCAGCAGCGTCTCGGTCAGGCCGGCGCCGTCGGAGATCGCTATCGCGTCGTCGGTGAGCAGCGCCACCAGCCGTTCGATGCGGCCCGAGGAGGCAGCGGCGAGGAATTCCTCGACGATCCTGCGGGCGGCTGCGGGGTCGATGTCGCCTCCGCCGCAGCGCGCGGCGGTGATGCGGCGCCGGGCCCGGTGAGGTGCTGCTGGCTGGCGGCCTCGGAGCCGGTCGAGGCACAGGTTGGTGACGACCTTCGTCAACCATGCTTCCGGGACCTTGATCCGCTCGCGGTCGGCGGCCTGCCAGTGCACGAACGCATCCTGCACCGCGTCTTCGGCGTCGGCGGAGCCGCCCAGCAGCCGGTACGCCAGCGAGGCCAGCCGGTTCCGGCTGGCCTCGAACCGGCTGGTGTCGAAGCGATCAGTGGCGGTGCTGTCCACGCTGACCAACCTGGGCGGCCACGCGACCGTGGTCCTGGCGGAACGCATCCGGAGCAGCGGCCAGGCGGCGCTTGCGGGTGGGCAGGCCGAAGGTCGGGTGCGAGATGGTCCACAGCGCGATCCGGTTGATGCCCGCCTTGACCAGCGCAGCCGCCGGTCAGGCCGCCGACGATCGACTCCAGAGCCTGGCGTCCGGTGAAGCCGGCCGAACCGCAGGACATCGGCAGCGGCCGGCCGTTGTCGCCGATGGCGCACACGCTGTCGCCGATCGCGTAGACGTTCGGGTGCGAGACCGACCGCATCGTGCGATCGACGACGATCTGACCGTTTTCGGTGACCTCCAGCCCGCTGGCGGCGGCAATCGGGCCGGCCGCGAACCCGGCCGCCCACACGGTCGCGCCGGATGCCGACGCCCTGCCGCCGGCGCACAGCACCCGCGCCGCTTCGACGGCTTCGACCGTGGTGTGCTCCAGGACGGTGATGCCGAGCCGGTCGAATGCCTGGCGCACGTGACGGCGGGCCCCGGCGGAGAGCCGGGAGCCCAGTTCGCCGCGGGCGACCAGCGTCACGGACAGGCCGAGCCGGGCTTCGGCGATTTCGGCGGCGCTCTCGATGCCGGTCAACCCGTCACCGACGACGAGCACCCCGCTCTCGCCCTGCGTGCCCAGGCTGTCCAGGCGCTCGCGCAGGCGTAGCGCCGAGGGCTTGCCGGCGATGTCGAGGGCGTGTTCGGCCACGCCGGGGACGCCGTGGTCGGCCACGTGACTGCCGAGCGCGTAGACGAGCGTGTCGTAGCCGAGTTCGCCGCCACCACCGGCGTCGGCCGTCGAGACCACCCGGCGCTCGGGGTCGACGGCGGTGACCCGGGCCACGCACAACCGGATCCCCGTGCCCGCGAAGGCGTCGGCAAGGTTCAGGGCCTTGAGATCTCGGCCGGCTGCGAACTCGTGCATCCGCATCCGCTCGACGAACTCCCGCTCGGCATTGACCACAGTTATCCCGACATCCGCCGAGGACAGTCGACGGGCCAGGTTTCCGGCCACGTAGGCCCCGGCATAGCCGGCGCCGAGAACGACGATGCGGTGCTTCATGGCTGCTCCTGTCAGTTCGCGTGCTCTCCGCGAATTGAGCGGGAGGGGGCCGCCATTGCTGACAGGAGCTGCATGTGTCTTGGATCACACGATGGCCACCAGGCTTACCTCACCCGATAGCGCAGGTGAAGCACCCGGTTGCCCTGGATCGCCACGTCCGGATCCGCCAGCAGGTGCTGCGCGTGGACCGACCCGAAGTAGCGCTTGCCGGACCCGAACACGACGGGTACGACGTCCATCCGCACCTCGTCGACCAGGCCCGCGGCAAGCACCTGACCGCCGACGTCGCCGGCCGCGACCTCGACCAGGCGGTCACCCGCGAGCTCCTGGGCCTTGGCCACGGCCGCCTCGACGCCGTCGACGAAGTGGAACGGTGCTCCGGGGTCCCAGCCGTCGGGCGCCGGCCGGTGCGTCACGACGACCACGTGGTCGATCCTGCCCGGAGGCTTCCCGTCCCAGCCGTCCGTCATGTCGAAGACGTGGCGGCCGACGATCGTCACCCCGATCTGGTCCCAGTACGGCCGGATGTAGTCGTAGGACGTCTGCGACACCTTCACCACGCCGCTCTCGTCCAGCGGGACGTCACCGCCGGTCAACCAGTCGAACAGCGGCCCGGGCTGGTCATTCTCGTCCGCGACGAAGCCGTCCACCGACACCGAGCTGTACATGACCACCTTGCCCACGGGGCTCTCCTCTGCTTGGGTGCCCCCAAGTTAGCGTGCCGTGAGCTGCCGTTCTTGTAAGAAATCAATCGGCCGGCAGCGGCCAGCCCTCGAACGCGTGGCCGGGATGTTCGCGCATGAACCGCCGCCGGACCTCGATGTACCGGGTCGGCGTGAGCCCGGTGAACGCCCGGAACTCGTGGCCGAAGTGGGCCTGGTCGAAGTAGCCCGCGCGACCGGCGACGTCGCCCCAGTCGATCGGGCCGGCCGGGTCGATCGCGAGCACGGTGGCGGCGAAGCGGTGGGTGCGGGCCAGCCGCTTCGGGGTGACGCCGACGAGCTCCTTGAACCGCTGAGCCAGGTGGGTGCTGCTGACCCCGGCGGCCACGCTCAGGTCGCCGATCGCCGCCGTCCCGCCGGTCGCCGCGATGACGCGGCTCGTGTGGCGGACCAGCCCCAGACCGGTGGTCTCGCCCAGCCGTCGCATCAGCTCGTCCTCGAACAGCGTCAGCATCTCGTGCGGTCCGCCCGCCGTGGCCAGCCGGTCGCGCAGCTCGGCGACGGCGGGCCGGCCCCAGACCTGCTCGATCGTCACCGGCCGGTCACACAGCTCGGCCGCCGGCATCGGCAGGAACGGCGCGAGCCCCCACGGCTTGACGTGCACGCCCACGGACCGGGTCGGGGACGGGTAGCTGAACTCGAACGCGCGGGTGGGCGTGGTGACGACGCAGCCGTCGGCGTACTCGGCCGCTCTGATGTCGGTGCCGGCGCGGATGCGGAACGGCGCGCCGAGGTTGACGATGAGCAGGGCCGCCGGCATCGGCGGGAGCGTCAGGCGGGCGTACGGCGGCGCGCCCTCCAGGTAGTAGAGGTCGTCGATCAGCCCGTCCAGCGGCGGTCGGGGCGCTCTGGACACGTACTCCATGCCCACAGCATCGCCGACGTGCCGCCGGGATGGCCGAGCGGGGGTTCAGGGTGCGATGCGGGCCGCGACCTCGCCCAGATGTGGTTGGTCGGGCGACTCCAGCACGCAGCGCGCGAACAGCCAGGCGAGCAGCCGGTCGTGGTCCAGGTCGAGCAGGCCGGCCATCCGATGGCTCAGCCCGGCCGGGTCGGCGGTCAGGCGGTCGCAGTTGAGCATGTGCTGCACGGCGTCGTAGGCCGGGTCACCGACGTACGGTTTCGGGTCGATCACCAGCCACGGCTCGCGCCGGGCGGCCAGGATGTTGCCGGCGTGCAGGTCGGTGCACAGCAGCGCCGACCGGTCGGCGGTGGCCGGCAGCGCGCGCCACAGCTCGATGCCGGCGCGGGCGAGACCAGGATCGGCGAGCCTGGGACCGGCGGCGTCGAACTCACCGGCCCAGGCGTCGCACATGGCCTGCAGCGGCCGGAACGGGTGACCGCCGGCGGGCGCCCGCCAGAGCCGGCGCAGCATCGCCGCGACGATCTCGTCCTGCTCGGCTTCGGGCTTCGCCTCGCCCAGGGTGGTGCCCGGATCGCAGCGTTCCAGGAGCAGGACGGTGGTGGCTCCGGCGGTGGCGCTGTCGTGCAGCAGCGCGGCGCCGTCGCCGGCCCAGGCCCGCAGCCCGTCGGCCTCGTGCAGCGCCTCGTCGTGCGTCCGGGCCACCTTCAGCACCAGCTCCCGACCGGTGTGGTCACGGGCCGGGGCGACCCACGCCGTACGGCCGCCGGGCTGGTACGGCGGGCCGAGGCGCAGCGACCAGCGGTCGGCGAACTCCGCCACCACCCCGGGCAGGGCGGCCAGCCAGGCGTCCCACTGGGGCGACCGGCCGGACCGCGCGCGGTCGAGCAGGTTCACGGGCAGAGCGAAGGCGGCCACCCGGCAATCATGCGGCCCGCCGGCCAGGGCCGTCAGGGCAACGTGACGACCTGAGCCGCGTACGAGAGGCCCGCCCCGAAGCCCACGAGCAGCGCGGGACCGGTCGTGTCGGGCAGCGCGGCCATCGCCTGGGGAATGGAGGCCGCGCCGGTGTTGCCGTTGGTGGTGATGTCGGTGGCCACCCGCACGTGCGGGCCGAGCCCCAGGGCCTTGGCCGCGACCGTGGTGATGCGCAGGTTGGCCTGGTGCGGGATGAAGGCCGCAAGCTCGGCCGCGGAGATGCCCGCCGCGTCCAGCGCGCGCCGGGCCAGATCGGGGATGACGGAGGTCGCCCAGCGGAAGACCTCGGGGCCGGCCATGCGCAGGATGCCCGCCTCGTCGTACCGCAGGAACTCGCTCTTGGAGCCGTCGGCGCCCCACACCACCGGGCCGATGCCGCACGTCTGCGCCGGACCGACGACCACCGCGCCCGCGCCGTCGCCGAAGAGGAACGCCGTGCCGCGGTCGCGCTCGTCGATGATGTCGGTCATCCGCTCGGCGCCGACCAGGACCACGTAGCCGGCCGAGCCGTTGCGGACGAGCGCGTCGGCGGTCGCCAGCGCGTACGGGAATCCGGCGCACGCCGCTCCCAGATCCATCGCGGCGGCCGCGGTGGCGCCCAGCGCGTCGGCCACCAGGGGTGCGGCGGTGGTCGCGCGGCCGCGGTGGGACATCGTCGCCACCAGGACGGCCGAGACGTCGCGCGCATCGACGCCGGCGCCGGCCAGGGCCTTGGAGGCGGCCGCCGCGGCCATCGTGACCAGGTCCTCGTCGGGCGCGGCGCGCCGGCGCGACTCGATGCCGCAGCGGCGGCGGATCCATTCGTCGCTCGAGTCGATCAGGGCGGCGATCGTGTCGTTGCCCACCTCGGTCCGTGGGCGGTACGTGGCGACGCTGAGGATGCGCGACCCGGGGTGACCGGCGCGGCGCTGCAAAGGGTTGGCCATGGCCAATCCAAGCATGCCCGACTGGGAGGGCTCTGATTGCTTTATTCCTCGCCGGTAACCAAGCGCTCGCCGGCGCCCGGATCGCGACCGAAGGGCTCGGCCGGCACCGCCATTCCCAGGATCTGGTCTGACGATCATCGCCCGCCCGAATCGGTATGTCAGGGGCCACACTTCCGCGGCCGGACGGAGTAGATTCTCGCGGGATACCGCGAAGAGGAGCCAAACACACGAAGGAATGCCGTGGATTACAAAGTGGATGTTGACGGTTTCTGGCGTGACGGATACACGATCATCAAGGGTGTGTACACCCCGGACGAGATCGAGTCGTTCCGGCCGCGGGCGCGGGAGTCCGTGGGCTGGAATGGCGATCTGCTGTCGAACCCCAAATTCAGGGACGTGCTGACCGATGGCCGGATGGTCGCGGTCGCCCGCAAGATCCTCGGCACCGACGAGATCGTTTACAGCGGCGACAGCAGCTTCACGATCAATTCCGGCTCGCACAACTGGCACAAGGACAACACCGACCGGGAAGACCCGAAGGCCCCGGACTGGACGCAAGGCCGCTACACGATGCTGCGGTTCGGTGTCTACCTGCAGGACCACACCAGGCACAGCGGCGGCCTCAACCTGCGCCGCGGCTCGCACCTGACCACCGAGCTGATGGCCGGCAAGAACGTGTACGTCGCCACCGCCGTCGGCGACCTGGCCGTGTGGAGCATGGCGATCAGCCACTGCGGCACCGCGACCAAGCTGCGGTTCCCCTGGTGGATCGACCCGGAGCCGGCCATGGACGGCAAGTACCCGCGCTGGTGGATCCCGGCCAAGTCCAGCGGCGACCGGATGGCGTTGTTCGTCGGGCTGGGCACGGACGACGCTCACCACGCGCGCTACGTCGAATACCTGAAGACCCGGACGTACATCTGCAACATGTGGCGGAAGCACCCGTGGGATGACGAGACCATCGCCGAGGCGAGCAAGGCGGGGCTGACCGTGCGCAACGTGCCCAAGGAGATCGAGGGCGACGACACCGTGGGCAAAAACCAATGGTGGCGGGCCATGCCTTACTGACCGGCGCGCGGCCTTACTCCTTTGCCGGCTTGTTCAGCCGAGATCGAATGCGGATCGCGTCCTGGATGATCAAAGTCAACACGTGATCGACCGTTGCCTGCTCGTCGTCGGCGAGGTCCGACACATCTGTTTCCCGGGCGCCGGAAATGAGCCTTGCCGCGCCGCGCAGGTTCCGGAGCATCGCATGGTCGAGCACGTCAACGACGCTAATTCCGCCGGACCCCGGAGGCCGGCCGGCGCGCAATCGTCACGCGATAGGGCGACCGACAGCAGCGCCGGTCGGCAGCGTCACCGTCACCGTGAGGCCGCCGCCGGGGTTGGGGGTGGCCGCGACGGTGCCGCCGTGGGCGCGCACGATGGAGCGGACGATCGCCAGCCCGAGGCCGGTCGACCGGGCGCCGGCCGGCCGGTTCTGCGCCAGCCGCTGGAACGGCTCGAAAAGGCGGTCCACCTCGTCCGCCGGGATCGGGTCGCCGCCGTTGCGGACCGTGAGCGTGGCCACGCCCTCGCCGCTTTCCGTGACGACCTCCACCCAGCCCGACCGCTGGTTGTGCCGCACCGCGTTGTCGACCAGGTTGCTGGCCAGGCGGTCGAGCAGGGCCGGGTCGCCGGTCACCGGGGCCGGCCGCAGATCCGGCGTGATCTTCAGTTCGGCCCGTTCGGCCTCGCCGTCGGCGTCGCTGAGCGCCGCGCCCGCGGCAACGGCGAGGTCGTGCGGCTCGGCCGCGAGCACGCCGCTGTCGCTGCGGGCCAGGGCGAGCAGGCCGTCGAGCATGCGTTCGGCGCGGCCGGTGGCGGTCAGCACCAGGCGAGCCATGCTCTCCCACTGCTCGACCGTGCCGGTGCGCCGCGCGAGCTGCACCTCGGCGCCGGTCCGGGCGATCGCCAGCGGGGTGCGCAGCTCGTGCGCGGCGTCCGCGACGAACCGGCGCTGGCTGGTGAAGGACGCCTCGAGCCGGGACACCATCGCGTCGAACGTGTCGGCCAGCTCCTTCAGCTCGCCCGGCGGGCCGGTCAGCGCCACCCGCTCGTGCAGCCGGTCCTCCGAGATGCGGCGGGTCGCGGCGGTCAGGGTCTGCAGCGGCCGCAGCATCCGGCCGGCGACGATCCATGACGCGCCGACGCCGAGCAGCGCGGTGACCGCGAGCGCCGCCGCGGACGTACCGATCGTGGTCACCATGGTCTGGCGCCGCAGCGCGGTGATCTCGGTCTGCCGGGCCCGGTAGCCGGCGAGCGCCTCGCGGGCCCGGTCGCCGGCCTCCGGCGGCGCGTTCTCCAGCTTCTGCAGCTGCCCCGCGTTCGGCGCGCTGAGGTCGGTGTAGAGCCGGTGGTACAGCAGCCCGTAGTTGAGCGCGAGCAGCCCGACGCAGATGGCGACCAGCACCCCCGCGTACATCAGGGTCAGGCGCCACCGGATCGACCGGCGCCTCACAGCCGGTACCCCGCTCCGACCAGCGTCTCGATCAGCGGCGGGTCGCCGAGCTTGCGGCGCAGCCGGGCGACGGTGACCCGGACGGTCGCCGTGAACGGGTCGGCGTGCTCGTCCCACGCCCCTTCGAGCAGGTCCTCGGCGCTGACCACGGCGCCGTCCGCGGTCATCAGGATCTCCAGCACGGCCAGCTCCTTGGTGGTCAGCGGGATGATGCGGCCGTCCCGCGTCACCACCCGGCGGGCGGTGTCGAAGCTCAGCGCGGCCCGCCGCAGCACCCGCGGCGCGTTGTTGGCGCGCCGGGCCAGGGCCCGGATCCGCAGCACCAGCTCGTCGAAGACGAACGGCTTGGGCAGGTAGTCGTCGGCGCCGAGGATCAGCCCGGCCACCCGGTCGGCGGCGTCCCCGGCCGCGGTGAGCATCAGGATCCGGGAGTCGGCGCCGCCCGCCGCGAGCGCCGTGCACACCTGGTCGCCGTGCACGATCGGCAGGTCGCGGTCGAGGACGACCACGTCGTACCGGTTGGCGCCGGCCTTGTGCAGCCCGTCCAGGCCGTCGGCGGCCACGTCGACCGCCATGCCCTGGTCGCGCAGGCCGTCCGCGACCTGCTCGGCCAGCAACGGCTCGTCCTCGATCAGCAACACCCGCACCCGGAACCTCCCACCGCAGTCTCGCCGTCCGGGCATTACACCCGCGTTACAGCCGCTGTGACGGCACCGTTGCCGGCGCGCTGCTGCACTGACCGTCATGAGGAAACATCTGATCGCGGCCGCCGTGCTGCCGCTCGTGCTGATCTCGGCGGCGGCCTGCGGAAAGCCGGCCGAACACAAGAATGTCGCCTCCGCCGGCGGCGGCGCAACGCCGAGCCCGACGGCCACCCTCAGCTTCCTGGACCAGGGCATCCGGTACGCGCGATGCATGCGGGACAACGGGCTGCCCGGCTACCCCGACCCCGAGGTCACGGGCGGCGACGTGCGGATCCGCGGTATCGACAAGACCACCGTCGACACCAGCGTCCTGGCCGCGGCCCAGCAGGCCTGCCGCGCGTTGCGGCCGGTGCTGACCGGGCCGGACGGGGCGCAGAAGGCGGCGGCCGCCCGCTACGAGTCGCAGTGCATGCGGGAGCACGGCGTCCCGGACTACCCGGACCCGGATCCGGACGGGCACGCCGAGCTGCCCGACGCCGTACGGCAGAACCCGAAGTTCGACGCGGCCAAGGCGACCTGCCGCGACCTGACCCGGTCGTTCACGCCCAGCCCCACGGTGACCCACTGATGACACGCCGGTTCCGGACGGCCGCCGTGGCCGCGGCGGCGGTGCTCACGGGGGGCGCCGCCGTCGTGGCGGCGGCCGGGTTCGGCGGCGGCGGGCACGACGAGGCGCCCGCTTCCGGCCTGCCGCCGGCCACCGCCCAGGTGACCCGCCAGACGATGCACGACACCGCCGATGAGGTCGGCGAGCTCGGCTGGACCGACCACACCACGCTGCCCGGCCGGATTCCCGGCGTGATCACCCGGCTGCCGCGGCCGGGCGACACCATCGGGCGGGGTGCGGCGATCTACCGGGTGGATGACCGGCCGGTGGTGCTGCTGTACGGGCCGGTCGCCGCCTATCGCGCTCTGGGTCCGGGCGCGACCGGCCGCGACGTGCGCCAGCTCGAGGCGAACCTGGCAGCGCTCGGCTTCGGCGGGTTCACCGCGGACGACAAATACACGGCAACAACCGCGGCGGCCGTACGGCGATGGCAGCACACCCTCGGGCTGGCGCGCACCGGCAGAGTCGAGCTGGGCCGGGTCGTGTTCGCCCCCGGCCCGATCCGGGTCGACAGCGTCACGGCCGGCGTCAACGAGTCCAGCGGCGGCGGCGAGGTCCTGCGCTACACCGGCGCGGGCCGGGTCGTCACCGTCGACCTCGACGTGTCCCAGCAGCGGCTCGCCCACCCCCGGGTCGCCGTCCAGGTCGCGATGCCGGACGGCCGGCACGTCGCCGGCCGGGTCGAGCGCGTGCACACCGTCGTCGAGCAGCCCACCGGCCCGAACACCCAGCCCGTCACCCGCATCGAGGCCACCGTGTCCCTGCGCGACCCGGCCGCGGCCACCGGCCTGGAGGCCGCGGTCGTCACCGTCACCTTCACCGCCGCCGAGCGCGCGAACGTCCTGACCGTGCCGATCGCCGCCCTGGTCGCGCTGGCCGAGGGCGGTTACGGCCTCGAGGTCGTCGACGGCCGCACCACGCGATTCGTGCGGGTGACCACCGGGCTGTTCGCCAACGGGCTGGTCGAGGTCGCCGGCGACGGCGTGCGCGAGGGACTGACCGTGGGGATGCCGCGATGATCGAGCTGACCGGCGTCACCAAGGTCTACCCGGGCGGGGTGCGGGCGCTCGACGGCGTCACCCTCACCATCGGCGCCGGCGAGCTGGTCGCCGTGGCCGGCCCGTCCGGCTCCGGCAAGTCGACGATGCTGCACATGCTCGGCACGCTCGACCGCCCCACCTCCGGCCGGGTCGCGATCGACGGCCACGACGTGTCCCGGCTCTCCGACCGTCAGCTGTCGGCGCTGCGGGCCTTCCGCATCGGCTTCGTCTTCCAGCAGTTCCACCTCGCCGCCGGGGTCACGGCAAGGGACAACGTCGCCGACGGCCTGCTCTACGCCGGCGTGCCGATCCGGGAGCGCCGCCGCCGGGCCGAGGCCGCGCTCGCCCGGGTGGGGCTCGGGCACCGGCTCGGCCACGAGCCGCACGAGCTGTCGGGCGGTGAACGGCAGCGGGTCGCGATCGCCCGGGCGGTGATCGCCGAACCGGCGCTGCTGCTCGCCGACGAGCCGACCGGCAACCTCGACACCGCCTCCGGCGCCGGGGTCCTGGACGTGCTGCGGGAGCTGCATGCCGCGCGTACCACCGTCGTCGTCATCACCCACGACCGTGACCTCGCCGCCCAGCTCGACCGGCAGGTGCGGATGCGCGACGGGCGCATCGAGAGCGAGGCCACCGCATGCTGAACCCCGCCCGGCTCGCTCCCGCCGACGTGCTCCGGGTCGGCGCCGCCGGCCTGCGCGCCCGGCCCACCCGGGCGCTGCTGTCCGCGCTCGGCATCGCCATCGGGATCGCCGCGATGGTGGCCGTCGTCGGCATCTCGTCGTCCTCCCGCGAGCAGCTCCACCGCCAGCTCGCCGCGCTCGGCACCAACCTGCTCACCGTCGCGCCCGGACAGACCATCGACGGACGGCCGGCCGCGCTGCCCACCCCGGCCGAGGCGATGATCGGCCGGATCGGTCCGGTCACCGCGGTCTCGGCGACCGGCACGATCGGCGGCGTACGGGTCTACCGCACCGACCGGATCCCGCGGGTGGAGACGAACGGGCTGTCCGTGCTCGCCGCCCGGCTCACCCTGCCCGCCACGGTCGGCGCCGCCGTCAGCCGCGGCACCTGGCTCAACGGCCTGACCGCCCGCTACCCGGCCGCGGTGCTCGGCGCCGACGCCGCCGACCGGCTCGGCGTCGGCCGGCCCAGCGAGCACACGATGATCCTGGTCGGCGGCGTGCGCTTCACCGTGATCGGGGTGCTCGGCCGCGCCCCGCTCGCCCCCGAGCTCGACGCCTCCGTGCTCATCGGCTGGGAGGCCGCCACCGGCCTGTTCCCGTTCGACGGCCGGGCCACCACCGTCTACACCCGATCCGACGAGAGCCAGGTCGAGGCCGTCCACGCGGTGCTGGCCCGCACCGCCGACCCGGCCGAGCCCGGCGCGGTCACCGTCTCCAAGCCGTCCGACGCGCTGGCCGCGACGCAGGCCGCCGACACCACCCTGAACGCGCTGCTGCTCGGCCTCGGCGCGGTGGCCCTGCTGGTCGGCGGCGTCGGCGTCGCGAACACCATGGTGATCTCGGTGCTCGAACGCCGGGCCGAGATCGGGTTACGCCGCTCGCTGGGCGCGACCCGCGGCCAGATCCGGCTGCAGTTCCTCGCCGAGGCGCTGCTGCTGTCCACGATCGGCGGCGCGGCGGGCGTGCTGCTCGGCATCGCGATCACCGCCGGCTATGCCGCCTACCAGGATTGGCCGGCCGTGGTGCCGGCCTGGGCCACGGCCGGCGCGATCGGCGCCACCGTGCTGATCGGCGGCGTGGCCGGCCTCTACCCGGCGATCCGCGCGGCCCGGCTCTCCCCCACCGAAGCCCTGGCCACCCCGTGACCATCCGGCCTACCACCTCACGCCGACGGCCAATGTTGCCGCCGCCGTCACCATGGCAAGGCCGCTGCGCTTGAATCCGCGGCGCTACCGGCTCGCTCGTTTGCGTCCGATTTCCTACACGGCGGTGTCGTGGCGGCCGCGGGGGTGCACCGTGTAGCGAAACAGCCGTCTCGCCGGGGGGCGATGATCGTGGTCAGGAAGCTGCTGTTCGCCGCCGTGCTGGGGCTTGTCACCAGCGGACTCGGTGTTCCCGCAACGGCCGGGGCGACCCGGACCGACATCGACGCGGTGCGGAGCTGGAACGAGCTCGCGCTGAACGCGGTGCGGGCCAACCGGTCCTCCGACGCCGATGCCGCCCGGCTCTACGCCATGGTGAACGTCGCCATGTACGACGCGGTCAACGGCATCGCCCGGCCGTCGCGGGCGCCGGCGCTCGTGCCGGGACCCGGGCCTCGCAACGGCGATGAGCAGGCCGCCGCCGTGGCCGCCGCGCATGCTGTGCTCGTACGGCTGGATCCGTCCCGAACTACCGATTATGACGCCGCGCTCGCCGCCGGCCTCGCCCGTCTCGGCAACGGCCACGGCGTGACCAGCGGGGCCGGGTGGGGAGATCAGGTCGGCCGGCGGGTGGTCGCGGTTCGCGCCGACGACGGCTCCGCCCCGGTCGAGACCCAGCCGGCGGGCTCCGGTCCGGGCGTCTTCCGCGCCGCGTGGCCGGGCGTGCAGTACCGCAACGTGCGGCCGTTCGCCGTGGCCGATCCGTCGCGGTACGTCCCGGGGCCACCGCCGGCCCTGGACTCGGTTCCGTACGCGGCGGCGTTCGCCGAGGTGGCAGTGCTGGGCAACGCCGCACTCCCGGCGCCCGACCTGCTCGCCACGTTCCAGTTCTGGTCGCTGCCGGCCGGGTCCGACCAGCCGCCCGGCGAGTGGCTGCGGATCGCGCTGACCGTCTCGCACGACCGGCGGCTGCCGCTCGGCGAGCAGGCCCGGCTGACCGCCCTGCTGACCATGGCCCTCGCCGACGCGACCGTGACCACGGTGGCGACCAAGTACACGTACCGGCATTGGCGGCCGACCACCGCGATCCGCGAGGCCGACACCGACGGCAACCCCTCGACGACGGCCGATCCGGCGTGGACGGCCCGCGCGGGCGCGGTGGGCGGCACGCCCGAGTACGTCTCCGGGCACAGCTCCTACAGCGGGGCGGGCGCGGCCGTCCTGCAGGGGTTCTTCTGCGCCGACGCGATCCCGTTCACCCTCGCCACCGACTCCGCGCCGGGCGGCGTGCCCCGCACCTACCCGGGATTCTCGGCGGCCGCGGCCGAGGCCGGCCGCTCCCGGATCTTCGGCGGCCAGCACTTCGAGTTCAGCAACCAGGCGGGCCTGCAGATCGGCCGGGACGTGGCGGGCGAGACGCTGGCCACCCGGCTGCTGCGGGAGACGGGACCGACGCACTTCGGCGCCTGCCCACGGTGACCGGAAGCGGCTCCGATCAGCTGCCGTCGTACCTGCGCAGGCGGGCGTTGCCGGCTTCCCCGGAGCGGGTTATCGCATCGTCGGCGCCGGAGTAGCCGGAGGAGCCGATCTGGAAGGTCTCGCCTTCGTAGGCGACGGCCGGCAGGCGGTAGTAGGTGTGGAGCTCGTGCTCCTCGGCGTGCGTCAACGGCTCGTCCGTACCGGCGCGCGGGGCGTCCTTGACCTGGTCCTTGCCGTAAGCCACGGTGATCCGGTCGTCGGTGACGCGCGCGTCGCGCAGCGGGACGAAGGTTTCCGTGGTGCCGAAGAGGCCGGTCTTGACGGTCACCCACTCGGGGTCACCACTCCGGACGTCGACGTAGACCTGGCCGACCGAACCGATCTTGTCGCCGTCCGTGTCGTACACGTCGGCGCCGGTGAGCCGGGCGATGTCGTTCTGGGTGATCACGACAATCCTTTCGGGAGGGGATGTCTCACGATCGAAAAAGCGACTCGGATCGCTTGACGACTCGAAAAATGCCCGCCCGTTTAGGACATAAACCGGCGCTACATGTTCTCCGTCAGCCGGGGCGGCCGGCGGCGGCGCGGCAACAGCAGCGCCACCCGGTCGAGCAGAGCCTCGAGAGCCTCCTCGAAATCTTCCGCGGCGACATCGATGGACAGATGCGGCTCGAGGCGCTGCAGCAGCGGGTAGTTGCTGAGGTCCTCGACCGGCGACACGTCGGGCTCCTCGACCGGGCCGGTCTCCACACCGCGGCCGGAGACCTCCAGCAGCAGGTGGCCGAGCAGGAAGCTGCTGAACGCGCGGTAGACGGCGGCCGCGTTCTCGTCGGAGAACCCCGCCTTGTTCATCACCTCGAGCAGGGACTCGATCCACCGCAGGCTGCGCAGCGGCGGCCGGACCCAGGGCGCCGCCGCCGGGCGGGTGGCGACCAGCGGGAACACCTCGGGGTGGGCCAGCGCGATCCGGCGCAGGCCGTGGGCCAGGCGCTGCAGGTAGTCGACCCAGCCGGCGTGCGCTTCCAGATGCACGTCGGGGTCGCCGAACAGCTCGTCGACGACGGTCTCGACCACACCGTCCAGCAACGCCTCCCGGCCGGGCACATACCGATACAGCGCCATGCCCTCGACGCCGAGGTAGGCGCCGAGGCGCTGCATGGTGAGCATCCGCAGGCCGTTCTCGTCGATGAACCGCACCGCCGCGGCCAGGATGCGCTGCTGATCGAGTCCGCTGCGCCCCGAGCCGGGGCCACTGGTGCGGATCGCCTCGGCCGCGTCACCACGCTCCCGCGACCTGTCCGGATCCTGCATCGCGCCTCCCGCGTCCCCCGTGCGCCGTCGCATGCCCGGCGCAAGCGTCCCACAGATGGCCGGCGCCGGGCCGACCAGGACGAATCCGCCGGCCGTGAGAAATACTCGTTTATCTCATAAACAACGGCTGGTGAATGAATCGCCCGCATGGGGTTGAGACGCCGATCGGATGGGGATTGCACCGATCACACCCCTGGCCCGTGCCGATGGCACGCCGTGAGCGGGGAGGCCACCTGACGAAAGGAGCGAGCACGTGTCGAATGGATTCCCTCGTGAGCCGGCGCCCACCTCCGAGTTGGTGAGCCAGGCCGCCGCGCAGATCTCGACGCTGGTGCGCGACGAGCTGGCGCTGGCGAAGCTGGAACTGACGGAGAAGGGCAAGCGGGCCGGGGTCGGCGGCGGCCTGTTCGGCGGCGCCGCCGTGCTCGGCCTCTACGGGCTCGGCCTGCTGCTGGCCCTCGCCGTCGTGCTGCTCGACCTGGTCATGCCGCTGTGGCTGGCATTGCTGGTGGTGCTGGTCGTCGTGCTGGCCGCCGCCGGCATCGCGGCCCTGCTCGGCAAGCAGAAGCTGAAGGCTGCGGTGCCGCCGGTGCCCAGCGACGCCGTCGCCAGTACCCAGGCCGACGTGCGGGCCGTCAAGAACGCCGTACGGGAAGGACGCTCCTCATGACCGACGCCGGAACCCCCACCGACCCGGAGCAGTTGCGCACCGAGATCGAGCAGACGCGCGCCGAGCTCGGTGAGACGGTGCAGCACCTCGCCGCCAAGACCGACGTGAAGTCCCGCGCCAAGCAGGCCGTCGGTGACGCCACCGGCGCGGCCCGGCAGAAGCTGGCCGCGGTCAAGGACCAGGCCGCGCAGGCCGCCGGGACCGTGACCGACAAGGCGGCGGCGGCCAAGCAGCAGCTCACCGACTCCGACCTGCCCGCACCGGTCCGCCGCCCGCTGCCCCTGGCCGCCATCGCCGCCGCAGCCGCCGTGCTCGTCACGATCATCGTCGTGGCCCGCCGGCGGCGCCGATGAGCACGCACCCGGGCCGCCGACCACCGCGGCCGTGCTCGTCATCGTCGCGTTCGGACTGCTGAACTGGGCGCGACCGTCGCCGCCCGGCACGCCACCAGCGGGATCGGCGGCACGAGCCGGCCGCACCGGGCCGACATCGCCGTCATGACACCGGCGCACGAGCATCACCGCTCTGGCGGCCGCCGTCGTCGGCATCGTGGGCCTTTTCGCGGGGCCGGTCGGGGCGTGGGCCGTCGCCACCCTGGCCGCGCTGGAGGGCGGCGACCGGTGACGGATCAGTGGGCTTCGAGGGTGCGGGAGCCGCCGATGATGAGGGTGACCACGGCATCGACGTCGGCCAGCCCGGCATCGTCGAGTTCTTGGCGCAGGGCCGTCTCGCTGGCTTCCGGCGGCCGGCCCATGGCGATCACGTACAGCCTTCCGCGGCGGACCTGTACGTCGGTCAGCTGCCAGCCCTGCTCGTCCGCCCAGCGGCTGGCAACCGGCTGGGCCCGGCCGATGATGACCTGCTCCTGCAGGACCTGCCAGCTGCCGTAGCCGAGCGGGACCGCCATCAGCAGGAGGGAGAGCGCCACGGTGGCCACCGTCTTGACGCCGAGGGCGCCGACCGGCAGGGCGGCCTTCTTGGCGGCGTCGCGCAGCCCGGCGGCGAGCATGATCGCGGTGCCGGTGGCGATGATGGCGGCGACGTTGGTGCCGAACAACAGCAAGGCGCCGAACGATTCACCGTACGCGTGGGACTCCGCCGTGAGTCCGACCACGGCCAGCGGTGGAACCAGCGAGATGGCGATCGCCACGCCCGGCAGAGTGTCGGACACGTCCGACCGGATGAGCGCGAACCCGCCGACAAGCCCGGTGGCAAGCGCCGCGACGAGATCGATCAGCCGAGGGCTGACCCGCCCGGCGACCTGGGAGTTCGTGGCGGCGACCACGTCCATCTGGATGATTGTGCCGAGCAGGTAGCCGATGCCCACGACGGCGACGGCGCCGGCCAGCACGAGCCCGAGGTGGTAGACCAGCTGCCGCCGGTCGGCCAGGACGATCGCCAGCGCCGTGCCGAGGATCGGGGTCATCAGCGGCGCGACGATCATCGCGCCGATCACCGTTGCAGTGGAGTCGGCGACCACGCCGGCCGATGCGATCACGGCGGCGAGCAGGAGCAGGACCCAGAAGTTGGTCAGGTTGCGCGGCCGGTTGCCCTGAGTGAGGAACAACCGACCGATGATGCGGTCGACGTCGGACGGCGCGACCGTAAGGTTCACGGCTCGACGATGGCGAAGTCCGGGTCACCGGGCCGCAGCGCGCCGAACAGCGCGGCCAGCTGCTTCTCGTCGCCGGCCAGGGTGAGCCCGTTCGACCGTGCCGCTTCGACGTCGCCGGCGGCCAGGGCGGCGAGGGCGCCGGCGGACGCGGTCAGGGTCAGCTGCACCGGCTTGTCACTGTCCTTGACGTACGTGAAAACGCCGTTGCGCAGTGTGGTCCGGTAAGTGACGCCGTGGTCGGGTAGCTCCCAGCCGATGGCGAGATCGAGGTCCCAGGATCGTGGTCCGTCGATCTGGATGGCGAGCGCGTCGAAGAGCATCTCCGGGCTCAGGTGGGCGACGATGTCCGGTGCAGCGGTGACCGTGGGCGTGCCGAAGTTCCCGCTGCGCAACTCCGTCGCCGCGGACAGGAACTCGCATCGCCAGGTGCCGTTCTCCGAGCCGAAGCCCAGCTGCTCGAGCACGTCGGCCAGCAGGCTCTTGCCGGCGCCGTGCCCGGGGTCGGCGAACACCACGTGATCGAGAACCTGGGCCGCCCAGCGCAGGTCGCCGGCCTCGAAGGACACACGTGCCTTGGCCACGACCTCGTCGGCGCCGCCCATGAACTCGACGTACCGCTTGGCCGCCTCGGCCGGCGGATGCGGCCAGAGCCGGGTGGGGTTGCCGTCGTACCAGCCCATGTAGCGCTGATAGATCGCCTTGACGTTGTGGCTGACCGAGCCGTAGTAGCCGCGGGCGTGCCAGGTGTTCTCCAGCGCGGGCGGCAGCTGGATCATCTCGGCGATCTCCGGACCCGTGTAGCCGAGATTCAGCAGGTGCAGCGTCTGGTCGTGCAGGTAAGCATAGAGATCGCGTTGCAGGCCCAGGAACTCCACGATGTTGGCCGTGCCCCACGTCGGCCAGTGATGGGACGCCAGCACGACGTCCGACTTCTCGGCGAACAGCTCGATCGCCTCGGTGAGGTAATGCGCCCACATGTGCGGGTCGCGCACCTCGGCGCCGCGCAGGGTGAGCAGATTGTGCAGCGTGTGCGTGGCGTTCTCGGCCATGCACAGCGCTCGCTTGTCGGGGAAGTAGAAATGCATCTCGGCCGGGGCCTCGGTGCCGGGTGCCATCTGGAAGACGATGCGCAGGCCGTCGACGGTCAGTTCCTGGCCGGTCTCCGTCACCGTGACCGTGGGTTCGATCAGCGTGACGGTCCCGGTCGACGTGGTCTGCCCGAGTCCGGCGCCGACGCCGCCGCGGGGGCCGCGCGCGAGTGCCGCCCCGTACATGTAGCCGGCCCGGCGACCCATCGCAGTGCCCGCGTACACGTTCTCCGCGACCGCGTGCTCGAGGAACCCGGCGGGCGCGATGATCTGCACCCGGCCGGCGTCGACATCCTCCTGTGTGGTGACGCCCTTGACGCCGCCGAAGTGGTCGACGTGGCTGTGTGTGTGGATCACCGCCCGGACCTCGCGGTCGCCGCGGTGCCGCCGGTACAGCGCCAGCGCCGCCGCCGCGGTCTCGGTCGAGATCAGCGGGTCGACGACGATCACACCGGTCGCGCTCTCGACGAAGCTGATGTTGGACAGGTCGTAGCCGCGGACCTGGTAGATGCCGTCGGTGACCTCGAACAGGCCCTGGATCGCGACCAGCGTCGACTGCCGCCACAGGCTCGGATGCACCGTGTCCGGCGCGTCGCCGGCGAGGAAGCCGGAATACGAGCCGTTGTCCCAGACCACGTCACCGGCATCGTTCCGGATCACCGGCTCGCCGGCGTCGATGAGGCCACGCCGGGCGTTCTCGAAGTCGGTCGTGTTCTCGAACCGCAGGCCCGGCGGCACCCGGCCGGACAGAGACTGAGACATCAGTAGCACTCCCTCGCGATTGGCCCGCCTTCTCCCGGATCATGCCGAGGCCGGACCGCTGGCCGCCTCACCCCGCCGAGATGAGCCGGTCCGCCGTGAGATCACCCGCGACGGGTGATGCCCAGCCCGTCACGCAACGCCACAGTTGACCCGTGCGCCTGCTCGGTTCGTTCTCCGGTTACCGGCGGGCGTGGCTGCGAAGCGACCTGGTGGCGGGACTGACCGTCTGGGCGGTGCTGATCCCCGAGTCGCTCGCCTACGCCACCATCGCCGGCGTCTCCCCGGTCGCCGGTCTCTACGCCGCGATCCCGGCGCTGTTGCTCTATCCGGTGTTCGGCTCGTCGAAGCACCTGGTCGTGGCCACCATGTCGGGCACGGCGGCGCTGTCGGCGTCGATCGTGGCCGGCAGCGACAACGTCCCGGCCACCACCTCCGCCCTCGCGATCGTGGCCGGCGTCCTCTGCCTGGTCGCCGGCATCTTCCGGATGGGCTTTCTGGCCTCGTTCATCTCCGAACCGGTGCTCAAGGGCTTCATCATCGGTCTGGCTCTGACGATCATCATCGGGCAGGTCCCGGCGCTGATCGGCGTCGACAAGCCGTCCGGCAGCTTCTTCGAGAAGCTGTGGGGCATCCTCGGCGAGCTCGGCGACATCAGGCCGCTGACCGCGGCGATCGGGCTGGTCTCGCTGGCCGCGATCTTGGCGCTCAAGCGGTACCTGCCGCTGCTGCCGGCCTCGCTGCTGGTGGTGCTGGCCGGCATCGCGGCGGTCGGGCTGTTCGACCTCGACGTGGACATAGTCGGCGCCATTCAATCCGGCCTGCCCGGCATCGCCATCCCCGATGTCGGCTTCGGGCAGTACCTGGACCTGGTCGGTCCCGGAGTCGGGGTGCTTCTGATCGGTTTCGCCGAGGGTCTGGGGGCGGCGAAGACGTACGCCGCGAAGGAAGGCTATGCCATCGATCCGAACGCCGAGCTGCTCGGCAACGGCGCGGCCGACGTCGGCGCCGGCCTGGTCGGCGGCCTGGTGGTCAACGGAAGCCTCTCGAAGACCGCGGTGAACGGCGGCGCCGGGGCGAAATCGCAGCTCTCCGGCATCTTCGTCGCGGCGCTCACCGTCCTCACCCTGCTATTTCTGACCGGCCTGTTCGAGAAGCTGCCCGAGGCGGTGCTGGCCGCCGTGGTGATCGCCGCCGTGATCGAGCTGGTCGACTTCTCGTCGCTGCGCGCCTTGTACCGGATCTGGACCAGCCCGCTCAGCCGCATCTACCGGCACGCCACCCGGGCCGATTTCATCGCCGCGGTCGGGGCCATGCTCGGCGTGCTCATCTTCGACACGCTGCCGGGGCTGTTCATCGGCATCACCATCTCGGTGCTCACCCTGCTCTACCGGGCGTCGCGCCCGCACGTGGCCCGGCTGGTCCGCCAGGACGGCGGATGGACCGACCGGGACCGCTCGCCGGACGCGCCCGTCGACGACGACGTGGTCGTGGTCAGGATCGAGTCAGGTCTGTTCTTCGCGAACGCCGATCACGTCCGGGACGACGTCCTCGGCATGATCACCGACCGGACCCGGGCGGTGGTCCTCGACGCCGAGTCCATGCCGATGATCGACGTGTCCGGCGTGCGCATGCTGGCCGGGCTGTCCGAAGAGCTCCACCGGCGCGGCGTGCGGCTGCTGCTCGCCAAGAACATCGGGCAGGTGCGCGACGTCATCGGCACCGCCGGCACGCCCGACACACCCGCCCGCTACCGCACGATCGACGAAGCCGTCGCGGCGATCCGTTCCGACGCCTGATCGTCAGGCGGGATGCGCCATCGTGAGGTCGGCATAGACGACGATGTTGTCCTCGTAGTGGCCCGCGGCGCTGTCGAAGTTGCCGCCGCAGGTGATCAGGCGCAGACCGGCGCGGTTGATGGGGCCGTAGACGGCGTCGGACGGGAACTTGTTCTTGGCATAGCGGTCGACTTTCACGACGGAGAACATGGCGATGCTGCCGTCCTGGCGGTCGACCGAGATGGTGTCACCGGCCTTGAGCTCGACGAGCCGGTTGAAGGTGCCGGGCTTGTTCTTGTAGTCGACGTGTCCGGCCAGCACGGCCGGGCCGAGCGCTCCCGGCGTCGGCGCCTTGGTGTACCAGCCGACGGTCTTGGCGTCGGCCGGCACCTGCATGGTGCCGTCGGCCTGCTGTCCGAGCCCGGTGAGCGGCACGTCGACGTCGAGCGCGGGAATGACGACCCGGGTCGGGGCGGACGTTCCCATCAGCGGGCCCGTGGTCAGGGCGGTGCTCGCTTCGGCGGAGTCCGCCGACGTGGCATCGGGCGGCTGGGAGGCGGCGGCGGGCGCGGTCAGAGGCGGCTGGTGCGGCGGCCGGTCCTTCGCCCCCGAAGCGAACGCGACGATCGCGATCGCGGTGAGCGCCAGGACCACCGCCGAGAGCGCGTACTGCCCTCGGCGGTTCCTGGCCGGCGTGGTGGCGCCGGAGCGAGTCATCGCTTGTCTCAGCTTTGCCGGCTGAGCCGGCGACGCGCGAAGAAGGCGCCCGCGGCGCCGAGCAGGGCGAGACCACCGAGCGCGAAAGGAGTGGTGGAGTCGTGGCGGGTGCTGCCGTCACCGGTCGCGACACCGCCGACCGGCACCGAGCCGACGGCCGCGCCGGACACCATGCCGCACACGGCCGGGTCGGTGGCCTCCTCCGGGATGCCCTTCAGCCCGGCCGACTTGGCCAGGGTGGATTCGCCGAGGCCCTGCAGGTCGTACTTGCCGTTCTTGTTGGCGTCGATGCCGTGCTCGACGATGTGCAGGTCCTTGAGGTGCGTGAGGGTGCCCGCCGGCAGGTCGGCGGCCGGGATGGTCCGGTCGTAGGAGAGGTTGCCCTTCGCGTCGGCGGCCGGCATCCGGTCGATCGCCAGCCCACTGGTCTTGCTGGTGTCGCCCTTGGTGGTCAGCGAGATGAAGATGTCGCCGTACATCGGCAGACCTTCCTCGGTGCTCACGTAGCCGTTGCCGTCCTTGTCGGCGGACATGTCCGGGCAGTGGAAGTTCATGCCGTTCGTGGCGCCGTGCAGGTGCTGCGCGTGCGGCGAGTTCGGGACCAGACCGGTCGACCGGATGCTGATCTTGAGGTCGCCGTCCGACATCGCGGTCAGCACGGCGGTTCCCGAAGCGCCCGAGTGGTTGAGAGCGTCGAGCTTCACATGGACGCTCTCGTCGGCGTAGGCGGCAATCGGGGCGGCCAGCAGGATCGCCGCCGCGGCGGGCACGACGATGAGAGTTCGGGACAGCTTCACGGGGGTCTCCTTGTGCACCGAGGCTTTGATCACCAGGGATTCGGAGCGGGAAGCCGCTTGGCGACGGGAGGATCCTTGATCATCCGATCGGACGCGGGACAGCCCACGTCGCGCCCGGCCGGGACGAGTCGCGGAAGCCGGTGAGACAAATCCGCTGATTGGCGCGATCGAGATTCCAGTCGGCGTCCCGGGTCACCCAGGTCAGCCGGTACGAACGGTCGTCACCCGCGGCCGCGAGCATGCGGTAGGCGTGCAGACGAGGTCCCGTCGCGGGCTGCCAGGAATACTCCCAGTCGGCGCCCCCGCCCTGGACCAGAAGCAGGCCCATGCTGACCTTCCGGTAGCCGGGCAGCGTGCCGCGGGCGAGGGCCGACCGTTCGGCGGCCTGCCACACCGGTAACGGTTCGCCGCCCACCGCTCCCCCGGCCTCGACCGACAGCGAGCGGAACCCGCCGGGATCGCTGAAGCAGACGGTCGCGCCGACGACGCTGCGACTCCAGCCCTGCGGCACCGGCACGGCGAACCCGGTGGCGTCGACGTGCCACGTCCAGCCCTCGGGCAGCGAGACGGGAGCCTTCGCAGCCGTGTCGGTCAGCGGCCGCTGAGGGGCGTGTGCGCAGGGGCCGGCCGGCGTGGCGGCGATCGTGGCGGACGGCCCCGGCGTGGCCGCGCCGTCGCCTCGGCTTCCCGCCACCGCCGCTCCGCCGCCGGCGACTGCCACCGCCGCCAGCGCCAGCCCGGCGACCAGCCGCCACCTGGCTTCGACCTCCGACCGCGCCGGTGGCCGTTCCGGCTCGGCCGGCACCGCCGCTACCGCGGGCCGGAACCGGATCGCCTGGTCCGCCGGGCGGCGCGGCGAGGGGATGCCGTGGACTCCGACCGCTCGATGTATCAGGTCGCGCACGGCGACGCGGGCCGCGGCGATCTCCAGGCGTCGAGCGGGGTCGGCGACGAGCAGCCCGTCGATGACCTGATGCAGCGGCCCCGGATGCCGGGGCGGGTCGGGCGCTTGGGCCAGCACCGCCGACAGCGACTCACCGACACTCGGCCGTGCGAACGGCGGGCGGCCTTCCACCGCCGCATACAAGGTCGCGCCCAGCGACCACAGATCGGCGGGCGCACCGCAGACGCCCGGGCGTAACCGTTCCGGCGCGATGTAGTGCGGCGAACCCAGCAGCGGCTCCGGCGTCGCGGCCGCATCCGAGGCGGTCGCGGCGAGGCCGAAGTCGGTCAGCACCACTCGCCCCTCGGCGGTGATCAACACGTTGGAGGGCTTGACGTCGCGGTGCAGCACGCCGCCGCGGTGGGCCGCTTCGAGAGCGTCCAGCAACGCGAGCCCCACCCGGGCCGCGTCGCGGTGAGTCATCGGCCCGTTCCGGGCGACGACCTCCTGCAACGAACGCGACGGCACGTACTCCATGACGATCCAGGATCGGCCGACCGCCTGAACCACATCGAAGATGCGGACCACGTTGCGATGGTCGAGGCGGGCTGCGGCGCGTGCCTCCCGCACCGTACGTCGTACGGCCTCGGTCCCGTCGGCGTCCGGCAGGCCCGGCGGCGCGAGCACCTCCTTCACCGCAACCGTGCGGTCGAGCAGCTCGTCGTGGGCGCGCCACACCCGGCCCATCCCGCCGGTCGCGACGAGCATGACCAGTCGGTACCGGCCGACCACCCGGTCGCCGCTGTCAGCCTGCATGCCGTCCCCATCCCACCGAGACCTGATACCGGACTAGGGGGATTCGTAGCCGACCGCGTCTCGGCTAGGTGGGACTTCGGTTCCGTGGTCAGCCCTTGCCGATGCCGCTGGTGAGACCGCCGATGAGCTGCCGCTCGGCGAAGGCGTAACACACCAGCGACGGCAGCATCGCCAGGGTGACGTAGGCGAGGATGCGCGCGGTGTCGGCCGAGTACTGCGACTGGAACTGCTGGACGCCCAGTGGCAGCGTCCACCATTGGGAGTCGCTGAAGACGATCAGCGGAAGCAGGTAGTTGTTCCAGCTGCCCACCACGGCCAGCACCGAGACGGTCCCGAGCGCGGGCCGGGCCATCGGCAGCAGGATCCGCCAGAAGAACCGGAACGGGCCGCAGCCGTCGAGCACCGCCGACTCTTCGACCTCGGCCGGTATGCCGCGGAAGAAGCTGCGCAGGATGACGATGGTGATGGGCAGGCCGAACGCCGCCTGCGGCAGGATGACGCCGAGCGGGTTGTTCAGCAGGCCCATCTCGCGCAGCAGGACGAACAACGGCAGGATCGCGACGGCGAACGGGAACATCAGGCCGATGGCGAACAGGGTGAACAGCAACTCCCGGCCCGGGAAGGCGTAGCGGGCGAAGATGTACGCCGCCATGGCGCCGACGCCGACCACCAGCACCGTGCTCGCGACCGCGATGACGAGGCTGTTGGTGGCCTGCTGCCAGAACGCCGAGGAGCGCAGCGCGTCGAGGTAGTTGCCGGGCACCCACGGGTCGGGCAGGCCGAACGGGTTGGTGAACAGCTGGCCGTTGTCCTTGAACCCGCCGAGGACCCCGAAGAAGATCGGCACGACGACCACGGCGGCGACCAGGATGCTGAGCAGGTGCAGGGCGCCGTGCCGGGCCCGGCGCGCTCCGGTGGCGTGGGTCATCGCCGGTCTCCCATCGTCGTGATCGCGCCCTCGAGGTCGCGGCGCAGGACAAAGCGCTGGTACAGCAGGCCGAAGGCGAGGCTGATCAGGAAGATCGCCATGCTGATCGCGCTGGCGTAGCCGACGTGGAAGCGCTTGAAGCCCTCTTGGAACATCGTCACGGCCAGGGTCTCCGACGAGCGGATCGGGCCGCCGCCGGTGAGCACCCACACCATGTCGAACAGCTGGATCGTGCCGAGCACCGACAGGAAGACGCAGATGCGGATGGTGGGCCCGAGCAGGGGCAGGGTGATGTGCCGGAACGCCTGCCAGCCGCCGGCGCCGTCGATGGCGGCCGCGTCGTGCAGCTCCGGCGGGATTCCCTGCCGCCCGGCCAGGAACAGGATCGTGTGGAAGCCGAAGTACTTCCACGAGATCACCACGAACAGCGAGTACATGACGGTTTTCGGGTCGGCCAGCCAGGTGGCGCCGAGGTCGCCGAGCCCGATCAGCCGGGTGACGTGGTTCGCGAGGCCCTGGTTGGGCGAGAAGATCATCGTGAAGAGAACCGCGGTGACGACCTCGGACAGGACGAAGGGCGTGAAGAACAGCATCCGGTACGCCCGGCGGCCGCGCAACGGCTGGTTGAGCAGCATCGCCAGGGCCAGCGACACGGGCAGCTGGATGCCGAGCGAGAGCACCACCAGCAGCAGCGCCCGGCGCAGGTCGCCGGCGAAGATGTCGTCGGCCAGCAGCCGGTGGAAGTTGTCCAGCCCGACGAACTGCGTCGGCGCGCCGAAGCCGTTCCAGTTGAAGAAGCTGCTGTACGCGGCGACCACGATCGGGGTGAGCACGAGCAGCAGGAACAGCACCAGCGCCGGGCTCAGGAAGGCGATGATGGTGAGCCAGGGCCGCCGGCGCCGGCGCGGGGCGGCCGCGACCGGCGGCGGCGGGGGGGGGGGGGGGGGGGGGGGTTCGGTTGGGAACACCGAGTAGCACCTGCTTTTCGCGG
>NZ_JBVJIU010000008.1:0-37703 GCF_055586105.1 Actinoplanes sp. NPDC051537
CCGAGGTGGCGTAGTTGGTGTTCCAGGCCGTTGCGGCCGCGGCCGCCGGAGAGCCGGGTGGTGAAGACCATGCCGTTGTCGGTGAGCGTGGAGGCTGGAACACCGTGCCTGGTCACGGCGTCGCGGAAGGCGTGCACGACGATCGGGCCGGTGACCCGGGGGTGGGCGGTGACCGAGAGTGCGTAGCGGGAGTGGTCGTCGATCCAGCACAGGATCTCGGCGTCGGGGCCGGGCCGGCCGTCAGCTCGGGTGAGCCGGTAGTGGGTGAAGTCGGCCTGCCAGCATTCGTTGGGCTGTTCGGCAGCGAAGCGGATGTAGGACGACTTCGGCCGTTTGGCCGGCTCGGGCGTGACCAGGCCCTGCGCGCTCAGGTGCCGGGCGATCGTGGCCCTCGAGACGGTGATGCGGTGGTGATGGCGCAGGTGCCAGCCGATCGTGTCCGGGCCGGCGTCCAGGCCTCGTTCGGTGAGGTCTTTGCGGATCGCGATGATCAGGTCGACGACGTCAGGGCTGATCGCGGTGGGTGACGAACGAGGCCGCCGGGAGCGCGGCTCGAACGCGGCCTCACCCTCGGCCCGGTACCGGGCGACCAGCTTGGAGACCCAGCCCTTCGACACCTGGTAGGCGCGGGCGGTCTCGGCCTGGCTACGACCCTCGAGGACAACAGCGGTGATCACGAGACGGGCTTTGGACACCCCGCGACGATCACCAGCATCCAGAGTTTCCGATGTCCCGACACACCGTTTCCGATGTCTTGAGACATGGGTTTCCTATGTCCTGAACCAACACACTGCCGGGCGCGCGAGCCTTTGGGTGCCCCCTGTCCGCGGAGTGCGCGGGCCGGGGGCGGCTCGTATATCCGCTCCGGGGGCCGAGCCCCCGGACGCCCCGCGTTGCGGTGGGTGCGGTGGGCGTGACCGTTTCCGCTTTGTGGGGGCTTGGCCTGGGTGAGACCTTTTACGGCTTCGCGCGTGGGGCCTGCGGCGAGGCCATTACGGCTTAGCGCGGCGGGGGCTGGAGCTTGAAGTGGGCTATCGCTTTGGCGGCGACCTCGGCGGGGGCCAGGTGCGTGTTGTCGACTCGTAGGAAGTCTGGGTTGCCGGCGAATCTGTCGTCTGAGCTCAGGTGGTATTGGCTGTCCAGGTCGATCAAGTTTTGGCGGGAGAAGTCGATGTCTCGCTTGGATGGCTTCTCGGCCAAGCGGGAAGCGCCCTCGTTTCGGCGGAGTCTTTCGGCCTGGTCGGCCAGTAGTTCCAGGTAGAGGACGCGGCCGCCGCGCCGGTGGAAGGGGGCGGCGAACTGCTGCACCGCCTTCTCGTCCTGTGGGTGGTCGAACGCCCAGACGTAGGTGAAGATCAAGCCGGGTAGGTCGCTGGCCGCCACCTCCTCGATCAGGTCGCGGCGGAAACCGTCGACCAGCCGGCCGAAAGGCGGGCTTCCGAACGGGAAGAAGCGCAGTACCGGCTCGATTGCCAGGTGGTTGTGGAAGAGCCGGAGGCCGGTCCTCGTGGCGATCTGCTCGCCGACGGTCATCTTGCCGACCGCGGGCGGGCCGATGATGAAGAGCAACGTTCCCGTCACGGCGGTGAGGCTACCGAACGGCGATGAGTTTCGGCGCCGGTGGCGGTCTGTCCCGTAGTACCCGACGAGGAGGACACCATGACTGCCACGTACACGTTTGACTTCTTCACCAGCCTTGACGGTTTCGGCACCGCGAGCGGCGACTGGGGTGGCTACTGGGGCAAGCAGGGCCCCGAGCTGCTCCAACACCGCCTCGATGTCTACAGCCAGGAACAGCGGATGGTCTTCGGCGGCAACACCTATCGGCTCTTCGTCGAGATGCTCGCCTCGGGGGCCGAGCAGACCGTCTTCGACCCGTGGGTCACGCGGATGCGGAACCTGCCGGCGACCGTGGTGTCGTCGACGACGCCGGAGGTCAAGGACTGGCCGGACGCGACCGTGGAGAGCGGCGACGCGGTCGACGTGGTGCGGCGGCTCAAGGCGGAGTCGGCGGTGCCGCTGCGGTCGCACGGCAGCCTGTCGATGAACCGGGCGCTGATGGCCGCGGGGCTCGTCGACCGGATTCAGGTCACGCTCTTTCCGGTGGTCACCGGGCGCACGGGCGGGGATCCGATCTTCCGCGGCGCCGAGGACTTCGACCTCGAGCTGATCGAGAGCCGGACGCTCGACGGCGACATTCAGGAGCTGGTCTACCGGCCCACGCTGCACGGCTGAGCCGTACGGCCATGTGAAAGAGCTTTCGGATGACCTCATTCGGGTGTTTTCCGAAATAACCGACGCGTCGTAGGTTATTTCGCGCCAGGAAACCCCATCGAGGAGGCCACCCATCGTCACCGCATCGGCACCTTCGGAACGCGTCGCGGTGGTCGGGCAGGGATACGTCGGCCTGCCCGTCGCACACGCCGCCGTCCACGCCGGCCACACCGTGGTCGGGTACGACATCGACGAACCCAAGGTCCGGCAGTTGCAGCAGGGCCGCTCGCCGATCGACGACGTAACGGACAACGACGTCGCGCAAATGCTGGATACGGGCCGCTACCTGCCCGCGTACGACCGCAATGCCGTGGAGAACTGCTCGACCTTCATCGTCACCGTGCCCACCCCGTTGCGCGACGGACGCCCGGACCTGACGGCGGTGCTGGCCGCGGCGCGCGACATCGGGCCGCACCTGCGGGACGGCGACCTCGTCGTGCTCGAGTCGACCGTCGCGCCCGGCACCACCCGCGGCGCCTTCCGGGACGCGCTGGCGACCACCGCCGACGTGCATCTGGCCTTCTCGCCGGAGCGGATCGACCCTGGTAACCAATCGTGGCGGTTCACCAACACGCCGAAGCTGGTCGGCGGGCTCGACGCCACCTCCGGAAAGACCGCCTGCGCCTTCTACGAGGGCATCTGCGAGACGGTGGTGCCGGTCGAGACGGCCGAGGAGGCCGAGACCGCGAAACTGCTCGAGAACACCTACCGCTACGTCAACATCGCGCTGGTCAACGAGCTCGGACGGCACGCGCACGAGCTGGGCATCAACGTCTGGAACGTGGTCCGGGCGGCGGCCACGAAGCCGTACGGGTTCCAGCCGTTCTTCCCCGGACCGGGGGTGGGCGGGCACTGCCTGCCGATCGACCCCGAATACCTGGCCGACGCGGTGCAGCGGGAAGCGGGCGCCGGCTTCGAGTTCGTCCGCCTCGCGATGCAGATCAACCGGGCCCAGCCCGCCTACGTCGTGCACCGCATCACCGAACTGCTGAACGCCGGGCGGCACACCGTCAACGGCAGCAGCATCCTCGTCGTCGGCGCCGCCTACAAGCCCGGCACCGGCGACCTGCGCGAGTCACCGGCGGTCGAGGTCATCTCCCGGCTCACCGCGCTCGGCGCCGCCGTGACCGTCTACGAGCCGCACGCCGAGGGCTTCCTCGGCGGCCGCGACGAGCTCGACGACCTGCTCGCCACGCCGGGCCGCTTCGACCTGGCGGTCGTCCTCACCGACCACCGCGATGTCCCGTACGACGCCATCGTGCGAGCCGTCCCCCGGGTGCTCGACACCCGCGGCGGGCTGGCCGCTCACCCGGTCGTCACCGCTCTCTGAGATGGGGCCGGATCGCGCGCCGGTCCGCGGAACTGAGGCGCCAGTTCTTGACGTCGAAATAGACCACCGCCCGCAGCCGGGGAAACGCCCGCGTGGTCATCATCGCGGACAGCCAGGCCGGCCTCGCCGGTCCCGGCGCGCACCCGAACTCGGTGATCCACACCGGCAGGTCCGGGTCGAGGCCGGTCACGGTCGCGTACATCGGGGCGAAGACCTGCCGGAACGACCGCCAGCCGCCCTCGTTCCAGTTGAAACCATCGATCCCCAGCACGTCCACGTACGCCGATCCCGGCCAGATCCGCGGGACCGGCGTATTGGACGGCAGGTCGGAGGCGTCCACGTTGAACACGAACTTCAGGTTGCGGACGCCCCGGTCGCGGAAGAACGACACGACGTACCGCCAGGCCGCCACGAACTCGGCCGGGGTCCCGCCGTCCCGCTTGGCGCCGTCCGGCGTCGGCTGCCAGGTCGACCAGTTCCCGTTCAG
Organism: Actinoplanes sp. NPDC051537; assembly: GCF_055586105.1. Classification (NCBI taxonomy): domain Bacteria; kingdom Bacillati; phylum Actinomycetota; class Actinomycetes; order Micromonosporales; family Micromonosporaceae; genus Actinoplanes; species Actinoplanes sp. NPDC051537. The sequence continues at coordinate 4,092 of NZ_JBVJIU010000008.1, forward strand.
CTCCGGCCACGGGCGCACGTAAAGGTCGAAGGGATAGTCGCGCATCGCCTCCGCCACCGCCGTCAGATAGGAGTCCCGGCGGTGCGCGGTCACGTCACCGAATCGAATTTTCCAGGGCTCCCAGGAAATCAGCACCTTCCGTTTCCCGCCGGCCGCCATCCATCTTTCGGTGGGGCCGGGAAAGACATAGGTCCAATCGACGTACGTCGAAGCGATGTCCACCGGACGACCCAGCTCGGCCTCGAGGGCCGGCAGCCGCTGACGGCTCTTGCGCAGGTCATCGACCGCCGCTCCGAAGAGGAACGTGGCCGCGGCGGGCCGGGCCTCGGCGCCGGAAGAGCCGAGCGCCCCGATCGACACCACGACGGCGATCGCCATTTTCACGACGCGATTCATGAAAGCGGACGGTACCGAAAATGAACGACGCGACCAAGCAGGGTCGCCGAAACGGGCGAACCACGAAATGGCGGTCGGCAGCATTCCTGGCGGCCGCCGGACTGGCATTGCCGGGGGCATTGATCGTCGCCGACAAAGCACCGGCGAAGGGTGAGCCGGCGCGGCCGATCAACAACGACTGCTCGGGCGGGCACATCGAGCTCACCTTCGACGACGGCCCCGGCGTCCACACCCGGGAGCTGCTGGAGAAACTCGAGGCGCTGCACCTGACGGCGACGTTCTTCATGATCGGCAAGAACATCGAGGACGGCGGCCCCAAGGCGGCCAAGCTGGTGCGCGACCTGGTCGCCGCCGGCAACTCGGTGCAGAACCACACGTACGACCACGCGTCGATCACCGGCGAGTCGACCGGCAAGGCGGCGCTGACCCGGGATCAGATCGTTCAGGAACTGGACGGCGCGACGCGTACCATCGTCGCCGCCGGAGTCCCCCGCCCGAAGCTGTACCGGCCGCCGTACGGCGACATCGACGCCCGCGCCGACGACGTGGCACGCGAGCTCGGCTACCGGATCGTCTCGCCGTGGGGCATCACCGACTCGAACATCGTCGACTCCAAGGACTGGTCCGGCGCCACCACCGAGCAGATCATCGCGAACGTGGTCAACGGCTACACCAGCGACGGCTACCGCCTCAACGGCATCCGGGACCGCACGATCGTCACCATGCACGACGGCGGCCGCGAGGACACCCTCAACTCGATCGCCGCGCTCCAGCCCATCGTCGACTTCATGAACGCGCACCGCCTGTGCTCGACGACCGCGATCCGCGAGGACGCCACCGGCGGCCGGGTGCCCACCCCGCCCCTGCCCGAGCCGGGCGCCGCCAACGTGGTGCACAACCCGTCGCTGGAGAAGCGCCGGGCCGACGAGCCCACCTGCTTCGAGCACGCGGAGAACGACACCGGCGGCGTGCCGGCCCAGTGGTCCCGGGTCTCCGGCGCGCACACCGGAGCGACCGCCGAGCAGCTGGTCGTCGACCGTTCCACCGGCGGCGACCGGAAGCTGATCATCAGTCGGGACCCGGCCGGCTCCCGTTGCCTCGGGCCGGTCAAGCCGGGCACCCGGTACGGCACCTGGCTCTGGTACAAGGGCGAGTGGCCGGACAAGACGGACGTCAGCATCGTCGTCTACTACCGCAAGCACTCGGGCGACTGGGCGTACTGGGCGAACGGGCCGTCGGTCGAGACGTCGGCGACCTGGAAGCTGACCGATTTCGTGACGGCGCCGCTGCCCGGGGACGCCACCGCGATCAGCTTCGGCCTCGAGATCAGCGGCACCGGGACGATCGTCACCGACGACTACTCGATGGCGGCGCAGTAACCCCCACGACAAAAGGGGGCGGCAGCGGCCGCCCCCTTTCTTCGGCTTTCTACTCGACGACGGTCCAGGTCAGCGTGACCTCGCGCCGCGCCCGCGGCACCGTGACGTGCAGCGGCCGGCCGTCGGCGTCGCGCACCACCGGCATGAGCAGCGTGGGTGTGTCCTCCGGCTCGTGCCGGGAGATGTGGTAGTTCACCGGGGCCGCCTTCGAGGTGCGGGTCTGCCAGCGGTTGTCGAACAGCTTGAACAGCGCCACGTAACGCGTCGGCGTGAGCAGCAGCAGGTTCAGCAGGATCGCCGCCGGGGTGCCGACCAGGAACGAGAGCCACTTCTGCCGAGCGGGCATGCCGGGCCGGCCGACGAGATAGAGGCCGGACAGACCCCACCGCACGATGACGTACGCGCCGAGGTAGACACCCAACGCGAGCAGTCCCTTGCCGCCGCTGTACCGCTCGTGCCCCGAGATCATCCCGGCCACGATGCCGCCGAGAGCCCAGAGCGTGATGGCCGGCGCGATCACGAGCTGGAGCATGCCGTACGTCGGGGAGATCAGCTGCCGCAGGTCGAGGTTCTTGAAGACGTACGGGAGCATCCACCACCACGATCGGGCCCAGCGCAGCCGCTGCCGGTAAGTGCCCTGCAGGGTCGTCGGCATGTCGGTCTCGACCAGCGCCTCGGCCACCCCGACGACCTGACCGCGCTCGAGGGCCCGCAGCGCCAGCCACCGGTCGTCGCCGGTGCCGCATTCCACCGCGTACGCCTCGAGGTGGTCGTAGATGAGATCGGCCCGGTAGATGGCCAGCGCGCCCGAGGTCGTCTCCAGGCAGCCGAGGATCGACCGGGAGGCGCGCATCATGACGCAGCTCGTGCCGATGTCGATGTCCGCCGCCCGGGCGACGAAGCTGTCGCCGAAGTTGCGGATGTAGATCATGCCGGTCGCCGCCTGGATCTTGGGATTGCTCATCGCCCGGAGCAGGTGCTCCAGCGCGTCCGGCGCCGGCCGCGAGTCGGAGTCGACGGTCAACACGAATTGATAGGTGTTGGAACGCCAGCGGCCCGCCACCTTTCGGCCGTGCGCCTTGAGGACTTCGACCTGTGCGCCGCGCTTTCCGGTGTTCGGCTGCCGCCGCCACGTGACGCGCGGATGTTCGAACGGCAGGATCGGCACCCCGGAACCGTCGTCAATGACCTCGATATCGACGGGAATGGTCTGCTCGAGGATGCTGCGGACACAGCCGACCAGGTTTTCCTGATCCTCGTTGTAGGCCGGAATGATGCACAGCACCCGGCCCTCGGCCGGCGGCCGATCGAGGTAGCGGCGGCCGAAATGAAAAGTGACCAGACAGAACAGAATCACCAACGCGCCGAAGCACCAGTATCCGATCAGCAGCGGATCGTCGGTCTGCCGGTTCACCACGAAGGTCACCGCCTCCAGGGCCATGATGACCCCGGCGATGATGACCAGGTGGACGAGGCGGGCTCTAGGCGAGGGCACGACGCTCCTGCGGGACGAGGCGGGAGGACAGGACGAGGGCGGCGACGGCCGCCGCGAGCCCGGCGGCGATCGACATGGTCCAGCTCAGGCCGCCGGCGTGAGCGAGGAACGCCGCCCCGGCCATGGCCGCGCCGGCCAGCGTGAAGATCACCGCGCGGCCGCGACGGATCCGGGACCCGTAGCGGAAGGCGGCGATCCCGAACAGCACCGCCATGATCGCCGCCGCGAGGATGTTGTCGAGGCCGAGAAAATGAGACATGAAAAGAGCGCCGGCGCCACCGGTCACGGGAGCTGCGTTGCCGTAGGGCATGACGAGACTTTCTGGTGGAAGCTCATTGATACCGACAGAAGATAAGCGAGTTCGCCTCTTTCCGGCATCACGCTTCGGGGGTAGTCCGACAGGCCTCGGCAACCGGTCGCACGGCTGAGTGCGGGCGGGCGAGGAGGACATCGGCGCAGATGGCGCCCCCGCGGCCGGCCGCTCATGTCGAGACAGGCCTATTCATGACGGCATGAAAACGGTGGCCTCGCCACACGTTCGTGGAGAGGCCACCGGCCGTCGAATATCGCGGAATTAGTTCACGAAATCCTGCGTGAACCACACCTTGCCGCTGCTGTCGCGGGTGACGGCGAGGCCGATCCGCTTGAATCCGGCGTTGAGCAGGTTCCGCCGGTGCCCGTCGTTCGGCGCCACCTCGGCGAGCATCAGGTCGGTCAGCCCGTTCGCGGCCGCGATGATCTGCACCTGGTTGTCGGCGGCGTTGCCCTGCCCGATGTTCTCCCCCGCCGAGGTCCAGGAGACGCCGGCGGCGGTGAAGCGGTCGCCCAGCCCGGCCTCGCCCGGGCACTGGTGCGAGAGCCCGCATCCGCCGGCCATCAGCGCGTTGTGCGCCTGCGACGCCTGGGAGAGCGCGGAGCTCAAGGTCAACGGCGACAAGCCGTTTGCCGTACGCGCGGAGTTGATGTGTTCCAGAGCGGCGGTGATCACCGGATCGCCGCCGGGCGCGCTGGTGGCCGGCGGCACGGTGCCCGGCGCCGTGGTCACCGGCGGCACGGTGGTCGGCGCGGCGGTCGTCGGGCCAGCGGTCGTCGGCGCCACGGTGGTGGGTTCCGTGGTCGGCGCCGCGGTCGCCGGCGCTGTGGTCGGCGGCACCGTGGTCGGCGGCCGGCTCGTGGTCGCCGTGGGCCGGGGCCGATGCCGCCGCGACCCGGCCGCGGTGGTGGCCGGCCCGAGGGACCCGGCCGCCGGCCGAGCGGCGGCGCTGGTGGCCGCGACGGGCCGCACGGCCCGGTGCCGGTCGAAGGTCTGCGCGGAAGCAACCCCCGCAACGGTGGCGCCCCCCACCCCGAGCACAACGGCGGCGATGACGAGCGAGCGTTTCCGGGCAGGCTTGCGATGACGGGCGAGCAAGAGTGTTCCTCATCGATCGACGACATGGGGTAGGCACCTGCACTATCCGTGCTCCCACCCGCGTTCGCCGATTCCTTCAGGAGTCCTTAAAGATCGGCTCAGACCCACCTAAGCCCGGCTGCCCGGCGGCACCCTCCGGCAGTTCCCGACTTTCCGGGGCCGGCGCGCCGCCGCGACCACGAAGCGCGTGCAGGACCGCCGTGAACCGCCGGGACCGCTGATCGCTGCCGAGAACCCCGGCGAGGAAGCCGATCAACGCGATCACCACGACCGCCCCGAGAACGACGCCGGCCCACCCGGCGGACAGGATGCCGGTGAGTGCGCCGCGCCCGCCGCCCGCAGCGATCACGCGGCAATCATTCGGCGACCTTGCGACGGGCGACCCGCAGGCGGAAAACGGCCGACGGCAGAGCGAGCAGCGCGGGCGCGGCGCCGGTATGGCTTGTCGATGCGCAGGGCCTGCAACTGCTTGACCGAGAACGTCCAGACAGCACGTCGACCGCGGTCGCGCCACGAAGACGCGGGTCAACTTCGGCGAAGCGCATCCGCTGGTGGAGCCGCCACGACGAGCACTTTCCCGACGACCGGAAGAACCCGGTTGTGCGGAGGCTTTGGGCCGTCAGAAACCGGGATGCGCGCAGCGTTGCCGGGCAGTAAAGCGGAGTTGGGTCGCGGCCGGTTCGGTCTGCCGTAGCAGCGTTGCCCCGCGACCTTGGTCGACGGTGCCCGGGAAGTCCCCGTGGTGCTTCCCGGGCACGCGCCCGCCGTCACGCCGCGGCCAAGGCCTCCGTCGGGGCCAGCCGGGCCGCGCGGATGGCGGGATACAGGCCGGCTATCGCGCCGATCACGACGGTTGCGGCCACGCCGCCGGCCAGGGCCCATGGTGGGACCACGGTCGGCCAGCTCTGGGTTGTCGAGTAGACGCCGGTCACCAGGTAACCGAGCAGCACCCCGGCGGCGCCGCCGAGCAGGGACAGCAGGAGGGACTCGGCCACGAACTGGGTTCGCACCTGGCCCTTCGTCGCGCCCAGGGAGCGTCTCAGGCCGATCTCGGCTCGGCGTTCCAGGACCGAGATGACCATGGTGTTGGCGACGCCGATGCCGCCGACCAGCAGCGCCACGGCGCCCAGGCCCAGGAGCAATGCGGTAAATGTCGCATTCGTGGCTCGGCGCGCGGCCAAGGCGTCGGATGGCTTCGAGACCTTGACCTCGTTCGGGCTCGACGGATTCGCCGTCGGGGCCAGCACGCCGCGCACCGCCTCGACCTGCGAGTCGAGCGCCCGGGTGTAGACCGTCGTCGGGTGGCCGTCGAAGCCCAGGTACGACGCCGCCGCCGGCCAGCCGACCAGCACCGCCGAGTCGAGTTCGGGCGCCAGCGGCACCCGGTCGAGCACGCCGATCACGGTCCACCAGCGGCCCAGCATGTAGACCGCGGGCACGTCGCCCAGGCGCCGGGCCGCGTCGGCGCCGAGGACCACCGCCGGGTAACGGGCCGTCGCCGCGTTCAGCCACGTCCCGTCCGTCATCTTGGCGCCGACGGTCTTGAGCAGGTCGAGCTGGGCCGCCAGCACCGCGAGGCCGCCGGTCTGCCCGGCCGGGATCTTGTCGGTGCGGTACACCGCGGTCCCGTCGACCGAGCCGGTCGCCGTCGCCGACAGCACGGGAGCGATGCGCCGGATCATCGAAACCGACTGGTCCGGCAGCTTCGCGTCCTTGCCGAACATGGTCTGGCCGGGCGTGACGGTCAGCATGTTGGTGCCCAGCGCCGCCAGGGCACGATCGAGATCGGCCTGGCTGGACGAGGAGATGCCGACCACCGCTGTCATCGCGGCAATGCCGATCGCGATGCCGAGCGCCGACAGCACCGCGCGCAGCGGGCGGGCCCGTAACCCCGTACCGCCCAATCGCAGAAGGTCAGACGGCCGCAACCCAGCCGGGCTGAGCGACATCGGGAACCACCTCCCCGTCCCGCATCGGCACCTGCCGCGGCAGGCTGCCGGCGATCCCGTGATCGTGGGTGATGACCAGCACCGTCGTGCCGGCCGCGTTCAGCTCGCGCAGCAGCTCCACCACCCCGGCGCCGGAGACCGAGTCGAGGTTTCCGGTGGGCTCGTCGGCGAGCAGCACCGCCGGATCGCCGGCCACCGCGCGGGCGATCGCGACGCGCTGACGCTCACCGCCGGAGAGCTCGTGCGGGCGGTGGGTGAGCCGGTCACCCAGGCCGACCCGGACCAGGGCGGCCTCGGCGCGCCACTCACGCTCCCTCTTCGGTACGCCGGCATACAGCAGCCCGTCGGCGACGTTGGCGACCGCGTTCCGGCCGGGGGCGAGGTGGAACTGCTGGAACACGAAGCCGACCCGGCGCGCGCGCAGGGCCGAGAGCTGCCGGTCCGAGAGCGTGGCCACGTCGTGCCCGTCGATCTTCACGGTGCCGCGGGACGGACGGTCCAGCGTGCCGATGAGGTGCAGCATCGTCGACTTGCCCGACCCCGACGGGCCGACGATCGCGACCAGCTCGCCGTACTCGACGGCCAGGTCGACCGAGCGCACCGCGGTGACCCCGCCGGGGTAGGTCTTGGTGACGCCGGTGAGCTCGATGACCGGGCCGGCGGGAGCCTCGACGACCGGGTTCATACCGGCATCCCCACCGTCATCCCGGCCCGGAGCCCGTCGCCGGTGATCTCGACCTTGCCGTCGGCGAACAGGCCGGTCTCGACCGCGACGATCCGGGTGGCGGTGCCGTCGACGACCTGGACGCCGTAGCCGCCCTCGGACAGCGCGAGCAGCGCCGCGACCGGCACGGTGAGCACGTCCTTGCGCTCGGACGAGGTGAAGTTGATGGACACCGCCGCCTCGTCCAGGCCCTTGGGCGCGCCCGAGAAGGCGACCGTGACCTCGATCAGCGTGGTGTCCTCCTGATCGCCCTGGCCCTCCTGCACGGTGGTGCCGACCTTGACGATCTTTCCGGGGAGCACCTTGCCGTCGGGCATCGCGACCTGGACCGTGGCGCCCTGCTTGGCGAGGCGCTGCGCGTCCATGGTGAGGTCGACGGTCGCGACCAGGCTGGTGCCGGTGTACTTGATCAGCTCGGTGCCCGGTTGCACGGCGGCGCCTTTCTCGGCGCTCCGGGAATCGACGCGGACGGCCGTGTCGGCGTACGCGATCTGGCCGGTTTCGACCGTGCCGGTCTCGCTGAGGCCGAGGTCCTCCTGCCAATCCTTCACCGCGGAGGCGGTGACCGACGTGTATTTGCTGTCCACCGTGAATCCGCGATACCCGAGCGCCCACAGGTTTTTCTCGAACTGTTTGACATCGGCGCCTTTGACCCCGGAGGAGAGGTTCCGGTACGCCGGGAGCGTCCCGTAGAGAAGAACGATCGGCTTGTTGTCGAGCCGATAGAGCGCCTTACCGCGCGTGATCGTCGAACCGGCCACCGGCAGCCAGGTCACCGTGCCGCTCCCGCGTGCCGCCAGTGTCGTGGTCGAGCCGTGCCCGAGCGTCCCGTCGTGCGTCTCCCGGTCGACCAGCGTCTGTTTGGCGATCTCGGCCGTGTTCGCAACCGTGGTTCCGCTCGCGGAGTTGTTGCTGCTGCTCTCGGCGTCGGGCAGGTTGAACACGGTGACCGCCGCGGCCACCGCACCCACCGTCACCACTCCGGCCACCACGCCCGCTTTCTTCCGCGCGCTCATCCCATCCGTCCCATGTTCGTGGTCAGGCCGCCGCCGCCGGAGTCGGAGTTGGAATGGTTCTCCTGGTGCTTCCCGGCGCCCTTCGGCAGGTACTTCTCGCACGTTTTTTCCGCCTTGTCGAAAGTCGGGTCGCCGGGGCCGGCGCCGAGCTTCTTCGGGTCGATGACCAGTCCCCCGTCCGGTTGTGGATCGGGGAAGTTCGGGACGCCGTTCTCCCGCATGCACTTGGCCTGGTCGCGCATGGCCTGCAAATCCTCGGTGCTCGGCTTGTGCACCTGGCCGCCGTCCGGCATGAACTGCTTGCACGCCTCCTGGGCGGCCTCGAACTTCTTGGCGTCGGTGCCCTGCGGGATGGCGATCGACTGCTTCCCGCTGCTCGGGTCCGGGAACCAGGTCATCCCGTGCTCGCGCATGCACCGCGCGAACTTGAGCGGGGCATCCGGGTCGTCGGACCGGCTCGGGCTGGGGCTGGCGCCGGCGCTCGCCGTGCTCTTCCCCGCACTCGCTACCTGTGGGTCCTTCGCCGAGGTGTGCGCGCATGCCGTCACGAGAGCCGGCAAGAGCAGCAGCGCCGCGGCCTTTTTGAATCGCATATCCGTCTCCCTTCTGGCCATGCAGTAGAGCGGCCGGCGGGTTTCCCGGCCGTCACGGAAAAACGTGACGCCGAATTGACGCGGGCACGCGGCACCATGGAGGCATGCGGATCCTGGTGGTCGAGGACGAGCCGTTGCTCGCCGACGCGGTGGCGCAGGGCCTGCGGCACGAGGCGCACGCCGTCGACGTCGCGTACGACGGCGCGGCCGCCCTCGAGCGCATCGACGTGAACGAGTACGACGTGGTGGTGCTCGACCGGGATCTGCCGGTGATGCACGGCGACGACGTGTGCCGTCTGATCAGCGACCGGGGCCTCGATGCCCGGGTGCTGATGCTGACCGCGGCGGCCGGCATCGACGACCGGGTGACCGGGCTCGCGCTCGGGGCCGACGACTATCTGCCCAAGCCGTTCGCCTTCCGCGAGCTCTCCGCGCGGGTCGCGGCGCTCGGCCGTCGCGCTCGTCCGGCCGCTCCGCCGGTGCTGCGCCGGGCCGGGATCAGCCTCGACCCGTACCGGCGGGAGGTGCACCGCGACGGCCGCTACGTGCCGCTGTCCCGCAAGGAGTTCGCCGTGCTCGCCGAGCTGCTGCGGGCCGACGGGACGGCGGTGTCGGCCGAGTCGCTGCTGGAGAAGGCCTGGGACGAGAACGCGGATCCCTTCACCCACGCCGTACGGATGACCATCCTGAAGTTGCGGCGGAAGCTCGGCGATCCGCCGGTCGTGCTCACCGAGCCGGGAGTGGGGTACCGGATCCCATGAGAGTCACCGTTCGCACGCGCCTGACCCTGGTCTACGGCGGCCTCTTCGTGCTGGCCGGCATGGTGCTGCTGGGCGCCACGTACATCCTCGTGCAGCAGCGGCTGCCGATGGCGGTCGCCGGCGAGGCGTCGAACTCGGTCGGACCGGAGACCGCCGGTCTGGGCCCCGAGCCGAAGTTCGTCGAGAGGATCGTCAGCGGCACCCAGAACACGGCCCTGCACACCATGCTCACCCAGGGGCTGATCGCGCTGGCGGTGGTGAGTGCGGCCGCGATCGCGCTGGGTTGGCTGGTCGCGGGCCGGATGCTCCAGCCGCTGCACCAGATCACCGCGACTGCGCGCCGGATCGCCGAGGCGCCCCCGGACGCGGACCGCGGGCTGCACGAGCGGATCGCGCTGACCGGGCCGTCCGACGAGATCAAGGAGCTGGCCGACACGTTCGACGTCATGCTCGAGCGGCTCGACCATTCCTTCGACGGGCAGCGCCGGTTCATCGCGAGCGCGTCGCACGAGCTGCGGACGCCGCTGACGCTGAACCGGACGCTGCTGGAGGTCGCGCTGGCCGGGGAGTCGCCGTCGGAGGAGGTCCGCCAGCTGGGCACGACGCTGCTCGCCATCAACGACCGGCACGGGCGCCTGATCGACGGCCTGTTGCTGCTGGCGCAGTCGGACCGGCCGGTGGCCGAGCGGTCCTACGTCGATCTGGCCGACATCGTCGAGCACGTGGCGGTGTCGGACACGGTGAAGGTCGTGACCGAGCCCGCCGAGGCGGTGGTGGCCGGGAACCCGGTGCTGCTGGAACGGCTGGTGCAGAACCTGGTGGAGAACGGGGTGCGGCACAATTCGGGCGACAACGGCTGGGTTCGCGTACGCACGGGAACGCGCCCGGACGGCTGGGTGATGCTCGAGGTGTCCAACTCCGGGCCGGTGATCCCGCGATACGAGGTGCCCGGGCTGTTCGAGCCGTTCCGCCGGTACAAGTCGGACCGGCTGCACGGGCCGGGCGCCGGCCTCGGCCTGTCGATCGTGCGGGCGGTCGCGCGGGCCCACGGCGGCGCGGTCGCGGCGGTCGCGCGGGACGAGGGCGGCCTCGTGGTGACCGTGACCCTGCCCCGCTACCAAACTTGACGGTTGTTGTCAGCCATTGGCCGTACGGTGCAGGGATGCGAGCAAGCGGAACATTCGACGTGGCCGGCTTCACCCCGGCCCCGGTGCCGTCCGGCGAGATCAAGACCGGGCTGCCGGTCGGCGTCGCGACCATGCGCAAGACCTTCGCCGGCGAGGTCGACGGGCGGTCCGAGACGCTGTTCACGGCCGCCTTCGACCCGGCGAGCGGCACCGGGACGTACGTGGCGATGGAGTCGTTCGAAGGCAGCGTCGGCGGGCGCCCGGGCGCCTTCAACTTCGTGCACTCGGCCACCACGACGGGCGCGGACCGGCAGGCCGAGTTCCTGACGATCGTCCCCGCCAGCGGCACCGGCGAGCTGACCGGCATCCGTGGGACGGGCGGCCTGACCGTCGACGAGGACGGCACGCATCGCATCTGGTTCGAGTACGAGCTGGGCTGACATTTGTCCAATACCGGCGGCGGCCGTCGAGCGGATCGTCGCCGGTATGAGTTCGCATGGGATGCACGTGGAGCACGACGGGCCACGCGAGGCGCCACCGCTGTTGCTCATCCACGGATCGGGGGCCGCGGCGGGCTCCTGGCGCCCGATGGTCCCGCTGCTCGCCGCCGACCATCACGTCATCCGGGTCGACCTGCCCGGTTGCGGGCGGTCGGCGCCGCCCGAGTCGTACGCCGTGCCCGACCAGGCGGCCCGGGTGGCCGCCCTGCTCGATGAGCTCGGCCTGCGCCGGGTCACCGTCGCCGGGCACTCCAGCGGCGGCTATGTCGCCACCTCGCTCGCCGAGCAGCGGCCCGGCCTGGTGCGGTCGATCGCACTGATCAGCTGCGGGCCGCGGATGGACGCGCTGCTGCCGCAGCCGCTCATCCTGCGGGTGCTGATGGCGCCGCCGCTCGGCGGGCTGCTCTGGTCGCGGCGGTCCGACGACCTGACCCGCAAGGGCATCGCGTCGACGGCCGCCGGCCCGGTGGAGATTCCCGACGAGGTCGTGGCCGAGCTGCGCGGCACGACCTATCGAGCCTTCCGCGGCGTGATGCGCGGCAACAGCGCGTACCTCTCGGAGAAGAGCGTGCCCCAGCGCCTGGCCGGACTCGGCATCCCGGTCCTGGTGATCTTCGGCGCCGCCGACCCGCGCTGGGAGCCGGCGTCGGCCCAGCAGTACTACGCGGTGCCGGACGTGCGGATCGAGATGCTGCCCGGCGTCGGGCACCTGCCGATGTTCGAGGATCCCGAGGCGGCGAGCAAGACGCTCCTGGATTTCGCGGCCTAGGCTGAGCGCGTGTTGTGGTCCGACGTGAGCATCGCGGTGCCGCGTCCGGCGAGCCTGCCGCCCGGCGTCCGGATGGCCGGGTTCCGTCAGCGCGTGCCGTCCCCGCTGGTCGACATCGCCATGGTCGCGCACCCGTCGGTCACGCTGCTGGTCGACCTCAGCGACGGCGACGCCCTGATCTACGACGCGGCCGGCCGGCGGCGCCGCGGCAGCGCCGTGATCGGCCTGCTGCCCGGCGAGCTGCGGGCCGGCGGCCAGGGACTGGTCGCCTGCCTGCAGATCCGGCTCTCGCCGCCGGTGGCCGCCGGATTGTTCGGCGCCTCGGCCGACCTGACCGGCGCGGTCGTGCCTTTCGACGAGATCTGGGGTCGCTCGGGCGTGCGCCTCGAGGAGCGGATCCGGGCCGCCGGTTCGTGGGAGGAGCGATTCGCGATCGCGACCTCGGCGGTGGCTCGCGGCTGCCGATCGGCCGCGGTTGACCCGGAGGTCGCCCACGTCTGGCGGCGCACCCGGGGCGGCCGGGGCCGGGTGCGGGTCGAGGAACTGGCCGACGAGGTCGGGTGGAGCCGCAAGCGCCTGTGGTCCCGGTTCCGCGCCCAGGTCGGCGTCACCCCGAAGGTGGCGGCCCGCCTGGTGCGCTTCGACCACGCGGCCCACCTGCTGGCGTCCGGGCACGCGCCCGCCGATGCCGCGGCGTCGGCCGGCTACGTCGACCAGTCCCACCTGCACCGCGAGGTTCGCGAGTTCGCCGGCCTGACCCCCACCGCCGTGGCCGCGGCGCCGTGGCTGGCCATCGACGACGTCGCCTGGCCGGCCCTTCCCACCTGAGATACTTCCCGCTCGTGAAGCTACGCCCGGCGACCCCGGCCGACCTCGAGCCCTTGGCCGACCTGCGGGCGGTGGTGCTGCGCGCCGACCTGGAGCGCCTCGGCCGCTACGACGACCACCGTGTACGACAACGCCTGCGCGACTCGTTCTGCCCGGCCCACACCTCGATCGTCACGGTCGACGGCGATCTCGCGGGAAGCGTGGCTTTGCGCCCGGCCGATGATCGGCAGTGGTTGGAGCACTTCTACCTGGCGCCGCAGCACCAGGGGCAGGGCCTGGGATCGGCCATCCTGAGGGCGTTGCTCACGGAGACCGACGCGCGCGGCCAGACGGTCGGCCTCAACGTGTTGCAGGGCAGCGCGGCCCAGCGCCTTTACGCCCGGCACGGCTTCGTCGTGGAGTCGGAGGACCCGGTCGACGTCTTCATGGTCCGCCCAGTTGGCCCATCGGGCGGGAGTCAACTCGCCTAATCAAACGCGTCGAACATTCCGGCGCCGTCCACCTGTCCCAGTGACAACTTGTTGTACCGGCCGATGGCGGAGCGCAGCACCTCGCTGTCGCCGAATCGTGCGATGTTGCCGTCCGGCAGGGTCATCACCAGGGCCACGCCGCCGTCCGGCCCGTCGCAGGCTATCGTCTCCGCGAACTGAACCGCTTGGCTCGACTGGGCGAAGACAAGATGGGCATCCTCCATCGTCACGAGAATGGCCGGAGTTTCCCGGCTGACCTGGAATCCGCCTCGTTCCTTGCGGCCGCGAGCGATGTTGGCCGCGGCGCCGAGCATAAGAGTGATCTCGTGCAGGTCGACACCCAGCCAATCGACCATGGGCAGGAACTTCTGAATCCCGTGCCGGTTGCCCAGATCGATCATCCATGGAAGGAACGGACCGGACCGGACGGTACCAAAGGTAACGACCGTGAGCGAATTTGTCTTACCCGATTCGGGCGGCCCCATGATGACGCCGTGCCACGGTCGTCGCGACGAGTCCAGCACTCGCCACCGCAGAATCTCGTCGTGCACACCGCGGCCAACGCTTATCAGTCCGGACTCGTGATCGAAATCCGGTCCGTTGTAAGGGAACGTCTTCGATGCGAGAATCTCGAAAGCCCTTTCGAGATTCTCGACGTCATCCTCATCGCGATCAGCAAGAACGACGTCCCGAGGTTTTCGTAGCCGAGGTGCCTTCTGACCGAACGATTGCAGCACGACTTCCGAGAGTTCCGCTTCGGCGAGCATGGGTCCCGGATCGTCCAGCATCAGGAGCCGGCCTTTCCACGTCCCGGCGCCCCGCGCTGATACGCCGCCGGGCCGCGGTTGCCGCGACGCGAAGCAGCCGAAATCCCGCCTTCCGCATGACTCCCATCGCAGTGGTCGGATGCTCGGGCCGCCACTCGCGCAGCAGATCGTTGTAGGGAGGATCGAAGTAGGCGATCAGGGCGTGTTCGGCCAGATCCACCGCAACGGCCGTCGGCCGGCGGTCCGTCCGGTTCCAGAAGACCCCGGCTGGATCCAAGATGCCGTCCGCGCTGCCCGGCTCGGAATCGTCGAGGTGATCCGTGCTCACCCGATCACGCCGGGTCAGCTCGAAGGCTGTGACGAACACGTGCCATCCGTCGTCGTGCTCCTCGTATATGCGTTGCAACTTCTCATGTCGCTTGGTCCGCGTCCATGCATTGTTCGACCCTTCCTTACCGAAGGCCTGACCAATGTAGAGAACCTCATGCCGCGAGATGTCCTCACGTGCGCGACTGCAGAGTGCGCTTAAAGCCCAGGCGTCGCCGTGCAGCAGCACCGAATCCACGCGGAACGAGAAGTATGCGCCGCCGTGGTAAGCGCGGAAATCATTTCCCCGGCGGAGAAAGTCACCGGTCATCGAGAAGCGGTGCCTGGCGGACGAGGCTTCGCTATGGGGCTTCGTGCGGACTTCGAAAGCGATCTCTCTCGGGTGAAACCGAGCAGAGTCGGAATCTATTCGGACGGATGGCCGCCGGGAGATCAGGTAGATGTGGCAGTCCGCAAGCGCAGCCTCGAAGTCCGGCAGATCGAAACGACGTTGATACGTGTGGACTGCGCGAATCTCGTACATCAGCGAACCGGCCATTCCAGGACGCTAAGAGCTGGGCCGACCGGTCCGAGTCGGGTTGCCGGCACTGACCACGATCCGATTGACAGAGTCGGCCATCGGGGCCGACCCGTCAGCGCACGGCGCGGCGTGCCCGGCTTCCGCGTGGCCGGGTCAGCCTCAGGCGCTACGGTACCTAGCGGCGGAGGGAGCCAGGTGACGCAATTGCGGCGGGTCGGGTTGGTGCTCACGCGGCCCTCCCGGGTGCTCGGTGAGGAGCCCTACTACCACGAGTTCATCGAGGGACTCGAGCGCGTGCTCACGCCCGCGAGGGTTTCGGTGCTGCTCAAGGTGGTGACCGACCGGGACGCCGAGACCGAGACGTATGAGCAGTGGGCCGCCGACCACCGGGTCGACGGCGTGATTCTGGTCGACCTCGCGCCCGGGGACGATCGGGTCGAGCTGGTCGGGCGCCTCGCGTTGCCGGCCGTGGTGATCGGCGACCCTTCGACCGCGCCGGGGCTGCCGACGGTGTGGACGGACGACGCCGGGTTTGCCCGGGAAGCCGTGCGCTTTCTCTCGGAGCGCGGCCACCGCACGATCGGGCACGTCAGCGGCCCCCTCACGCTCGCGCACACGCAACTGCGGCGCGGTGGGTTCGAGGCCGAGGCGGCGGCCCGCGGCATCGCGATCCATCAGGCCGAGGGCGATTACTCGTACGAGTCCGGGAAGGTCGCGGCCGAGGCGCTGCTGGGCATCCCGGTGACGGCGATCGTCTTCGACAACGACGTCATGGCCATCGCCGGCCTCGAGGTGACGCGCGAGCACGATCGCGACGTGCCGCGGGACGTCTCGGTCGTCGCCTGGGACGACTCGGCCCAATGTCAGCTGGCCGCGCCCGCCCTCTCGGCGATGAGCCACGACGTGGGCCGCATCGGCGAGCTGGCCGCCGACGCCATGCTCGACGCCATGGCCGGCAAGCCGCCCGCGGTCTACGAGGCGCCGCACGCCCACATCGTGGTCCGCGAGAGCACGAACTAGAGCCCCGGCCGACGAGAACGAAACGACGTCCCGCGACGATTTAGATTATTAATCTAACCTTGACACCATGTGACGGCGGACTCATGCTGGCGATCGATCGTCGCCTATGCAGAGGAGCCGTCCCCCGATGAAAGTCACCCGCGTGTTCGCGGCCGCCGCCGTCGCGCTTTCGCTCGCCGCCGCCCTGCCCGTCCCGGCCCGGGCGGCCGGCCCCGCCACCCGCACCGACGTCCTCGACTATTTCCACAGCATCAGCGGCAGCTACACGCTGTCCGGCCAGCAGGACGGGCCCTCGGCGGCGCCGAACACCTGGCAGCAGAAGGTGCACGACATCACCGGCGTCTACCCGGGCGTCTGGGGCGGCGACTTCGCCTTCGAGCAGACCGACATCAACGCCCGGCCCACGGTGATCGCCCAGGCCAAGGCCGTGTGGGCGGCGGGCACGATCCCGGCCCTGGTCTGGCACGCCTGCCCGCCCACGGTCGCCACCACCTGCCACTGGGACTACGGCGACGGCGCGATCGAGAGCAAGCTGACCGACGCGCAGTGGACCTCGCTGATCACCTCCGGGTCCTCTCTGAACGCCGCGTGGAAGCGGCGGCTCGACGAGGCCGTCCCGTTCCTGCGCGACCTCCAGAACAGCGGCGTGCCGGTTCTGTTCCGCCCGATCCACGAGATGAACGAGGGCTGGTCCTGGTGGGGCGGCCGGCCGGGCGCGAACGGCAGCCGGCGGCTCTACCAGATCACGAAGGACTACTACGACAGCCTCGGCCTGACCAACCTGATCTGGGTCTGGAACGTCAAGGACATCGCCGGCGGCGCCGCCCACCTGGCCGACTACTGGCCGGGCGCGTCCTACGTGGACCTCGCCACGCTGGACATCTGGTCCAACAAGCAGCCCACGACGGAGTACTACCAGGCGATGCTCGGCATCGCCGGCGACAAGCCGATCGGCATGGCCGAGAACGGCACCGTGCCGACTCCCGAGACGTTGCGGGCCCAGCCCCGCTGGACCTACTTCAGCATCTGGATCGGCTGGCTCACCGACCCAGCCTGGAACCCCGACCAGAACGAGATCAAGCGCACCTACTACGACGCCCGGGTCCTCAACCGAGGCGAGATCACCATCGGCGGCTCGACACCCTCCTCCCCCACCGGCAAGGTCCGCGGCGTGGCGAGCGGCAGGTGCGCCGACGTGGCGGCGGCGAGCTCGGTCAACGGCACCGCCGTCCAGCTCTACACCTGCGACACCGGCGGCAGCGCCCAGGCCTGGACGATGGCCGCCGACGGCACGGTCCGCGCCCTGGGCAAGTGCCTGGACGTCACCGGCGGCACGGCGGCCGACGGCACGAAGCTGCAGATCTGGGACTGCACCGCCGGCAACCCCCACCAACAGTGGCGCTACAACTCGGCGTCGCAGACCCTGACCAACCCGGCGACCGGCCGCTGCCTGGACGCCACCGGCCAGTCGACCGCGAACGGAACCCGGCTCCAGATCTGGACCTGCAACGGCCAGTCCAACCAGCGCTGGACCATTCCGGCCTGACCGGCACCGGCACGGGGGGGGGGGGGGGGGGGGGGGCCCCCCCCCCCCCCCCCCCCCCACGCCTCACACTTCGACGCCCCGGGGCCGCTCGGCATCCGACGCATGCCCGCCGTCCGCCGAGCGTGAGTCGCGCTCGGCGGTGGCCGGGTCGGCATCGGCGGTCACGGCGCCCGGGCTGGTGGTGCGGCGAGCCAGGCCGATCACGCCGAGGGTCATGACGATGCCGGCCAGGGCCACCACGATGCGGCCCGGCACGCCGAAGCGGAAGCCCTCGTCGAAGACCACGATGCCGGCGATGGCGGCCACGATCGGGTTGGCGACGCTCACCGTCGCCAGCGGAGCGGCCAGGCCGGCGCCGCGGTAGGAGAGCTGGCTCAGCAGGTAGCCGCCGGCCCCGAGCAGCACGACCATGCCGGCCATGAACAGGGAGACGGCGCCGACGCCCTCCTCGGTGAAGGTTGCCAGGACGGCCTTGGACAGCACCGACGAGATGCCGAAGCCGACGCCGGCGGCGGCCGACAGCAGCAGGGCCCGCCAGCGGGGTGACCGGGCGGAGACCCCGGCGGAGACGCCGACCAGGACCGCGACCACGCCCAGCGTGATCGCCGAGAGGACGCGGCTGGACGTCTCGGTGAGCAGCGGCGGGTCGTCGGCCTCGACCGACAGCGACAGGATCAGGGCGAGGGCGGCGACGGTCAGGCCGGCGTCGATCCAGGCCGGCACGCCGATCCGCACGCGGTAGCGCAACACCGAGATGGGCAGGGCGAACAGCAGCGTCAGCGTGCCCAGCGCCTGCACCACGGCCACCGTGCCGAAATTCAGCGCCACCACGTGCAGGACCACCCCGCCCGCCGTCAGCAGCAGCGCGGCGGCCCACCGGGCGAGACCCCGCTGGCGGTTCTCGGCCAGCCGCTCCTGAGCGACGGCCGCGCCCGCATAGCTCGTGGCGGACAACACGGACAGCACGACAGCCCAGCCAAGCGACCCCATGGACACCCCTCTTCGAGCTTGCCTCACCGACCCACCAGTCAGCCTGTCGAAGGCGCAGGATCTTGGCGTCCTCCTGAGGGGGTAGATGACCCTTACATCTCTCGTGGTATCTCACGCCTCGGCGGACGGCACCCGATTTCCCGCGGAGCGGCGGGCGCGGGCGCGCGCTTCGGCGAGGCGGGCCGCGTTGCGGTCGACCATGCCGTGCGCGCGGCGGCGGGCGGTCAGCCGGCGCCGCTCGGCGCGCTCGTCGCGGCGGCGTCGCGCCTCCTCGGCGCGCGCCCGCAGCGCGGTGAGCCACTCGTCGTCGGTCGCCGGGATCGGGGGCGGGAGGTTCGTGGGCATGGGGTGAGTGTGGTGGAGGGGTACGACAAGAAATTGCGCTTTCGCCGCGGCGGGCCCGGCTGCCACGATCAAGCGCATGACGCAGGCGGCGAGAGTCCGGATCGGCTGGCGGGACATGCCCGAGGCCGTGCGCTCCCGGACCGAGGAGATCATCGGCGGCGGCCGGGTGACCGCGGCCGACTCGCAGGCCGGCGGGTTCTCCGCGGGCTCGGCCGACCGGGTGGTCACCGAGTCCGGCCGGCGCGCCTTCGTCAAGGCGGTCACGCCGGCGATCAACGCCCGCTCGGCCGAGCTCGCCCGGCAGGAGATGCAAATCACCGCGGCGCTGCCGGCGGCGGCGCCCGTTCCGCGGATGCTCGGCGGCTTCGACGACGGTGACTGGGTGGTCCTGGTCCTCGAGGACGTCGACGGTGCTCAACCCCGTGCGCCCTGGGTCGAGAGCGAGATCGACGCGGCCGTGACCGCGCTCGACGTGCTTGCCGCCACGCTCACGCCCGCGCCGATCTCCGGGGTGCCCACGGCGGCCGACCAGATGGCCACCGACTTCGCCGCCTGGGACGCGATCGCCGCCGATCCCCCGGCCGACCTCGACCCCTGGGTGACCGATCACCTGCCCGAGCTGAGCGCGGCCGCCGCCCGGTGCCTGGCCGCCCTCGGACGCGGCGACACGCTGCTGCATTGCGACGTGCGGGCCGACAACATGCTGGTCCGCACAGGCGGCGGCATCGTGATCGTGGACTGGCCGTGGGCCTGCCTCGGGCCGGCATGGATCGACCGGATGTGGCTGGCCTGCGACATCCTGGTCTCCGGCAGCGACCCGGCCCGGGCGATCGAGGGCATCGACCCGGTCCTGGTGACCGGCTTCGCGGCGGCGATGGCGGGCTCCTTCGAGCGCGCCGGCCGCCTGCCCGACCCGCCCGGCATCCCCACCGTCCGCGCCTTCCAGCGGCGCTGGGCCGGCGCGCTCAGCGGCTGGGTCCGCGGGCGGATCTGATCTCGGCGCGGCCCGGGCGCGTACTCATCGGCGTGGTTACGGCCATCGCACCAGATGGGAGGTCCGGCACACCGGCCCGGACCGGGGCCGGCCGCGCATTAGGCTGGTAGATCTGGGCTTCGGCGTGGCGGCCCGGACGGCCTCAACTTCTCAACACGGAACGGATGATGATGATCGAGCAGGCCAAGGTGCGAGTCCTTCTGTTGGAGAGCATTCACCGCGACGCGGTGTCCCGGCTCGAGGCGGAGGGATATCACGTCGAGTCCGTCCGCAACGCCCTGGACGAGGCCGAGCTCCTCGAGCGCATCCCGGGCGTGCACCTGCTGGGCATCCGGTCCAAGACCAAGGTGACCGCCAAGGTGCTCGAGGCGGCCGACAGCCTGGTCGCGATCGGCGCGTTCTGCATCGGCACCGACCAGATCGACCTGCACTCCGCCTCGGCCGCGGGCGTGGCGGTCTTCAACGCGCCGTTCTCGAACACCCGCTCGGTGGTGGAGCTGGCGATCTCCGAGATCATCGCGATGACCCGCCGCCTCACCGAGAAGAACGCGCTCATGCACGAGGGCGTCTGGGACAAGTCGGCGGACGGCGCGCACGAGATCCGCGGGCGGCGGCTCGGCATCGTCGGGTACGGCAACATCGGCACCCAGCTGTCGGTGCTGGCCGAGAACCTGGGCATGCACGTCTCGTTCTACGACACGGCCGACAAGCTGGCCCTCAGCAACGCCCACCGCTGCGCCTCGCTCGAGGAGCTGCTGGAGACGTCGGACGTGGTGACCCTGCACGTCGACGGCCGGCCGGGCAACGCCGGGTTCTTCGGCGCCGAGCAGTTCAAGCGGATGAAGCCGGGCGCGCTGTTCCTCAACCTGTCGCGCGGCATCGTGGTCGACCACGTCGCGCTGCGGGACGCGCTGACCGGCGGCCACCTCTCCGGCGCCGCGGTCGACGTCTTCCCCAAGGAGCCGAAGGGCCGCGGCGACGAGTTCGTCTCCGAGCTGCGCGGCCTGCCGAACGTCATCCTCACGCCGCACATCGGCGGGTCGACCGAGGAGGCGCAGTCCGACATCGGCGACTTCGTGGCCAACAAGCTGGCCCACTTCGTCACGGACGGCAACACGACGCTGAGCGTCAACCTGCCCGGGGTGGCGCTGCCCGAGCAGAGCGGCATGAGCCGGATCGTGCACGTCCACATCAACATGCCGGGGGTGCTGGCGCAGGTCAACAGCATCCTGGCCAAGCACGCGGTGAACGTCGAGGGTCAGCTGCTGAGCACCCGCGGTGAGTACGGCTACCTGATCACCGACATCAGCGGCGGCTTCAGCGACGAGGTCCTCGACCAGTTGCGCGCCATGGAGCAGACGGTCCGCCTGCGCGTGCTGTCGTAGGTCAGGCGTTCTCCACCGTCAGCGTCGTGATGCGGGCGCCGGCGGTGACGTCGTAGCGGTCGGTGGTGTTCCAGCCCTTCGGGGTCAGGGTCGAACCGGCCGCTACGTCCTTGAGGGTCCGGCTGCCGGCGATCACCGTCTGCGCGCCGCCGCCCACCTTGATCCGCACCGGGTTGGCGGCCGGGGACTTGAGGACGAGCTTGTCCACGGCACCGTTGATCTTCACGGGCACGGTCCCGGCCGGCTGCGAGAGGGTCAGCTCGGCCTCGCGCATCCCGGCGACCATCTCGATGCCGCTGATCTGGCCGCCGCTCACGTCGATGTTCTGCTTCTCGGCGTACCCGGAGAAGCGCAGCTGCCAGCGCACCTTGGCGGCCAGCACGACCTCGATCTCGCCGCCGGTGCCGTCGCCGTCCTGGGTGGTCTGCAGCTTGACGTCGTCGTTACGGATCGTGGCGCTGGGCAGGATGCCGGCGTCGTCCGGTGTGGAGATCCGGTAGAGGTCGTCGCCCAGCTCGCCGATCGTCACGTGCACGACGTTGGCCCCGGCGAGCAGCTCGAAGCTGGCCTTGGTGCGGTTGTCGAGGGGGGCGCTGACCGTACGCTTGCCGGTCCCGCCCGCGCCGAGCTGGAGCACCGAGTCGAGCTGGTCGTCCGAGCCGGAGAAGTACATGACGCCGACGATCGAACCGGCGACGAGGACGATCGCGGAGAGCACGACGATACCGAGGGTGACCATCCGGGACTGTCGCGGCGGAAGCGGCTCGGCGGGGGGCGCCTCGCGACGCGGCGGCGGCGGTGGCGTCCGCCGGACGGCGTGCTCACCGGACGGCGCCCGGAGCGCGCGCGACGAGCCCGAGTGACTACGCAGCGCGCCCGTCGCACCCGAGTCGCGCCGCAGCGCGCCCGTCGCGCCCGAGTTGCCCCGCACCGCGGCCATCGAGCCGGACGGCCCCCGCAATGCGCCGGACAAATCGGACGACGATTCGGCCGGCATGCGCGCGGGCGGCGGCCAGCTCGATGTCGTCTGCCGGATGGGAAGCTCGGTCTCGGGCACGGGAGCGGGAGACGACCAGCTCGATGCCGCCGGCCGGGCCGGGACGTCGATCACGGGCGAGGGAGCGGGCGAAGGCGCGGGCGGCGCCGACGTCGGCCCGTGCCGCATCGGTGAGATCGGCGTGGCGGTGAATCCGTAGGACGCCCGGTTCGAGCCGCCGGCCGGCGTGGCCGGGCCGTACTCCGGAGCGGGCGGCGGCGGCACCTCCGTGCCGTCGGTGAACCACGACCCCCCGGTCATGGATTCGGCCGGCGGATGCGCCGGCGGGCGCCGATAGAGCGTGTCCCCCTTGACCGCCACACCGGACATCGCGTCGTCAGCTGCTACTCGGTCCACCGCGAGTCTCCCCTGTCGCAAGCACCGGCATCCCGGCTATCCCCGACAGTGGTACGGATCTGGGGTTCTCGCGGATGAGTACCGGCAGGAACTACTTAGAGTTACTGCCGGCCGGGGCGGATCAGGCCCCGCCGGGTGGCGATCGCGACCGCCTCCAGCTGGCTGTGCGCGCCGAGCTTGGCCAGCACCGCCTTCACGTATCCACGGCAGGTGTGAAGGCTTATTCCGAGACGGCGGGCGATCGCGCGAGCGTCCAATCCGGCCGCCATGAGGTGCAGCACCTCGTCCTCACGAACGGTGAGCCCGCCACCACGCGGCGCCGCCACCGGGGTGGTGCTGCGCAGCAGCCGGGCGAGGATGTCGGTGGAGACCGTCATGCCGCCGCCGTGCGCGGTGCGCAACGCGTTCAGCACGTCGCCGAGAGCGCCGTTCTTGGACAGGAATCCGGCGGCGCCGGCCGCGGTGGCCCGCCCGACGAGCGCGCCCTCGTCGCTGGCCGTGAGGATCACCACACGGGTGTCCGGCTGGCGAACCCGAATCAGCTCAGCGATCGCAATACCGTCCGCATCGGACAGGTCCGGATCGAGGAGTATTACGTCGGGAAGCAGCTGCGCGGAGAGCTGCAACGCCTCCGCGCCGGTGCGGGCGTGACCGACGTACTCGAGGTCGGGCTGGCCGGCCAGAGCGTGTCCGAGCAGCTCGGCGAACGTCTGGTGGCCGTCGACGACGAGGACGCTGATCGCTTCGCCGTGTTTCATGCGCCACCTTTCAAACCGATGAGGACCTCGGAAGTCTAAGGAGTACCAGCTCTCATCTTTGCCCTACCAACAGCCTGCCGCAGCGACGGGCCGGATCCGTTGCGCCGGTACCACCGACAGAAGGATGAGGCCAAGCGGCCGCGATCACCAGTCTTTCGGTTGATGGAACCCCTAGCATTGGGCCTTGCCGGTCAACTTTGCCAGACGCAGAGTTCTCATTCATGTTCGACATCCAGCTCTTCGGCCGCATCGAAGTTCGTACCCGGGGCGAGCGCCTCTCGGGCGCCGACTTCGGTGGCGACCGGCCGCGGCACCTCCTCGCCCTGATCGCGTTGCGCGGCGAGGTGTCCATTTCGGAGCTGGCGGAGCTGCTGACCACGGGCAAGAAGTCCGTCGAGGCCGACTTGTCGGTTCTGCGGGCCCACCTGGAGCCGGGTGCGACCACGCGCGATTCCGTGTTGATCACGCACCGTGGCCGGGTGCGCTTCGATCCCGATCGCGTACGCGTCGACGTGGCTCGATTCGACGAGCTGGTGGCCGCCGCCGCGAGCCGGCCCGCGCAGCGTGCGATCAAGCCGCTGACCGCCGCCGCGTTCCTCGCGAGCCGTCCCCTGCTCGAGGAGGAGGACGCGCCGTGGGCGGCCGAGGCGCGTAGCGAATACCGGGCCAAACTGGTCATGGCGGCGCCGCCCGCGGCCGTCAAAAGTTAAGCCAAAAATTAGACTCGGCGGGTGCTCCGACCGGTACCGCTGACCCCCGAGATCTCGCTCCATCTGGCCGACCCCCGAACCGGCCTCTTCGACCTGACCGGCGGCGAGTTCCGCAGCGACGAACCACCCCCGTTCTGGTCGTTCGCGTGGGCCGGCGGCCAGGCCCTCGCGCGCTATGTGCTCGACCATCCCGAGGTGGTGGCCGGCAAACGCGTACGGGATATCGCCACCGGTTCCGGAATCGTCGCGATCGCCGCCGCCCGGGCCGGCGCCGCCGAGGTCGCCGCCGCCGACATCGACCCCCGCGCGGTCGCCGCCGCCCACCGCAACGCGGCCGCCAACCACGTCACTCTGAGCGATGACGTGGCCGACGCCGAGGTGATCCTGGCCGGCGACGTCTTCTACAGCCCCACCGTCGCGGCGGCCATCACCAGCGATCTTCGGATGGAACGGCGGAATTCCGTCACGGTCCTGGTTGGCGACCCCGGACGCGGGTATTTCCCGGCTCGGCTGTTCGAGCGCGTGGCCGAGTACACCGTGCCGGTGCCCGCCGCGCTCGAGGAGGCAGAGACGCTGACGACCGGGGTCTGGCGAATGCGATGAGCGTCACTTTCTGTGGCCGTTAGCGAGATGCTTTCATCACACAACAAGTTGTACGCTGCATGCATCAATCAATCTTTTCGGGACGGCAGCACGTGCAGACGATGGACGCGGCCGGTGGCGCCTCGCGTCTGGCCGACGAACTTATGCGGTTCTTCCGGCTCGGCGCCCGGGCGAAGGGCATGCTCAACCGGGGAGACCTGGGTGCGGAGTTCTCCGCGTTGATGCTGCTCTTCCCTCTGCGGTTCCACGGTCCGATGCGCGTGACCGACCTGGCCGAGGCCAAGCAGGCCGACCCCTCCACGGTCAGCCGGCAGGCCGCACAGCTGGTGAAGGCGGGCCTGGCCCGCCGCGAGGCAGATCCGGAGGACGGCCGGGCGTCCCGCCTGGCCATCACCGAGGAGGGTCTCGCCGCCTGCCGCGAGTTGCACGACGCCCGCGAGGCCTTCCTCGCCGCGGTGCTCGAGCGCTGGCCGGCCGGGCGGGTCGAGGCGTTCGTCGAGCTCTTCACCGAATTCAACAGCGCGGTCGAAGCGCATCTGCGCAGCGAGCCGGCCGCGACACCACCACGGGAGAACGCGTGAGCAACACCGAGACCACCGCGCCGCCGCCCACCGGCACCGCGGACTTCACCCACCGTCAGATCCTCACGGTTCTCGCCGGCCTGATGATGGGCATGTTCCTGGCCGCCCTGGACCAGACGATCATGGCCACGGCCACCCGGACGATCGCCGACGACCTGCACGGCTTCGACCTGCAGGCGTGGGCCACGACGGCCTTCCTGATCACGTCGACGATCTCCACGCCGCTCTACGGCAAGCTGTCCGACATCTACGGGCGGCGGCCGTTCTTCCTGTTCGCGATCGGCATCTTCATCGTCGGCTCGATGCTCTGCGGCCTCTCCCAGAACATGTACGAGCTGGCGGCGTTCCGCGCGATCCAGGGAATCGGCGCCGGCGGCCTCATGTCGCTGGCCCTGGCGATCATCGGCGACATCGTGCCGCCCCGCGAGCGAGCCCGCTACCAGGGCTTCTTCCTCGCCGTCTTCGGCACCGCGAGCGTTCTCGGCCCGATCCTCGGCGGCTTCTTCGCGGGTGCCGACAAGATTCTGTGGGTGGACGGCTGGCGCTGGGTCTTCTACCTGAACGTGCCGATCGGCATCGCCGCCATGGCGGTCGTGGCCAAGGTGCTGCACCTCCCCCACCACCGGGTCAACCACCGCATCGACTGGCCCGGCGCGCTCACCCTGATCATCGGCCTCGTGCCGCTGCTGACCGTGGCCGAGCAGGGCCGCACGTGGGGCTGGGACTCCGGCCGCTCGATCCTCTGCTACGTGATCGGCGTGATCGGCATCGTCGCGTTCGTGTTCGCCGAGCGCGCGTACAAGGAGGAGGCGCTGCTGCCGCTGCGGCTGTTCGGCAACCGCACGGTCAGCGTCGGCGCCGTGTCCAGCTCGATCCTCGGCATGGCGATGTTCGGCGGCCTGATGACCGTCCCGCTCTACCTCCAGATCGTGAAGGGCTCCTCGGCCACCCTCGCCGGGCTGCAGATGATCCCATTCGTGTTCGGCATCATGGCCGGCTCGATCACCGCCGGTCAGTTGATCGCCCGTACCGGCCGCTACCGGATCTTCCCGATCATCGGCAGCAGCCTCATGGTCGTGTCCCTCGGGCTCTTCGCCACCATCGGCGCGGACACCCCGCTCTGGCAGACCATGCTGATCATGGTGGTGATGGGCCTCGGCCTGGGCGGCAACATGCAGCCGATGATCACCGCGGTGCAGAACGCG
The DNA here is from genome assembly GCF_055586105.1 of Actinoplanes sp. NPDC051537. Lineage (NCBI taxonomy): Bacteria > Bacillati > Actinomycetota > Actinomycetes > Micromonosporales > Micromonosporaceae > Actinoplanes > Actinoplanes sp. NPDC051537. The sequence goes on from NZ_JBVJIU010000008.1 coordinate 30,654, forward strand.
GTGAGCCCGCGCGAGATCGGCGTGGCCACCAGCTCGGTGACGTTCTTCCGCTCGATGGGCGGCACGCTCGGCACCGCGATCTTCCTGTCGGTGCTCTTCAACGTGCTCCCCGGCAAGATCAAGGGAGCGTTCACCTCGGCCGCCGGCACCGACCAGTTCAAGGCCGCGCTGGCCGCGCACCCCGACCAGGCGAAGATCCTGCAGGACGCGACCGCCGGTGGCGGCGGCGATCTGAGCGACACCTCCTGGATCAACAAGCTGACCGACGTGCTCGCGCACCCCTTCAAGGTCGGCTTCTCGGACGGCATCCAGGTGGTCTTCCTGCTCGCCCTGGCCGTGATGATCGTCGGCCTCGTGGTGGTCTTCTTCCTGCCCGAGATCCCGCTGGCCCAGCGCTCGGCCCAGGCGCAGCGCGAGGCGGACATCCTGGCCGCGGAGAACAGCGACGGCGTGCCGGGCGAGGTCGGCGCGGGCCCGCTCACCGACAGGAACCACCCGGTCCCGGCCGGCAAGGACGGTTCCGCCGGCTGACCGGCACCCACCAGCAGGCAAAGGGCCGAGGCGACCGCGCCTCGGCCCTTTGCTCTGCTCACCTCGGCGCGCGGGCCCGACGCCCAGCTCTGCTCACCTCGGCGCGCAGGCCAGACGCCCAGCTCTGCTCACCTCGGCGCGCAGGCCAGACGCCCAGCTCTGCTCACCGCCACGCGCGGGCCAGACGCCGTCAGGCGTTGCGGGCGACGGCCGCGATCAGGCGGTCGGCGACGGCCTGGCGGTCGAGGCCGAGCCGCTGGGCGGTCTCGCCGAGCACGTCGTAGGCCTCGCGCACGCCGCAGCCACGCTGGGCGATGATCACGCCGACCGCACGGTCGACGGCGGCGCTGGTGCTCGACTCGTCGCGGCGGCGGATCTCGCCGAGCAGGACCTCGGCCTGGCCGACCAGCGCCATGGCGGTCAGCGTCAGGTCGGGGCCGAGGCCGCCGGGGCGATCCAGATAGAGGCTGAGCGAGCCCACCTCGGCGCGCGGCACGTCCAGGGGCACGGCCACCACCGACCGGACGCCCTCGGCCCGGGCCGGCTCGGCGAGCTCGGGCCAGCGCTCGTCCGTCGCCAGGTCGGCGACCGTGACGAGCGAGCGGCCGCGAGCCGCGTCGAGGCCCGGGCCGGTGCTCAACGCGTACTGGAGCTCATCGACGCCCTCGCCGCTCGGACCGTAGGCGGTGCAGCTGAGTGGGCCGCCCTCGCCGATCAGCGCGACCGAGCAACGCACCGCGCCCGGCACCGCACCCACCGCGAACGACGCGAGGCGCTCCAGCGCCGCGCCGAAGCTCTCCGCGCCGAGCAGGCGCACCGACACCTCGTGCAGCAGTCCCGCCAGTTCGACCATTTCGCTACCCAAGCCTGGACTATCAGTCGGCGGAGCCATGTCGCTACCCAAGCCTGGACTATCAGTCGGCGGAGCCGAGTCGCTGAGAGCCGCCGGACGCGGCCGACGCGCACGCGTGAGACGACTCAGCACGCGCGCGGGCCCACGTTTGGGGGCAGAAATCCGGCGATTCAGGGCAGACACGCCCGGCACTATGCCATGACCATCGACAGACACGGAAGTTCGATGCCCCTACCGGGTGGTGTCGTCCGAGGTCCGGTTCTCCCGCGGCTCCGGGTCGTCCTCGCGCTCGTCGGACTCCGCGAGGATCGCCTCAGCCTGCGCCTGCGGGTCGGCGCTGCCGGCCGCGCGCTCTTCGGGGAGCAGTTCGGCGGCGCGTTGCTCGATGCGGTCCTCAGTCATGATCGACGAAGTACCCCGCCCCGAAGGGCCGTGAAACACCGCGCGGCCCCCGGGAGAACCCGGGGGCCGCGCAAGAGATGTCGGTGTGCATGTCGCCTCTCGGCGAGTGGCACGACACGGCTCCAGCCGAACGGTATTCCGTGAAGGCATTAGTGGTGAGGCCCGGGGACACTGGACACACCGACATCTATTCTCAACCGTCGGTCGCCCGGCCCGATTCCGTGAGCGATTGTGACCTGAGTCACTTCCGGTCGCGGTCAGAAGGCCTGGGTCAGGCGGGACGGGTCCACCTCGCGGCCGGGGTGGCGAGCCATGTACTCGGTCTCCAGGTCGGCCGTGCGCCGGAAGTGGTTGTCCAGGGCCGCGTCGGGGCCGTGCCGCAGCGTCTCCAGGCGCGCGCGGTAGAGACTGGTCAGCTCCCGGAACAGGTCGTCGTCCGCGAGCGTGGCGGGGTCCACGCCGATCTCGTTGTCGAGCATCGCTACCTCCGCTGGTCGGGCCGGTAAGGGAGCGTTGCCCGTGCGGACGGCGATCAAACACCCGCCGGTACGCTCGTGGGCATGAAGGGGCTGTGGACGCCGGCGTGGATCGCCCGGCACGTCCTCGCGCTCGCCGCCGTGGTGGGCTGCCTCGGGCTGGGCTGGTGGCAGTTCAGCCGGGCCAGCGGTGGCAACACGCTCAGCTGGGGCTACACCTTCGAGTGGCCGGTCTTCGCGGCCTTCTTCGCCTTCCTCTGGGTGCGCGAGGTGCAGCTCGCCCGGCGCCCGGCGCGGCCACCCGAGGAGGATGCACCGGTGCGGCCCCCGGGCTCGCCGGTCACCGCCGGCCGGCCGGTCCGGGTCGCCGTCGCGGCGCCACCCGCCGAGGACGACCCGGAGCTGGAGGCGTACAACGACTACCTCGCCTGGCTGGCGGCCCACCCGGGCGCCCGGGCGACGGACTACCCCGGAAACTCGCCGAAGAAATAGGAAGTGGATCGTGCAGGGAGCCCTCATCCGTTACCGGATCATCGCGTGGATCGTCGGCGTCTGCCTGCTCACGCTCGTGCTGGTCGGCATGCCGCTGAAGTATCTCGGTGACAACGACACGGTCGTCGCGATCGTCGGCCCGGCCCACGGCTTCCTCTTCATGGTCTACCTGGTGCTGACGTTCGATCTGGCGCGCCGGGCGGGCTGGCCGTTCCTGCGGATGCTCCTCGTCATGGCCGCCGGAACGATCCCCTTCCTCTCGTTCTGGGCCGAGCGTAAGGTCACCAACGCGTGGGTTCCCGCGGAGCTGGCGAAAAGTCCCGTTTGACGGCCGGAATAACGCCGAGTCTTCGCCGAATGACAATGCGTTATCGGGATCATTGGTGCATATCTGGCGTTTACCTTAAATCCCGCGCAGAGACCTTGATTTTGTTTCGCGCATCGATAAGTTAATGCGGTTGGTTCGGTCCGCAGCCACTTCCCTCGGGTGGCGCCGGCCAACGCCGCCGAATCGGCGCGACGTGCCCCCCACGTCTCGGCCGAACCGGGGAACCGCGTTCCTGGGGTGAATCCGCTGTTCCAGCGGTAGGGCCTTCTTCCGCCCGAATCCGTCAGCTAACCCGGTAGGTGGCACAAGCGGAAGAAAGGTCTAGCAACCGGTGCCAACCCCCCGCACCAGCCTGCGGTCTCTCGCGGTCGCGGCCATGGCGATCGCGCTGACCGGGTCCCTGGCGACCTCGGCACACGCGGCGCCGTCCGAGAGCGAGCTCAAGAAGCAGATCGAGACCGCCTCGAACCAACTCGAGGACATCACCGAGTCGTACAACAAGCTCAACATCGACCTGAAGAAGACCGGCGACGACCAGAAGAAGCTGGCCGCGTCGATCGCTCCGGCCAAGGCGAAGATGGTGGTCGCCGAGGCCCAGGTCCAGTCGGTCGCCTCCACCGCGTACATGCAGGGCCGGGTCGGTCCGATGACCGCGCTGCTCGGCGGCGACCAGAGCAGCCTGATCGACCGGATGAGCTACCTCGACATGATCAGCCGGTCGAACCAGCGCGACATCGACGACTACGCGCAGACCACGCAGACCTTCGCCGAGCGGCAGGCCGCGCTGAAGACGACGCAGGCCAAGCAGCAGGCGCAGCTCAAGGCGATGGCGACGCGCAAGAAGACGATCGAGAGCAACATCAAGAAGCTGCGCGCCATGCGAGAGCAGGCGTTCGGCAGCGCGACCGAGACCGGCGTCTCGGGCGCCGCGGGCAAGGCGCCGAACATCTCCGGCTCGGCGGGCATCGCGGTCGACTTCGCGTACGTGCAGGCGAACAAGCCGGCGTACTACGGGTACGGCGACTCCGGGCCCAACACCTTCGACTGCTCGGGCCTGACCATGGCCGCCTGGGCCAAGGCCGGTAAGTCGCTGCCGCACAACGCGGCCGCGCAGTACAGCGCCACGGCCCGCATCACCAAGTCCCAGCTGCAACCGGGCGACCTGGTGTTCTATCGCAGCCTCGGCCACGTCGGCCTGTACGTCGGCGGCGGCATGATCATCGACGCGTCCCGCGAGGGCGAGCCGATCAAGAAGCGGACGATCAACATCATGACCCCGTACGGCTACGGCCGGGTGAAGTAACCGAACGCGGACATCAAGAAGGCCGGTACCCGAGGGGGTACCGGCCTTTCGCGTCTCGTCGGGGGGGTCAGGCGGCCTGGAGGCCCTCGGCCCGAGCCAGCTCACGCAGCCGGCCGAGCGCCTGGATCTCGAGCTGACGGATGCGCTCCCGGCTGAGCGAGAAGCGCGACGCCACCTCGGTCAGCGAGTGCTCCCGGCCGTCCTCGAGGCCGTACCGCGCCCGCATGATGCCGGCCGACCGGTCGTCGAGGTGGTTGAGCAGGCCCTCGATGCGCTGCCGCTCGAGAGCGGTCAGCACGATCTCCTCCGGGGAGGGGGCGTCGCTGTCGGCGACCAGGTCGCCGAGGTTGGTGTCGCCGTCGTCGCCGACGGGGGTGTCGAGCGAGACGGTGTCCTGAGCCCAGCGGGTGAGCTCGTTGACCCGCTCCACGGTCACACCGAGCGCCGCCGCGATCTGGTCGGGCTCGGGGTCGGCGCCGAGCTCGCGGACGAGCTGGCGGGTGACGTTACGCATCCGGTTGACGTCCTCGACCAGGTGCACGGGGAGTCGCACGGTGCGCTCCTGCTGGGCGATGGCCCGGCTGATCGCCTGGCGCACCCACCACGTCGCGTACGTCGAGAACTTGTAGCCGCGCTCGTAGTCGAACTTCTCGACGGCGCGGACCAGGCCGGTGTTGCCCTCCTGGATCAGGTCGAGCATCGGCATGCCGGATCGCACGTAGCGCCGCGCGATCGACACGACGAGTCGCAGGTTGGCCCGGATGAACAGATCCTTCGCCCGCTGACCCTCGTGGACGATCCGCTCGAGCTCTTCACGGCTCACGCCGCGAGGCATCTCACCCTCGTCGAGCAGGAACTCCGCGTACAGGCCCGCCTCGATCTGCTTGGAAAGGTCGACTTCCTCGGCCGCGCTCAGCAGAGGCGTCCGGGAGATCTCGTGCAGATAGACGCCGACCAGGTCTCGCTCCTCGGCGACCTGGTCGGTCCGCATCACGGTGTTCTTCTCCACGTTGCCCACGGTCCCCTCATTGCGTTCACTTCTTACCCCGTTACGGGCAAACCCTGTGTTCATCAGTTCCTCCCCGTAACGCCCGCAGTACGTTCATTGCGGTTACTGGCATCTACACAACAAATGACTGGTCGCACTGATTCCGGCTGGTGGGTCGAAAGTGTCACGAATGCCTGGGTGATTGCTGAGAGCCGCGTGCGATGTTCCTGAGGAGGGCTCTCGTCGCGGCATTCGCGTGCCGCTGCCGGCGCGTCGGTCGCGTACCAAGACGCATACCCGTCGCTAGCCTCAATGACACCATCGGCCCCTCATCCGTCGCAGCGACGGGCATCACCACTGACCATGGGACACTCGTCACTACCCAGTACGGCCACTCGGCTTCCCGGGTTCACGTGCAGCATCGACAGGTTCGCGACCGGCTTGAAACAAAAGCCTCATCGAAAAGATCCCGTTAGGCCGGACCGAACGGGACACCTGCCACAATGCGGCACGCGGAGCCGCAGTTCAACTCGCCCGCAAGGGTGACGCCCATGCAGGTGACGGCCCTTTCGTCAACGAAAGGCGATCACCAGATCATCCTGCGGCGACCGTGACGAAAACCACACCGTCCGCGGCGGATGAGCGGGCAGCATGATCCCCATGGACAACGGGCGCACGGTATTCGTCACGGGCGGCGCGGGCGGGCTCGGCCGGGCCACGGTGGAGGCCTTCGTGGCCGGCGGCTGGCGCGTCGTGGCGCCCGTGCGGCCAGGCTCCTCGGGCCCGCCGAAGGGCGCGATCGCGATCGAGGCCGACCTCTCGAATGAGACCGACGTCACTGCCGCCATCGCCGTCGCCGCGGCCGAATCCGGGGCGCCGCTGCGGGCGGTGGTCAATCTCGCCGGGGCGTACGCCGGTAGCGGTCTCGTGGCCGACACCCCTTTCACGGATTTCGAACGGCTGCTCGCGCTCAACCTCCGCCCGACCTATCTGGTGACGGCCGCGGCCCTGCCCCGGCTGATCGCGGCCGGCGGCGGAGGCATCGTCTGCGTCTCGTCGAGGGCCGCCGTGGCCCCGTTCCCGGGCGCCGCCGGTTACGTGACGGCCAAGGCCGCGGTGCTGGCGTTCGCCAACGCGGTCGCGGTCGAGTACCGGAAGCAGAAGGTGCGCTGCAACACGATCCTGCCGAGCGTCATCGACACCCCGGCCAACCGCCGCGCGATGCCGGACGCCGACTTCTCCCGCTGGGTGCGACCGGAGGAGATCGCCCCGACCATCGTCTTCCTGGCATCCGACGAGTCAGCCCCGACAACGGGCGCGACGATCCCGGTCTACGGCCAGGCGTAGCGGGGGTTTCCGGCGGCTTGAAGATCAAGAACATGCGGGGATACGGGATTTTCGGGTCGCCCAACCGCACGAGCCCAGCCCCGCCCAGTCGCCCCGCGATCCGGGCGGTCGGCGGCGCCGCAGCGCGCCTCTCGCGCGAGGCGTGGGGTCGCTGATCGGCCGCGAGCCCGAGGACAGGCCGTCGACCCGCCGCGCCACGAAGGCGGGGTAACCGCCGGGAGCCACCGCGCCGAGCATTCAGCCGTCGTCGAGCGGGGAGCCGGGCGGCGTGAGCAGCGCCGGCGGTAAGCAGAGCCGGCGGTGGGCGAGCCCGGAGGTAAGCAGAGCCGG
>NZ_JBVJIU010000008.1:37801-280781 GCF_055586105.1 Actinoplanes sp. NPDC051537
GGAGGTAAGCAGAGCCAGCAGTGGGCGAGCCCGGAGGTAAGCAGAGCCGGAGGTAAGCAGAGCCAGCAGTGGGCGAGCCCGGAGGTAAGCAGAGCCAGCAGTGGGCGAGCCCGGAGGTAAGCAGAGCCGGAGGTAAGCAGAGCCAGCAGTGGGCGAGCCCGGAGGTAAGCAGAGCCGGAGGTAAGCAGAGCCGGAGGTAAGCAGAGCCGGAGGTAAGCAGACAGCGGCTGGCTGAGGGTGGCGGGCGGCGGTCTACAGGGCCTCGGCCAGCTGGTAGCCGAGGGCGGTCGCGCCGGCGAGCAGCGGGGCGCCGGCCAGGATCATGGTGCGGACTCGGGAGCGGGCCGGGGTGACGGGGGCCGGGAGCGGCAGGCGGGCGCGGATCTCCGCGGCCACCTCGGCCGGGGTGCCGTTGGCGTCGATGACGACGAAGTCGTCGTACTCGGGGAGCGAACGATAGGCGGCCTCGGCGGCGGACAGGTAGTCGGTGGTCTCGTGGTCGTAGCCGCGGCGCTCGATGCGGTCGTGGGCGGTCTGCGGGTCCACGGCCAGCAGGAAGGTCACGTCCGGGCGCGGGAACAGGCGGTAGGCCAGGCGGGCCCGGCGCTCGGCGTGCGGGGCCGCGGCCCGGGCACGCAGGCTCGCGTACTGGCAGGCGGCGTAGCGGTCCATCACGGTGATCTCGCCGGTGAAGGCGCGGCGCAGCAGGGTGCGCAGGATGGCCAGCCAGCGCAGCAGCGACTCGACGAACAGCATGCCGGGGCGGCCGAGCAGGTCTTCGGCGTCGTCGCCGCGGCCGAGGCGCTGGGCCAGGCGGCCGAACCAGCGGCGGCCGCCCGCGTTGCGGCGGTAGGCGGCTCGCAAACCCGAGGCGGCCAGGTCGTCGGCGAGGCGGTGGGCCTGGGTGGTCTTGCCCGATCCGTCGATGCCGACCAGGGCGATGGTTCGTGGCTGGCGGGTCATGCCTACCAACGGTAACCGGGCCTGGCCAGGGCGTTTCACAGCGACGGTGCTCATTCCGTACCAAAATCGGGTGTAGCAGTTGATTTTGACGTGAGGTTCAAGGGTAAGCGGGCCCGGGTACGGCACTACGGCACGGACCGCACACACGTCGAACAGGAGAACGCCCATGCCGCACCACGTGGACGAAGGCTTGGCCGGCACGCTCAAGCGGGTGGCCTCCACCCTCAAGGCGGCCGACATCCCGTTCGCGCTCGGGGGGAGCTTCGCGGTGTATGCGCACGGCGGTCACTCCAGCGACCACGACGTCGACTTCCTGCTCCGTGAGCAGGACGCCGAGCAGGCGCTGAAGGCCCTCTCGGCGGTCGGCTTCCGCACCGAGCAGCCCCCGGAGGACTGGCTGGTCAAGGTCTACGACGACGACCGGATGGTGGACCTCATCCATCGGCCGGTCGAGTCGCCGGTCACCGACGAGACGCTGCGCGACACCGAGCTGATCTCGGTCGAGGCGATCAGCATGCCGGTGATCTCGGCCACCCAGCTGATGATTCACAAACTGCTGAGCTACAGCCAGCACTACTGCGACTTCGCCACCGGCTTCCCGGTGGCTCGGTCGCTGCGTGAGCAGATCGACTGGGCGCGGGTCCGGCGGGAGACGACCCGATCGCCGTACGCCGAGGCGTTCCTGATTCTGCTCGACCGGTTGGACGTCGTTCCCTTCGGTGGGAACGAGCCGGATGGGGGTAGGGGAGACAGATGAGCACTCAACTCGACGAATACCTGGAAGCCGAGATCCAGAGCCTGCTCACCGACGGGCGGATCGCCGAACTCGGCATCACCGTGCACCGCCGCGAGCACGTGCTCGTGCTGGGCGGCGAGGTGGAGAGCCCGCACCGGCGGGACGAGATCTGCCGGCAGATCAACGAGCGCTTCCCGGACGTGCAGATCACCTGCGACATCGGCATCACCCGGGCCCAGGCGCCCAGCGAGGTGGAGGAGATTTCATGATCAGGATCGCCGCCGTGGGCGACGTGCACGTGGACGAGGACGTGCTGGGCCGGTTTCGGCCGGCCCTCGAGCAGCTGCCCGAGCGGGCCGACGCGCTGCTCGTCGCCGGCGATCTGACCCGGCACGGCACCGTCGAGGAGGCGCGCTGCTTCGCGACCGAGTTCGGCGGGCTGGGCGTGCCGGTGGTGGTCGTGCTGGGCAACCACGACCACCAGAGCGACCAGCAGGCCCGGGTGACCGAGGTGCTGACCGAGTCGGGCATCACCGTGCTCGAGGGCGAGACGACCGTCCTCGAGCTGCACGGGCACCGGCTCGGCATCGCGGGCGTGAAGGGCTTCGGCGGCGGGTTCGCGGGCGCGTGCGCCAGCAACTTCGGCGAGCGCGAGATGAAGGACTTCGTGGGCACCACCGAGGTGATCGCCGAGCGCCTTCAGGACGCGCTGCTGTCGCTCCAGGTCGACGCGCTGGTGGCGCTGACGCACTACGCCCCCGTGCCGGACACGCTGCTCGGCGAGCCGCTGGAGATCTACCCGTTCCTCGGTTGCTACCAGCTCGGCCGGGCGATCGACGCGGCCCCGACGGCGCTCGCGCTGCACGGGCACGCCCACCACGGGTCGGAGCGCGGGCGTACGCCGGGCGGGGTCCCGGTGCGCAACGTGGCCCACCCGGTGATCAAGCAGGCGTACAACGTCTACCAGCTTCTTTCCGAAGAAGTCGATCTCGAACTGGTCGCCACGTAAGTGGGTTTCCTTTTCGGGGCGTCCGGGTAACCGGTCTGCATGGACGTTCTCCTCTGGATCCTCGCAGTCATCCTGGTGGTCGCCGGCATCCTCGCGCTGTTCCGGCGGCAGCTCCTCTGGGGCATCGTGTTGATCATTGTCGGCCTGCTGGTGGGCCCCGGCGGTGTCAGCATCTTCACCTGATCATCGCCACTCCCCCCGAACCGAACCGAAGAACCGGGATCGCCGACATGGCGGTCCCGGTTCCTCTTTGTGATGGGCCCGCACACAGCGTGCGATGAGCGTCCGCGTATTTGGCCGTAAATCACCTGCGAATATTCGTCGATCTTTCGCGAGGTTGCCGCAGTGACCGAGGTCCATCACTTCACGTACGGTGTCTTCAACCCCCTCGCCGCCTACCTGCTGGCCTACTTGGGCTCGTTCTTCGGGCTGCTCTGCACGGCCCGCGCCCGGGACGCCCGCACCCGCGGCCGGCGCAACCGATGGCTGGGGATCGCCGCGTTCGCCATCGGCGGCGGCGCGATCTGGCTCATGCACTTCGCCGCGATGCTCGGCTTCGACGTGCCGGCCAGCCCGGTCCGCTACGACCTCCCGATGACCCTGCTCAGCATGATCGCCGCCGTCGTCGCGGTCGGGCTCGGCCTGCTGATCGTCGGGCACGGCAAGCGCAGCCTGCCCAAGGTGATCGTCGCCGGCACGCTGACCGGTGGGGGCGTGATCGTCATGCACTACACCGGCATGGAGGGCCTGCACGTGGCCGGCCACATGAGCTACAACCTGTCGCTGGTGGTGGCCTCGGTGATCATCGCCGTCGTCGCGGCCACGGTCGCGCTCTGGTTCGCCGTCTCGGTGCGCGGCTGGGCCCGGGTCAGCCTCGCCGCCGGGATCATGGGGATCGCCGTGTGCGGCATGCACTACACCGGCATGGCGGCGATGGCCGTCCACCTCGACCCGGACGTCGTCGCGCAGGTGCACGGCATCACGCCGCTCACCATGATCGTCCCGATCACGCTGATCACCGCGGCCACGATCGTGGGGGTGGCGCTGAGCGCTCTCCAGGCGATGACCGAGGAGGAGTTCACCGACGGCGCCGGCAACCCGAAGCGGGGCGTGCACGCCGAAAGCAGTAACGCCTGGTCACTCAAGCAGGCGTCGATCGCCACGCCGGCCGCGCCCGGCGCCCGGCGCCCGTCACCCCGGCCGGTCCCGATGCGCTCCACCACCGGGAACTGACCATTAAAGTGTCGGCATGGCGCCACGGATGCTGCTGTCGATGCCGTTGCATGCGATCACCGAGGTCTATGGCGTGGAGGGGCTGCGCGAGCGGTTCCTCCTGGAGGTGGAGTCGTTCCCGCCCGAGGAGCGCGACCAGCTCGTCACGGCGCTCGACCTGGCCGCCAAGCTGCACGCCGACGACCGGCGGGTGCGCGAGCCATACCTGAACCACTTGCTGCGGGTGGCGATCCGCATCATCAAGTACTACGGCATCCACGACGTCGACGTGCTGACCGCGGCCCTGCTGCACGACGCCGTCGAGGACCACCCCGCCGAGCTGGGCATGCTCGCCGAGGGCACGCACACCGAGCTCACCGAGGCGGCCATCGCCGAGCTGACGCGGCGCTTCAACCCGCGGGTGGCCGAGCTGGTGCGCTCGGTCACCAACCCGGAGTACGACCCCGAGCGCGACCGCCACGAGCAGTACCGCGAGCACGTGGCCGCCAGCCTCGAGCGCGACCCGTGGGCTCGGGTGATCAAGGTGTCCGACTTCACCGACAACGGCGTGGGCGTCGTGCACACCACGCCGGCGAAGGCGTTCTCGTCGGCCACCAAGTACCGCCCGCTGGTGCCCAAGCTGCGCGAGCTGGTCGGCCGGCCGGACACGCCGCTCTCGCTGGCGGCCAAGGACCACATCCTCGACCAGCTCGACCTCGCCGAGGAGAGATTCGCCGCCATCCTCGACGACTAGCCTGGCGGCATGGTCAACCAATGGTGGCGCGACGCCGTCATCTACCAGGTCTATCCCCGCTCGTTCGCGGACAGCGACGGCGACGGGATGGGCGATCTGCCCGGCATCACCGGGCGCCTGCCCCGCCTCAGGGACCTCGGCGTCGACGCCGTCTGGCTCTCGCCCTTCTATCCCTCCCCGCAGAACGACGCCGGCTACGACGTGGCCGACTACCGCTCGGTGGACCCGCTCTTCGGCGACCTCGGCGACGCCGACAAGCTGATCGCCGAGGCGCACAACCTGGGCCTGAAGATCATCGTCGACCTGGTGCCGAACCACACGTCGAGCGCGCACGAATGGTTCCGGCAGGCGCTGGCCGCGGCGCCGGGCAGCCCCGAGCGCGACCGCTACATCTTCCGCGAGGGCCGCGGCCCGGACGGCGCGCTCCCGCCCAACTCGTGGACCAGCATGTTCGGCGGCAGCGCCTGGGAGCGGGTGCCGGACGGCCAGTGGTACCTGCACCTGTTCGACATCAGCCAGCCCGACCTCGACTGGGGCAACCCCGAGGTGCGCGCCGAGTTCGAGGCCGTCCTGCGGTTCTGGCTCGACCGGGGCGTGGACGGCTTCCGGGTCGACGTCGCGCACGGCCTGGTCAAGGAGGCGACGCTGGCCGAGTACGACTACCCCACGTCGGTGCTCGGCGGGCTCGAGCCGGTCGGCCCGCCGCCGCCGATGTGGGACCAGGACGGCGTGCACGAGATCTACCGGGAGTGGCGGCGACTGCTCGACACGTACGCCGGTGGCCGCATTCTGGTCGCCGAGGCCTGGGTGCAGCCGGCCGAGCGGCTCGCCCGCTACGTGCGGCCGGACGAGATGCACCAGGCGTTCAACTTCCTCTACCTCGAGGCGCCGTGGCGGCCGGCCGCGCTGCGCGACACGATCAACACCACGCTCGAGGCGAACGACGAGGTCGGCGCGACCACGACCTGGGTGCTGTCGAACCACGACGTGGTGCGGCACGCCAGCCGGCTCGGGTTCCCGGCCGGGCAGGGCCGGCTGCACGGCGTCGGCCCCGAGGACCCCCAGCCGGACACGGCACTCGGCCTGCGCCGGGCCCGCGCGGCCACCCTCCAGATGCTGGCGCTGCCCGGATCGGCCTACCTCTACCAGGGCGAGGAGCTCGGGCTGCCGGAGCACACCACCATGCCGCACGAGCACCGGCAGGACCCGGCCCGGCCGCGGTCGGGAGGCACCGTGGTCGGCCGCGACGGCTGCCGGGTGCCGATCCCGTGGGAGGCGGACGCCCCGTCGTACGGCTTCGGCCCCTCCGACGCGAGCTGGCTGCCGCAGCCGGCCAGCTGGGCCGAGTACGCGCTCGACCGTCAGCAGGGCGTCCCCGGCTCGACCTGGGAGCTCTACCGGGCGGCGCTGGCGGCCCGCAAGGAGCACGCCCTCGGCCACGGCTCGATCGCGTGGCAGCAGGCGCCCGACGACGTCCTGGCGTTCCACAACGGCGACGTGCTGGTGCTGACCAACTTCGGCGCCGAGCCCGTGCCGCTGCCGGAGGGCGCGACCGTGCTGCTAACGAGCGAGCCCCTCGACGCCGACGGGCGGGTCCCCACCGACGTCACCGTCTGGGCTTTGACGTAAGTCGGCCGCGGCCAGCAGGGCGTTGTGCGTGTCCCGCATGTCCTTCGCCACCGTCCTGCTGGCCAGCCAGAACATCACGCCGGTCGGCACCCAGAAGAACTGGAAGGCGGCGAGCCCGGCGGCGTAGTTCAGCGGCGGCGGGAACGCGCCGGCCAGCCCCCGGAACGCCACCGCCACCATCGCGTTGCCGCCGGCCCGGCCGAAGCCGTTGACCAGGTTGCCGAGGCTGTAGACGGTGCCGCGGTGCTCGGGCGGGTTCACGTCGGCGATCAGCGCGAACCAGTTCGGCGAGTTGGCCGAGGTGAGCATCAGCGCGAAGACGGCGATCGCGAGGCAGAAGCCGACGGTCGGCTCGGTGAAGACGTCGGTGAGGACGGCCCGGATCACGGTGCCGGAACCGGCCCCGTCGGGCACGTCGATGGTCATGGGGACAAAGAACAAAACCAGATAGAAGGGTACGGCCGAGAGCACGCCGACGGACGCGACCAGTGCCCGGCCCCGAGGCGTGCGGCGTTGCAGCCGGTCCCCGACCAGCCCGCCGAGGATGCTCAGCGCCCCGCCCAGCTGGAACAGGGTGGCGAAGACGCTGCCGACCAGGACCGCCGTGCCCGGCGAATAGCCCTGGTCCTCGGCCCGGGCGCGGAACAGGATCGGCAGCCAGACCAGCGAGCCCAGCGCGATCTGCGCCGAGAAGCCCTGGAAGATCAGCCAGACGTTGGTGCGCCGGCCGAGGATCACCGGCAGGTCGCCGACGTGGATCCGCTCGTCGTACTCGACGCCGGCCAGCTCGGGCTGGCTCTCGCCGCGGGGCACGTTGTAGGTGAACAGGTAGGCGATCGTGGCGATCACGCCGGCCGCGGCGGCGACCAGGAACGGCTTGCGCCAGTCGTTGTGGCCGAGCAGGCCGCCCAGCAGCGTGCCGGCCAGGGTGCCGACACCCTGGGAGAGGCCCCAGAAGCTCATCACCAGGCCGCGGCGCTTCGGCGAGATCAGGTCGCTGACCACGGCGAAGCTGACCGACGCGACGGCGCCGAGGCCGAACGCGGCCACCACCTGGGCGAGCAGGAACGACGGGTAGCCGGTGGAGAGCCCGGACCAGGCGGTGCCGGCGACCCAGATGGTGGTGCCGAGGATGAGCACCGGCTTGCGGTCGGTGCGATCCCCGGCGTACGCGAAACCGATCGCCGCCACCGCACTGATCAGGAACATGATCGTGGTCGCCAGCGCGATGTGTCCCTCGCCGACCCCGAACGTGTCGCCGATGCTGCCGTAGAGGGGCGGCACCAGGCCGATCGCCACGTTGTCCAGCGACGCCAGGATCACGAAGACCACGACGCTGTAGACGCGGTGCGCGGTGCCGCCCTTGCTCACCCGAGGAAGGTTAGCGGGGACGGTCGATGACCGCGTCCTGAGCGGCCGCGTACTGCTCGCGGATCAGCGGGACGGGCGTGGCGTCGTACGTCTCCGGTGTCTCGGCCGACCAGACCGGCGGTTCCTCGCCGCCCTGGGCCACCCACGCGGCCTGGCGGGCGGCGCCGTCCGCCACGTACTCCCCCGGCGGCGGGACGAGCACCGGCAGGCCGAACAGCTCGGGCGCGATGCGGCGGACCGCCTCGCTGCGCGCGCCGCCACCGACCAGCACGATGCGGTTGGCGGTGGCGCCATGCCGGACCAGCGCGTCGAGGCCGTCGGCCAGCGCGCAGAGCATGCCCTCGACGGCGGCCCGGGCCAGGTGCGCCGGGTCGGAGGTCTTGAGCGTGAGGCCGTGGATCGCGCCCGTCGCGTCCGGCCGGTTCGGGGTGCGCTCACCCTCGAGGTAGGGCACCAGGACCAGGCCGTCGGCCCCGGCCGGCGCCTGCAGGGCCAGCCGGGAGAGGTGCTCGTGGTCGACGCTCAGCAGCTTGGCCGCCGCGTCGAGCACCCGGGCCGCGTTGAGCGTCACCACGATCGGCAGGAACCGGCCGGTGACGTCGGCGAAGCCGGCCACCGTGCCGCTCGGGTCGTCGGGCGACACGCCGGAGCTGACGAAGACGGTGCCCGAGGTGCCGATCGAGACGACCACGTCGCCGGGGCCCGCGCCGGTGCCGAACGCGGCCGCCGCGTTGTCGCCGGCGCCGGGGCCGAGCGGGGCGCCGTTGGGCAGGTGGCCGGCGACGCCGGTCGGGCCGAGCACCTCGGGTGTCGCGATCAGGCGGCCGAAGCCGAGCTCGAGCAGGTCGGGCCGGTACTGGTTGGTCTTGGCCGACCAGTAGAGCGTGCCGCTGGCGTCGCTGCGGTCGGTCCGAAGCGTCGCGATGTCGGTCGACCCGGAGAGCTTCCAGGTCAGCCAGTCGTGCGGCAGGCAGACGGCGGCGACCCGGGCCGCGTTGGCCGGCTCGTTGCGGGCGAGCCAGCGCAGCTTGGTCAGCGTGAAGCTGGCCACCGGGACGATGCCGACGGCGTCGGCCCACTTGTCCCCGCCGCCCAGCTCGGCGATGAGGTCGGCGGCCGCCCCGGCGCTGCGCGTGTCGTTCCACAGCAGCGCCGGGCGGACCACGTCGCCGTTCTCGTCCAGCACCACCATGCCGTGCTGCTGACCCGCGACCGAGGCCGCGGCCACGTCGTCCAGGCCACCGGCCTGGTCGATCGCCTCTTGCAGCGCGGCCCACCAGGCGTCCGGATGCACCTCGGTGCCGTCCGGATGGCTCGCCCGGCCCTGGCGGACCAGCTTGCCGGTCTCCGCGTCGCGGATGACCACCTTGCAGGACTGGGTGGAGCTGTCGATCCCGGCGACAAGCGTCATGTCAGTTGGCCTTCGGGCTCAGTTGGCTTTGAGAACGTGGTCGATGGCGAGCTGGTGGAGCTTGACGAAACCGTAGCCCCTCTCCCCCTTCGCGTCCGCGTCGAAGTCCTCGAAGGCGCTGCGGTCGTCGAGCAGGTCCTGGTAGCTCTCGCCCTGGTTCAGGGTCGGGGTGTTGAGCTCGGCCACGCCGCTGGCGGCGAGCGCCTCCTGCACGGCCGGGTCGGCCCGGAACGCCTCGGCGCGCTCCTTGAGCAGCAGGTACATCCGCATGTTGGCGGCGGCCGACGCCCAGACGCCGTCGTAGTCCTCGGTGCGGGACGGCTTGTAGTCGAAGTGACGGGGGCCGTCGTAGGCCGGCCCACCCTGCGGGCCGCCGAACTCGAGCAGGTCGACCAGCGCGAACGCGTTGAGCAGGTCGCCGTGGCCGAAGACCAGGTCCTGGTCGAACTTCGGGCCGTGCTGGCCGTTCAGGTCGATGTGGAACAGCTTCTTGTGCCACAGCGCCTGGGCGATGCCCTGGGCGAAGTTGAGGTTCGACATCTGCTCGTGGCCGACCTCGGGGTTGATGCCGAACAGCTCGGGACGCTCGAGGTCGTTCACGAACGCGATCGCGTGGCCGGCGGTCGGCAGCAGGATGTCGCCGCGGGGCTCGTTGGGCTTGGGCTCGATGGCGAAGCGCAGGCCGTAACCGCGGTCCTCGGAGTACTGCGCCAGCAGGTTGAGGCCCTCGGCGTAGCGGTCGAGCGCGGCCCGGATGTCCTTGGCCACGTCGTACTCGGCGCCCTCACGGCCGCCCCACAGCACCAGGGTCTTGGCCCCGAGCTCGGCGCCGAGGTCCATCTGGCGCATGACCTTGCGCAGCGCGTAGCGCCGGACCGAGCGGTCGTTGCTGGTGAAGCCGCCGTCCTTGAACACCGGGTGGGTGAACAGGTTGGTGGTCACCATCGGGACGATCATGCCGGTCTCGTCGAGCGCCTTCTTGAACCCGGCGATGACGCCGTCCCGGGTCTGGGCGTCGGCGCCGAACGGCACCAGGTCGTCGTCGTGGAACGTGATGCCGTAGGCGCCGAGCTCGGAGAGCTTGTGCACCGCCTCGACCGGGTCGAGCGGGGCGCGGGTGGCGTCACCGAACGGATCGCGGGCCTGCCACCCGACGGTCCACAGGCCGAATGAGAACTTGTCTTCGCGAGTGGGCTGGACCGGCACGGTTGCCTCCACGTAACAGATCGGATTTGTTTATTGGTTGAATTATTTGACCGCGGTGTGGCATTGTCAAGGCCGTGAGCGGCCGTCTTCTCAGTGCTTCCCGGGCTCCCGTCCGGCAATCGAGCGTGCGAGCCCACAATCTCGCGCTCGTGTTGCAGACAGCGGCAAACAGCGCGAACCGCCCATCGCGGGCCGCGATCGCGGCCGCCACCGGGCTGGCCCGGGCCACCGTCTCGGCGCTGGTCGACGACCTGATCGCCGGTGGGCTGCTGACCGAGCACGACCCGGCGCCGCGCACCGGGGCCGGGCGTCCGGCCGCCGGGCTGGCGCTCAACGCCGAGGGCCCGGCCGGCCTCGGCCTCGAGATCAACGTCGACTACCTGGCCGCCTGCGTGGTCTCGCTCACCGGGGAGGTACGGCACCGGTTCGTCGAGCACGGCGACCAGCGCCCGCTCTCCCCCGCCGCCACGCTGGACGCGCTCGGCGCGCTGGCGCAGCGGGCCCTGTCCGCCGCCGCGGCCGACGGGCTGACCGTGGCGGGCGCCGCGCTCGCGGTGCCCGGCCTGGTCGCCGCCGACGGCCTGGTGCGGGTGGCGCCCAACCTCGGCTGGCAGGACGTGTCGATCCCGCCGCTGCTGCCCGGCCTGCCGCTGATGGTCGACAACGAGGCGAACCTGGCCGCCCTGGGCGAGCTGCGGGCCGCCCCCGACGGCAACCAGACGTTCCTGTACGTCTCCGGCGAGATCGGCATCGGCGCGGGCATCGTGCTGGACGGCGAGCTGTTCCGCGGCGTGCGCGGCTGGAGCGGCGAGATCGGCCACGTCACGGTCTTCCCCGACGGCCGGCCGTGCCGCTGCGGCGCGAACGGCTGCCTCGAGCAGTACGCGGGCCAGGAGGCGATGGCGGCGGACGCCGCGCTGGCCGCCTCGGCACTCGGCATCGCCCTGTCGGCGGTGGTCAACCTGCTCGACGTCGGCACGATCGTGCTGGGCGGCGCCTACGCGCCGTCGCTGCCCACGCTGGCCGCCGGCATCGAGACCGAACTCGCCCGGCGGGTCCTCACGGCCGGCCTCGCGCCGGTCTCGCTGCGAGCGGCCACGCTGGGCGCGGACGCCGCGATGCGCGGCGCGGCCGACACGGTGATCCAGGCCGTACGCGACGATCCCGCCGCCTGGCTGAGCCGCTGACCGAGCCGGCCCCGCCCGCGGTGGGTCAGGCGGTGCGGGCCGAGGCGGGCGCGGCGGCGGTGGTCTCGCCGTCGGCGGCGGCCTCGGCGTACTCGGTCAGGCCGCGCAGCAGGGCGGCTCGGCCGGAGCCGGACATGCGCTCGAGAGTGGCGGACAGGGCCAGGCGCCGGATGTGGCGCAGCTCGGCCAGCAGGGCCCGGGACGACGGGGTCAGGTAGAGGGCGATCTCGCGCCGGTCGGCCCGGCCCGGGACGCGCTCGACCATGCCCGACGCCACCAGTCGGTCGCACAGGCGGCTCGCGGAGGAGAGCAGCATGTTGAGCTCGGCGGCTAGACCGCCCAGATTGACGCCCTCGGCCCGCTCGACGGCGAGCAGGGCGTTCAGCTGAGGCCAGGACAAGCGCGGGGTGACCTGCTCGCGCGCCTGATCCCAGGCGAACAGCAGGGCTTGCGCGGCGTCGTCGATCGCCGCGGCGTGCATCGGGTCCGGCCCTTCGTGAAGCGCCATGGTGCAGCAGACACTACCCTGCGGCGGCTCACGGAGGCAGCAACGGCCGCCACCGCAAGCGGTGACGGCCGTTGACTCGTACGTCTGCGGGGTCTTAGTTCGCCCCGGAGCGCGACGCGATCGCCTCGAGGAAGATCTCGCCGATCTTCGCGGGGTCCTCGGCGATGAACACGCCACCCGCGCTGGTCGGCTTCACGATCGTCTCGAGCTCTTTCTGGTTGACCTCGGTGCCGATACCGATGACGACCACACGCACCGGCCGCTTCGGGTCGTTGAGCTGCTTGAGCTTATTGACCAGAGTCTGCTGGCTGATGCCGTCCGGGTTCTTGTTCTCGCCGTCGGTGAAGAGGATGACCGAATTGATCTTGCCCGGCTCCCAGGAATTCTGCACCCGCTGGTAGGCGGCGAGCAGCGTGTCGTAGAGACCGGTCTGACCACCGCTCTTCGGCACGATCTTGCCGATCGACTTCTCGAGGTCACTGCGGGCCGAGGAGAGCGGGCTGATCGGCACGATCTCCTTGTACGGTTTCGTGCCGTCCATGTTCGTGGAGAACAGCCAGACACCGACGGCCCACTTGTCGTCGAAGAGATCGAGACCACCCTTGGCCGCGCCTCGGGTGACCGTGGCTCGGTCGGCGCCGCCGGCCGTGGGCACGGGCGTCTGCATCGAGCCCGACACGTCGAAGACGGCGAGCACCCGGCCCGGCAGCGTGATGGCGGCCCAGCTGCCCAGCACCTGGCTGAGCGCGCTGGCCTCGAGGCCGGCCGCGGCCGAACCGCCGGACGACTTGCCCTCGGCGCCGCTGCTGCTGCTGATCGCGGGCGATGCCTCGGGCGCGCCGAGCGGGGCGGCGAACCCGGCGCCGGCCGAGCCGTCCGGAGCCCGCAGGCCCGCGGAGGCCAGCGCGTTCTTGAACGAGGCGGTGGCGAGCTGCTGGCGCAGGCCCTGCGCGGCGGCCGACTTCTGCAGGTCGACCTCCGGCATGATCGCGTACGGGTAGTCGAGCGGCAGCGGGCTCGGGTCGAGGTAGAGCGCGACCAGAGGCACCGGCGGCTTCTCGGCGTTGTAGGCGACCACGTCCTCCTCGGACAGCGGCGCGGCGCTCAGGCTGGTCGCGATGTCGTTCGCGTCGGCCGAGTGCGGGAACTTCTGGAGAAGGTCGTCACGCAGGGCGGACGCGCTCTGCGCCAGCGCCTTGACCGCGCCGACCTTGGCCTGCTGCGCCTTGGCCCCGGCGCCCGCCGCCTGACCCAGCGCGAGCAGGCCGGACAGGCCGGTCGCGTCGCGGGTCGGGTCGACCAGGCCGGTGCGCAGCTGGGTGCTGGTGGTCAGCTGGGTGAGAAGGTCCTTCCAGCCGAGCTTCTTGTTGGGCCAGCCGACCCGCTCGGCGACCGGCTGCGGCATCGCCACCACGACGGGGCTCTGCGCGATCGGCTTGCCGTCGGTCGGCACGAAGCCCGGCGCCTCCTGCTTGAGGCGCAGAAGCCAGGTGGACGAGTCGGCGATCCAGACGTCGGGCACCTTCACCGACTCGGGAGCGGCGCCGAGCCCGGTCAGCGTGACCTTGTGCTCGCTCGCTACCGCCGCGGCCATGGTCGCGGGGTTCACCGCGTTCACGGTGACGGCGACACAGGTCCCGTTGACGTTGGCGCCGTCCTGGATCCAGCGCTGCGCCGTCTGTTCGACGGCAGGCGCAATCTCCGTCGCGGCGGCGACGGTCAACCGGACGGAGCCGGTGCATCCGGAGTCGGACAGTTGTTGGTAGCCAAGGTACGACCCGGCAATGACGACGATGATCGCCATCGCTGCCCCAACGACGCCCGCTCCTCGGAAATTAAAGTTTCGACGATGGCGGCCTGACACGCGCTCTATAGTGCGCACCCGGGAACCTGAGCGCCATATACGTTCGGCGGAAAGTTACTCGGATTAGGTCATCTGCCCGACAAAATTACGCACCGTGCTGACGTCCTCTCGATCAGTGCGCGCCCCTGCCGGGTTTTCACCGATTTTCCGGATCGGTCGGGAAACGCCCCATCTCACGCATCATCTGACCGTCATCGATGTCCAGCGCAGCAGGCATGTGGGGCTGGCCTCGGCGATCGGCTCACCCTGCGCCGCGGGGATGCCGGACTCGGGATCGATCCTGAACACTGTCACGCTGTGTGACAGCTGGTTCGCTACGTAGAGGTGATCCCCGAGCAAGATCATGTGCCGCGGCCAGTCACCGCCGGTAGGCACCTCGGCGATCAGTTCGGCCCGCTCACCGTCCCAGCTGAAGGCCGAGACCGTGTTCGGCCCGCGGTTCGCGACGTAGATGAACCGGCCGTCACGGCCCGTGGTGATCTCGGACGGGAAGTTGAACCCGTCCGAGGTGCTGGCGGCCACCTCGCCGGCCAACTCGAGCGAGCCGTCGGCGGCCGGGTGGTACCAGGTGAGGTTCCCGGCCAGCTCGCCGACCAGCAGCAGGGCACCGTCGGGGGCGAAGCGGAGGTGTCGCGGGCCGGTGCCGGGCTTGGCCGTGATCGCGGGCGGCAGCATGCTCAGCCGGCCGCTGACCGGGTCGAGCCGGCAGCACCACACCCGGTCCGAGCCCAGGTCGGCGACGAGCACCCGGCCCCGGTCGGCGACCACCATGTGCGCGTGCGGGCCCTGCTGGCGCTCCGCGTCGGGGCCGGAGCCCTCGAGGTCGAGCAGGTCGGAGCGCTCGCCCGGGGCGCCCTCGGGGTCGAGCGGGTGCACCGCGACCGACCCGCTGCTGTAGTTGGCCACCAGCAGGAACCGGCCGTCGGGGGTGACCGAGACGTGTGCCGGGTCGGATCCGCCGGTGGCCTGGACCGACAGCGGGGTGAGCTCACCGTCGCCGGCCACCGTGAACGCGCTGATCGTGCCGGCCGACTCGAGCTCGTTGACGGCGTAGAGGATCGGCAGCGTGGGGTGCTGGGCGAGGAACGACGGCGAGGGGGTGCGGGCGGCCACGCCGAGCCGGGTCAGCACGCCCGAGGCGGGATCGCGGCGCAGCAGGGCGATGCCCTCGGCCTCACCGCCCTTGTCACCCGTGTACCCACCGACGTAGACGTACTCCGCGTTCGCAGCCATGCCCCCGATCCCATCACATCCGGGGTGCATCGGTCACCGGGAGAGGACGGCGGCCGGACCCGAACGGGAGACGGCAGCGAGACGGCAGCCGACCGCAGCGATGCGGCAGCGGGGATGCGAAGGATGCGATCCACATCCGAAACTCCCACCCGAGAAGGACGACGATGATGACCGCACAGAAGGCACAGCTCGCCGGGCTCGCCACCGTCCTGGCCCTCTCCGTCGCCGGTTGCGGCGGAGTCGCCGGCTCCGGCGCCGTGGCCGACTCCCCGAGCGCCGTCGCCGACTCCCCGAGCCCGGCGGCCGACCCCCGCGAGGCGCTGCTCGCCGCGGTGCCGGACGAGACCGTCGGCGCTTACGCGTTCGACGTGCGGGGCAACGAGTCCCCGTACTCCGGCGTCCTCGACGCGCCGAGGAAGGCCATCGAGATGCGCCTCACCGAGGGCCGGGGACAGGCCTTCACGATGACCATGGACATCCGGGCGATCGGCGAGACGAGCTGGGTCAAGCTCGCGTTCGATCCGGCCGGCACCCCCGGGCTCCCGAAGATCCCGAAGAAGTGGTTGCTGATCGACAAGGCCAGGATGAGCGCCGACGCCCAGGATCTGGTCGGCTACGACGGGTCGACCGATCCCGGCTACGCCGAGCAGCTGATCGACAACGGCGCCGGGATCCGGCGGACCGGCGCCGGCCACTTCGCCGGCACGACGGATCTCACCCGGTCGACCGACGCCGGCATCCTCGCCGACAAGACCCTGAAGGCGCTCGGCGACAAGGCGAAGAAGGTGCCGTTCGAGGCGGTCGTCGGCGGCGACGGGCACCTGAGCACGCTCACCGTCACGATCCCGGCGTCGGGCAAGACCAAGGCGCAGACGTACGCCGTGCGCTACAGCGGGTTCGGCAGCACCGCCACCCCGGCGATCCCGGCCGCGGGCGAGCAGCAGAAGGCGACCCCGGTCGTCTACGAGTTGCTGAGCTGATCCTCCGGGCCGCGCGGGTTCGACGGGGGTCCGCGCGGCCCACCCTCCTTTGTGAACGGAACATCGTGATCCACGACGCGCGGAACGGTGCATGCTCTGCGACCGGCTGGTGCTGGGCCTGGCCGGGCACGACTGGACGGCCCTGCCGTGGATGATCGCGGCCGGCAGCGGCGTCCCGGCCGGTCCCTGCCACGTCCGCTGCCTCGAGGAGCAAAGCTGCGCGCAGGCCTGGGCCGAAGCCGTCGAGGACTATCACCGGTCGCGCTGGCCGGTCTGGCTCGGCGGGGTCGAGGACGGCGTGCGATGGCGGCTGCACGGCAGCCGCTCCGCCCGGCGGTTCCATCTCTGGCGCTCCGACGGGCTGCTGTTCTCCTTCCCGTACGCGGCGACGGCCGCCCGGCCGATGCGGGTGCGCACCGAGCTGGCCGAGGTCGGCACCGCGCACGCGGCGGCGCTGCTGACCGCGATGGGCACCGACGAGACCGCCGTCGCGGTGCCGCTGACCTCGGTGCTCACCGCCCTCGGCGTGGCCGACCGCTACCCGCGGATCGCCGGGACCATGACCCGTCACCGCGAAGGCGGCGCCGACCTGGTGACGGCCCGCCATCGGCTGCCGCTGGCGCCGGTCTGCGGCCGGGCCGCGCGGCGCTTGCTCCGGATTCTCGGTTAACTATGCTGCTAGCTGCCGTTTCATCGGCATGGGTCGGGGGCGGACGATTGCTGCGATTCGAGGTGCTCGGCGAGGTTCGGGTGCGGCGTGACGGCGCCGAGCTGCCGCTCGGCCCGGCCAAGCAGCGTGCCGTGCTGGCGGTGCTGATGCTCTCACCGGGACGGCCGGTGCCGACCCACCAGATCGTCGACGCGGTCTGGGGCGACGATCCCCCCGAGAACGGCGCCAACGTGGTGCAGAAATACGTGGCCGGGTTGCGCAAGGCGCTCGGGCGCGAGCTGATCGAGCTGACCGGCGGCGGGTACGTGTTGCGGACCGCCGGCGCGGTGTTCGACACCGACGAGTTCCGGGCCGCCGTCAACCGGGCAACCGCCGAGCGAGCGGCCGGCCGGCCGGAGGCGGCCGCGCAGACGCTGCGGAGCGGCCTCGAGCTGTGGCGGGCGGACGCGCTGGCCGGGCTGACCGGCCCGGTGTTCGACGCGGCCCGGGCCCGCCTCACCGAGGAGCGCGCCGCGGCCTGGGAGACGTGGGCCGACCTCGAGATCGCGCAGGGCCGGGCCGCCGCCCTGATCGGCGAGCTGACCCGGCTGATCGGCGAGTTCCCGCTGCGCGAGGGGCTGCGGGCCGAGCTGATGCTGGCCCTGCACCAGACCGGCCGTCCGGCCGAGGCGCTGGCCGTCTTCCGGGACGCCCGCGAATACCTGCTGGACGAGCTCGGCACCGAACCCGGCGAGCGCATGCAGCAGGCGCACCGGCTGGTCCTGCGAAACGAGCCGGCGCCCGCCGCCGCCGAGCCGATCGCCCCGATGCCGCCGCTCGAGCTCACGCCGCCGCCGCGCCGCCGGCGGGTGGTGCTGGAGGTCCTCTTCGCCCTGCTCGCCCCGGCCCTGACCTGCTTGCTCGGCTCCTGGGCGTTCTTCGTCTATGTGGCCGTGCGCCGGCGCACACCCGGGCACTACGTCGTCGCGGGGGTGTACTTCGCGGCCGTCGCGGTCGGGTTCCTGTTCGGATGGGTCATCGACCAGGCGCCGCTCGACGCCGACTACTCGACCGCGACCGAGGACGCGGGCGAAACCGTCCTGATCTTCCTGGGGCTGATCGCGACCGTGCACGGCGTGATCCTCGCCCTGCTGCTCGACGGCTCCGACCGGCGGAGGACGCTACGCGACCGGGCCCGGCAGCTCGCGCTCGTCTCCCCCGAGCGGGCGCTGCGGGCCGGCGTCGGACGGCCCGACCTGCCGCACCGGCCGATCGACGACGGCGGCCTCGCCGACCTCAACCACCTGGGCGGACACGAGCTCGCGGCGGCCACCCGGCTGCCGGTGCCGCAGGCCCTCGCGATCGTCGCCGACCGGACCGCGCGGGGGCCCTTTCAGCAGCCCGGTGACCTGGTCGAGCGGGGGCTGGCGGATGCCCGTACGGTCAACCGCCTTGCTCCTGCCTTGATCTGCATCCCGCCGGTCAGCGCGATCCCGCCGCCGTCAGCTGCCGGCGGGCCACATATTCCACCAGCTCGATGAGCACGTTGCGGGCCCCCATCGGCTCGCGCGCGTCGAAGAGCACCACCGGGACGCCCGGGTCGAGGTCGAGCGCGCGGCCCACCGCGTCCGGAGCGAAGCGCTGGTGCTGGTCGAAACAGTTGACGGCCACCACGAACGGGGTGCCGCGCTGCTCGAAGTAGTCGATCGACGGAAAGCAATCGGCCAGGCGGCGGGTGTCGGCCAGCACCACGGCCCCGAGCGCGCCCTGCGACAGCTCGTCCCAGAGAAACCAGAAACGGTCCTGGCCCGGGGTGCCGAAGAGGTAGAGCTGCAGGTCCTCGGTGATGGTGATGCGGCCGAAGTCCATCGTCACGGTCGTGGTCGTCTTGCTCTCCACGCCGTCGAGATCATCGGCGCCCTCGACTCCGGTGAGGATCTCCTCGGTCTGCAGCGGGCGGATCTCGCTGACCGACCCGACCATGGTGGTCTTGCCGGCGCCGAAACCGCCCGCGATCAGGATCTTGAGCGCCACCGGGATGCGCGACGACGCGCCGTTGCGGTCAGAGCGCACGGAGTCCATTGACAACCGCCTTGAGTACGTCGACGTCGTGCGGCTTCGTGGCCGCCGGGGGTTCGTACATCGAGATGAGACCTGCCGAGCGTAGATCACCGAGCAAAACCCGGACGACACCGACCGACAGGTCAAGCGTGGAGGCCAGCTCCACCACGGGGATGGGCTCCCACGCCGCGGCGACGATCGCGTGGTGCTCCGGCTGGAGCGGGCCATCGAGATGCGTCTCCGCGTGGGCCGCCACGACGAACGCCATCATGTCGATGTCGCCGCCGGTGGGCGCGACCCGGCCCTGGGTCATCGCATAGGGACGAACCACCGGGCCCGCGTCGTGGTCGAGCCAGTCGTGGACGACGCGCGGCGGGTCAGCCGGCATCGGAGGGCGTCACCGGCGTGCGTTCGGGCGCGTTCATGTTCTGACCGACCCTGGTGACGAGCATCGCCATCTCGTACGCGATGAGGCCGAGATCGGCGTCGCTGGAGGCGAGCACCGCGAGGCAGGCGCCCTGGCCCGCGGCAGTGACGAACAGGAAGGCGGACTCCATCTCGACCACCGTCTGCCGCACCGGCCCGGCCCGGAAGTGCCGGCTCGCGCCCTTGGCCAAGCTCTGGAAGCCGGCCGCCATGGCCGACAGGTGTTCCGCGTCCTCCCGTTTGAGCCCGGCCGAGGAGCCCATCATCAGCCCGTCGGCCGACAGCACCACCGCCTGCCGCGCGGTGGGCACCCGCTCGACGAGATCGTCGAGCAGCCAGGTCAGGTTCGCGCTCTGGTTGGTCGTCTGGGTCACTATGCGTCCTTTTCCGGCCTGGTCACCTGGTCTTGCCCGCGGTTGCCATCCGCGTCCTCGTGTCTGTTCTCGTTCCCGTGCCCGTTCTCGTTCCTGTTCCCGTGCCCGTTCTCGTTGCCGTTGTCGCTGCCGCTCGACTCGTTCGCTCGGGCGAGCGCGAGGTTCACGATCGCCGGGAAACTGACGGTAGCCGCATCGGCGAACGACGCGCCTCCGGGTGATCCCCCGTTGCCCGGTTCCTCCGGCTTCGGTCGATCTTCAGATGAAGAGTGAACGCGCTGCAGCGGGATCTCGCGGGACGCGTCGATGCGCCCCCGGGTCGTGCCCTTCTGGAGGGCGCTCATGATGCTGCGCACCTGCTCGGGCGAGCGTAGCGGGACGGTCGGCTCGTCGGGGAGCGCGCCGGCGGGGCGCCGCAGCTGGGGCGCCAGGCTGGCCTGGCGGACGCGCTTGGGCAGACCGTCCTCGGTGGTCTCGTCGGTTTCGGCCGTCTTCGCCTTCTCCGGCGCCTTTGCTTTCGCCGGCGCCTTTGCTCTGTCCGGCGCCTTTGCTCTCTCCGGCGCCTTTGCTCCCTCCGGCGCCGGCAGCGCCTTGATCGGCTCGGTCGCGGTCGCGAGGTCGATCGGGCGGCGCACCCGGCGGCGCTGCACCAGGCCGTCCGGGCTGACGCCGTCGGCCACCGACAACGGGACCGGGCCGCCGATCGCCGGCTGCTCCTCCTCGCCCGGCTGGGCCTTCTCCCGTGGCTGGACCTTCTCCCACGGCTCGGCCTTCTCCCGCGGCTCGGCCTTCTCCCGGGCCGGCAGCGGCTCGGCGACCTGGGGCAGCGCGGCCAGTGCGCCGGCCAGGGTGACCGGGCGACCGGCCACGGTGACCTCACGCAACTGCTCGGTGCCCTGCCACTGGAGGGCGGCGAGCGAGCGGCGGTCCTCGGTGCCGGAGCCGACCAGCGGCCGCTCCCACGGCTTGTCGGTGGGCGCGCCCGGGGGCAGGGCGGCCTGGCCGGGACCGCCGACCACCAGGTCACCGGGCACCAGCACGATCGCGGTCACTCCCGCGTACGGCGACTGGCGCAGTGAGACCCGGATGCCGTGCCGGTTCGCCAGTTGCGCCACCACGAACAGGCCCAGGCGGGCGCTGTCGGCGGGGTCGAAGTCGGGCGGCTCGACCAGCTTGCGGTTGGCCTCGTCGAGTCCCTCGTGGGTCATGCCGAGGCCGCGGTCCTCGATCTCGATCGCGTACCCGTTCGGCAGCACCTGACCGGAGACCTGGACCCGGGTCTGCGGCGGCGAGTACGACGTCGCGTTCTCGAGCAGCTCGGCGAGCAGGTGGATGATGTCGCCGACGGCGCGGCCGAGCACGGCCGAGGACTCGATCGAGCGGATGTCGACGCGCTTGTAGTCCTCGACCTCGCTGATCGCGCCGCGGACCACGTCGATGACCGGGACCGGGTTGCGCCAGCCGCGGCCGGGCGCGGCGCCGGCGAGAATGACCAGGTCCTCGGCGTGACGCCGCATCCGGGTGGCGAGGTGGTCGACCCGGTAGAGATCCTCGAGCTCCTGCGGCTCGGTCTCGCGGCGTTCCATGCGGTCGAGCAGGGCGAGCTGGCGGTGCAGCAGGGTCTGGCTGCGGCGGGCGATGTTGAGGAACACCTCGTTGAGGCCGCGGCGGACGTTGGCCTCCTCGACCGCGGACCGTACGGCGGTGCGCTGCACGTCGTTGAACGCCTGCCCGACCTGGCCGATCTCGTCCTTGCCGTACTCCAGCGGTGGGGTCTCGACGTCGACGTCGACGACCTCGCCCCGCTGCAGGCGCCGGACCACGTTGGGCAGGCGCTCGGTGGCCATCTCCAGCGCCTCGCCGCGCAGGCGGCGCAGCCGGCCGACCATCGACCGGCCCACCTTGATCGACACGGTGACCGAGACGGCGAACGCGATGAGGCCGAGCACGCCGGCCAGCGCCAGCCGCACCAGGATCGTGATGGCCAGCGACGAGCCGCGGTCGGCCAGGTCCTGGATGGCGACGTCCTCGAAGTCACGCAGCTGGCCCGCGGTCAACGCGTACGCGCCGTGCCAGCTGTCCGCGCCGACGGGCGAGATCTGGCCCGGCCGGCTCTCCGTGAGCAGCCGGTCCATCATGCTGTTGAGCTGCGTGAACGCCGTGTCGCTGCTGAGCTTCTGGAAGGCCGCGCGGCTGGTATCGGGCAGGTCGTCGACGCCCTGGGCCAGCAAGAACCGGGCGGTGCCCACATCCTGCACCATGGCCGAGCGCAGCGAGTCGGAGAACTTGCCCGCCACCGTGGCGCCGGCCAGCACCGAGTCGACCCGGCTCAGGTACTCCTGGCCGCGGCCGACGGTGGCCAGCGCGCGGATCTGCCGGTCGATCTCGTCGTCGGGGAAGGTCGCGGTGGCCGTGAACATGTCGAACCCGCCCGCGACCATGCCGTTGTAGAGGTTCTGCGCGCCGATCGGGTCGAGCTCGCGGTTGTCGATGTGGGTGCGCTGGGCTCCCAGCACGTTGAGCTCGGTGAAGAACTGGCTGATCCGGCCGCGCAGGGTGTCGCTGGCCGAACGCCAGGCGTCGCCGCCGCGGGCGGCCGCGCGGAAGTCCTCGATGGCGCGGTCGGTGGCGGCCCGTTGCGGGGTGAGCATGGCGACCGAGGCGCTCGGGTCGGACAGGTACTGCACCGAGAGGCGGCGCTCGCGCTGGAGCTCGGTGATCACGACCTCGCCCGGGTTGGCCACGTTGGTGGCCAGCGTGCGGGCCGACAGCAGGGTCAGCACCGGGCTCGCGGTCAGCGCCGTCGCGAACAGCCATACGACGAGCAACGCGGTCAGCGGGACCGTGACCATCGTGATGATCTTCGAGCGAATCGACCAGTTGCGGGTTCTCATCAGGCTCCGCCCGAGGGTTGACAGCTTCCGGCGTCCCGCCCGGTCGTCGCAGGACGTGACCGTGCGCTCGCGCCTTCCGGAGAATACGTAAAACCTTCAACCGGCACTACCACCCGCACGGCCGAAATATGCCCTCTCTGTCCTAATTGCCCAGGGGATTGGCATGCGTCCGCAGAGTCGACCTTGCGACAGGCCCCCTACCGAGTAGTAACCGAACCGGTCCGACCAAAGGGGATTGACGACCCTCGGTGAGTGGGCATAACGGGGATGAAGAAGGAGGAGGCCGATGTCCCCCACAGTCACCATCGTCCTGATCATCGTCATCCTGGTGGTCATCGCCGCGATCGTGTACGGCGTGCAGGCCGGCAGGCGCAAGAAGCTCCAGAGCACCTTCGGACCCGAGTACGACCGCGTGGTGGCCGACACCGGCAACCGGACCGAGGCCGAGAAGGAACTGCGCGAGCGCGAGAAGCGGCACGCCGAGCTCGAGCTGAAGGAGCTGACCCCCGAGTCCCAGCAGCGGTACCGCGCCGCCTGGGAAGAGGTGCAGATCCAGTTCGTCGACAACCCGTCCGACGCCGTGAGCACCGCCGACGAGCTGGTCACCCGGCTCATCGGCGAGCGTGGCTACCCGAGCCACGGCGAGTACGACGAGCGGCTGGCCGACCTGTCGGTCGCCCACGCGAACACGCTCCAGCACTACCGCGACGCGCACGAGATCAGCGAGCGCAACACGGCCGGGTCGGCCAGCACCGAGGACCTGCGTCAGGCCCTCGTGCACTACCGGGCCCTGTTCGCCGATCTGCTCGGCACCGACCCGGTGTCGACGAATCCTGGTACTACTACTTCCGTTCGCGATTCTTCCGTTCGCGACACCTCTGTTCCTGACTCTTCCGTCCCCCGTTCGTCCGTCCCCGATTCCTCCGTTCCCGATTCCGTTTCCGACGATGAGCCGGTGCCCGCTCCCCGCAGGGCCGCCGACACCGACGCCGCCCCCGACACCAGCCGCTGAGGGAGTCATCGAGCCATGAAGTTCTTCTCCAACGAAGCCAAAGAGAACGAGTCCGAGTACGACCGTGAACATTCCGACGTGGTGACGTCGGACCCGGTGGCCGTGCCGCAGCAGCGCGCCGGCTCGCCGTGGAGCGACGCGCCGGGCGAGCCCGCCACGGGTGCGCACGCCGCCGACGAGGACCGGGATCTCGAGGACAGCAGCCCGGACGACGAGCTCGCCGACCGGGAGCGCCGCGACGGCACCGACGAGGACGACACCGCCGTCCGCCGCGACGAGAACGACCCGGTCGACCTGGACCTCGACGACACCGACCGTCTCGACACCGACCGCGACGACACCGACCGTCTCGACACCGACCGTCTCGACACCGACCGTCTCGACACCGACCGTCTCGACACCGACCGCGACGACACCGACCGTCTCGACACCGACCGTCTTGACACCGACCGCGACGACACCGACGGCGACGACGAGCCCGCCTCGCGTCGCGACGACGTCAACGAGCCCGAGGCCGTCACCTATGGGCCCGACGGCACGGTCACGCCGGCGTCGGCCGACGACTCGGTCGAGGACGACGGCATCAAGGACGAGGGCACCTTCGACAGCCCCGAGGCAGTCGACCCGGCCACCGGCGACGCGATCCGCCGCGACGACGTCGACTCGCCCGTCGGCGACGACACGGCCAAGGACCGCGCCGAGGCCGAGGCGGAGGCGCACGAGACCGTCGACGAGGCTCGGGCCGACGAGCAGCGGGCCGAGGCCGAGGACACCACCCCGGCCGACGAGCCGCAGGTCGCGGCCGAGCCGGTGGCCGTCGCCGCCACCACGCCGGACGAAGAGCCCGTCGCCGCGACGCCCGGCAGCGTCCCCGCGCCCGCCCTCGACCGGCTGTTCGCCGACGGCGACTCGTTCGCCGACCGGTTCCGCGACATCCAGCTCCGCTTCGTGGACAGCCCCAAGGAGGCCACCGCCGAGGCGGCCGCCCTGGTCGGCGAGGCCGTGGACAAGCTGACCACCGCCCTGAAGGCGCAGAAGGACTCGCTCGCCGGCGAGTCGGACGACACCGAGCAGCTCCGGGTCCAGCTGCGCAGCTACCGCGATCTGCTGAACCGCCTGTCCGCGCTCTGATCGCCTGTCACCTTCGAAGGGGGAGCCTCGGCTCCCCCTTTGTCGTACCCGACGGTTAGCGTGCGAGCATGCGCGCGGGCCGTCTCGTCTCGCTCCTCCTGCTGTTGCAGACGAGGGGCCGGATGACCGCGCGCGATCTGGCCGACGAGCTCGAGGTGTCGGTGCGCACGGTCTACCGCGACGTCGAGTCGCTGGGCTCGGCCGGCGTGCCGATCTACGCCGACCGCGGCCCGGCCGGCGGTTATCAGCTGCTCGACGGCTACCGCACCCGGCTGACCGGGATGACCGGCGACGAGGCGGGCACGCTCTTCCTGGCCGGCATGCCGGGCCCGGCGGCGGAGCTGGGGCTGGGGTCGGTGCTGGCGGCGGCGGAGCTCAAGCTGCGTGCGTCGCTGCCGGGCGAGCTGGCCGACCGAGCCGATCGCGTACGGGAAAGGTTCCATCTCGACGCACCCGGCTGGTTCCGCGGCGATGAACCGACGCCACACCTGTCCACGGTGGCCGAGGCGGTGTGGGGCTCCCGGCTGCTCGAGGTCCGCTACCGCCGCTGGAAGGCGCCGCGCGAGGTGACCCGCCTGCTGCACCCGCTCGGCGTGGTGCTGAAGGCCGGCCGGTGGTATTTGGTGGCGACGGCCGGCGACCACGTCACCGCCTACCGAGTGTCGAACATCCTCGAGGCCGAGGTGCTCGACGAGCCCGCCACCCGGCCGCCCGGCTTCGACCTGGCCGAGTACTGGCACGAGTGGGCCGACCGCTATGAGCAGAGCGTCTACCGGGCGACCGCGACCGTACGCATGACCGAGGCCGCCCTGCGTCTGATGGCCTTCGTCTTCCCGCCCGAGATGGCCCGCGCGGCCCGGGAGGCGGCCGGCCCGCTCGACGAGGACGGTTGGCTGATCACCACGGTCCCGATCGAGTCCGTCCGCCACGGCCACATCGAGCTGCTCAAGCTGGGCGCCGAGGCCGAGGTCCTGGAGCCGGCCGAGTTGCGTTCCCGCTTCGCCGAAACGGCCCGCGCCCTGGCCGCCACCTACCTGACCGTCGACGGCACCGCGGCCGCCCAGCTCACCGCCGACGGCTCTCCCACCGCCCAGCTCACCCCCGACGGCACCCCCACCGCCCAGCTCACCCCCGACGGCACCCCCACCGCCCAGCTCACCGCCGGCGGCACCCCCACCGCCCAGCTCACCGCCGGCGGTCCTCCCGCTGCCGCCTCGGTCACCGCGGCCAAGGAGACGTGGCCGGCCCCGGACGACCGCCCCGGCTGGTAAGCCGGTCCGGCCGGGATCAATGCCGCCGACCGGGATCAATGCCGGCCCGCCGGGGTCAGCGCCGGCCCGCCGGGGTCAGCGCCGGCCCGCCGGGGTCAGCGCCAGCCGGCCCGGATCGACGCCCGCCCCGCCCGGATCGCTGCCGAGCCCGGCGCGTATTGGTAAGCAGAGCGAAAACGCCACGCCCGCGCGTATTGGTAAGCAGAGCGAAAACGCCACGCCTGCGCGTATTGGTAAGCAGAGCGAAGACCCCACCCCCGCGCGTCTAGGTAAGCAGAGCGAAACCCCGCGCCCGCGCGTATTGGTAAGCAGAGCAAAGGGCGGCGAAGTCAGCCGGGCTGGCCGGCGCCGATGCCTCCGGTGTCGCCGACCAGGTCGTTGTCCGGATAAGTCGGGCCGCCGGGGCCGCCCGTCTCGGTCGGCGGGGAGGGCGGCGTCGTCGGGTCGGTGGGCGAGTCGGTGGGCGGGGTGCTCGGCTGGGCGGTCGACTCGGTCGGCGGGGTGCTCGGGCCGCCCGTGGTCGGCGACGGGGACGCGCTCGGTGAGGCCGAGGTGGTCGCGGGCGCCGGGGAGGTTGTGGTGGCGGTGGCGGAAGGCTTGGGCGACGTGGAGGCGCGCAGCGGCAGGACCTTCGCCCGGTGCGTTGCCTTGATGGTTGGCTCGTTGCCGATCTCGCTGTCGCCGGCGCCCTCGCCGCCGAGCAGCGTCTCCGGCCCTGACGTGTGCTCGCCGACTACGGCGGGCGGCGTCACCGGCGCGACCTCGACCGCGCCGAGCCGGACCCCCAACCACATCGCTGGACCCAGCCCGACCGCGACGATCGCCCCGAAGAGCGCCGCGGGACCCCGATGCATGAGTGACCTCCCCCGTATACAGGCGATCATCCGCGCGATCCCCGCCTCAGGACTACCCATTTCGGGAAACGCCAAGCGAACAACCACTGAGGCTATTGTGACCCAAGGTGATCAGTCGGTTGCTCATTCGTCGCGGATGAGACGCTTCTGCCTCGGACCCACGGATCCGCAGCTCAGGGAGTTCAGCCCGGGCGTGCCGGATTGAGCGCAGTCTGCAACCGGCGTGGCGCGGCCCGACCCAGCCGGTGCGGGCGCGGGTGCGGGCTGGGAAGCCGCCTCAGCGGGTGCTGGTCAGGAAGGCCACGGCGTCGTCGAGGGCGGTCCAGCCGCCGGGCAGCTCGTCGGAGTCGAGCCCGGTGCGGACGCTGATCGTGCCGCCGTCGCGCAGGCTCATCTCCCAGGAGCGGCGCCCGTTGCGCGTGGCCGACGCCCCGGCCATGTCGGCGAACGGCACGAACCGGCTGTCCCCCTCGGCGGCCTCGACCGCCGTGCCGTCCGCGAGCACGCCGTCGGAGGCGACCTTGGTGAGCCGCCGTTTCGCCTCGCCGTTGCGCGACCTGGGCAGGCCGGGCAATAGGAACAGGCCCGTCTCGACCACGAGCAAGTCGGTGCGCACGCCGTCGACCAGCACGTTCACCACCCCGCCGATCACCGGCACCCGGGTCGGCGGCCGGCTCGCGGCGGCCGGGCCGGTGGTGGCCAGGTCGATGCCGATGGCGGCCAGGCGCTCGCGGGCCTCGGCCACGGTGGCCGGGTCGGCGGCGAGCTCGGCCGCGCCGACCAGGTCGAGGTGGGCGCCGTCCATCGCGACCAGCTCGGCCGTGCCCGTCCAGCTGTGCCGCCAGCGGGCCACCCCGCCGTGCAGCGCCGCCAGCGCGAACAGCAGGGCGATCAGGTCGGTGACGCGGCCGGCCACCTCGTCGGCCGGCCGGTCGTCGAAGACCGTCTCGGCGATCTTCCGGAGCCGCCCGTCGGTCGCGAGGTCGAGCACCTCGGCCGGGCCGGTGACCGGCGAGCCGGCCGCCCGGGAGATCGCCCGCAGCGAGGCGTCGGCCTCGCGCTCCATCTCGGCGACCCGGGCCGCGCCGAAGAACTCGTCCCACGGCACGACCGCGCGGCCGGCCGGCGGGAACGCCACCGCCTGCAGCGCGCGGCCGAGCCCGGGCAGGTCGGGCACGAGGTCGCCGGCGGCGCCGCGCTCGGCCGGCTCGGGGCCCTCGGCGGTCAGCGCGACCAGGGCCGCGATGCGGTCGGTGAGCGGCGGGTGCGGGTCGCCGACGGGCGGCAGCTCGGGCTCGCGGGCGCGCAGCAGCGCCATGTCCTCGGGCCGGGCGGCCAGCACCCGCAGGAAGCCGCCGAACACGTCTTCCGGCACGTAGCCGGACTGCCAGCCGGGGCTGAGGTATTCGGCGTGGAAGAGCCGCTGCATGCCGTCGAGCGCGGGCCCGTCGCGCAGGATCTCGGCCATCGCCCGGCCGCCGGCGAACTCGGCCGCGATGCGGTCGGCGGCCAGCTCCTGCTCGCGGGCGAACGGCGCGTCGACCTTGCGATACCAGCGCGCGTACGCCCGGAGCAGCGGCCCGGCCGGGCTGCGGCGCGGGATGCGCGGCTCGATGCGGGCGATCGCGAGCCGGCCGCGGTAGGCCATCGGGGCGAAGCGGCCGAGCCGGGGCGTGCCGTGGGCGAGCTCGTGCGCGACGGCGGCCCGCAGACGTTTCTCGTCCCACGCCTGGAGCAGCGGCAGGCCCAGGAACAGCACCCGGCGGCCACCCCGCAGGCCGGTCAGCCGCACGTGCTCGACCAGCGTGGCGGCGGCGCCGGCCACGACGACGATCTCGCCGGGCGGGCGGACCCCGGCCGCCTCGGCGGCGGCGTCGGTCATCGCCCAGAGATCGGGCGCGTCGGCCCGGGTCACCGGCACGCCGGCCGGGGCCGGGCGGCGCAGGCGCAGGGCGCGAACCGTCGCGAACCACAGCAGCCCGGCGGTGGCGATCACGAGCGGGACGGCGATCCGCAGGGCGGCCGCGCCGGGCAGCGCGGACAGCACCAGCAGCACGGCCAGCAGCACCAGCACCACCTGCGACCAGGCCGCCAGCAGAAAACCGGCGAACCCGGCGGCCGAGAACGCCGCCCGCTTGCCGTCGCGCACCGAACCTCCGACACGAAGAACCCGAAGAAACCGAGGAGAACCGAGGAGAACCGGACGGGCACAGCCTAGACAAGCCCACCGACAGAAAACCCAGACGGCGAGTCCGGCGCCGGTAAGAATTAAGGAAGTCTTGAGAGGGGATCCGGACGCGGCGCGCTTCTTCTACGACGACGGCAACCTCAAACGGCACGACGCGCTGCCGCGCCCGGTGGTGGCGAGGCTCTTCGGCAAGGGCGCCGTGCACACCCTCGACGGGCCGGCGCACGAGCTGCGCAAGGCGCTCTTCGTCGGGCTGCTGATGGCCGAGGACGGCATCGACACGCTGGTCAAGATGGTGGGCGGAGCGTCGGCTGGCCACCATCATTGCGGAGGTACGGCGTGTAGACCGTCACCCGTCGCCGTTGTCCGCCATCGCGCACCACCACGCCGACGGCCGGCCGATCGACCTGTCCCGCATCCCGGCCCGCGTGCACGACGGCCCGCAGATCATGGTCCCGCAGAACTAGGCCCAGTCGATCTCCGGCGAGCGGTGGAACGTGACGCCCTGGGTCGTCCAGCGCGGCCCGAAGGCGGCCACCCGCGCACGGAACGACGACCAGTCCCGGGCTGCGCGCGGTGTCCAGCCGATCTCGGCGATCGCGGGCAGGCGGGGAAACGCCATGAACTGCACGTCGGCGATCGAGCGCAGCGTCTCGGACCAGAGCGGGGCCTCGACGCCGAGCAGGGACTCCTCGCCCACCCCGGGCAGGCGGTCGGCCGGATCCCAGTCGTACGACCGCTCGACCCCGACCAGCCCGGCCCAGTCCAGCCCGAGCGGGGTGTCCTCGTCGTACTTCATGTCGAGGTAGCTGCGGTCGGCCGGCGACATGATCACCTGGTGTCCGGCCGCGGCCGCGCGGGCCATGCCGTCGTCGGCCGGCTCGATCCGCCAGTACTGCGGGATCGCGTCCGGCGGCAGGTCGACGGCGGCCATCTCGTGCCAGCCGATCGCCCGCTTGCCGTATTTTCCGGCCATCGGCAGCACCCGGCTCATGAAGACCCGGTAGTCCTCGGGCGGGGTCGAGAACGCCTCGTCGCCGCCGATGTGCAGGTAGGGCCCGGGGGTCATGGCGGCGAGCTCGCGGATCACATCGTCGACGAACTCGTACGTCCGCTCCTTGCTCGCGACCAGCGAGCTGTAACCGACCTCGGCGTCGGTGCGCGGCCCGATCGGGTTTCCGTCGCGGGTGAGCTCGGGATAGGCGACCTGGACGGCGTTCACGTGGCCGGGCATGTCGATCTCGGGGACGATCGTGACGTACCGGCTCGCCGCGTATTCGACCAGGTCGGCGTACTCCCAGGCGGTCAGGAAGCCCGGTCCCGCGCCGTCCACCCCGGTGCCCGCGCCGCCGCTGATCTCGGTGAGCCGCGGCCAGCCCGGGATCTCCAGCCGCCAGCCCTGATCGTCGGTCAGGTGCAGATGCAGGTAGTTGATCTTGAACTGGACGATCGAGTCGATGTAGGACCGGATCTCGGCCGGCGCGAAGAAGTGCCGGGCCAGGTCGAGCATCGTGCCGCGATAGGCGAAGCGCGGCCGGTCCTCGATCGTGCCGCCGGGCAGGATGATCTCGCCGGTGGCGCGGCCCTCCGGCAGGAGCTGCCGCAGGGTCTGGAGACCCAGGAACAGACCTTGGTTGCTCGAGGCGCGCAGGGTCACGCTTTCCCGATCGATTTCCAGCCCGTACGCCTCCGTGGGCGTGCCGTTGGCGGACCGGTCGAGCAGGATCCGGAACGGTCCGCCGCTCGCCCGCGTCACCGGCCGGCCGGTGACCTGCCGCAGCAGCTCGACCAGCTGATCGGCGATGTCTCCGGCGGCCGACGCGGCGCTCACGGACAGATCTGTCGGAATGCGGAAATTCGCGGCCGGATCGGGTCGCACCGAGGCCGGAAGGGGGATGACGTCACCGAGCTGTCGGAGTGCGGGCACGATCGAAACCTTAAACTGTCTTTCCATGTCGATCACGACCCGTCGCGCCGATCTCGCCGATGCCGACCTGCTGCATGACCTCGCGGCTCGTACGTTCGGACTAGCCTGCCCGCCCGGAACCCGGCAAAGCGACATCGACGCGTTCGTCACGCGGCACCTGTCGCGGGAGCGCTTCGCCGAGTACCTGGCCGATCCCGCGCGCGTCCTCCTGATCGCGGCCCAGGACGGGACGCCGGTCGGCTACTCGATGCTGATCGACGGGCCGATCCTCGACCCGGACGTGGCCGCGGTGGTCGACGAGAAGACGAGCATCGAGCTGAGCAAGTTCTACCTGGCGGAGGATCGGCACGGGTCGGGGGCGGCGGCCGCGCTGATGGCCGCGACGCTGACCGAGGCGGCGGCGACCGGGGCCGAGTCGTGCTGGCTCGGCGTGAACCAGGAGAACGTCCGGGCCGCCCGCTTCTACGCGAAACAGGGCTTCGAGGTGGTCGGGGTCAAGCGGTTCCTGGTCGGCGACGTCTGGCACGACGACCACGTACGGGTGCGGCCGCTTTTGCCTTGATCTTTGTCAGGCCGCGTCGATCTTGACCCAGTCGACGTACTTGCCGGTGCGGGCGTCGCCCGAGGACTGGCCGCGCAGCCGGCGGTTCACCCACGGGAGGACGTGCTCGCGGTAGTAGCGCGCCTCGGCCAGGACGCCGCGGGACTCCGCCGGGCCGGGGTCGATGACGTGGGCCTCGGTGGTGTGACCGAGCGCGGTCAGCACCAGGCCGGCCACGCGGCGGTGGCCGGCGGCGTTGAGGTGCAGGCGGTCGGCCGACCAGTAGCCGGCCCGGCGGATCTCGCGGTCGTGGAAGACGTCCACGAACGTGAGGTCGAACCGGTCGGCGAAGGGGGCGATCGCGGTGGTCAGCATCTCGCCGCGGCGGCGCATCATGCTGCCGAACGGCAGGCGGTCGGACGGGTCGGCGCCGCTGAGGAGCAGCACGCGTACGCCCGCGTCGGCGCACTTTTGCAGGGCCTGCTCGGTGAGGGTGACCAACCGGGTCATGTCGCTGCCGGGACGCATCATGTCGTTGCCGCCACCGTTCAGCGACAGCAGCGTGGGCTGCGGCGACAGGGCGAGCGCGGCATCGAGCTGCTCGGTCACGATCGGCTCGAGCAGCCGGCCACGGATCGCCATGTTCGCGTACCGGATGGTCTGCTGTTCGCCCGCCGCCAAGCCGGCGGCGACGAGATCGGCCCAGCCCCGCTGGCTCCCGTCCGGCAGCGTATCGCCGAGGCCCTCGGTGAAGCTGTCCCCGATCGCGACATACCGCGTCACTGATGTCCTCCGCTCCGGCCCGCGTTTCCGGACCGACGTTACCGAACGGTCGGGTCGGCAAGGCCCCGTCACGCGCGGCACGTGACCGAAGTCGCCCGCTCGGTTCAACCCAGGGCGGGCCGGCCGGTCGCGAACCAGGCGGCCTCGAGGCGAGCCTCGTCCACTCAGGCGAAGTGAGGGCTGATCTCCTCGGCCACCTGGCGCACGAAGGCGACCGGGTCCGGGTCGTCGACGGTCGGCTGGAGGATCAGCTTCGTGGCACCGGCGTCGACGAACTCACGCAGGCCGGCCGCCATCTGCTCGGCCGTCCCGGAGACGCCGGGGACGTCGATCTCGTACCGGCGCCGCTGGTCCTCGAGTCGCGTGGCCGCGCCGGGACCGAAGGCGGCCGGGACGAAGACGACCAGCTCGTGCGGGCCGGCGGCGTTGATGTGGCCCTTGGCGCGGGCGACGCCCTCCGGGGACGTGCCGCCGGTCAGAATCGTGCCGTCGCCGACCTCGCCGCCGAGGGCCAGCGTCTTGGGGCCGGTCGAGCCGACGTAGATCGGCGGGACCGCGGCCGGCGGCCAGTCGAGCTTGACGTTGTCCAGGTTCACGTAGCGGCCCTTGGTCGTCACCGCCTCGCCGTTCAGCAGGGCGCGCAGGGCGGTGGCGTACTCCCGGAGAAGCGTGAGTGGCGACGCGGCGCGGGCGCCGACCTGGCCCATCCACTCCTGCACGCCGTGGCCGATGCCGGGAAGCGCCCGGCCGCCGGAGATCCGGCTGAGCGTGGCGATCTCCATGGCGCAGGCGGCGACGTTGCGGAAGGGCAGCGGCATGATGCCGATGCCCACCTTGAGGTTCTCGGTCCAGGCGAGCGCGGCGGCGGCCGCCGAGACGCCGCCGGCCAGGAAGCAGTCCTCCCACAGCCAGAGCTCCTCGAGGCCGGCCCGGTCGGCCGCGACGGCGATGTCGCGAAGCTTCTCCGGCGGATTCTGCGGCAGCGAGATGGCACCCAGGGTCGTCATGGTCACTTACTCTGCCAGGCCGGCGCGGAAATTCATTGAGGCTTATATAAGTACGGGCTGAAGCAGCCCCGGAAAATGTCGGTGGGCGCCGATAGCTTGTTGGCTGCGGATCGGCGCCACGGGGGCGCCGATCCGTCCAAACGACCGTCAGGCAGAGTTGCGCAGGAGGGTCTCGCCCACCTCACGGGCGCGGTCGCGCAGCTCAGGCGGCGACTCGATGGTGAACGACGCGCCGAGCACGCCGAGCGTCAGGACGGGCCAGGAGAGGTCGTCGACGTTCATCCGGAGGCGGCACGCGGTGTCGTCGGGTTCGAGGGGCTCGACCGTGCCCCAGTGACCCACGACGGCCCGGACCTGGTCGGCGGAGGCCTGGATGACAACCGAGACATCGAAGCGGTTCGGCAGGGAACGCATGCGGGAGCGGAGCCAGGCCGCCGCGTCACCGCCCGGGATGTCCCTTGGGCGGAAGCGGGCCCCGGTCAGGGACGGGTCGGTCAGGCGGTCCACTCGAAAGCTTCGCCAGTCGGCTCGGTCCAGGTCCCAGGCGATCAGGTACCAGCGGCGGCCCAGCGGGACCAGGCGGTGGGGCTCCACCTGGCGCGGGGCCACCTCGCGCTCGCGGGCGGTGTAGCTGAAGCGGAGACGTTCCTCGCCTCGGCAGGCCAGGGCGATCGTGGTCAGCACGTCGGGGTCCAAGGTGGGGCCGCCGCCCAGGACGCCGGGGGTGGTCACGGCGCGCAGGGCGTCTATGCGGCGGCGCAGGCGTGGTGGGAGGAGCTGGATGACCTTGGCCAGGGCCCGGACCGAGGTCTCCTCGAAGCCGGCCACCGCGCCGGCCGCGGCGGTTCGCAGGCCTACCGCGATGGCCACCGCCTCGTCGTCGTCCAGCAGCAGCGGGGGCACGGCGGCGCCGGCCTGGAGTTGGTAGCCGCCGGCCGAGCCACGGTTGGCGTCCACCGGGTAGCCGAGCTCGCGCAGGCGGTCCACGTCGCGGCGGAGGGTGCGCGGGCTGACCTCGAGGCGGTCGGCCAGCTCGCCGCCGGGCCAGTAGCGGTGGGTCTGCAGCAGCGACAGCAGTCGCAGCATCCGGGCACTCGTGTTCGCCATGAATTCAGACTCCACCGCATTGAGGCCAGAAACTGTCCGCAACGAACCCTAGCGTCGACATCATGATTGAGACACAGGGTCTGACCAAGCACTTCAAGGACGTTCGCGCCGTTGAGGGGATCGACCTGAGCGTGCGTCGCGGGGAGCTGGTCGCGCTGCTCGGGCCGAACGGGGCCGGCAAGTCGACCACGCTGCGCATGCTGACGACGCTGATACCGCCGACCTCGGGCACCGCGACCGTGGCCGGGTTCGACGTGGTCAAGCGGCAGCGGGACGTGCGACTGCGGATCGGCTACATCGGTCAGGGCAACGGGGCGGGTCACAGCCAGCGCGGGCGGGACGAACTCACAAGCCAGGGGCGGGCGTACGGGATGAGCGTGCGCGACGCGCGGCGGCGGGCCGGTGAGCTGATCGAGTCGCTGGGGCTGGCCGAGGTGGCGGACCGTACCGTCGCGACGCTCTCCGGTGGGCAGCGCCGGCGGCTGGACATCGCGATGGGGCTCATCCACGCGCCCGAGCTGCTCTTTCTCGACGAGCCGTCGACCGGTCTCGACCCGCAGAACCGGGCCAACCTCCAGGAGCACATCCTGCGCCTGCGGAAGGAGCACGACACCACGATCGTGCTGACCACGCACTACCTGGACGAGGCGGACTCGATGGCCGAGCGGGTCATCGTCGTCGACCACGGGCGGATCATCGCCGACGACACCCCGGAACGGCTCAAGGCCGAGCACGTCGGCGACACCATCCGGCTCGGGTTCGACTCGGCCGACGAAGCTTCCTGGGCGGCCGGTCAACTTCACGGGCGGGAGCTCACCGCGTACGGGAAAGGGATCGTGATCCGCACGCAGGGTGGGCCGCGGCAGGTGCCCGGGATTCTCGAAGATCTGCGTTCGGCGGGGGTGCCGGCGGCCGAGGTCGAGGTCGCCCGGCCGACGCTCGACGACGTCTTTCTCAAGCTCACCGGCCGCAGCCTGCGCGAGCAGCAGCCGATCAAGGAACTCGTGGAGGTCTGATCATGCTCACCGACACCATGACCGTGTTCAGCCGCGAGCTGCGGCCCACGCTGCGCAACCCGTTCACGCTCATCATCGCGATGGTGCAGCCGCTGGTGTTCCTGGCGTTGTTCGCGCCGCTGCTGCCGGGCGACAAGAGCGACTCGCTGCGCTGGTTCGTGCCCGGCATCGTCGTCATGTCGTGCCTGTTCGCGTCCTCGATGACCGGGTCGAACCTGCTCTTCGAGATCCAGACCGGCTCGCACGAGCGGATGCTGGTCACCCCGCTGCGCCGGCCGGCCCTGCTGATCGGGCGGGCGCTGAAGGAGATCGTCCCGATGGTCGCGCAGGCGGCCCTCATCGTGATCGTCTGCCTGCCGTTCGGCTACCGGCTCAGCCTCGGCGGCGCGCTGCTCGGGCTGATCATCCTGGCCGGTTTCTGCGTCGGGCTCGGCGCGCTCTCGTACACGCTCGCGCTCGCCTCCAAGCACCAGGAATGGCTCTTCTGGACCGTGCAGCAGACCGTGCTCTTCCCGATCCTGCTGCTCGCCGGCGTGCTGCTGCCGCTCGACGGCGGACCGGGCTGGCTGCGCGCGCTCGCCGCGTGGAATCCGTTGCGCTACGTGGTCGACGCCGAGCGGGCGCTGTTCACCGGCGACATCTGGAGCTCGACGACCGTCACCGGCTTGCTGGCCGCCGCCATAGTGGGATCGCTCGGGCTGCTCATCGGCGTGCGAGCGATGCGCCGGTCCGACTGACCACTACGGTGGGGCGATGTTCGGGTTGCGGCGGCTCATCGACGGGATCACCCCGCGGCGTACCCGGCACGCGCCGCCGCCTCGGCAGCGGCGGCACAACCCGGATGCGGTCGTCGACTGCGCGGTCTACACGGCCGGGGCGCGGCGGCCGGGGACGGTCCATTTCACCGAGGCGGCGCGCTTGGCGCGACGGCGTGGCGCGTACGTGTGGCTGGGTCTGCATGAACCGGACCTGGCCACCATGCGCGCGATCGCCGAGACGTTCGACCTGCACGAGCTGATCGTGGAGCAGACCGTCGAGGGCGGTCACCGCCCGGCGCTGGAGGTCATCGGCGACGTGACCCGGCTGGTTCTGCGCACCGCCCGCTACGTCGAGCACGAGGAGCTGACCGCGACGTCGGAGGTGGTCGACACCGGCGACGTGACCGTGCTGATCGGGCCGTCCTTCGTGATCAGCGTCCGGCAGGGCGCGGCCGGCGCGCTCTGGCCGGTCCGGCAGGACCTGGAGAAGCGGCCCACGGTGCTGCGGCTGGGACCCTGGACGGTGGCGTACGCGATCGCGGGCCGGATGGTCGACGAGTACCTCGACGTGGCGGCCGCCGTCGAGCGCGACCTGGAACGGCTCGAGGAGGAGACCTTCGCCGACCAGCGCTCGCCCGAGATCGCGCACTTCTACCAGCTCAAGCGGGAGATGGTGGAGTTCAAGCGGGCGGTGCTGCCGCTGCAGGAGCCGCTCGCCCGGCTGCTCGACGACCCGGGGCTGCCGGTCGCGCTGCGGCCCTATTTCACCGACGTGCGGGGGCGGCTGGCGCGGGCCGTCGACCGGGTGGCCGGCTTCGACGACCTGCTCAACTCGATCCTGCAGGCCCGGCTCGCCCAGGTGTCGATGGGCCAGAACAACGACATGCGCATGATCGCGGCCTGGGCGGCGATGGCGGCGGTGCCGACGGTCATCGCCGGGATCTACGGGATGAACTTCTCGAGCATGCCGTTCCTCGACTCGCCGTACGGATTCTGGGGCGTGATCGCCGCGATCGCGGTGATCTGCGGCGGTCTGTACTGGCGGTTCAAGCGCGCTCGCTGGCTGTGATCGAGCCACTGTCACACGCTGTCACGCCGGCAACAAAGATCATCCGAACGGGCGGCTGTCCACTCCGGACGGCGGCAACGAGGGTGCCCGCTCTCCCGTGGTCCCGATTACGACGGGTTACTACCTTGGATTTCATCGACGTCGCGGATCGGACGTCGGCAAGAGGACCTGCGCCCGGCCGGTACTGCCCCCCAGCCGGCCGGGCGCATCCCTTTTATATGTTCGGCAAAGTCGCCGGGTAAGTACGTCGCTTGCCGCGTCGCGCGAGTCGAGGCCGGTCGTCGATGACGCGCCGGCCCCTTCTC
Source organism: Actinoplanes sp. NPDC051537 (assembly GCF_055586105.1). NCBI lineage: Bacteria > Bacillati > Actinomycetota > Actinomycetes > Micromonosporales > Micromonosporaceae > Actinoplanes > Actinoplanes sp. NPDC051537. The sequence goes on from NZ_JBVJIU010000008.1 coordinate 75,238, forward strand.
ACGTCATTCCCCCCGTTGAGGCCGCGGCCACCCTCCGAGAGTAGAAGCCGCGTCGCCCCGGTGCGCTCATTCCCGAAATTTCGGGTTTGTGCGGGGGTGGTGGGGATGGGATGGGGACGGACGCCGGATCAGTTGTGGCCGTGGCCGTGCTGGCCGTGGTCGTCCTGGTCGCCGCCCTGCTGGCCGCCCTGCTGGCCGCCCTGCTGGCCGCCCTGCTGACCGCCCTGCTGGCCACCCTGCTGACCGCCCTGCTGACCGCCCTGCTGGCCACCCTGCTGACCGCCCTGCTGACCGCCCTGCTGACCGCCCTGCTGACCACCCTGCTGGCCACCCTGCTGACCGCCCTGCTGGCCACCCTGCTGGCCACCCTGCTGGCCACCCTGCTGGCCACCCTGCTGACCGCCCTGCTGACCGCCCTGCTGACCGCCCTGCTGGCCACCCTGCTGGCCACCCTGCTGACCGCCCTGCTGACCGCCCTGCTGACCGCCCTGCTGACCGCCCTGCTGACCGCCCTGCTGACCGCCCTGCTGACCGCCCTGCTGGCCGCCCTGACCGTGGTCGCCACCCTGACCGTGGTCGCCACCCTGACCGTGGTCGCCACCCTGACCGTGGTCGCCACCCTGACCGTGGTCGCCACCCTGACCGTGGTCGTCGCCGTGGCCGCCGGGGCCGCCCTGGCCGTGGTCGCCGTGGTCGCCGTGGTCGCCGTGGTCGCCCGGGAAGCCGGGCCCGCCCGGGCCGCCGGGGAAGCCGTGGCCCGGCCGGTTGTCGTTGCGGACGACCGGCAGCGCCAGGCTGAACGAGCGCCACTCGGTGCGGGCGCGGCGGGTGCAGTCGTTGTAGGAGACGATCGCGCGCAGCCGGGCGATGCCGGAGCGGTCGAAGTCGGCGTTCACCCGGATCGGCGTGAAGTCCGTGCGGCCGGGGCGGAGGGTGTCGCCCCGGAAGAACGTCGCGTAGGGGTGGCGGCCGGCGTAGTCGACGTCCACGTCGCGGGCGACCAGCCGCACCGAGAAGTCGCAGACCCGGCGGTCCGTACGCCAGTTGATGTTGATCCAGTTGTCGGTGTGCGCGCGCACCGCACGCAGCCAGCTGGTGACCGGCTGCGGCCCACGCGGAGCGGCGGACGCGGGTGCCGCTGTGGTCATCGCGGCCGCGCCGACCGTCGCGGTGGCGAGGGCCACCAGCGCTCCGATACGCCGACTCTTGTTCATCAATTCCTCCGGTGGCTGATCAGTCTCGTCCGCCCCAAGCCGTGGCGGGCAAAACGGACACTATGGGCAATCAACCTCCGTGGTGCGGTTTTAGCCGGTGTTTCGGACTTATCTACTCTTTCCTGTACAAAATGTTTAGTGCCGATCGGCCGAAAAGATGATGTTGGGACGTGGACCCACGCGATCGGCCACGATAAGAAGGCGTACGCCGGAAGGAGCTCCCATGTCGCTCAGCGGTGCCCATAAAGCGGCTTTCCGACGAGAGGTCACGCAGGCGGGTCAGGTCTACGCGATCCGCGACCCGGACGGCTTCCCGGCCCCGGTCGGCGAGGACGGGCGGCGGGCGGTGCCGTTCTGGTCCAAGCCCACGCGCGCCCAGTTGATCGTCAAGCACGTCACCGCGTACGAAGGCTTCGAAGTTGTTCCGATCTCGGTCGAGGACTGGCTCTCCGGCTGGATGACGAGCCTCGAGCACGACGAGATGATGGTCGGCGTCAACTGGGCCGGGGCGCGCGCGACCGGGTACGACATGACGCCCGGCCAGGTGTTGCGCTGGTTCTCGGAGCTCGAGCCGGAGGCGACGGACGACGCCGGGATTCACACGACCCAGCGGTAGTTCGGATCGACCGGTGCCCCTATGCTTGCGACACTGCAAATACAGGGGGTACGGCCGTGCGCAACCTGCAGATCCTCGTCGTCGACGACGACGATGCCGACGCCCTCATGATCTCCGAGGCGCTGGCGACCGAGACGGACGCCAGCGTCGAGCGGGTGCACGACGGTCGCGAGGCGCTCGACTACCTGCGCCGCGAGGGCCCGTTCAGCGAGGCCCTGCGCCCCGACCTGATCCTGCTCGACCTCAACATGCCGCGCATGGACGGGCGCGAGACGCTGGCCGCGATCAAGACGGACGACCGGCTCAAGGCCATCCCCGTGGTGATCCTGACGACCTCGGGCGCGGCGCCGGACATCGTTGCCAGCTATCAGCAACGGGCCAACGCGTACGTGACGAAGCCGTTCGGTCTCGATGATTTCGAGTCGACCGTGCGCCAGATCAACCGCTTCTACCGCGAGGTCGCCAGCCTGCCGCCCGCGGGCTCCTGAATCGCCGTGTACCGGGCACGCGCTCGGGGTACCACCGGGGTATGACCCACAAGGAAGCTCCCGAGGATCTCGGCGCCCCGGTGTCGTACCTGGTGCTGGCGGACGGCACGCCCGTCTTCGACCGCTCCGGCAGCCGCGCCGGCGAGGTCGAGCACGTGGTGGCCGACGAGCACGGCGACGTGTTCCACGGCCTGCTGATCAAGACGGCCGCCGGGCACCGGTTCGCGCGGGCCTCGCTGGTCGACGGCCTCTTCGAGCACGGCGTCATCATCACGGCAGCGGCCGGCGAGCTGCCGGAGCCGAGCGCCGACCCGGCCGCGCGGCAGACCGAGAAGGACGAGTCGCTCACGCACAGCCTCAAGAAGGCGTGGGATTGGCTCGTCCAGCCGCACTGACGCCGCGGGCCGCGAGGCCGTCCGGCGCGCATAGGTAAGCAGAGCGCCCGACGCCGCTCCGCCCGCGCGCATAGGTAAGCAGAGCGCCCGACGCCGCTCCGCCGGCGCGCATAGGTAAGCAGAGCTAAACCCCACGCCCGCGCGCATAGGTAAGCAGAGCTAAACCCCACGCCCGCGCGTATCGGTAAGCAGAGCGGCAACGCGGGCCGCCCGGTTCGGGCGGCCCGGTTCCGGGTCAGCGGGAGCGGTCGCGGTAGGTCCAGGAACCGCCGCCCAGGGCCGAGGCGCCGCGGGACGGCTGCTCGGGCTCGGGGGCGGCCGTCTGGCGCGGGATCATGCCGGTCTGGCCGGTCGACTCGCGGCGGGCCGCCAGGTACTCGGCGGCGGCCCGGTCCTCCTCGGTCGGGGCGGCCATCAGGGCGTACGCGAGGCCCAGGATGCCGAAGACCACGGTGAGGCCGACCGGGACGATCATCGCGGTGGCGGTGGCGCCGGAGAGGGTGCCGATCGGGTCGTGCTCGGTGACCGACATCGCGGACATGCCGGTGAAGTGCATGCCGTTGACGGCGATGCCCATGACCAAGGCCGAGGCGAAGACGACCAGCGGCTTGCGGACCGTCACGGCGAGCCAGAGCGCCACCGAGGCGGCGACCACGGCGATGCCGACCGACATGCCGACGCGGGTGGTCGAGTACGCGATCTCGCCGTTGAGGTGCATGGCGGCCATGCCCGTGTAGTGCATCGCCGCGACGCCCAGGCCGGCGATGATGCCGCCGGCCAGGATGCGGAAGTTCTGCGCGGTCTTGCCGAACAGCGCGATCACCAGCCCGAGGGCCACCGCCACGATCGCGATGATGGCGCTCGCGAAGGTGAGGCCCACGTCGTACCGGATCGGCGTGCCCACCACGCTGAAGCCCATCATGGCGACGAAGTGCATGCTCCAGATCGCCGTGCCGCCGATCGCGACCGCCGCCAGGATCAGCCACCAGACGCGCTCGGAGTTCGAGCGGGCCGACCGGAACCGCACGGCGAGCGTGAGTCCGAGGAGTGATCCGAGTACGGAGAGCACATAACTGATCGTTGGTGTGATCCACCCGTGATCGAAATGATGGATCTGCGCCATTGCCGGTCCCCTCCTCGGTGCCCCACGTCCGCGGTGCATATTGCCTGCTTGATCGCCACCTTGTGAAGGAGTGTGACGCAGGTTGCGTCGCGTTCCGGATACAGATGTCGAAACAACGCACGAACCTCGCGTTGGCCGCGAATCTCCAGGTCAGCCCGGCATTGATCTCGGGCGATGTCGATCAACCGGCGGTCTTGAGCCCGCTCTCCGCGCAAACGCCAGACATTTCGGAAGCGGCCGCACCAACTGCCGCGATCTTGTCCGGTTCGTCGTCTTTGCCGCTTGCGGCCGCGGCGGCCTCGTAAGCGTCGCCGAGGCGAGTGGCGGCGTCGGCGAGCGGAGCGTCCGCGGTTCGGGTCGCCGCGACGATGGCGTCGACCACTCCGGGCGTCATGAGCGAGCCGGCGACGATGGCGGCGCCGAGCTGGGCGCAACCGACGGTCCCGGGCGGGTCGTCGGCCATTGCGCTCTCCCCCGAGAGGTTCACGCTCGGTAACGGAGCGCCCGGCGACGACGGGGCGTTGTCACGGCCACCGCAGCCGGCCGTGAACGCGACAAGCAGAACTAACAGCGCAATTCGGTGCACCAACCAAGATTATGCGCCATTTACTCGTACGGGATGAAAAAAGCGCGGCCGATAATCGACCGCGCCTTTCGCACCCGCCGTGGTTACAGGTAGCTGAGCTTCTTCCAGGCGCCCCAGCTCAGGTTGAAGTCGGTCCAGCCGTTGCCCTGCTTCAGCTTTTCCTCGGTGCCGCTCACCGTGATCGGGTCGCCCATCATCGTGCGGCTGAAGAGCCAGGCGCCCATCGCCTCGGAGACGTTCACGCAGCCGTGCGAGACGTTGACCTTGCCCTGCTTGCCCTCGGACCAGGGCGCGGCGTGGATGAACTGGCCGCTCCAGGTGATGCGCTGGGCGAAGTCGATCGGCGTCTTGTAGCCGTTCACGGGGTCGGTGTCGGTGGTGTCGAAGACGGTGTGCCTCGCCTTCTCCATCACGATCATCGTGCCGCTCGACGACGGGGTGCTCGCCTTGCCCAGGCTGACCGGGAGTGTCTTGATGACCTTGCCGTCCTGCTTGACCGTCATCTGCTTGGTCTTGTTGGAGACCGTCATGACGAACGAGCGGCCGATCTTGAGGTCGACCGTGAGGTCGCTCTTGCCGTAGTAGCCGTTGCCCAGCGGCACGCCGGCCAGCTGCACCTTGTAGAAGACCTTGGAGTTGGCCTTCCAGAACTCCTTCGGCCGGTAGTGCACCTCGGTCGGGCTGATCCAGCCCCAGGAGCCCTCCTGCGCCGGGCTCGCGGTGACGGCCATGCGGCGCTCGACGTCGTCGCGGTAGCTCGCCGGGATGGACCGGCTGAACTTGATGATCAGCGGCATGCCCACGCCGACCACGTTGCCGTCGCCGAGGAAGCTCGTCACTCGCACGACCTTCGTCGGCTTGGCCATCGTGGTGAACGCGCTGGTGGTCGTGCCGCCCTTGCCCTCGGACGCGGTGCCGTTCACGGTGACCGTGTACTTCGTGCCGTAGTCGAGGGCCTTCTCCGGCCGCCAGACCTTGTCGTCCTTGTCGAGCGTGCCCTTGACGTCGGCGCCCTTGGCGTCGGTGACCGTGACCGAGGTGTTCTCCGGGTCGTCGCTGGTGTACTTCACCTCGACCGCGCCGGCGACGACGCCGGTGGCGTCCGCCTTGGGTGAGACGACGGCGACCGTGCTCAGCGTCGGCGACGGGGACGGCTCGGCGGAGGTGCTGCCGCCGTCGGCCTGCGCGCTGCTGCCATTGCCGCCGCCCTGCCAGCTCGGCGACTTGTCGCCGTGACCGCAGCCCGAGCTCAGCAGGACGGTGCCTGCGATCAACCCGGCTGCGGCGATGCGCCACGGCCGGCTCACTCGACTGATCTTCATGGTCCCCTCACGGCGTCGTTCGTCCCCGGCGCCCAATATTGCTCTATGAAAGCCCGGTGACCAATCCCGGATTCGTGCCGCGGCATTCACCGTCACACAAGTCATGGGGGCAAGTCGCCCGTTTAGGGACACCTTGCCGTGGTGCAACCACTCAGTTTCTTAATTCAGAGTCGCCGGTACGGGTAGAGCACTGCCCTTGACGAACTCCGACCAGCTGACGTTCCACGGCGTCCAGCCGTCGCCGTAGCCGAGCTTGCTGCCGGTGCCGTTCACCTGGACGGGGTCGCCGATCAGGGTCTTGTCGAACAGCCAGCGGGCGTTGCCCGGGCCGACGTTGACGCAGCCGTGCGACACGTTGCGGTGGCCTTGAGCGCCGACCGACCAGGGGGCGGAGTGGATGTACTGCCCGCTCCAGGTGAGGCGTTGCGCGTACTGGATCTCGGTGCGATAGCCGGACGCGCCGTCGGTGTCGGTGGTGTCGAAGACCGTCTCGGCGAGCTTGTCCATCACGACCATGGTGCCGCTCGCCGACGGCTTGCTCGGCCGGCCGAGGCTCACCGGCATCGTCTTGACGACCTTGCCGTCCTGCTCGACCGTCATCTTCTTGGTCTTGTTGTCGACCGTCATCACGAACTTGCGCCCGATCTTCGCGGTCGCCGAGCGGTCGCGGTCGCCGTAGCGGCCGGCGCCCGTGGGCACGCCGCCGACCGCGATGCGCACGGTCAGCGTGGTGCCGGTCTGCCAGTAGTCCTTGGCGCGGTAGTAGGCCTGGGTGCCGCTCGGGGTCCACGACCAGACGCCGGGCTGCGGCGGGTCGGTCTTGACGAACATGCGCTTCTGCACGGCGGCGCGGTCGGCCTTCTTGATGCCCGGGCTGAACTCGACCACGACCGGCATCCCGACGCCGTACGTGTGATCGTCGAACAGGTAGAGCCCGGTGCCCGTCTTGTGGCCCGGCGCGCCCATCGTGGTGAACGTCGTGCTCGCGGTCTTGGTGAGGCCGACGTCGCTGGTGGCGACGACGCTCGCCGCGTACCTCTCCTTGGTCTTGAGCGTCTTGCCCGGCACCCAGCTGGAACCGTCGTCGCGCAGCTCGCCCGAGACGGCCTGCCCCTTGCTGTCCTTGAGGGTGACCGACGTGACCTTGGCGCCCGCGACCTTGACCCCGATCTCGGCGCTGACCGGCACGTCCTTCTTACCGGTGGCCGGCGTGACGCTCAGCTCGATCGGAACCGCGGCCGACTCGGGCTGCGGCGCGCTGGCGGCGGCACTCGGCGCCCCGGCTTGCGCGCTCGCCGCGGCGGCGGCGGCCGGCTTCTTGTTGTCACCGCAGCCGGACAGCGCAAGAGGCGCGATCACCGCCGCCACCACCACAGCCACCAGCGAGCGCCGCATGCCGACCATCCCCGTGAGATCACGTTCTGCAGTTTGTTTGCGGGCACATCCTGCCTCATGGATGCAAGGCGCGGGTCCTCCCTGAGGCTGATTCAAGCTGTGAAGGTGATGGGAGGAGGGCCGATTTCAATGATCTAGGGGGTGCGTGCTAACGTTTCCGTCGTTGCCGGAGAGCGCCGCTAGCTCAACTGGCAGAGCAGCGGACTCTTAATCCGCGGGTTGTAGGTTCAAGTCCTACGCGGCGCACCACGCTTCACCAGGCCGTATAGCCATCAGGCTATACGGCCTCGGTCTTTTGCCGGACGCCATCAGAACTGGGCGTGGGTCATCGTGTACCAGGTCGGGACGAACGCGGTCAGGACCAGCACGATCAGAACCGCCAGCGACGTGAGCACGCGCCGGGTGGTGAGCGGGGCGGGCGCGATCGGCCTCCGGGTCCAGCGGCCGGCCGCGATGAAGACGGAGACCGCCCCGAGCACGACATTGGCGGGGATCAGCGCGTACTCGCCGCGCGTCAGGTGGAAGCCGGCGGCCAGGATCATGGTCAGCGCCAGGCCGGCCGTGGCGAGCGGCGTCAGCTTCGGCTTCACCCGGGTCACGGCCGGCAGGATGAGGCCGATGCCGCCGAGGACCTCGCAGACCCCGATGAAGACGATCAGGGGCTGCGGCACCGCCGCGTACCAGGCGACGGCCCGGGGTGCATCCGCATAGAGGGCGTCGTCGACGAGCAGGATCTTGCCGAAGCCGCTGCCGGCGAAGAAGAAGCCCCAGAGAAGCTGAAGGGCCCACAGGCCGCCGTTGAGCGTGAGCCACTTCTTGCGGCCCTGCTCGTGGACGCCCGGTACGGTCACGCCGATGTGCGCGGTCATGTGCTGTCTCCCTTGTTGTGCTGGCGTCGGACGGGAGTGATCCGACCATCGCGGCACCGGGCGGCGCACCGCACGTGGGACACCGTGGGACACCGGGTGCGCGGCCTGGCTGGGCGGACGAGGCTCCGACCCGGTGGCATGGGCTGGGACGAGCCGGTCGAACGGCTGAACGTGTCACGCCTCCGCATCTGCGCGGAGCTTCGCCCGTACCTTCTCGGCCGACTCGTGTTCGAGCTTCGTGCGGATGTCCAGGGCGCGCGTCCAGGCCTCGCGGGCGGCCTCGCCCTGGCCCGCCTCGTGGTGGGTGTCGCCGAGGCGTTCCAGGGCGTCGGCTGTCATCGAGGCGTGGCCGAGCCCGTGGAAGATCTCGATGGCGCGCCGGTAGCAGTCGACGGCCTGGTCGTGGTGGCTCAGGTGCTGGTGGGCGTAGCCGAGGCTGTCCAGGGTGAAGGCGATGTTCTCGTGGTCGCCCCGCCGGGTGTTGATGGCCAGCGCCTCGTTGCAGTAGACCAGGGCCTCGGCGTGGTCGCCGAGCAGCGCGCGGAACCAGCCGACCGTGTTGAGGGCGCGGGCCGTCCGCAGCTCGACCGGCTCCGGCGTGGCGGCGGGGGTCTCGCCGGAGCGGGTCGCGGCCAGGGCCCGCTCGGCGTGCTCCAGCGCCTCCCGGAGATTGCCCTGGCGTTCGGCGAGCATGGACAGGTCGAGATGCACGTCCGCCTCGCCGCACCGGTCGCCGATGCCGTCGAAGAGGAGCAGGGCCTCCCGGGCCTGGGCCGCGGCCTCGGTCGCCCGGCCGAGGCTGCGGTAGGCCTCGCCGAGCCGGCGGTGCGTGTAGGCCAGCACGCCGGGGCTGCCCAGATGACGGGCCGCGGTGACGGCCGCCAGCCAGGCGTCCATCCGGTCCTGCAGGTGCCACTGGCGGCGGTGGAACGTGTCCAGGCCCCAGGCGAGCTGCCAGGTGCAGGCGTGCAGGCCCGCGCCGGCGGCAAAGGCGGCGGCCGCGAGGAGGTTGGCGTGCTCGGCCTCCAGCCACGCCATGGCCGTCTGGTGGTCGGCGATCCGCTCGGCGTCGACGCCGTCCGGCAGCGGCTCGAGCGGCACCGCGATGGCGTCCAGGTTGGGGTAGACGAGCCGGTTGGCCGCGCAGGCGGTGTGCACGTAATGGGCGATGAGCCGGGCCGGCGCCTCGCCGGCCTCACCCGGCGAGGACGCCGAGGCCAGCTCCGCGGCGTAGGCGCGGAGCAGGTCGTGCTGGGTGAATCGGCCGGGCCGGTGTTCGATGACCAGGTTGGCCCGGGTGAGCTGGGACAGCATCCGGCGCGTCTCGGCCACCGGCGCGCCGGCCAGGGCGGCGGCGCCCATCGTGGACAGATCGGCGCCGGGGTGCAGGCCGAGCAGGCGGAACAGGCGCGCCGCGGGGGGCGTGAGGGTCGCGTACGACCAGGAGAAGATGGCGCGTACGTCGCTGAGCGGGTCACCGGCGTCCAGCACGTTGAGCCGGTGACCGGCCGCGTTCAGGTCGGCGGCGAGGGCGGCGAGGGGAAAGCCGGACTGCCGGGCCCGGGCGGCGGCGATCGCCAGCGCGAGCGGCAGCCCGGCGCAGGCCGCGACGATCTCCGGTACGGCGCCCGGCTCGGCCGCGACCCGATCGGTGCCGAGCCGCTCGTTGAGCAGGTCGCGGGACTCCTCCGGGCTCAGCACGCCGAGCTGGAGCGGGTGGGCGCCGTCGGTGGCGAGCAGGCCGGTGAGCTGGTTGCGGCTGGTCACCAGGACCAGCGCGGCCGGGCTGGCGGGCAGCAGGGCCCGGACCTGCTCGGCGTCGCGCGCGTTGTCGAGCACGACCAGGACGCGCTTGCCGACGAGCAGGCTCCGATAGCGGGCGGCCTGGGCGTCCGGGCCGGCCGGGATCTGGTCGGGGGCCACGCCGAGGGCGTCCAGGAACCCGCGGACGGCGTCGGCCGGATCCATCACCCGTCCGGACGGGTCGAAGCCGCGCAGGTTGACGTACAGCTGACCGTCGGGGAACTGGCCGGACACCCGGTGGGCCCAGTGCACCGCGAGGGACGTCTTCCCGATCCCGGCCATGCCGGACAGCGCGGAGATCACCGCTACGGTCGGCCGTTCGCCGGGCACCGCCAGCAGCGCGTCCAGCCGGGCCAGTTCCGCCGCGCGGCCGGTGAACGAATGAACGTCGGGGGGCAGCTGGGCAGGCTGGGCTCGGGGTGTCTGACAGAACGAATCGCGGGCGTCGCCGGTCAGCCCGAAGGCGTCCGCGAGCAGGCGCATCGTGACCGGCCGGGGCTGGCTGATCCGCCCCGCCTCCACCTTGCCGATCGTGCTCGTGCTGACCCCGATCCGCGCGGCGAGATCTTCCTGCGAGAGCCCCAGCCGCCGGCGGTGCGCCCGCACGGCGAGCCCGAACGCCGATCCTCCGGTCACCCCGCGATAGTACGGGTGAGTTACCGGTGAAGTCTCTGGTGAGCGATCGGCGCCCCGGCCAAGCTCGACGTCATGCCCATTGTCGAGTGGACCCGAGCACCTCAGCACTGCCAGACGCGAGGACCCTTGTTGGCGGTCGCGTCCGTGGCCTCGGACTGAGCGATCCCCACCACGACACCGTCGTCGGAGACGGCGGCGGCCTTGGCGGTCAGGCCCTTCGGCACGGTGAGCTTCGCCGGGCCCTCGTCGCGCAGGACGTAGCCGCTCGCGACCACCCAGCCCTTGGCGTTGACCATCTCGCCGGGGCCGACGCCGGTCAGCGCGGGCGGCAGGTCCGCGTCCTTCGGGGTCGCGAACTCCTTCATCTCGCCGGTACGCAGGTTCCAGCGGACCGCCGACTGGCGCGGCCAGAACCCGCCGGTCACCCAGTCGCCGCGGATCGAGCGGGCGGCCGCCTCCTGGCCGGCCGCGACCTTCAGCCTGATGCCGTGGCCCTGCTGGTCCCAGACGTAGCCGAGGTCGGCGGAGCCGTCGCCGTTCGTGTCCATGTCCCCGGGGATCAGGCCGTTGTCGCCGATGTCGCTGATGCCGGCGTTCTTGGGCAGCGGCAGCTTCGTGGCCTTGGTCGAGCCGGCCTTCCACACGATGGCGATGGCGCCCTTGCCCTCGATGTTGGCGCTCGGCTCGGCCATCATGACCACGTCGCCGGCGGTGTTGATGCGGGGCCAGGGATAAACGTGCCAGCTGCCGGCCGGCGTACGCAATCTGGTGTATTTGCCGTTCTGCCAGCGAAAGGCGTACTCGGACGGCCCGTTCGCGACCAGCCCGACCACCACGCCGCCGGAGTTGACCGCGTCGAGCTCGACCGACTGACCCACCATCTCCAGGGCCTGGGGCTTGCCGTCCGTCCACAGGATCGGGTGGAAGTTCTGGCCGACCGTCCCGTTGCCGACGATGAACCGCCCGGTCGGATCGACCCCGGTCGGCGTCACGTTCTTCATCCCGGCCGGCACCGGCAGGGCCCGCACCGAGCACGCGACCGGCGCCGCCGGGGAGGCCGGCGCCGACGACGACGGCTTCACCACCACGCCGACCACCGGGGCCGACTGCCGGGCCTCGCGCAGCAGGATCGACGGCACCGTCACCAGCAACGCCATCGCTACCGCCGCGCCGAGCACCGCCCGCCGCCGCTTCTGCCGCCGGCGGCCGTCGAGCAGCAGCGCGCCCACCTCGAGGCGGGTCGGCGGCACGCCCACCGACTCGAGCCGCGCCCGCAGCTCCCGCTCCTCGTCCACGCCGTTCACGCCTTTCCCTCCGAGAGCCGGAACCGGCCGGCGCCGAGCTGACCGGGGTCGAGCAGCCCGCGCAGCGTGGCCAGGCCGCGGGACGACTGGCTCTTGACGTTGCCCACCGAGCAACCGAGCGCCTCGGCCGTCGCCTCCACCGACAGGTCGCCGAGAAAGCGCAGCACCAGCACGGCCCGCTGGCCCTTCGGCAGCGAGCGCAACGCGGTCACCAGCTCGTCGCGGGCCTCGATCGAATGCTCACCGCCGCCGGTGGCGATCTCCGGCATCGCGTCGCCGAGCAACACCCTCGACCATCGTCGGCGGCGTTCGTCGAGATAACGGCGAACAACGATCCGATGCACGTACGCGTCGAGGTTGTCCGCCCGGCGGGCCCGCTTCCAGCTCAGATACAGCGAGGTCATCGCCGCCTGCACGATGTCGTCGGCCTGGTGGGCGTCGGAGCAGAGGAGATACGCCAGCCGATGCAGCCGGGGCAGACGCACCGACACATACTCGACGTACTCCCGCTCGTGCTCGGGCCGCATCCCGGCTCCCCCTATCCCCGTGTCCACCATCCATGTCGGGCGCGGACGGCGGAAGGTTGCACGAGAACTCAGCCGAATATCGACAGCAGGCGCTCGGTGCCGGCGACGTCGCCGAAGCGGGGCAGCACCATGGTCAGCGCGTGCTCGTGCTCGGCGGCGGTCATCCCGCTCATCGCGTCGGCCGCGAAGACCACCTCGAAGTCGTGGTCGGCGGCGGCCCGCGCGGTCGACTCGACGCCCATGGTGGTGGCCAGGCCGGCCATGACCACCGTGTCGACGCCGCGCTCGCGCAGCCGGTCGGCGAGCCCGGTGCCGTAGAACGCGCCGATCGTCCGCTTCACCACGACCACGTCGCCCTCCCGCGGCCGGAGCTCGGGGACGAAGTCGCTGCCGGGCGGCTGCTCGGCCACGCCCGGCCGCTCGACGCGCACCAGCACGACGGTGCCGCCGGCCCGGCGCAGGGCGGTGGCCAGCGCGACGGTCCGGGCCACGACGTCGGCGCCGGGATGGGGGCCCATGTCCTGCTCGACGATCCGGGGCATGAGGTCGACGGCGATCAGGGCGGTGCGGGCGGGAACGAGCTCCATACCGGGGAGCGTAGGTGGGGCATGATCGGGCCGGTGAAGAGGCTCATCCCGTACGCGCTGACGGTCGTGTTCTTGATCGGCGGCTGCACCACTCCGGGCCCGTCGCCGGCGCCGATCCGCTCGCTCCCGGAATCGCCGGCCGTGACCTGTCCGCCGTCGGGGGTGCGGCTCGAGCTCGACGAGATCGACGCCGCGATGGGCTTGCGGGCGCAGGGCATGAGCCTGGTGAACTGCGGCGCGGCGGAGTACCGGCTGAACGGGTATCCGGTCGTGCGCGCGCTGGACGACGGGGAGAAGCCGCTCGCGGTCAAGGTGCTGGCCGGCGTCGACGAGATCGCGGGATCGCTGCCGACCTGGTCGGGACCGCCGGGGCCGGTGGTGATCGAGCCGGGCGGGCGCGCGATGGCGATCGTCGTGTGGCGGAATACGTACGACGACATCACCGCACCGCCGGTGAACGCGCCGCACCTGGAGATCGCCCCGGCGGCGGGCCGGCCGGTGCAGGTCGTGTCCCCCGAGGGTGGCGTCGACATGGGCAGCACCGGGCGGCTGGGGGTGAGTCCGTGGCGGCCGGAGCCGCCGCTGTCGACGACTCGGCCGCCGAGCGCGCCCGCGACGTCTCCGGCGCCGCTGCCCTGAGTCGTCGCGCGCGGTCGCCTGAGGGCGTTGCGCGCGGTTGACGGCTCGTCGCTCTGCTTACCCATACGCGCCTCCGGGCCGGCGGGCTCGTCGCTCTGCTTACCCATACGCGCCTCCGGTCCGCCGGACTCGTCGCTCTGCTTACCCATACGCGCCTCCGGTCCGCCGGACTCGTCGCTCTGCTTACCCATACGCGCCTCCGGTCCGCCGGGCTCGTCGCTCTCGGGCGGATAAGGCGCGGTTCTCAGGCGGACAAATCGTGCCAGGGGCGGGCCGGCGCGGGCTCGGGCTCGAAAACCTCGATGGCGAACGGCGTGGCGGCGAACGGGTCGGCCGCCGCCGCGTGGGCGGTCAGCGCGTCGGCGTCGGCGGGCCGGGGCTGGTGCCAGGCCGCCGCCGCGTGGGCGGTCAGCGCGTCGGCGTCGGCGGGCCGGGGCTGATCCCAGGCCGGGCGTCGCTCGGCGGGGGCCCAGGTCAGGGCCCGGGCCGGATGGCCGGCCAGCGCGTGGCGCACCCGCTCCGGCGGCACCCAGATGGGTGGCGGACCCCACCAGATCACCCGCTCGCTGTGCGAGGGGGCGGGCACGCGGGCGGGTGGCGCCGGAGCGGGTGCCGACTGGGTGGCCGCGACCCGGGCGGCCGGGACCGGCGCGGCCGGGAGGGCCGGGCGCTCGGCGGTAGGCAGGGCCGGGCGGGCCGGCTCGGCGGGGATGGCGGTGGCCTTGTTGGCCGGGGCAGTGGACAGCACGACCGCGGTGCCGACCGTGACGAGCCCGGCGATCATCGCGGGCATCGCCCAGCCGGGCCGGACGGTGTCGCCGAGGAACATCACGGCGACGAACGACGGGGCGATGACCTCGGCGATCCACAGCACGGCGGTGACCGGGCCGACCTGGCCGCGCTGCAACGCGTTCGCGTACAGCATCATGCCCGTCACGCCGAACACCAGCAGCGCCGCGACGAGCGGCTCGGTCACGATCGCGAGCGCCGCCGAGGCGAAGCCGCTCATCGCGTCGCCGGGCAGCGTCAGCGCGCGGCCGACCAGCGCGGCGCCGCCGAGGCAGAGGCCGGCGAGACCGGCGACCACGCCGGGCGGCGCGTACTTGGTGGCGCCCCAGCCGGCGAGCGCGATCGACACCGCGGCGCCGCAGAACCAGAGCCGCAGCTCGGTCGAGGCGGCGACGCTCTCCTGTGGACCGGCCGACATGGCCAGCACGGTCAGGGCGGCGACGGCCACGGCGACCGCGAGCACGTCGACGGTGCGCAGGCGCGACTTGAGGATGACCCGGGCGGCCACGACGGTGATCGCGAGCGAGCCGGCCAGCACGGACTCGACCACGTAGACCGCGAGCGTGCCCAGGGCGATCATCGAGCCGACCCAGGCGAGCAGGTCGAAGCCGGTGCCGAGCAGGTAGAGGGGATGACCGAGGGACTTGACCGTGCTCGACGAGCGGCGGGCGCCGACGGCCTGGAGGATCGATGCGGCGGCATAGGCGAACGCGCCGAAGATGGTGATGGCCAACGCGACCCACCCAGCGGCGGTCACGGACCCCACCAGCCTTGATGACGCTGTGTATATTGACCAGTCACACTCTGATGATATGTGCGCGGTTCCTAGATCGGAACGGCCACGAGGATCTGTCCTGCATAGGTTTCCGCCTGCACGGCCACGACGTCGGCCGGAGCCATCAGCGCGGCGCCGTCCAAGGTGGTGCTTCCGGAGGCCGAGGAGAGCCAGCTGCCCGCCGGTTCGCGCGATCCGTCCCCGGCGACGACGAAGAGCCGGCACTGCTCACCTGCGGGAACGCCGGTCACGGTGGCGCTGACCCGGACCCAGCCGGCGGCGGGCTTGACGGTGGCGCTCATCGCGACGCCGGTGTCGGGGTCGGTGGCCGAGCCGGTGCGGGCCGCGGGGCCGGACGCGGGGACCGAGGTGGTGGCGTCGGCGACGGGGGTGACCGATTCGCGGGCGCCGCGACCGATCAGCGTCCCGGCGGCGAGCGCGACCAGCGCCACGAGCACGGCCGCGGCGGCCAGCAGCGCGCGATTGCGCCAGGCCAGGCGACGGCTCTGACCCCGTACCTCGGCGAGGGTTTTCCGAAGTAACAGCTCACCGTCGGGCGGCGGCCCCTCCAAGAACGCCTCCGGGGGAAGCTCACCGAGCGCCGCCTCCATCTCGCGGAGGTCCTCGACCTCACGGCGGCAATGCGGGCACCCGTCGAGATGGGCCTGGACCGTGGCCTGCTCATGACGATCAAGGACGCCGAGGACGTACGCGCCCAGCAGCTCCGTCTCATGATCGGTCATCCGGCCACCGCCTCGCGCAGTTGCCGGAGTGCCCGATAGCTGCGCGTCTTCACGGCGCCGGCCGGCACGCCCAGCGACTCGGACGCCTCGGCCAGGTCGCGCCCCTGGAAGTAGAGCGCGTGGAGCACCTCGCGGTCCTCGGGCTCGAGCGTCTCCATCGCGCCGAGCAGGGCCATCGTGCTCGGTTCCGGACCGGCGCCGACGATGCCGTGGACGATCGTGAACAGCCGCGCCCGGGCCGGGCCGTCCAGGATCTCGGGGTCCTGCCAGGCGCGGACCAGGGCCTCCCGCGCCACCACCTCGCCGCGGACACGATCACCGACCAACCTCGACGCGTACGCGAGAAGCGCCGCGCCGTGCTCCTCGAACACCCGCCGCACGAGGATCTCGTCGGCGGCCCGCGACCGTCGGCTCACTCCCCCACCCGCAGCACCGAGACCGTGTCGTCGTCGCCGTTCGAGACGTAGGCGAAGCGGCCGTCCGGCGACACCGCGACCGTGCGCGGGCTGCGGCCCACCTTGACCGTGGCGGTCACCTTGCCGGTGTGCCCGTCCAGCACCGAGATCGTGTTGTCACCCTCGTTCACCACGTACGCGTGGTTGCCGTCGGCCGCGAACGCCACGCTCTGCGGCTCGTGACCGACCTTGAACGGGCCGGTCCGCTTGAGACTGATCGTGTCGACGAGGTCGGCCGCGTCCGCCTCGTAGCCGGCGACCAGCACCCGCCGCCCGTCCGGCGAGACCGCGAGGCTGTGCGGGGCCTTGCTGACCGGCACCGACTTGAGCAGCGTGTCGCTGCGCATGTCGACGACGGCGACCACGTTCGACTCGTGGTTGGCGCTGAACGCCCGCATGAGGTCGCCCGCGTAGCCGATCGCGTGCGGGTTGGGCGGGACGGTGATGCGACCGGCCTCCTTCTGGTTCCCGGCCGTGTAGATCTCGATGCGCCCGCTCGAGTGGATCGGCACCCAGATCTTGCCGTCCGGGCTGACCGACAACGCGTACGGCTGCGGCCCGGTGGTCAGGTAGTGGTCGACCTTCTTGGCCGCGGCGTTGATGACGGCCACGCCACTGCCGGACTTGTCGTTCTCGTACATGGAGACGTACGCCGTGCGGCCGTCGCGGGACACGGCCACGAACCGTGGGGTGTTCCGCAGCGGCATCGCGGTCACCTGACTGGTGCCGGCGTCGATCACCGAGAGGACTTTCGCGCCCTGGTTGGCCACGTAGACGGTCTTGCTGTCGGGCGAGACCGCCATGCCCTCGGGCTCGTTGCCGACCTTGATCGTCCCGATCACCGCGGGGTTGCCGACGCTGACGATCTTCGCGGCCAGCGGCTCGCGGACTATCTTGCTCGGCGCGGCGGCGGTGGTGGGCGCCTCGCCCACCCCCATGGCCGGGGTCTGCGGCGCCTCGATCAGGGCCGCCTGGCGGTTGTCGTCGGGGCGGTTGACCAGCGCGAACGCCACGCCGACACCACCCAGGACGATCAGCGCGGTGAGGCCGGCGATCAGGGCGGCGGCGCCGAGCCGGCGGCGGTTCTCGCGCGGGGGCGGCAGCACGGTGACGCGCGGTGGCCCGTACGTGCTGAGGCCGTTGACCGCGCGCATCTGAGCTTCGACGCCCATCCGGGACATCGGCGGCGTGGTGGCCAGGACCTGGCCGGTCACCCGGACCTCGGCCCAGCCGGCCGGCCCGCGGACGGTGACCGAGCCGTCCAGCCACTCGGAGCGCGGCTGCCAGAGGATGCGCAGCTGGCGGCCGGCGAGCATGGCGCGCAGGCCCGGGCCGGAGACGGTGACCGTGGCCGTCGCGGTGGCCAGCGGCGGGCCCTCGACCAGCACGTCGGCGACCACGCGCGGGGTGCCGGGCGCGATCTGTCCGAAGTCGACGCGGTCGGGGCGCAGGCGGATCGTGGTGCGCTCGAGGGCGCCGGCGGCCGCGGACGAGACGCTGCGGCTGTCGTCCTGAGTGAGGCTCTCGAGGGCGCGGCGGGCGGCAGCCGCCATCGCGAGGTCGGCGCCACTCGCAATCCGGGACAGCTCGTCGACCGCGGTCATACGAGTTTCCCGGATCGGGCTGTCGATCTCGGTCACTACATGCGTCGGCAGGCCTAGATCACTCATGGTGTCCCCGCGATCATCATGCAGTGACCGAGGGGGTCAGCGGAAGCCATCGACCAAGATTGGCATCTATCCCGTTAACCGACGATTGCGGACCGTAGCCGGTCGACGGCGTGCTCGCGGGCGCCGGCGAGGGATGGTTCGTCGGTAATCGCCGCCCTCGTCACCGGGACCTGGCGCGGGAGCCGTTGGACCGCCTCTTCGATCTCGGGGAGGAGCTCGGGGCCCCACGAGCCACCGATCACTATCCGCGCGGGGTCGGCGAGCGCGATCGTTGCCGCGATCACTCCGGCGGTCGCTTGTGCGATTGAATTGGACATTTCCGATTTATACGTCAGGAGGCGGCCGACGTCGATCGCCGTGGTCTTGTCGCGCCGGAGATCGAGCTCCGCGAAGATCTCGATGAACGGGACCGCCCGGCCGCCGGGACCGACCGTGAGGACGTGCGCGATCTCGCCGGCCAGCCCCGCGCTGCCGCGCCTGATCTCGTTGTCGCCGACGATCGCGCAGCCCAGGCCCTCGCCGAGAAAGAGGTAGGCGAACTCGCCCCCGGCCCGGGCCCGCTCGGCGGCGGCCGCCCAGTTGACGTCGTTGTCGACCACGATCGGGCCGTCGACGTAGGGCGCGAGAACCTGGACCGGGTCGAGCGCGCCGACCAGGAACGGGGAGTCGGGCAGCTGGACGAGGCGGCCGCTCTCGCGATCGACGGGGTCGGCGGCGCTCACCACCGCCAGCCGCGGCCGGCCTCGTTCGCCTGCTTCGCCCGCTCCGCCCGCTTCGCCCGCTCCGCTCGCTTCGATCGCGACTTCGCGCAGGGCGGCGGCGACCCGGGCGGGGCGGGCCGGGCGGCCGATCTCGCGCTCGGCGCGATGGACCACCTCGCCGTACGCGTTCAGGCTCAGTGCGACCAGGCCGGCCGGCGCGATGCTGATCGCCAGGGCCGTGCCCACGTCGGTGGCCAGAGAGTAATAGGAGCCCACCCGGCCCCGGCCGCGCCCGCCCGGGGTGCGCTCGCCGGTGTCGGCCACCAGGCCGCGCTCGGTCAGCCGGCGCACGCTCTCCCCCGCCGTCGGCTTCGAGATGCCGGTCTCGGCGGCCAGCTCGGCCCGGGTCAGCCGGCGCCATCGCATCAGCGCCCGCAGCACGTGCTCGTCGGTCAGCGCGCGGACGAGGTCGAACGACGGCTTCGCGGGATCCACGTGCCAATTCTAGGCAACCCTCTTGCCTAGAAGAAGCCCGACCCCCTAGAGTCCCTTTCAAGTAAAGACCACTGACTAGAAGGAGAAGCCGTGCCGACCCCCACCCTGCTGCCCCATTGGGAAGAGACGCCGGCCGACCTGGCCGCCGCGACTCGCGAGGTCAAGGCGGCCCTTCGCGAGCGCATCGAGGCCTCCGGGCGCACCGTCGACGAGGTGTTCGCCGTCGTCGAGCAGCGGGTGCAGGCCGCCATCGACGACATCGTCGCGGCCCGGCGCCGGGGCGAGACGGTCTGGCCGGTGATCGACTACGCCGACATCGCCGCCGGCACGGTCTCGCCGTCGCTCGTCGAGCAGCTCCGGAAGCGCGGCTGCCTGGTGGTGCGTGGCCATTTCGAGCGGTCCCAGGCTCTGCGGTGGGATTCCGACATCGTCGACTACGTCGAGGGCAACCACTTCTTCGAGAACTACCGCGGCCCCGGCGACGACTTCTTCGGCAGCGTCGGGTCGAAGCCCGAGATCTACCCGATCTACTGGTCGCCGGCGCAGATGCAGGCCCGGCAGAGCGAGCGGATGGCCAACGTCCAGGCCTTTCTGAACGCGCAGTGGAAGCACGAGTCCGAGGGCGTGCAGTGGTTCGACCCGCAGCGTGACTCGCTCTACCCCGACCGCATCCGCCGCCGTCCCGAGGGCGCCGACTCGGCCGGCCTGGGCACCCACCTCGACCCCGGCACGCTCGACCTGTGGATGACGCAGGCCTACCAGCAGGCGTTCCGGCACCTGTTCGACGGCACGGTCGAGCAGTACGACCCGTGGGACGCGGCGCATCGCACGGCCGGCCCGCAATACCCGGGGTCGACGATGTGCTCGGTGTTCCGCACGTTCCAGGGCTGGACGGCATTGTCCGACATGGACCACGACCAGGGGGTACTGCACACCGTGCCGATCCCCGAGGCGATGGCCTACCTGATGCTGCGCCCGCTGCTGAGCGACGTCCCCGACGACGACATGTGCGGCGTGACCGTCAACCAGGTCTTCCCGGCCGGGCACAAGTGGCACACCCCGCTGATGGAGGCCCTGTCCGGCATCCCCGACGTAAAGGCCGGCGACTCGGTCTGGTGGCACTGCGACATGATTCACAGCGTCGCCCCGGTCGAGGCCCAGAAGGGCTGGGGCAACGTCATGTACATCCCGGCCGCCCCGTGGTGCCCGCGCAACGAGGCCTACGCCGAAAAGGTGCGCGACGCCTTCGTGAAGGGCGAGAGCCCGTCGGACTTCCCGCCCGAGCACTACGAGCGCGAGTGGCCCAACCGCTTCCGGGTCGACGACCTCAACGAGATCGGCCGCCGAGGCCTCGGCCTCTGAGAACCACCTGCGTCGCGGGCTCGCGCGGTCCAGCCGGCGGCCCCGAACCCAAGAGCCCGCCTCGTCGCGCCGCGGCCACCAACGGATCGAAACCCGCGGGCGGCGACCGGCGGGCCAGCGCGGCGAGCGAGCGAGTGCGGCCCGCGAGTTGGTCCGGTGCGGCGAGGAGGCGCGACGCGGGTAATGGGGTTGCGGCAGGGGCGGTCAGGGGCGGTTGTCGATCAGGGTGGCTATGCCGTCGAGCAGGCGGGCCAGGCCGAACTCGAAGGCGCGCGCCGGGTCGCCGGCGGCGTTGTACTCGGCGCCGGCGGCGGAACCTACGCGGGTTGCGGTGGGGGTGGCGGTGGGGTCTATGACCTTTTCGAGGACGGGGGCCGCCTTTTCCCACCACTGTTCGTCGGTCAGGCCGGTTCGCTGGGCTACCAGGGTGGCCGACACGGCGGAGCGGGCGGCGCCGTGGACGTAGTCGCCGATCAGTTGCACTACCAGGTCCATCTCGATGTCGGTCAGGCCGATGCCGTCCACGGCCTGGAGCTCGTGGTCGTATTTCGCCACCACGTTGGGGCCCAGCGGCGGGCGGGCGGTTGCCACCTGGAGGAGCCAGGGGTGGCGTAGGTAGAGGTTCCAGTTGTCTCGGGCCACCTGCTCCAGACGTCGGCGCCACGTGGTGGGGGGATCGGTGTCGGAGCGGGGGATCTCGGCCAAGGCCCGGTCGAGCATCAGGTCGATCAGTTCGGCCTTGCCGGGGACGTAGGTGTAGAGCGACATCGCGCTCACGCCCAGCCTGTCCGCGACCTTGCGCATCGAGAGCGCGCCCAAGCCGTCGGCGTCGGCCAGGGCGATCGCGGCGGCGGCCACCTCGGGGACGGTGAAGCGGGGCTTCGGGCCGGGACGCGGGGACTCGTCCGCGCGGACGCCCCAGAGCAGCTCGATGCTGCGCTTCGGGTCGCCGCCGCCGGTGAAATCGGTGGTCACCCTTTACAGCGTACGGAGTCTCGCGGTACCTTCGAACTCCGTACGCTGTAAGGAGATGACATGATTGTCGCCGAAGGCCTCACTCGGCGGTTCGGCACCACCGTCGCGCTTGACGGGTTTGACCTGGTGGTTCCCGGCGGGACCATCCACGGGCTGCTCGGGCCCAACGGGGCGGGCAAGACCACCGCGGTGCGGATTCTGACCACGCTGCTGCGGCCCGACGCGGGGCGGGCGACGGTGGCGGGGCATGACGTCGTGCGCGAGTCCGATCGGGTGCGCGCGAGCATCGGGCTCGTCGGGCAGCAGGCCGCCGTCGACGAGCAGCTCAGTGGGCGGCAGAACCTCGAGATGTTCGGGCGGCTGCATCACCTCGGCGCGAGCGCGGCCCGGCGGCGGGCGGCCGAATTGCTCGAGCGGTTCGGGCTGGCGGAGGCCGCCGAGCGGGCGGCGGGGAAGTACTCGGGCGGCATGCGCCGGCGGCTCGATCTCGCGGTCGGGCTGCTCACGGGGCCGGCCGTGCTGTTTCTCGACGAACCGACCACGGGGCTCGACCCGCGGGGCCGCAACGAGGTCTGGCGGGTGATCCGGTCGCTCGCCGCCGAGGGCACCACCGTGCTGCTCACCACGCAATATCTGGAGGAGGCCGATCAGCTCGCCGACGCGCTGACCGTCATCGACCGCGGCACCGTCGTCGCGGCCGGCACGTCCGACGAGCTGAAGGGGCGGCTCGGCGACGATCACGTGGACGTCGTGGTGCGCGATCCGGACCGGCTCGACGAGGCCGCGGGGCTGCTGGCGGCGGTGGGGGCCGGCGCACCACGGCTCGACCCGGACCGGCGGCTGGCCAGCATCCCGGTCGCCGATCGGGTCGCGGGGCTCACCGCCACCGCGCGGGTGCTGGCCGAGCACGGCGTCGAGGCCGAGGACATCGCGCTGCGGCGGCCGACCCTCGACGAGGTCTTCCTGGCCCTGACCGGAGCACCTACCGAGAGGAGCGCGGCGTGAACGCGTACTGGATGGCCTCGGATGGGTGGGTCCTCACCCGCCGCACGCTTCTGCACTGGCGCAACCAACCGGCGCAGTTGACTATCGGGCTCCTGTTTCCGGTGATGGTGCTGCTGATGTTCGCCTACCTGTTCGGCGGCGCCATGCTGGTGCCGGGCGGCGGCGACTACCGCGAGTTCCTGCTGCCGGGGATGTTCGCGCTGACCATGGCGTTCGGGCTGGAGGGCACCTACACCGCGGTGGCCGCCGACGCGCAGCGCGGGGTGACCGACCGGTTCCGGACCATGCCGATCTCGGCCGCGTCGGTGGTGACCGGACGCAGCGTGGCCGACCTGCTCGACGCCGCCGTGGGGCTGCTCGTGATGATCGCCTGCGGGCTCGCGATCGGCTGGCGCTGGCACAACGGCATCGGTGACGCGCTCGCCGCGGTCGGGCTTCTGCTGCTTCTGCGGTACGCCCTGCTGTGGCTCGGCATCTGGCTGGCGCTCGCGGCCGGCAAGCCCGAGACCCTGATGGCCCTCCAGATTCTGGTCTGGCCGCTCGGCTTCCTCTCCAGCGTCTTCACCTCGCCCGAGACGATGCCGGGCTGGCTCGGCACGATCGCCGCGTGGAATCCGCTGTCGGCCACCGCCGAGGCGACGCGTCAATTGTTCGGCAATCCCGGTTTCGACGGCGATAACGCCATATTGCTCGCCGTGCTCTGGCCGCTGGCATTACTGGCCGTGTTCGTGCCGCTGGCGATACGTCGCTACCGGCGTCTCACGTGACCACATTTCCTAAGGCCACTCACAACCTATTTTGAGAAAACGCTCCTACAGTCGAGAAATGCAGAGCGTGGGCGATCGTCCGGTGATGACGGTGATCCCCGCGGCGGACGGTGCGGCGCCGGACAAACCGCCGGAACCACCCGTGCGCCGCTGGAACACCCCTGACCTGCGTAAAAAGGCGTTGATCGGCGTCGTGGCGATCTGGGCCGTGGTGATCACCGCCGTAGTGATCTTCCGGGACGGTGGCGGCGAGGCGAAGACGCCCGTCGCCACCCGTCCGTCGGCGTCACCGTCCGCATCGGACGCTCCGCTCACCGTCTCGCAGGTCTACCAGACCGTGCTGCCCTCGGTGGTGCTGATCCAGTCGACCGGCAAGGCCGGCGCCTCGGCGACGGCGAAGAGCATGGCCGAGTCGTCGACCGGCACCGGCGTGATCGCCAACGCGGACGGGACCATCCTCACGGCGTACCACGTGATCGAGGATGCCCTGGCCATCAAGATCACCTACACCGACGGGACCACCTCGGCCGCCGAGGTGAAGACCGCCGACGCCAAGCAGGACATCGCCACCCTGACCCCGGCCCAGCTGCCCGACACGGTCGTGCCGGCCACGCTCGGCGGCGGCGTGCAGG
Organism: Actinoplanes sp. NPDC051537; assembly: GCF_055586105.1. Taxonomy (NCBI): domain Bacteria; kingdom Bacillati; phylum Actinomycetota; class Actinomycetes; order Micromonosporales; family Micromonosporaceae; genus Actinoplanes; species Actinoplanes sp. NPDC051537. The sequence continues at coordinate 99,111 of NZ_JBVJIU010000008.1, forward strand.
TCGGCGACGACGTGGTGGCGATCGGCAACCCGCTCGGGCTGACCGCCAGCACGACCAGCGGCGTGGTCTCCGGCCTCAACCGCACCATGGCCCGGGAGAAGGGCGGCGACATCGCCGGGCTCATCCAGTTCGACGCGGCGGTCAACCCGGGCAGCTCGGGCGGCCCGCTGATCAACGACCGCGGGCAGGTGACCGGGATCGTGGTGGCCCTCGCGAACCCGACCGACGCCGGCACCTTCATCGGCATCGGCTTCGCCGTCCCGATCGGCGCCGCGCTCGGCGCCGGCCAGGGCGACGGCCGCACGCCACCACTGTGAGAGACGAGGGACTGACCGCATGAACTGGAGCGACGCCGTGGTGCCGCCCGCGTCCGCCGGCCCGATCGAGAAGGTGCTCTACGAGGTCAAGAAGACCATCGTGGGTCAGGACGCGCTGCTCGAGCGCCTGCTCGTGGCGCTGCTGGCCCGCGGGCACATCCTGGTCGAGGGCGTGCCCGGCCTGGCCAAGACGCTGGCCGTGAAGTCGCTGGCGCAGGCCGTCGGCGGCGACTTCCACCGGGTGCAGTTCACCCCCGACCTGGTGCCGGCCGACATCGTCGGCACCCGCGTCTATCACCAGCCGACGGGCGAGTTCCAGGTGCAGCTCGGCCCGGTCTTCACCAACCTGCTGCTGGCCGACGAGATCAACCGCGCGCCGGCGAAGGTGCAGAGCGCGCTGCTCGAGGTCATGCAGGAACGGCAGGTGACGATCGGCCGCGAGACCCACAAGGTGCCCAACCCGTTCCTGGTCATGGCGACGCAGAACCCGATCGAGAACGAGGGCGTCTATCCGTTGCCGGAGGCGCAGGTCGACCGCTTCATGATGAAGGTGCTGGTCGGTTATCCCTCGGCGACCGAGGAGTTCGTGGTGGTCGAGCGGGCGCTCACGCCCGCCGCGGTGATCCAGCGCATCATCGACCCGGAGACCTTGGTGCGGCTTCAGGAACAGGCCGACCAGGTGTACGTGGACCCGTCGCTCATCGAGTTCGCGGTACAACTCGCTCATGCCAGCCGGGAGCCGGCCCGCGCCGGACTCAGCGACCTCGCCCGGTACGTGACGTTCGGCGCCAGCCCCCGCTCGTCGATCAGCCTGGTGCTCGCCGCCCGCGCGCTCGCGTACATCCGCGGTCGCGAGTACGTCGTGCCCGAAGACCTCGCCGACCTGGCCCTGGACGTGCTGCGGCACCGGCTCGTGCTCTCCTACGAGGCGCTCTCCGACGAGGTCACGCCCGACCTGATCCTCTCCAAGATCATGGCGAACCTACCGATCCCCGAGCCCGCGGGCCGGGGCCGCTGATCGATGGTCTCATCCGGGGTTCAATTCGGTTTTCCGCCGCGGGATGGCAGAGTACCGGATCGCCTGCTGCGGCGCCTGGAGTGGCGGCTCGGCCGCCGACTCGACGGGCGGCTGCAGGGCGCCTACCGCACGGTGTGGCACGGCGCCGGCATCGACTTCACCGACCTGCGGGTCTACCTGCCCGAGGACGACGTCCGGCACATCGACTGGAACGTGACCGCCCGGGTCGACGAGCCGTACGTGCGCCTCTACACCGAGGACCGGGAACTGACCTGCTGGCTGGTGATCGACCGGTCGGCGTCGATGAGGTTCGGCAGGAAGGGCGAGGCCGGCCACGACGGCAAGGAATCCGTGGCCACCGAGCTGGCGGTCAGCCTCGGGCGGGTCGTGTCGCAGGGCGGCAACCGGGTCGGCGCGATCCTCTTCGACAACGACGCGCACCAGGTGATTCCGCCCCGGACCGGCCGCGACCAGATCCTGCGGATCACGCGCGAGTTGTTGACGCCATCCACCGGCAAACGGGGCAAAACGACCGATCTCACGGCGATGCTGCGATTGGCCGCGGCCACCACGTTGAGACGGCGCAGCCTCGTCTTCGTGATGAGCGACTTCATCGGCGACCCGGGCTGGGACCGGCCGCTGGCGCAGCTCACCCACCGGCACGAGGTCGTGGTGATCCGGGTGGTCGACCCGGCCGAGCTCGACCTGCCCGACCTCGGCGTGATCCTGGTCGAGGACGCCGAAACCGGCGAGCAGCTGCTGGTCGACACCAGTGACCCGTTGCTGCGCAGCCGGCTGGCGACCGAGGTCGGCGCGCGCGAGGAGGCGGTGGCCGACGGCATGCGCCGGGCCGGCGTCGACGCGCATCGGATCACCACCGACCAGGATCTGCTGGCCGCGATGGTCACGATGGTGCGCGGCTCGGGACGGGGGCGGCGGTGAGCTTCCTCTACCCGCTGCTGCTCGCGGTCGCCGTCGTGGTCACGGTCGCGGCGATCGTCGCGTATCTCGGGGTGCAGAGAAGGAGGACGGCGGCGCTCACCGCGGCCGGCTTCGCCCCGGCGGCCGGCCGCCGCGCCACGGTACGGCGCCATTTGCCGTACGCGCTGCTGTTGGGCGCTCTGCCGATTTTGATCGTCGGTCTGGCCCGTCCGCAGGCCGAGGTCGCCGTTCCGCGGGTCTCCGGCACCGTGCTGCTCGCGTTCGACGTCTCCAACAGCATGAAGGCCGCCGACGTGCAGCCCTCCCGGCTCGCGGCGGCGCAGAAGGCGGCCGGCGGCTTCGTCGAGGAGCAGCCGGACAGCGTGGACGTGGGCGTGGTCGTCTTCGGCGAGCAGGCGCTGCTCACCCAGGCCCCGACCGACGACCACGCGCTGGCGCTGGCCGCGATCAACCGGGCGGCGGCCAGCGGCGGCACCTCGCTCGGGCAGGCGATCCTGGTCTCGCTCGGCACGATCACCGGCAAGCCGGTCACGCTCCCCCAGGACGGCGCCACCCCCGACACGTCGGCGCTCGGCTACTGGCCGTCGGCGACGATCGTGGTCTTCTCCGACGGGCAGGACACCGGCGGGCCGGACGCCGAGGCCGCCGCCGAGCTCGCCGCGGCCGCGGGCGTGCGCATCCAGACCGTCGGGGTGGGCACGGCCAAGGGCGCGACCGTCGAGGTCGACGGCTACCAGCTCGGCACCTCGCTCGACGAGGCCCTGCTCACCACCGTCGCGCAGACCACCGGCGGGGCGTACCACCAGGCCGGCGACGCGGCGTCGCTGGCCGACACGACCAAGTCGATCGACCTTCGCCTGACCTCCAAGAAGGAGCCGCTGGAGCTGACCGCGCCGTTCGCCGGCGCGGCCCTGCTGCTGCTCGCGGCGGGCGCGCTCCTGGGCACCCGCTGGCACGGAAGGATCGTCTGATGTCGCTCAGCTGGCCGTGGGCGCTCGCCGCCCTGCTCGTGGTGCCGCTGCTGCTGCTCGCTCGGTGGTGGATGAACCGGCGGCGCAAACGCTCGGCCGTGACCGTCTCGAGCGTGGCGCTGATCCGGGCCGCGCTGCCCGGCCGCAGCTCGTGGCGGCGCCGGATCCCGGTCTGGCTGTTCCTGGCCGGCCTGCTCATGCTCGGCGCGGCGATCACCCGGCCGCAGGCGACGGTCTCGGTGCCGTCCAACAACACCTCGATCCTGCTGGCGATCGACGTCTCCGGCTCGATGTGCAGCACCGACGTCAGCCCCAACCGGCTGACCGTGGCCAGCGAGGCGGCCCGCAAGTTCATCAAGCAGCAGGACGACGGCACCCGGATCGGCCTGGTCGCGTTCTCCGGCATCGCCGGCCTGCTGGTCGCCCCGACCACCGACAAGGACCAGCTGCTCGACGCGATCGACACGCTGAAGACGGCCCGCGGCACGGCGATCGGCCAGGCCATCCTCACCTCGATCGACTCGATCGCCGAGTACAACCCGAACGTGGCAAAGACCGGGGTCGATCTCGGCGACGCGGCGCCGGACACGCTCGGCGAGTACCAGCCGGACACGATCGTGGTGCTCACCGACGGGTCGAACACGACCGGCGTCGACCCGGTGACCGCGGCCGAGCAGGCGGCGGCCCGGCGGGTGCGGGTCTACACGATCGGCTTCGGCACCACCGAACCGGCGCCGATGGTCTGCACGGCCGACCAGATCGGCGCCGACCAGTTCTCCGGCCGGGGCGGGTTCCCGGGCGGCGGGTTCGGCGGGCGCGGGGCCGGCGGCCGCAACCAGGAGATCGACGAGGACGCGCTGCAGAAGGTCGCCGACACGACCGGCGGCCGCTACTTCCGGGCCGAGGACTCCGACCAGCTCGTCGGCGTGCTCAACGACCTGCCCAGCGAGATCGGCCTGCACAAGCAGAAGGTCGAGATCACGGTCTGGTTCGTGCTGCTGGCCGCACTGCTGGTGTTCGCCGGCGTCGGGCTGTCGCTCTGGTGGAACCGCGGCCCGGCCTATTCGAGAACCCCACCCCAGCGGGAACGGACCTCGGCCAGGTAGGCCGGGTCGCTCTCGGCGACGCGGGGGAAGGTGCGCAGCCGCTCCCAGGGGCGGCAGGCGTCGATCACCGCGCGGCTGTTGTGCGGCGTCGCGCCGTCGGCGAGCATCGGGTCGAGCCGGCTGCCCCGGGTGCGGCGCTGGATCTCGATGTCCTCGGCCGGGTCGGTACGGGTGGAGACGGCCCAGATCAGCTGGTCGAGGTCGGCCGGGTCGATGTCGTCGTCGACCACCACGACGTATCGGTTCATGTAGGCGGCGGCCGGGAGCTGGGCGGTCAGGTGGCCGACCTGGCGCGCGTGGCCGGCGTAGCGCTGCTCGATGGCGACCCCGACGAAGAGCCGCCCGCCGCCCGCCTCGTGCGCCCAGGCCTTGACGATCCCGGGGACGCCGCTGGCCACCAGCTCATCGTGGATCATGGCGGACTTCATCACCGTACGCATGTAGGAGTAGTCGTGCGGGGGACGGCCGGGCGGGGCGCCGAGCAGGATCGGGTCGTCCCGGTGATAGAGCCGGGTGATCTCCATGGCCAAGTCGGCGCGGCGGGCGCCCGAGTAGTAGCCGGTCCACTCGCCGAACGGGCCCTCGTCACGCACCCGGCCGGGCCGGAGCCAGCCCTCGATCGCGAGCTCGCTGCCGGCCGGGATCGGCAGGCCGGTGTCGGGCGCGATGATCACGGGCACCCGCGAACCGGCGACGGCCCCCGCGTACTCCAGCTCGGAGACGCCCAGCGGAACCTCGGTGCCGCCCAGCGCGAGCAGTAGCGGGTCGTGTCCGAACGAGACGGTGACCGGCGCCCGCCCCTCGCGCTCGAACCAGGCCGCGATGTGCTGGGCGCCATGCTTGCCGGGCACGGCGGCGATGGTGACCGACCGCCCGTCGTCCTGCACCTCCATCCGGTAGCAGCCGCCGTTGTGCACGCCGGTCCGCGGGTCGCTGGTGACGACGAGGCAGCCGGTGCCGATGAACCGGCCGCCGTCGTGCTCGTGCCAGCGCGGCACCGGGAAGTCGAGCAGGTTGATGTCGCCGGTCACCTCGTTGGCCAGCAGCGGCGCGTCGTCGACCGGGAGCACCGGGAAGTCCCGGGCGGCGGCGGCCCACGCCGACGGCTTGCCGCGGAGGGCCTCGACCAGGGACTCGCCGGTGTGGTCGGCGCCCAGGCCGAGGGTCAGGCCGAGGCGGCGGGCCGAGCCGGTGCTGCCGGTCAACACGCGGCCCTGCTGATAGCCGGGGATGTCGCCGAAGAGGAGCGCTTTCGGGGCGGCGGCTCGGTAGCTCAGCTCGGCGATCGCACCGAGCTCGAGATCCCAGTGCGCGCCGCGCACCTCGCGCAGCTCGCCGATCTTCTCGACCTCGGCCAGGAACGTGCGCAGACTCAGCAGCGGCTCGCCAGTGTCCTTCATGGACTCAATATTCGCATCAAATGACAGGGATCAATGATTTCGGCCGGGCGGGGTCGCGGCGGCGCCGGTCGCGGCGGGACCATCCGCCGCATGAGGCTCAAAACTGCCGTGGCGACGCTTGCCGTGCTGATGATCGCGACCGGGTGTGTGCACGAGGCCGACGACGGCGGCGGGCCGAAGGTCAGCGTGGCGCAGCCGACCAAGGTCACGTACGCGACCGGGTTCGGCGCGGTCGGGCGGGACGCGTTCGTCTGGGTGGCCCGGGACAAGGGCTTCTTCCGGGACGCCGGCATCGAGGTCGACATCCAGAAGGGCGCCGGCAACATCCCCAACCTGACGCTGCTCAAGTCGGGCAAGGCCCAGTTCGCGGCCATGGACTTCTCCGGCGGCGAGGTGCTGGCCGGCACCGGCAAGTTCACCGACTGGCGGGCGGTCGCGGCCGTGCACCAGCAGACCCTCGTCTCGATCATGACGACCTCGGACACCGGCATCACCAAGCCGGCCGACCTGGCCGGCAAGACCATCGCGACGGCGAAGGGCTCGGTGAGCGAACTGCTCTTCCCGGCGTACGCGAAACTGGCCGGCTTCGACGCCTCATCGGTGAAGATCCAGGGAACCCAGCCGACGGCGCTGAACGGGCTCATGGCCCAGCGCAAGGTCGACGCGGTGAGCACGTTCCTGCTCAGCAAGAAGGCGCTGGAGACGGCCTCGAAAAAGCCGGTCACGGTCATGCCGTACGGCGATTACCTCAAGAACCTCTACGGGAACGTGATCGTGACGCGGGCCGACCTGATCACGACCAACCGGGATCTCGTGCAACGGTTCACCGACGCGGCGCTCAAGGGCCTCCAGTACTCGCTCGACCACCCGGACGAGGCGGCCGCGATCCTCAACAAGGCCGAGCCGACGGCGGCGATCCCGGCGGCGATCGGCGAGATCAAGGCCATGCAGCCGTACGTCGCGCCACTCGGCAAGCTTGATCAGCAACGGGTGGCGGCCGGCATCGCCGAGCTGGCGGATGCGGGGCTGATGCCGGCCGGGCTCACGCCGGACAAGGTGGCGGATTTCAGCTTCGTCCGGTGACGGTGCGGTTCGCGTACTCCCACAGCCGGTTGAAGTTGATGTCGTTGAGGTCGCGGCCCTCGTCGATGCGGGCGGCAAAGGGGCGGGCCGTGGTGGCGGCGGGCGCCCAGGGGGTGAGTTCGTTGAAGCCCGGGCCGAGGATGCTGTCGCGGATGACGAGCTGGCCGTTCGGGGTGACGCCGGGCAGGTAGCCGGTCGCGCTCGCGCCCTGGTCCCAGGCCCGGCCGAGGAATCCGGTCGGCGCGCTTGCATACCCTTCGTCCGCGGTGATCAGGCAGCGGGTGACGAGGAAGCCGTAGGGATAACTCGGCGCGGTGTTGGGCGCGAAGATCACGCCGCCCGACGACTTGCGGCTGCTCACCAGGTGGAAGTGGGTGCGAGTGAAGACGGCGGCGGCCCGGCCGAAGACGAAGTCGGTGTCGCCCTCGATGTAGCTGTCCTTGACATCGACGCGGGCGATGCGGCTCACGTCGTCGGCGTTGGCGAGGAACGTGTCCTGCCGGCCGATCAGGCGCATGCGCTCGAGCTGCGTGCGGTCGGCGTCGGTGCGCAGGGCGAGGGCCTGATGGGTGCCGCGGTCGACGGTGTCGAGCAGCGTGTTGGTGATGGTCAGGCCCTTGAGCTGGAGGTCGGTGCTCTGCGCCCAGACGACGGTCGCGCACAGTCCCGCGGTGGCGCTGGTCTTGGTGGCGCAGGACTGGAACATCGGCCAGGCGGGGTCGCCCTCGGCGTAGCGGCCGTCGGCGTTGACCAGGGCCGCCCACGCGGCCGGGGTGATGGTGGCGTCGACCGTGAACTCGAGGCGCACGTCGCCCCGGCCGTAGAGGGTCAGCGGCGGGGAGCCGGCCGGGATGAAGACGGTGCCCCGATAGACGCCCGGATGGATGGCGATGTAGCGGCGTTGCGGGCCGCCGGCGCGGTAGGCGGCGTTGACCGCTTCCTGGACGGTGGCGAAGCCGCGGCCGCCGACCTCGAAGTCGGGGCGGCGCTCACGGATCGGCTGCGGGCGCCAGGGATCGGCCGTCGGCGCGGCGTACTCACCGGACTGGCCGAAGTAGCTGGAGGTCACATAGGGACGGGCCTCGTCCGTCGTGAGAACCGGGCGGGTCGTGGTGCCGGGCGCCGGACCGCTCACGAGTAGGGCTCCCACCGCGATTGCCGTCATCCAACTCATGGAGCCTCCAGGAATGCGCTTACCTCAGGGCGTTCTCGAAATCATACGATCGAACTCCGTCAATAGCACGCAGGATCTCTGCATGCTCGCGGTCACCCTAAGTAATTGCCAATGCGATCACAGAGAGTACGCAGTGAGCGCAAAGGGACCTCTAAAGATCCGTTCCTAGCGTGGCCGTCGGACGTTGTTCCGCCGATTCTTGGAGGCACATATTGGCTACCCAGATCTTCGTCGACCCCACCGGGCGGCGGAAGCGGCTCCTGGCGCTCGCCGGCCTGCTGGTCGCGATCTTCGCGGCGCTCTACATCGGAGTCGTCGGCGCGAGCGTGGTGCGGGCCTCCGACTCCGGGCTCACCACCAAGGCGACAGTCTTGGTGTCTCCCTCGGCGTCCGCCACTAAGTCGTGAAGCCGGCGAACAACGAGGTGAACTCGTAGTTCGCCTGGGCGATCCCGCTGCACGTGTCGGTCAGCGAACCGTCCGTGCAGCCGCCGTTGTCCCGGTTGACCGACCAGAACCGGACGAACCCCAGCCCTTTCCGCTCGGCCCAGCTCAGCAGCGTCTTGGCGTCCGCCAGCGTGGTCGTCCCGTCGGTGTCGTTGACGCCGATCATCGGGGTCACGCCGAGCATGTCGTAGACCTGGGCGTCGGACAGGCCGGTCCAGACACCCGCGACGTCGTCCTTCACCGCCTCGGCGGCCGCGGTCAGCGCCGTGCCCCGGTCGCCGCTGCCGACGTCGAGGTTCATCGTCATGGCGTTGACCGTGACGTCGACGCCGGCCTCCTTGGCGCTGGTCAGCAACGCGACCGCGGCATCGGTGAGGCCGGCCTCGGTGCCCTCGACCGGCAGCGTCAGCGTGATCGCGGTTCCCCGGTCCTTCTGCAGCGCGGCGAGCGCCGCGGTGACCGTGCCGGCGGTGACCGCCTTCTCGAGGTCGACGTCGAGATAGTTGCTGCCGGCGGCGTCCAAGGCTTTCCCGTACGCGGTGACCAGCTCGCTCTCGGAACAGACGGATTCCAGATAGGTCCCCGTCTCGCCGCCGGTCGCGACGATCACCTTCCCGCCGTTGGCCGCGATCTTGGCGAACTCGCTCGCGACCTCGCTGTCGGTGATGGCGGTGTCGCCGCCCCACGTCGGCGTGCACCCGCCGCTCCCGTCGGCCACCACGAACGACGCGGTGAAGCTGGCCTGCCCGGTCTTGTCATGGATCGCGTCGAGGTCGGCGCCGCCGCCGAGGACATCCAGGTAGGGCGCGATCGCGGGCGCCGTCACGACCGTGGCCGCCTGGCCGGACTCGCCCGACCCCGAGTCCGACCCCGAGCCCGAGCCCGAGCACGCGGCGGCGGAGACGGCCACGAGGGCGGCAATCGCGCCGGCCAGAGCGGCACGCGGATTCGGCCGGCCGCCGGCACGCCGGAGCCGACGCCCGCGCGACCTGGCGGGTTGCGCCACCGCCACGACTTCATCCCGCCGCGGCCCGGCCGGTTGCGCCGCCGCCGCGACGTCATCCCGCCGCGGGCGGGCGGGTTGTGGCGACGCGGGCATCGCCGCGACGTCGTGCCGCGGGCGGGCGGTTCGGCGCGCCATCGCCATCAGTGAAGCGTCTCCCCTCGGCCGGGCGCTCGCTGGCTCGATGACCGATTAATACGAAATTTCACGGCGACTCAGCAATCCGTGACTCAGCAAACTGGGCGCGCTGCCGAACGGGACGATGGGCCAGCATCTGCGCGAGGGGAAATCGGTGTCCGTCGAGACGGCGCGGAAGTCACGGCGGCGCGTTCCGGTGCCGAAGCCGCGGTGGATTCTGCTCGCGGTGATGCTCGCCCTCTTCGCCAGCGTGCTGCTGGTCAACGGGCTGGTCCAGGGGGAGTTCACGCAGGACGGGGCGGTCGAGTCGACGTCGCAGACCGACCAGGTGCCCTCGGCCGCGCTGACCGGCGGCCCGATCATCCAGACCGACGGCACCACCACGAGAACGGTCGAGGTGCCGTACAACGAGATTGTTCTGACGTTCGACGACGGCCCCAGTCCCACGTACACGCCGGAGATCTTGAAGGTCTTGGCCAGGTACGACGTTCCGGCCACCTTCTTCATGATCGGTTCCCAGGTCAGTCAGTACCCGGGGCTCGTCCGCCGGGTGCGCGACGCCGGACACGAGATCGGCATCCACACCTTCACCCACCCGGACCTGTCGACCAAGGGCGAGTGGCGGCGCGCGGTGGAGATGCAGGAGACGCAGTTCTCGCTGGCCGGAGCGGCCGGCGTGACCAGCGTGCTCTTCCGGCCGCCCTACTCGTCGACGGTCAAGGCGCTGGACGACAACACCTGGTCGGTGATGGCCGACATGGGCGAGCGCGGCTACCTGACCGTGATCAACGACCTGGACAGCCGGGACTGGGAAGCGGCGACCACCGTGAACGACATCGTCGACGCGGTCACCCCGGCCGGCGACGCCGGCGCGATCCTGCTGTTCCACGACGGCGGCGGCAACCGGGCCAAGACGGCGACCGCGCTGGAGTCGGTGATCCCGGCGCTGAAAAACGAGGGCTACACGTTCACCACGGTCACCAAGCTGACCGGCATGACGACCGTCAACCCGGCGGCGGGCGGCAAGGACCGGGCGCTCGGGCTCGGGCTGGTCGGGGCGGTGCGGTTCGCCAAGGCGGTGACGACCGGGTTCGCCTGGCTGCTGCTGGTGGTGGGCGTGCTGACCATCGCGCGGCTGATCCTGGTGCTGGTCCTCGGGCGGCGGCACGTGCGACGGTCCCGGGACGGGGCTCCGGCCTACACCGACCTCGTCACGGTGCTGGTTCCGGCGTACAACGAAAAAGAGATCATCGCGTCGACGCTGCGGTCGCTGACCGCCTCCACCCACCCGGTGCGGATCATCGTGATCGACGACGGCTCGGACGACGGGACCGCCGACATCGCGTCCGCCCTCGACCTGCCGAACGTCACCGTGATCCGGCAGCCCAACGGCGGCAAGTCCACGGCGCTCAACAACGGCATCGCGCACGCCGGCACGGACGTCGTCGTGATGATGGACGGCGACACCGTGTTCGAGCCGGACACCGTGCGCCTGCTCGTCCAGCCCTTCGCCGACCCCACGATCGGCGCCGTCGCCGGCAACGCCAAGATCGCCAACCGTACGGGCATGGTCGCGCTGTGGCAGCACATCGAGTACGTGGTCGGCTTCTCGATCGACCGCCGCGCGTACGACGTGATGCATTGCATGGCCACCGTGCCCGGCGCCGTCGGCGCCTTTCGCCGCTCAGCGTTGCTCGAGGTCAACGGCCTGAGCGAGGACACGCTGGCGGAGGACACCGACCTGACCATCGCGATCATCCGGGCGGGCTGGCGGGTCGTGTACGAGGAGCGGGCGCGCGCCTGGACCGAGGCGCCCGCGACGATGTCCCAGCTGTGGCGGCAGCGCTACCGCTGGAGCTACGGCACCATGCAGGCGATGTGGAAGCACCGCCGGACGCTGGTCGAGCGCGGTCCCGGCGGCCGCTTCGGCCGGCGCGGGCTGCTGAACATGGTGCTGTTCCAGACGTTGCTGCCACTCCTGTCCCCGTTGATCGACGTGTTCCTGATCTACGGCCTGCTGTTCCTGAACCCGCTCGAGACGGTGCTGGCCTGGGTCGGCATGCTGCTGGTGCAGTTGCTGAGCACGATCTACGCGTTCCACCTGGACGGCGAGTCGCCGCGGCCATTGTGGCGGCTGCCGTTGCAGCAGTTCGTGTATCGCCAGCTGATGTACCTGGTGCTGATCCAGTCGGTGCTGGCGGCGCTGGGCGGGATCAGGTTGGGCTGGCAGAAGCTGCGCCGGACGGGCGGGCTCGACTCGCTGTTGGGCGCGAAGCTCCCCACCGGGGATGGTTGATCGCCCGCCCCGCACCGGCCGAGCTTGTGGATCGCCGCCCGGTGGATCGCCGCCCGGTGGATGGCCGCCCTGTGGATCGCCGCCCGGTGGATGGCCGCCCTGTGGATTGCCGCCCGGTTTTGTCGTAGCCACCCCGTACTGTCGCCCCACCCAGTCCGGGGTGGGGTGGACCAGGGCCGGGCAAGTTCGCGAACCTCGAGCGGGCGTTCCGTTCGGTCGGCGTATGCCCGGCCTGCCGGCCGAGGTTTGGTGGCGCGCGCCGTAGCAACCGGCCGAGGTGAAGCGGCGCGCGCCGGATTTCCGCCCCGCGGCGGTGAGGCCGCGGTCGCGGGCTCGGAGGGGCGGGGATGCGGACGGGCGGTCAGTGGGGGTGGGGCGGCCGTCAGTGGACCGCAGCGAGGTTCGGCAGCGGATTGGACCGTGGAGGGTGGGCGCCGGCCGACCCGGAGTGGGGTGGGCGGCGGTCGGCGGGGTGGACCGTGGAGGGCGGCCATCGGCGGACCGGAGTTGGGTGAGGGCGACCATCGGCGAACCGGAGCGGGGCGGGGGCGGGGGCGGCGGTCGGCAGGGTGGACCGTGGAGGGCGGCCATCGGCGGACCGGGATGGAGATGGGGCGGGCGGTAAACCGACCAGGACCAGGGCCGCAGCGATCAGTGGATCGAGGTGGGAGCCGGTGGTCAGTGCACCGCGGTGGGGCGGACGCGGTCAGTGGACCGCTGTGGGGCGGCGGGCGCCGCCGAAGCCGGGCTCGGGGTAGGCGCGGCCGAAGGCGATCAGCCAGGGGATCTGCTCTCGGGCGGGGACGCCGCAGCCGCGGAGGAAGGCTACGACGGAGTCGCGGCGGGGGACGCCGCTGCCGGTTACCAGGTTGTGGACGGTGGCTCGGGAGATGGGGGTGCCGGCGTCGCGGCTGCGGCGGGCGACGCTGTCCAGGGAGCGGCCGCGCTCGCGCATCAGCGCGCGCAGGCGTCTGGCGTACTCGACCGGCGTGACGCCGGTGGGGTTCGGCGGAACCAACGTGGTTGCTGCGCTCATCATTTCTGCAGTTACCTCACGTAAGCGGATGCATCATCCAGTTACGTCGATCCAATAGAGGTAGCCGGTCGAGAACAAGAACGCAGCTGCGCACCACTCCTACGGCAGCCGCCAGCTCTGGTCGCTGCCGCCGCTGCAGCCGGCCACCCGGGTGGTGGCGCCGGGCTGGCCGGGGTCGGACAGGCACTGGCCGTTCGCCGCGTTGACCAGGGAGCTCGCCGGGCCCGACCGCCACTGGGCCGATCCGCCGGCGTCGCCGCAGTCGGCTATCCGGACCGTGCCGTCGCCGGTCGCCTGGGCGCAGCGGCCCGACACCCGCAGCGTGCCGTCACTCGCAAGGGTGAACCGCTGGGCCGGCAGGTCGGCGCAGCCGGCCACCTGGACGGGGCTGCCGTCGAGGCCGAGCAGGCCGCCCATCGCCAGGCAACGGCCGCTCGCGGCCTTGATCGAGCCGGTGCGATCGGAGGCCGGCGGCGGGGCGAGCGTGGCCGTGGCGCTGGGCGACGCCGAGACCGAGGCGGACACGGACGGTGACAGGGACGCGGAGGGCGACAGGGAGGGCGAGGACGAGACCGACACGGACGGCGAGGCGGACGCGGACGCGCGGGCGGCAGCGGCGGCCGAGGCGGCGTCGGTCGGGAGCGTCGCGCGCGGCGCCTGCGGGAGGGCGGCGCCGGGCTGGGTGTTGTCCGGCACCGGGTGGAAGATCAGCCAGCCGGCCACGGCCAGCGCCACGGCAACCCCGACGATCAGCACCAGCAGGCGCAGCCCGAGCGGCCGGAGCACGCCGCGGCGGCGCGGCGGATCGACGACCGGCGGCAGGACCTCGGTGTCGTCGGCGACCGCGGGCTGCACGACGGTCGGCGCCTCCGAGGGATCACGCGCGGGCTTGTCGGACAAGGGCTTGATGTACGGCCGGACCAGGACGGGGTCGGGCCGCGAGGGGTCGTCGGTCATGTCTCGCCTGACTGGATGGGAAACGACGGCGTCGGGTTAGGACAGGTACGCGACGATACGTGAAACTTCCCCGAATGGATCAAACGGGCCACAGGTAAGCGCTTTCCGCAGATGCCGAGCGATCACCACCCATCGATTGACATGGATCATCGGCGACGCGTACGGCTAAAGCTCATGACACCACCGCTCACCCGCCGCACCCTGCTCGCAAGCACCCTGGCCGCGGCGGCCGCGCCGCCCCTGAACCTCGCCGACCAGGACGATCCGGCCGTCGACCTGCACTGGCTGGACGGGACGCCGGCCGAGACCACGGGCACGGCCTGGGGCGTTCCCTGGCCGCGCGGCGCCCTCACGAAGGGCACGAAGCTGGCGCTCGAGACCACCGACGGCACCCCGGTTCCGGTCCAGTCCTGGCCGCTCGCCTACTGGCCCGACGGCAGCCTCAAGTGGACGGGACACGCGATCGGCGCGGGCGGCGAGGCGTCCGGGTACCGGCTGGCGCCGGGCACGCCGGCGACACCCCAAAACACGGTTTCCGTACGCCGCGACGGCAGCGACCTGGTGCTGACCAATGGCGTGCTCGAGGTCCGCCTGGCCACCCGCGGCGACGTCCCGATCCGCGAGATCCGCCGCGCCGGCCGTCGCACCGCCGGCAACGGCCGCCTCGTCCTCGACCTCCAGGACCGCCCCGACGACGAGAGCGGCACCCCGAACCGGTCGGCCTACCGCGCCACCATCGAGCACGCCACCGTCGAGCGGAACGGCCCGGTCCGCGCCGTCGTCAAGCTCACCGGCGCCTACCGCCGCGGCAGCCGCCGCATCCTGCCCTGGACCCTGCGCGTCTACCTGGCCGCGGGCGAGGCGGTCCGGCTCGTGCACAGCTTCACCTGGGACGCGGACCCGGCGCGGGACTTCGTGCGGGGGCTCGGCGTGCGCCTCGACGTGCCGATGACCGACGAGACGTACGACCGCCACGTGCGCTTCGGCGTGACCGGTGGCGGCGTCTGGGGCGAACCGGTGCGGGTGCTCACCGGGCTGCGGCGCGACCCGGGCGCGGCGGTCAACACCGCCCAGGTCCAGGGCACCGCGACGCCCCCGGTCGCGCAGTGGAACCCCCAGGTCAGCGCCGGCTATCAGCAGCTGGCCGAGTGGAACGACTTCCGCCTCACGCAGGACTCGCCCGAGCAGTTCACGGTCGCGAAGCGCACGTCGGGGAACGGCGCCTGGCTGCCGCACGCGGGCCGGGGCCGGCGGGCGAACGGGTTCGGGTACTGCGGCGGGGCGTCGGGCGGGCTCGGGTTCGGCCTCACCGACTTCTGGCAGCGGTTCCCGCGGGCGCTCGACATCCGCGGCGCGGCCGGCGCCACCGCTCAGGTCACGCTCTGGTCGTGGTCGCCGCACGCCCCGGCGATGGATCTGCGGCACTACGACACCACGGCGCACGGCCTGGATCTCGCCTACGAGGACGTGCAGGAGGGGTTCAGCACGCCGGAGGGCATCGTCGGCTCGACCGAGCTGATTCTGTGGGCTCTCGACCGTACGCCCGCAAGAGATCGCATCGTGGCGCTCGGGGCCGCACTCACCGCTCCCCCGCAGGTGGTCGCCGCCCCCGAGTGGTACCACGCGGCCGGCGTCTTCGGGCGCTGGAGCCTGCCCGACCGCAGCACCCCGGCCCGCGCCGCCCTGGAGACCGCGCTGGAGAACGAGATCGCGTTCTACGCCGGGCAGGCCGAGCAGCGGCAGTGGTTCGGGTTCTGGAACTTCGGCGACGTCATGCACACCTACGACCTCGACCGGCACGAGTGGCGGTACGACGTCGGCGGCTACGCGTGGGACAACGGCGAGCTGGGGAGCGACGCCCTGCTCTGGTACGCGTTCCTGCGCTCGGGCCGGCCCGCGCAGTTCCGGCTGGCCCGGGCGATGACCCGGCACGTCAGCGAGGTCGACACGCACCACACCGGCCGGTTCGCGGGGCTCGGTTCGCGGCACAACGTCTCGCACTGGGGTGACGGCGCCAAGGAGGTGCGGATCGGCGAGTCGTTCACGAAGCGGTTCGCGTACTACCTGACCGCGGACGAGCTGCTCGGGGATCTGATCCGGTCGTCGCTGCAGGCCGACCGGACGCTGCTGACCGTGGAGCCGCTGCGCGAGGTGCTGCCGCCGCAGACGATCGCGCCGACCCGCCTGCGGATCGGGCCCGACTGGTACGCCCTGGTCAGCAACTGGCTCACCGAGTGGGAGCGGACCGGGGACACGCGGTGGCGGGATCGGATCCTCACCGGCATGGCCGATATTTCTGGATTTGCCGCCGGGCTGTTCACCGGCGAGGCCGGCGGCGCGGTCGGCTTCGATCCGGCTACGGGGCATTTAGTCAATTTCAACAAGGGTGACTACACAGGCGGATACAACCTGGCGATGGCCTTCGCCGGCGAGCAGATCTTGTGGGAGGCACTCTCGCTGGTCGATGCTCCGGCGTTCCAGGCGAAATTTCTGGAATTCGCCAGGTACGTGCAGGCGCCCAGCGCCGAGAAGATCGCGCACTTCGGCTTCGACTTCAACCCGGGCGCCTTCCCGACCATCTACTCCCGAGTGACCGCCTGGGCCGGCGAGCAACTGAGCGACCCGACCCTGCGCAAGCGCGGCTGGGACCAGTTCACCAACGACCCGGCCGGCAAGCCCTGGCCGGCCCCGGTAACGGTCGGCGGCAACGTCGTGGCCACCGAAGTGCAGGAGATCCCGACGGCCGCCGACTTCGCCACCAACGACTTCGCCCAGCGCGGCCTGGCGATCATCTCGCTACTGGCGATCGCCCCGGCCGAGGCGCCCTGAGGTCGGCCCGCGACTCGCAGCCGAGCTTCTGGAAGACGTGCGTCAGGTGGGTCTCCACCGTCCGCCGGGTCACGAAGAGCTGCTGGGCGATCTCCCGGTTGCTCAGCCCGCTCGCGGCCAGCGTGGCGACCTGGTGCTCGGCCGGGGTCAGCGAGTCGGCGGTCCGCCGCGGCCGGGCCCCGGCCGCCCGCAGCTCGTCCCGGCAACGGCGGGCCAGCAGCCGCATGCCGCCCGCCTCGGCCAGCGCCAGCGCCCGGCCGAGCGGCTCGCGGGCGGCCGCCCGGTGGTTGGCCCGGCGCAGCGTGGCGCCGAGCTCGACCAGCGCGCGCACCTCCTCGAGCCGGAACGGCGTGCCGGCGAGCAGGGCGACCGCCTCGCGCAGCGGGCCGAGCGCCTCGTCGTGGCCGAGCGTCCCGGCCAGCGCCCGCAGGCCGGCGGCGCGCGGACCGGGCAGGCCGAGCCGGCCGGCGATCGCGAGGTGCTCCTCGGCCAGAAGCCGGGCCGTGGCCGGCTCACCCAGCGCGACCAGCGCCCGGCAGTCGTCGACCCGCCAGCCGGCCATCCCCACGTGCCGCAGGTCGAGCAGCTTCCACGTGCCGGCGGCGGCGGTCAGGTCGGCGTGCGCCTCGGCCGGCCGGTGCTGGGCCAGCCGCAGCCGGGCGCGGCGCTCCAGCAGCAGGCCGGTGGTGATCGCGCCGGGCGGCAGCTCGGTGACCGTCGCCAGCACCTCGTCGGCCGCGTCGAGCTCGTCCAGCTCGGTCAGCGCCTCGGCGAGTGGGAAGATCGACCAGATCAGGGCCGGCGGCGGGCTGTTGAGCCGCTTGAAGTCGTAGGCGAGCCGGGCGTCGGCCTCGGCGTCGCGGATCCGGCCGGCCTGGATGTCGGCCATCGCGCGCAGGAAACTGCCGTGCGCCAGCGCTATCCGCCAACCGCGGGGACGGGCCAGGTCGATCAGCGCGGTGCACCGCTCCCGGGCGAGCTCGATCTCCCCGTACGCGATGAGGGTGAACTTGGCGAAGGTGGCCAGGATCGAGTCCTGGTCCTCGGGCGGTAGCGGGGTGACCAGCAGCTCGCGGCACTCGGCAGCCGGGACGGTTTCGCTGAGCGCCTCCCAGGCCCGGCAGATCCGCCACAGCGGCAGGTCGGGGAAGGCCGCGCGCCGGACCAGTTCGTGCGCCTCGGCTATCCCGGTCGCCAGCAGGCAGGAGTTGCCGACCAGCTCGGCCTCCAGCTTGGTCAACACGCCGGGGTCAGCATCGGTCGAGTGAACCAGGCCGAGGCGGCACAGCCGGATCGCGTCCTCGAAGTAGCCCGCCATGCCCAGCGCCCGGGCGCTGTCCAGGGCGATCCGCGCCCGCTGCCCGGCGTCGGCGGCGAGCTCCACGGCCGCGTCGAGCAGCCCGAGCGCGCCCGGCGCCACCTGCGCGGCGACCACCAGCCCGAGCCGGCACCGCACCTCGGCCTCGTCGGCCGGGTCGGGCGGCGGCTCGTCCAGCGCCCGCCGCAGGAACGCCTCGGCGTTCTCCGGCGCTCCCCGTTGGCTCGCGCGCTCGGCCGCGGCCCGCAGCGTCGCCACCGTCGCCGCGTTCCGGCCCGGCTCGCTGCGCAGCAGATGCGGGGCGACCGCCTCGGGCCCGGCCCGGTCGCGGTCCAGGATCGCCGCCGCCCGGCCGTGCCACAGCGCCCGCTCCCCCGGCGGCAACCCCTGGTAGAGCGCGCCGGCCACGAGCGGGTGCGCCAGCTCGCCGTCGCCGAGCACGCCCGCCGCCCGCAGCCGGTCGGCCAGCCGCCCGGCCTCGACCCGGCTCAGCCCGGCCAGCTCGGCGGCGTGCCGCAGCGGCGCGTCCCGGCCGAGCACGGCGAAGGCCCGGGCCAGGGCTCCGGCGCCGGCCGGCAGGCGGGCCAGCTGCCGCTCGATGACCCGGGCGACCTGCTCGGGACCGAACGTGCTGAGCCGCGCCGCCACCTCGGCGGTCGGGGCGGCCTGTTCGGCGGCGAGGTGGTCGAGCAGGGCGCCGAGCAGGAACGGGTTGCCGGCGGTCGCGGCGTGGCAGGCGTCCGCGAAGCCGGGCTCAGCGCCGGGCAGCCGGTCGTCCACGACCGACTCGACCGCGGCCGGGCCGAGCGGCGCCGGTCGCACCGGCGGGTCGGGCGCGGCCGCCAGCAGGTCGGCGAGCAGTCCCGGCTCGGCCGGCGGCTCGCCCGAGCGGACCGCGCAGAGCAGGCCGAGGCGCAGGTCGGCGATCTGCCGGACGAGCTGGATGAGCCAGCGCAGCGAGGGCGCGTCGGCCCAGTGCACGTCGTCGACCACGAGCAGCGCCGGGCCGCGCTCGGCCAGCCCGCACGCGAGCCAGACCAGGCCGTGCGCCGCCGCGTGCATGGCGTCGCCGTCGAGGGCGGGCGCGGCGCCCTCGCCGTCGAGCGCGCGCCGGGCCAGGGCCGCGGCGCCGACGGTCAGCGGCGCCCACTCGTCGCCGCCGCGCAACGGGGCGAACAGCTGCCGGGCGATCCCCCAGCCGGCGTCGTGCTCAAGCGGGCCGCCCCACGCGCGCAGCACTCGCATCCCGTCGGCGGCGGCCGCGGCGGCGGTGGCGGCGATCAGGCTCGACTTGCCGATGCCGGCCGGCCCCTCGACCAGGATCAGGCGACCGGTTCCGACGCGCACCGCACCGAGCCGACGGCCGAGGGCGGCCATCTCGGCGTCGCGCTGGAGCAGCACGCGAGGCATCCCCTGACGGTAGGCCCGCGCGCGCTGTCGGAAAACCTCGTGGTCGGATCCACGATTCATCGTGGCGCCCGGACGGCCCAGCATCAGGACATGACGACGACGACCACGGAGTACGCGCTGCGGCGCGCACCGGAGGAATACGAGCGGTTGCGGGCCCAGGCCCGGGTGTGGGAGGCCGCCACCGGCCGCCTGCTGGACCGGATCGGGCTCGCCGAGGGCGCCCGCTGCCTGGACGCGGGGTGCGGGCCGGGCGAGACCATGCGGCTGCTGGCGTTGCGGGTCGGGCCCGCGGGCCGGGTGACCGGCATCGACGCCGACGCCGCGCTCGCGGGCAGCGCCCGGGAGATGCTGCACGAGTCGGGGCAGCGGCAGTGCACGGTCCTCGCCCACCGGATCCGGCCCGACCAGGAACTGCCGGGTGGACCGTACGACCTGGTGTTCGCCCGTCTGCTCTTGTTCCACCTGCCGGAGCGGGTCGCCGTGCTGCGGCGGCTGTGGGACGCCGTCGCGCCCGGCGGCCACCTGCTGGTGCAGGACTACGACATGGACGTGGTCACGCTGTTCCCGCCGTCGGCGCCCACCGATCACGTGGGCCGCATGATCATGGACACCTTCGAGGCGGCGGGCTGCGACGTCGCCGCCGGCGGCCGTCTGCCGACGCTCTTCGCCGAGGCCGGCATCGGCGAGCCGGACGGCACCGACGTGGCCGGCCGGATCGACCCGCTCGGCACCGGCCGGGTGATCCTGGAGAACACGTTCCGCAGCATCCTGCCGGCGGCGATCGCGCACGGCGTCACGACCGCCGAGGCGGCCGAGGAAGCCCTGGTGGCGCTGGACGAGGACGTGCGCAGCGACCCGGACCGCCCGATGCTGTGGCCGCTCATGATCGGCGCCTGGAAACGGCGATGACCGCCCTCGACGTCGAGCGCATCCGCGCACACTTCGACTTCCCGGCGGCCGGCCGGGTGGTCACCAACAACGCGGCGAGCACCCAGCCGCCCCGCGAGCTGATCGACCTGTTCCGCCGGCTGACCCCGTGGTACGAGAACGTCCACCGTGGTCAGTCGGCGGCCTCCCGGCGAACCACCGCCATGTTCGAGTCCGCCTACGACACGATCGCCTCGTGGGTGAACGCGCCGTCGCGCCGGTGCATCGCGACCTACCGCAACACCACCGAGGCGATCAATGCGGTCATGTACTCGCTGATGGTCGATTTCAAAGACGGCGACAACGTGGTCACCACGATGCTCGAGCACAACTCGAACTACGTGCCCTGGCACGCACTCTGCCGCGAGATCCTGCCGCGCTTCGGCCGCCGGGTGGAGTGCCGGTTGGCGCGCTTTCTTCCTGACGGTTCGCTCGACCTTGATCACCTGGCTTCATTGATCGACGAACGCACGAAGCTGGTGTGCTGCACCGGCGCTTCCAACTTTTTCGGCTCCAAACCGGATTTGTCGGTCGTGCGCCGGCTGGCGGATGCCGGCGGCTATCCCCAGCCCACCGGCGAGCGCCGCGCGTTGCTGCTGGTCGACGGCGCCCAGCTGGTGCCGACCACCGCGGTCGACGTGCGGGCCCTGGACGTCGACTACCTGGCGTTCTCGTTCCACAAGATGCTGGCCCCGTTCGGCGTCGGCGTCCTCTACGCCAAGGAGCACCTGCTCGACCACGCGCTCCCGTTCCTCTACGGCGGCGACATGATCGCCGAGGGCGGCGTCACGCCGACCAGCGTCGCCTGGAACGACCTGCCCTGGAAATACGCGGCCGGCACCCCCAACGTCCTCGGGGTGATCGTCTCCGCCCAGGCGTTGCGGCTGCTCGTCGACCTCGTCCTGCCCACCGCGTTCTTCGAGGGCTGGGGCCCGCTGCCGCGCGTCGCGATCGAGGAGACGATGGCCCGGGTGGGCCGGCACACCGCGGAGCTGACGGCTCGCTGCATGGCCGGCCTACGGGAGATCAACGGCTTGCGGACGTACGGGCCGGAGCACCGCACGCCGCTGGTTGCTTTCACCATCGACGGCCTGAGCCCGTTCGCCGTGGCGCAGGCGCTCGACCGCCAGGGCGTCGAGTCGCGGGCCGGCTGCCACTGCGCGACGCTGGCCCACCACGCGCTGGACCTCGACCCGCCGGCCAGTTGCCGGCTGAGCTTCGCCCTCTACAACACCGCCGACGACGTCGACCGGGCCGTGGCTAGCCTGCGAGCGCTTCGGCCGCCGCGCTCCACCCCGCCGGATCCTCACCCGCCAGCTTGGCGAACAGCTCCGGTCGTTCGCTGATGTCGCCACGGCCCCCGGCGTACCGGATCAGCGTGTTGGCGGCGTGGAAGCGGACCAGATAGGCCGGGTCCTCACGCACCGCGCGGGCCGCCGCGGCGGCGAGCGCCCGGGTGGCGGGGAAGCCGGCCAGCGCCATCGCGGCGTCGAGCCGGACGAACTCGGAGCCGTCGGTGCGCAGCACGCGAGCGACCGGGTCGGCCCAGGCCGGGTCGCGGGTCAGCGCGAAGAGCGCCTGCGCCACCCGGATCAGCAGCTCGCCGCGCGCGTCGGCGGTCGCGGCGCGCAGCACGTCGACCGCGTCGGTCGGGGCGCGGCCGGCGTTGGCCAGCTCGGCGAACCCCTGCGCGGCCAGCGGATCGCCCTCGGCCAGCCCGGCGCGCAGCATGCGGATCACGGTGGGGGCGTCGGTGCGGGCGCGGTCCAGCATCTCGGTGAAGTCGGGCCCGTCGTGCCAGACCAGATAGGGATCGCCGAACGCGTCTCGGCGCCAGTCGGCCCACTCACTCACGAGCCAACTGTGCCACGCGCTCAGCCGCCGAGGTCCTGGGCCCAGATGGCGTCGCTGCCCTCCCGCTGCCAGATGAGGATCGTCGGGTTGTCGGCGAGCTTGATGTCCCAGGCGAAGAGGTCCGTTCCACTCGCCACCGAGAACTCCTCACCGGTCGCGGTGTCGTACAGCATGAGTTGCTGAAGGCCCTGGTTCGGTACGTCCGAGCCGGTCACCTCGGTGGTGTAACCGATCAGCCGGCCGTCCTCGCTGATGCCGAAGGGCCGCACCCAGTTGCTCCAGACATCCGGGTGAACGAGGTCGCCCCGCTCGATCGGTCCGGTGCCGACCGGCGCGCGGACCACGCCGTGCCACTCGTCGGCCTCCGTGGTGCCGTAGTGCTCGCCGTACGCGGCCAGGTAGGCGCCGTCGCGGGAGATGACCGGATCGCTGACGGCCGACCACACCCAGCTGGGCTGGTAATGCGGGGTGAGATCGGTGGTGGCGCCGGACCCGATGTCGTAGCGGAGGAGGTCGCCGTTCGCGTAGGAGCTGTTGTAGAGGATCGCGGCGCCGTTCTGGTCGGCCGCGAACTCCGTTCCCGCGTCGGGCCCGGTCCACGCACCGCACAGTTCGGCCGGACAGAGCATCGGTCTCGGGGTCGATCCGGCGGCGTCGATGACGTAGATGCGGTTTCCCCAGCCGTCCCCGCCGGCCTCATGACCGAGGACGATCGCGCCGCCCCCGTTGCGGAGCAGGACGACCCGGTCCACGTCGTCGAAGAAGCCCTCGTTGACGACCACGGTCTGCCCGGCGGTGACGTCGTGCATCAGGACGCGGGTGCGATAGTCGTCGCCCTCCCAGGTCTCGTTGTAGAACAGGACCCGGTTGCCGTCGTAGCTGACGTCGGCCACCCGGTCGGCGCCGGTCAGGTCGGCCGAGACCGGGGTGTGCCCGTCGACGCCGCGGGACACGACGATGAGCTCCCCGGTGACCCGGTCCTTGCGGACCAGGACGTAGCCGGAGCCGTGGACGGGGCTGTCCGGGACGTTGTCGTCGCCCTCGCGCACCTCCGGCGGCGCGATGGCGTCGTTGGTGCTGAGCAGGAAGAAAACGTAGCGGCCGTCGCCGGACAGCGTCGAGTCGTAGATGTGGGTGGTGTTCGGCCGGCCGTCGGCGTCGACGGCGATGTTGTAGACGTCGCCCTTCGGGCGGACCCCCACGAGCGGGCTGACCGCGTCGGTGGCGACGGAGGCGCCGCTCTGGCCGACGGCGTTGATGGCGTACACCTGGAACCGGTACGGCAGGTCCGGCGTCAGGCCGGTCACGGTGGCGCTCGTCTGCGTGCCGGGAACATAGGTGACCGGGCCGGCCGGGATGGGCACGACGGCGTACCGGGTGATCGCGGATCGCCCGTCGGTGACCGGCGGTTGCCAGGTGACCTGCGCGGCGAGGGGTCGCGGCGCGGCGTGCGGTTGTTGCGGCACGCCCGGGCGGGTCGCGCCGGTGATGTTGACGACGGCACGTTGTCGCAGCTCGCGATGCCACGTCGTCGGGTCGCTCACCGCCTCGATCACCGCGGTGCCGGCCAGCGCCGAGCGGAACGTGCCGTCGGCGGCGATGTCGCCCGGCCCGGAGATCATCCGCCACCGCACGCGGGGCGTCTCCGGCAGTCCGGCGCCGCTCGCGGTGAAGGTCGCGGTCTGGCCGGGCAGCACGTCGATCTCGCCCGGATCGATCATCAGGCCGAGGAAGGGACCGTCCGCCTGCGCCACCGTCACGAAGAAGTTGGCGAGATCCTCCTTGCTGAAATCGATCTTCTTGCCGAAGAACTCGCGGCTGCGCAGGAAGACGCCGACGGTGACGCCGAGTCGCAGCTCCCACCACGGGTCCTGGGTGGTGTCCAGTTTGAGCTGCGTGTACGGCCGGACGACGAGACCCGGTCCGGCGACGTTGTAGAAGTAGACGGTGCTCTCCACCGGCAGCGAGATCGTCAGGTTCCCGTCGGCGTACGCGTCGACGTCGTGCCGGGCCGGGACGAACGAGTCGTTGATGCCGTGCACCTCGTCGACGACGCCGTTGGCGGTCGACATCTCGGCGCCGACGATCCGGCCGAAGCTGAGCGCGGCGGTGATGCCCAGCGAGCCGTCGACCTCGATCTTCGGCCGGACGTTCAGCTCCAGGCAGAGCACGATCGGCACCGGGCCCGCCTGGATGTCGAAGCACCGGGCTCGCAGCTTGAAGCCGGGCAGCTCGCGCTCCGCCGAACGCATGGCGCCGACCTTGGCCCGCAGCTCGGCCTTGAACGCGATGCGGTTGAGGTGATGACTCCGCACATCGCCCGACGAGATCGTCACGGTGTTGTCCAGGTGCGGGGCGAAGTCGAGATTCGCCTCCAGCCGGCCGCCCACCGGCGGTACCCGATCGGCGTTGTGCAGCGGGTCGTCCTCCTGCTCCGCGTTGATCGACAGGCCGATCTCGGCCACGAGGTGACCGTCGCGAATGCCGATGTCGGTGCCGAGCCCACCGGCCCGGGCGCCCTGGGCGCGGGTCTTGCCCTTGATCGTGGGTTCACGGCGCCGGATCGCCGGCGACTCCGACACCACCTCCTGGATGTCCTGATCGCCGATGTCCGTGGACGAGTTGAGATCGGCCTGGTCGAAGACGCTGGTGAGGGGTGTCTCCCGGGTCGTGACGGTGACGATGCCGCCGCGCTGCGAAACCCCGGTCACGGTGCCCAGCAGGCCACGCGGCGTGATCGGGGTGACCGGCACGACCAGGATGGTCCCGCCGGCGAGGGCGGTGATCGAGGCCGGCGGGTTGGCGAACTCCAGCGTGTCACCGGCGGCCCGGGCCAGGGTGGCCGTTTCCGCCGAGGTCAGCAGCCGGGGCGTCGCCTTGAGGCGAAGCATCGGGCGGACGTCGTCGGCGGTCCGGGCGGCTGGGCCGGTGCCGGCGTCGTTGACCGCGGCCACCGAGAACCGGTAGTCCGTCGCCGGGTCGAGGCCGGTCATCCGCGTCGAGGTGGCCGGCACCCGCACGGTCTGGCCGCCCGGATCGGCGGTGACGACGTAGCCGGTGACCGGCGAGGTGCCGGGGTCGGCCGGCGCGTTCCACCGCACGTCGACGGCCCCCGTCCCGCCCGCGGCGGCCCGCAGATCCGTCGGGGCGAGCGGTGGACGCGCGGCCGCCGGGACGACACCGGCGGCCTCGGCCGCACGCCCGGCGCCGGCCTGGTTGGCAGCCGTGACGCCGATCGTGTACGCGGTGCCGTTCGTCAGCCCGGTCAGCCGGGCGACCGTGGTGTCCGCGGCGATGGCGAGCTCGTGACCACCGGGCTCGGCCGTGACCCGGTATCCGGTGATCGGGGCGCCGCCGTCCGACGGAGCAACCCACTGGACGTCGACCGCTCCGTCGAGGGCGACGGTGAGCAGCCCGGCCGGCGGCAGCGGAACGTCCGCGGCCCGCGGGGTGAACGGCTCGGACGCCGGCGACGGGTCACCGTCACCGTTGCTGTTGATGGCGACGACCGTGACGGTGTACATCGTGCCGTTGGTGAGCCCGGTCAGGACCGTTTCGGTCGCGGCGCCGTCCACCGTGCCGCCGCGGCCGCCGGGCGAGACGGTGATTCGATACTGGACCACGCTGTCGGCGCCCTCGGCGGGCGGCGACCAGGTCACCCGGGCCGCGGTGTCGCGGGGATAGACGAACGTGACGAACGGTGCGCTCAGGGTCGGCGGAGACCCCGGAGCCGCCGAGGCGATGTCGGCGGGAACGAGGCAGCCCGCCAGAGCCAGGATGAGTCCCATGACCGCGGCCGGCCAGCGCCCGCCCCTATATTGACCCCCGTGTATTGACACAGATCGCAGAGTAACGGCCCGGACACGCTCGCGTGGTCCCGTGCCGGCAAGCGCGGCGCGTGCTCAGCGCGGGCTTCCGCCGCCGGTCGACGGAGGGCTCGTAGTCGATCTCGACGGACTTGATGTGCGGCCGGTGTCCGCGCGGGCCATGCATGGTCGACGCACAAGCACCGAGGGGAGATGTGATGGCCGAGATGGACGTGGCACTCAAGGACGCGATGCAGATCAGCGGGGCGATCGGGGTCGCGCTCGTCGACCACACCAGCGGCATGGCGCTGGGCACCGTCGGCGGCAGCAAGGACTTCGACCTCACCACCGCCGCGGCGGCCAACACCGATGTGATCCGGGCCAAGCTGCGCACGATGGAGATGCTCGGCCTGCACGAGGAGATCGAGGACGTGCTGGTCACGCTGGACACGCAATATCACCTGATCCGGCCGCTCAAGGCCCGGTCGGGTCACGGCCTGTTCCTCTACCTCGCGCTCAGCAAGGACCGGGCCAATCTCGCGATGGCCCGGCACCAGCTGCGCAACATCGAGGCGGCGTTGGACATCTAGGGAGCTACGGCTGTACGGGATTCCAGCCGTCGGCGCCGGCCAGGTACCGCTGCGAGGTGTAGTTGGCCGCGGTGGACGCGCTCATCTGCGGCCGGTCCGACGTGCCCTGGGTCTTGCCCGCGCCCGAGTTGTTGTACTCGGTGAACCGGCACGTCTTCCAGGAGAAGCCGCTCATGTCCTGCCAGGCCCCGGCCTGCCGGATGTGACCGCCGAGCGCGGAGTCGCGGACCAGCACCTGGCCGATCGCGTCGGCGGCGCCACCCGCGTGCCAGCAGCGGCCGAGGGCGACGGTCTGCGACGCCGCGCTCGAGGACAGCGTCGAGCGGGTGATCAGAATGCCGTACGCGTTGGACGCGTTGGTCGCCGCCGCCGTGATGTAGCCGTTGTTGCTGCTGCCGCGGTCGAGCGAGCGGATCGTCGAGCTGTCGATGACCAGGGCGCCGTTGCCGTAGATGAAGTCGACCGCGCCCTCGATGTAGCTCTTGTAGACGTACTGCCGGACCTGCTTGCTGCCGGTGCCGCCCCAGGAGAGGAACGTGTCCTGGTAGCCGAGCAGCCGCACGTTCCGGTAGACCTGCCGATCGCCGCCGGCGTAGAGGGCCAGGGCCTGGATCCCCGAGCCGTACGTGTTGGCGATGGTCAGACCGGTGATGCTGGTGTTCGCGGCCAGGTTGAGCACGGTGGCGCTGCCGGATGCGCCGCCCGACCCCTGGGGCGTGTTGCCGGTGATGACCACGTCGGTGGCCGTTCCGGTGGCGCCCTTGATCGTGATGCCGGACTTCGAGGCCGGGATCGAGACCTGGCCGCGGTAGGTGCCGGCCTTGACCGAGATCGTGTCGCCGGAGACCGCCTTGGCCAGGGCGGCCTGGATGGTGGTGTAGTTGCCCGAGCCGTCGGCGGCCACCGTGATGGTGGTGGCCGCTTGCGCGGGGACCGCTGCCGCGGCGACTGCCAGCGCGGCGGTGAGCAGGATGATCGTGGGACGACGCATGGGGGACCCTCCCCGGGCGTTCCCACGCCGCCCGGATGCCTTTCTTCTTATCGATGACTATGGATGCGTCATCCTACTCGAAGAACTTCAGACCGAAACCCGTGCTGGTGGTGGCGCCCGGCACATTGGCACGGCTGTAGGTGACGTTTCCCCACCAGCAGAAGGTGCCGGTGTACCAGTAGCGGTTCGACCACGAGTACGGCGTGCCCTTCGGGACGGCGTGGAACATCAGCGGGAACCGGGGGCCGGCCGGCGGGCTGGTCGCGATGTCGCCGTTGAGCAGCACGAAACTGTGGCTGCCGGGCCCGTTCACGTACAGCGTCGGGTCCCAGCCGGCCATCATCGTGGCCCGGTTCGAGCCGAACAGGCAGCCGTTCGACTTGTACCAGTCCCAGACGTACGTCGGATCGCCGCCGGCCCGCAGGCGCACCTCGCCGAGGCAGTACTGGTCGCTCCACGAGCCGTTCGCCGAGTACACGATGTGCAGCTGGCCGTTCGGGTCCTTGATCGGGTTCGGCGCCTCGTTGATGTACGGGTTGCCGACGACCCGCTCCCAGCTCTCGCGCGGCTGGCTGATGATGTAGCGCGCGCCGGTCGGTGCGGTCGGCGAGCTCATCCGGGCGAGGTAGAGGTTCTGCTCGACGTTGGTGTCGCCGGCCCAGCCCGACCAGACGAACCAGCGCTGGCCGTTGAACGTGAACATCGTGCCGTCGATCGCCCACTTGTCGCCGGGCAGGGCGAGCTGCGTCTCGGACGTGTACCCGCCGTTCGCGGTGGGCGAGCTGATCACGTACATCCGATGGTTGGATCCGGCCCCGGCCGAGAAGTAGATGTAGTAGCGGCCCGAGTCGTACACGATCTCGGGCGCCCAGACCTCGCCGTGCCCACGGCTGTCGGCCCAGACCTGCCGGGCGGCGGCGCCCGCCAGCGCGTCGGTGGACGCGGCCATCCGTACGGAGATGCCGCCGCCGGTGGACTGCGCGGAGATGTACGTGCTCCCGATCCGGATCACGCTGGGATCGGCGGCCCGCAGGCTGGTCTGCGCGGCGTCGGCGCCGCTCGCCACGACGAGCGTGCTCGTGATACTCGCTATCGCGGCCACTACTCCGATGATGAGCTTCCGCATATCTTTAGCATTGTTTACAAAGTTATGACGGTCAATGTCACAACGGGCAGAGTCAGGCGGCGATCGAGCCGACCGGCTCCAGACCGAGCCAGTCCGCGAGCTCGGCAAGCTCGCGACCCACGGCGGCCTCGTCGACGGCGATGTCCTCGTGGATGGCGTCGACCCGCAGCACGCCCGCCTTCCGGTCGGCGGTGGCGTCGACCTTGCCCACCAGCCGGTCACCGTCCAGAATCGGCAGCGCCCAGTAGCCCCACTTCCGCCGCGACGCCGGCTTGTACATCTCCAGCTGGTAGTCGAACTCGAACAGCTCGGCGGCCCGCTTGCGGTCGAAGACGAGGCGGTCGAGCGGGGACAGCAGCGCGACCCGCCCCTCGAACGGCTGGTCCAGCTGGGCCGGATCCACCCGCCACTTGCCCCGCACCCCTTCGATCTCGGCCGTCTCCCCCACGAACGGCTCGACCTGCTCGGGCCGCCCCCGCACCAGACCCATCGCGGTCAGCTCACGCTCGTCCCTTTGGCGAAGGGCCTCCTGGAGTGGCACCACCGGGTCGTCCGGGTAGACGCGCTCGGCCAGATCCCAGAGCCGTTCCCCCCGGCGCCGCCCCGACAGCGCGACCTCGCCCCGCTGCACCATCTGATCGAGGAGACGGTCGAGGTTGCGATTGTTGTTCCAGCCGCTCGACCGCCAGGGCACCGCGCACGTGTCCGGCAGCTCCTTGATCGAGAGCGGCCCGCCGGCGTCGAGCCGGGCCAGCACGTCGCGGCGGCAGGCATCGTTCGCGCGTACCCAATCGCGAATTTCCTCCTGCCAGACCCGCAGCCGCCCGACGCCCGGCCAGGAGGCCATCTCGGCCCGATAGAGCGCAATATCCTCGGCCGGCCGAATCATCCCGCGAAGCTCGATAAGACTCCGACCCGCGAGGGCGGCGGTCAGGTCGGCCGGCGAGTACGCGGACCCGATCCGGCTCCAGCAGACGAGGTGCGCGCTGGGAGCGACCGCCGCGGTGGGGTCGTTCTGAAGAAGCGTGAGCCCGTGCACGACATCGAGAAGCCCGTCGGGCCGGGCGGCATCAAGCAGTTGAGCCCGAACCGAAATGCGGCGCGCCTCCGCCCGGGAGATCTTGTGCATGACCATCGACCCTAGTCTTGGGTGCTCTCGGGGCTGCGCCGCCTCGCCCTTGGTCGGCTGCCTCGCCCTGGCAACCTTGTCGCACGCCGTGCCCGGCCGTTGCGAGCCCGGCCGTTGCGAGCCCGGCCGTTGCGTGCCCGGCCGTTGCGTGCCCGGCCGTTGCGTGCCCGGCCGTTGCGTGCCCGGCCGTTGCGTGCCCGGCCGTTGCGTGCCTGTTCCCACCCCGAACTGGGTGGGGCCACGTTAGCGCCGGCCTACGACAATTTCCCGCACTCCGTCCACAGGGCGCGCGGCGACGCTCGTGGCCGGCCGGCTCTGAGGGCGGGGCTGATTGGTCACATGGCGTCCCGTGCCGTCACACCTGCCGCGCAATCTAGTGCCGCCGCGCGCCGCCCTCGGCTGCGACCTCAGCCCACCCCGAACTGGGTGGGGCGACACTAGCGTCGCACTACGACAGTTCCGCGGAGAATCCACAGGGGGCATCCAGGCGGCCGCCAAAGGATCGGGTCCTCGCCGGCTACGCCCATCCTCGATCCGCACGACCCACCGTCGGCGACAAGGCCCGGGCCGGCAGATGCCTCGGTCGACGGCCCCGAGAGCACGCCTCGTGACACGCCGGAAAATTGCGCCGATCACGTATTCGGGAAATGTCTCGCGGGTCTCCCGAATGGCATGATCGAATACTTACCGCGCGGCAGCGGAAGGCGGGAAAATTGTGTATGCGGCAGATTCAATTGTTCACTCCAGCTGAATCGGCCGCGATGCGTGACCGCAGCAGATCTCGCGCCTGGTCACCGGTGAGTGACCGATTTCGGCGCGATCATGAGCGGCACCGGCAGTGGGGTTTGGCACACCGGCACGCCGCCCGTCTGCGCCGGGCCCGCGAGGCGGCCGTGGCCGATGAACGCGCTTCGCCCCCATCGACCGGCATCGACCGCGCAGCCGAGGGGAGCCGCAGTCCGATCGCTGCCAGGCCTGCGGTATCCCAGCCATCAGTGGCCCAACCAGCAACGCTGCCCACGCCCACCGCGACCGTGACGCCTTCGGCCCAGGCCGAATTGACACCCGCGGCATCGACGCCGGCAACATTCGCGACGCCGGCCGAAGCAGCAGCCACAACCTCAACGCCCGCCCCACCCGCGACGCCGGCCGAAGCAGCAGCCACAACCTCAACGCCCGCCCCACCCGCGACGCCGGCCGAAGCAGCCTCAGCATCCACGGCGGATGTCGACCCATCGCCGGCCGCCGCGCCGCCCACGCGGACGACGACGGCGTCGGCCGAACCGGTGGCCACCACCCGGTCGCCGGAACCCGATTCGCCACCGGCTCGCACATTTCCGCTTTTCCGGCCGCCGCTATCTCGCCGCCGTCGCCGCTGCCGAATCCCGCCCGAGAAGAGGCGCGAAAACGGCCGGATATGCAACCGTGCGCCGCCCGGCCCGAAACGGTGACGACATCCCACACCGCCTCCCTGGCGGCACATGCACCGAACCGACCCACACATCGATCACAAGTGCCGCAATTCCTACGCGCCGTCCGCACCGCCGCCCCGCAAGCCGACCCCCACCCGAACTGGGTGGGGCGACATTAACGCCGACCTACGACAATTTCCGCGCGCCATCCACAGGACGCCGCCCCGAACCCAGCCCCACCCCGAACTGGGTGGGGCCACGTTACGGCCGGGCTACGACATTTCTGGGGCGATATCCACAGGGTGCACGGCCGCGGCTGCCTCCGGGGCGGCCGTGGGATCGACGCCGGTCAGGAAAGCGTCCGCATTGTCCCGAATGCGGACCGCCCCCAACGCATCGGCCCACCGGGACACCTCGGTCGCCAGGGCGAGCGCGGCCTCTTCGTTGCCCGCGTCGCGAGCCAGCACGGCCAGCAAAAGCTGCTGGGACAGCGTGCCGGTCACCTTTCCGGCGGCGGCGCCCAAAGCGGTCGCTTGCTGCCAGCGGGCCAGCGCCGCCTTGTGGTTGCCGTTGTCGTGGTCGTGGTCGCCCAGGTGTCGCAAGGCCTCGCGGGCCAGCAAGTCGTCGCCGGCGGCCGCGGCCAACGCTGCCTCGTAATGGGGCGGGGCGGCGGCTCGGTCGGCCCGCAAGTTGTCGGCTACCAGGCCCCGATACATCGCGGCCCAGCCGGCCGCGACCGTATCGGGGGCCGTTCGGCGCAGGTCTTCGGCGCGGCGTTCGAGGTCGGTGATCGCGTCGGGGTCCTTGCCCCACGGGCCCGGTTCGAAAGATCCGCCGGGTGGGTGGATCAGTCGCAGGTAGTCGTTGCGTAACCGCAGGAAGTCCAGCTGCCAACCGGTCGCGCCGGACTTCTCGGCGGTGGTGATTCGTTCGCCGGCGCCGTCGGTGCCTGCCCACCAGTCCTGCTCCAGGGCCACCTCGGCGGCGGCCAGGGCGATTGCGGGATCCGTCTCCGGTACGGCGTCGAGCAGCGCCAGTGCTCGGGTCCAGCGTCCGGCGAGGGACAGGTCGATGGCCGCGGCCGCGATTTCGCTTGTCATGGCGCCGACGGTAGTTTTGCCGAAAACTATCCACAAGAAAACTACCTGGAGGGCCGCATGGACGGGCCGGTCGACGCGCATGTGGAGGTCTGGAGCCGGGAGCTGGCGTGGCTGGACCCGCTCACCGAGGCGATCACCGTGCGGCTCTCGACGTTGTCGCGGCGGCTCACCCAGTCGCGCAAGCGGGCGCTGGCCGGGAGCGGGTTCAAGTTGTGGGAGTTCAAGATCGTGCTGAACCTGCGCCGGCTGGGCAAGCCGTACGCGACCAGCCCCTCGCTGCTCGCGGACGCGATGGGGTTGACCCGGGGCGCGCTGTCGGTTCGGCTCGCGCCGCTCGAAGAGGCGGGGCTCATCGTGCGCACGCACGACACCGACGATCGCCGGCGGGTGGAGGTGCGGCTGACCGATGCCGGCTACGACGCGTTCGAGCGGCACGCCGCGGCCGAGAACCGGGACGAGCGCGACATGCTCGCACCGCTCACGCCGCAGGAGCGACGCACGCTCGATGCGCTGCTGCGGAAGCTGGTCTTATGAGACGGATCTTATGGGACGAAAAGAAGCTGGTCTTATGAGACGGCGAACTCGTCGTCCTTCACGCCGCCGGTGAAGGCCGCCCACTCGTCGAGGGTGAAGGCAAGCGTCGGCCCCGAGCGGTCCTTGCTGTCACGGACCTGGATCGTGGCGCCGACGCGGCGGACCTCGACGCACTGGCCGTTGCCGCCGCTGCGCGTGCTCTTGCGCCAGTTCTGGTCGAGCATCCTGTACTCCTAGGGCTGCTGCTGCGCATCGCGAATGCTTGCGATGATCGCAGCTGACTCGGATGGCGACAACGCCGACGAGCGCAGATCGTTGAAGACGGTCGTGCAGCGCTCTACGTCAGCACCCTCAGCGTAAAGGTCACCGGTCAAGCCTTCGATGTAAACCACTCCTTCGTGGTCGGGGAAGCTGAGGATCGCGAAGGACGAGAGCATCGACGCGTACGCGCCCTCCCGGAACGGTATGACCTGAAGCGTCACGTTCCACCGGTCGGCCGCCTCGAGCAGCACCGTGAGCTGGTCGCGCATGACGGCCAGGCCGCCGATCTGCCGATGCAGCACGGCCTCGTCGAGCACGGCGATCAGCTTCAGGCCGCCGTCGTGGACCCGCTTCTGGCGTTCCATCCGTACGGTGACCCGCTGCTCGACACCCTCGGGGGTGGGCCGAAGCGCGTCCGAAGAGGTCATCGCCCGGGCATAGGCCTCGGTCTGCAGCAGGCCCGGCACCACGATCGTCTCGAAGTTCTGCATCTGATCGGCCGCCGACTCGAGCCCGATGTACTGCCGGTAGGCCTGCGGCAGGTCACCGAACTTCGCCCACCAGCCGCGCTGCTTTCCCTCGCGGGCCATCGACAGGAGCGTCTCGCGCAGCTCGGGGTCGCCGACGCCGTACAGGTCGAGCAGCGCCGTGAGCGCCGGGCCCTTGATGCCCACCCGCCCGGACTCGATGCGCCGCAGCGTGCTCGCCGACACCTCGATGACGTCGGCGGCGCGCTCGGTCGGCACCCGGGCCTCGTCGCGGAGCCGGCGCAACTGGGCGCCGAGCTGGAAGCGCACGAACGTCGGACTGTCCACGCGCGCATTGTGCCCGATCAATGCCGCACGTTCACTCTTTGCGGTGACACCATCCACCTCCGTAATTGACCGCCTAAAAATGCGCGCGCAAAATGAGCGGACACGACGGAAGGAGAGGTCGTGCTCCGCGGGTCGGACCACTCCCCCGAACGACCGTCCTGGCGCTGCCGGAACTGCGCCGTCCCGTGGCCGTGCGATGCGGCCCGCGACGACCTGACCGCCCGGATGGACCGGGTCGCGCTCGCCATCCACATGTGGTCGGAGCTCGACCACGCGGCATGCGACCTGCCGGAGGGCTCACCGACGGAGCTCTTCGACCGATTCATCCACTGGACGCATTAAGCCGTCCATTGCCACGACGACGGCGCGCGCAGCTCGCCGAGGTCGGCGCGGCCCGTGCAGTACAGCAGCGTCGGCCACGGGTCGAACCCGGCCGGCGCCGCCGGGAACAGACGGCCGAGCGCCCGGCCGCACAGGTCGGCCGGCGGCGCCCACGAGAGATCGAGCCCCGAAGCCACATCGTGCGTGTGCACGAGGACCTCGACCACGCCCATGGCCGCAAAGCCGCTCGGGTCGGACGGGCCGTAGTTGTGGAACGACATGCGGTCGGCCGGGACGGTCTCGACCAGCGCGGCCAGCATCGCCCCGCACGCCTCGAGCACCTGGAGCAGGCCGGCCGGTCCGTCGGCCGGGTCGACGAAGACGGTCAGCGGCAGGCCGTCCGGCCGGTCGCGGCGCCAGCCGAACGGGACGTGGGTGGTCACCGACGGCTTGGCCGGAGCGATCTGGGCCGCGTACGCGAAAAGATCGTCGGCCATGTGCTCGACGGTTTCCCAGCAGCTCCAGGTGAGCCCGCCGGCCGGCGTCGACGTCCAGTCCCGGTCGGTGGCCGCGGCGAGAGTGTCGAGCGCGAGACCGACGGCCCGCCGGATTTCAACGGCGTTCATGAGGGCAACCGTAGTGGGGCGATCGGTGTCCACTTCGCGCCATGGCGCGATGGCGGCATTTCCGGGGCTGTTGGCGGACCGTCAATGTCCTGAAAATTTGTACCGCTGCCCCCGCGCTCACCGATGAGGAGATCTCGACATGGGGCTGCCGCTGACCCCGGCCGCACCCGCCCGCGCGACCACCCCCGCGCCGGCGACAACGCCTCCCACCGACGACGTCGTCCGCACGCCCCCGCGGGCGGCGCCGGGTGCGCGGCGACGGTGCGGCCGGGCTTTTTAAGGGGTCGGCCACGGTGATCCCGATCGGTGGTTACAGCCATCCCCGGCGCGCGGCCTGGAAGGCCAGGCCCGGCCGGCTGTCCACGCCGGCCACGGCCATCAGGCGGTCGAGCCGCCGCTGGACCGTCCGCTTGCTCACGCCGAGGTGGGTGGCGATCGACTTGTCCGGCATCCCGGCCACCACCAGCGACAGCAGCAGCCGGTCCGGCTCCTCGGGCCCGCCGTCGGGCTGGACCGGGGTCGCGCGCTCCCAGTAGCTCTCGAACAGGGCGATCAGCGCGCCCAGCAACTCCCCCGACCGGATCAGCGCCGCCGTCGGCTCGCCCACGCCACGGGCATCGTCGGGCACCAGGGGGCAGAGCGCCAGCGCACGGTCGGCTATCGCGAGGCGTACGGGAAGAACCGGAAGAGTGCGCGCCCGCTCGCCGAGCCGGACCGCCTCGAGGATGCCCGCCAGTTCGTCCGGTTTCTCCAGCAGCTCCCGCTCGTAGATCGCCCGGTAGCGCACCCCGCGGGTCAGCGCGTTGTTCTCCTCGGCGTTGTCCGGGCCCAGCATGGCCAGCGGGTTGGCCCGGCAGAACCAGAGAATCTCGTCGCGCGCGCCGTCCTGGATCTCGCGGATCCGTTCCCGCAGCGGGCCGGCGCCGACGACGATCTCGACCAGGTGCTCGACGCTGCGGCGACGGGTGCTCGAGCGGTACTCCTCGCTGAGCGCCGCGACCATCTGCCGGGCCGACTCCAGCGCCTCCTGCTCGCGCAGCAGCACCTCGCCGAGGGCCAGATCGGGCGGCAGCGCGTGGTAGAGCGTGGGGCCGCCCGAGGCCAGGCCCTTGCGCCGCAACGTCTCCAGCAGGACGGCCGCCTCGTCCAGACCGATCCCGGCCTGCCCGGCGAGCTCGTCCACGCCTGCCCCGGACATCCGCACGAGCAGCCGGTAGGCGTGCTCCTCGGAGGCGGGCAGCAGATCCAGCCGCTCAACCACGCGGCCCACTGTACGAACGCTTACCAGTTGTTCAACTCGGGGTGGTCGATGCCACGGACATACGGGGCATTCAGGTATTCGTGGGAGTCGAGGCGGATCTGGCCCACGCCGTGACAGGTCGGGCACGCGTCGACCGCGGCGGTTCGCGAGCCGGGCACGATCAGGTCGTGGCGGAACTCGCCGGTCGCCCGGCAGGACGGGCACCAGATCCAGCCGTCGCGGAGGATCGGGTCGCGCCGGTCACGCCACCGGGACGAGCGGCGATGGGCGACGGTGAGGGCAACGACGAGCACCACCGCGACAACCGCGTAAAGCACCAGAGTCATGCGCGCACCTCGATCCTCACTCGGGGTTCGCACATCGTTATTGACGAATAGACCTAGGTGGAATCGACCGTTCAGGGGAGGCGTGGGGGGACCACGATAGTCCGTAAGGGTGGAAAACCGTTGAAGCTCACGGACGCATATGTGGCGGTATAGGCGCCGGTGCCGTGAATCTGCACGCGATCGCCGGGACGCAACGCCAACGGCAGCTCGTAATGGGCGTTCTGGTAGAGGATGTCGACGCTGTCGCAGGTCGGTCCGGCGAGGATCACCGGCGCGGTCGGTGCGCCGTCGTGCGGCGTGCTGAGCCGGTATTGGATGGCCTCGTCCTCGGTCTCGGCCAGGCCGCCGAACCGGCCCACGTCGAGGTAGACCCAGCGCGGCTCGTTCGCGTAGGACTTGCGGGAGACCAGCACGACCTCGGTGTGCAGGACGCCGCAGGGTGCCGCGATGTACCGGCCCGGTTCGATCATCAGATCGGGGCGGTGGGCGGGGAAATGCCGATCAACGGCGGAGGCGATGGCCGACGCGTACGCCCCGATGGGTTGAGCCGGCGCCAGATAGTCCACCGGGAACCCACCGCCGCAGTTGAGCAGCCGCAGCACGATGCCGTCCTCGCGCAGGCGCGCGAAGAGGCCGGCCGCCTCGGCGATGCTCGGCTCCCAGCGGCCGGGGTCGAGCTGCTGCGATCCCACGTGGAAGCACACGCCCGCCGGGTCGAGGCCATGGCGTGCCGCGTACCGGATCAGGTCGATCGCCATCTCGGGCGCGCATCCGAACTTGCGGCTCAGCGGCCACAACGCGCCCTTGCTGGAGGCGAGCACCCGGCAGATCACCGTGGCGCCGGGCGCGTTCGCCGCCAGCTTCTCCAGCTCGCCGAGGCTGTCGAAGGCGAAGACACGGACACCTTTCCCGTACGCGTACCCGATGTCCTCGGCCTTCTTGATGGTGTTGCCGAAGGACAGCCGGTCCGGGGACGCGCCCGCGGCGAGGCAGAGGTCGACCTCGTTGCGCCCGGCCACGTCGAAGTGGCAGCCGGCCGCGACCAGCTCGCGCAGCAGGACCGGCTCGGGGTTGGCCTTGATCGCGTAGTAGACCGGCGTGCCCGCGAACGCGGCCGCGATCTTCCGGTACTGCTCGACCGCGACGTCGACGTCGACGAGCAGGTAGGGAGTCTCCATCAGTGGAACGGCTCCCCGAACGTCTCCCGGATGCGGTAGAGATCGCGCAGCCGCGGCTCGGTGCTGCCGGCCACCCAGCGCCCGATCGTCTTGGTCGAGACGTCGAGCCGGCGGGCGGCGGCCTCCATGGTCAGCCCCTCGTCGCGCAGCCGGCCCTGGAGCCAGGCCGCGAAGGACTGCGCGGCCCGCGGCGTCGCGGGCTCGGCGATGGGGCGCGTCGCGGGCGAGGTCGGCACCGGGAGGCGGGCCGGACTCGTCTCCGGCGCGAACAGGACGTCGACCTCGGCCGCGTCCGGGAAGATGCGCAGCGAGACCTGGATGGTGCCGGCCTCGCCGGCGCCCTCGAGCAGCACCTCGGCCACCCGCTCGCCGAGGATGCGGATGTCCTCGTCGGACACGGTCGAGCCGGTGAGCTGCCGGCGGACGAAGTCGCGGACGTCGGGAAGCGCGGCCGGGCGCGCCGGGAACGCCTGCGCCACCACCTCGACCGGCAGGATCTCGACGTTCTCCTGCATTGAGCCTCCCGTCGACAGAATGCCGTCCCCCGGCAGCTTACGGTGACCGGGTACCACCGATCGAGTGACGAGGGCCTTTCCTCTCGCCGCCGACCGGCATAGAGTGCGCGCGATGGAGCCGGTCCTGCACATCCTGTGGATGAACGGCGGCCTGAGCTGCGACGGAGAGTCGGTGGCGCTGACCGCCGCGACTCAGCCCAGCATCGAGGAGATCGTCGCGGGGGCCCTGCCGGGCCTGCCGCCGAT
This sequence comes from Actinoplanes sp. NPDC051537, assembly GCF_055586105.1. Taxonomy (NCBI): domain Bacteria; kingdom Bacillati; phylum Actinomycetota; class Actinomycetes; order Micromonosporales; family Micromonosporaceae; genus Actinoplanes; species Actinoplanes sp. NPDC051537. The sequence continues at coordinate 137,573 of NZ_JBVJIU010000008.1, forward strand.
CGCGATGCACTGGCCCTACTTCGACTTCGACAGCGGCCCCGACCAGGGTTCGGGCAGCTTCATCGAGTGGTGGCACCGGGCCGACCGGGGCGAGCTCGAGCCGTTCATCCTGATCGTCGAGGGCTCGGTGCCGGACGAGACGAACAAGGCCGAGGGCTACTGGTCCGGGTTCGGCAACGACCCGGAGACCGGGCAGCCGATCTCGGCCGGCGAGTGGCTGGACCGGCTCGCGCCCAAGGCCACCGCGGTGATGGCGGTGGGCACCTGCGCGGCGTACGGCGGGGTGCACGCGATGGCCGGGAACCCGACCGGCGCCATGGGCGTGCCCGACTACCTGGGCTGGGACTGGCGGTCGAAGGCGGGACTGCCGATCGTCTGCGTGCCGGGCTGCCCCACGCAACCGGACAATCTCGCCGAGACGATCCTGCAACTGCTCTACCAGATGTCGGGGCAGGCGCCGGAAATCGCGCTGGACGAGTCGCTGCGGCCGAAGTGGCTGTTCGAGTCGACCGTGCACGCGGGGTGCGACCGGGCGTCCTATTACGACCAGAGCGACTTCGCGACCGGGTACGGCTCGACCAACTGCCTGGTGAAGGTCGGCTGCTGGGGTCAGGTCGTGCGGTGCAACGTGGCCAAGCGCGGCTGGATCAACGGCGTGGGCGGCTGCCCGAACGTGGGCGGCATCTGCATCGCCTGCACGATGCCCGGCTTCCCGGACAAGTTCATGCCGTTCATGGAGGCGCCGGCCAGCGCGGCGGCCGAGACGCCCGGCTACGCGCCCCTGATCCGCACTCTCCGCGGCTTCACGCTGCGGGTCGCCACCCGCTGAGCACCTAGTCCCATGCCATCGCCCAGTAGCGGCGGGTACCGCGAGCCCGGCGCGACGACACCGGACACAACTGTCCGGTCGGGCCGCTGACCTGGCGTTTCTCTCGTCCGGCGGGAAAGTCCTTCGCTCCACAACTGGGTGGACAGAAGCGGGTCTGGTGCGACTCCCCCACGTCGGGCAGCCTGGTCACCACGCCGGATACAACCGGCTACGCGGTGTGACCCCCGCCGCGACGGCCCCCGACGACTCAAGAGGTGGGACTGCCTTGCTCTGGCAACGACTCTCGACGCGAAGAGCGCTCACCGCGGCGCCCATGGAGTGCTCCTGGGGCAGCCGCTCCCACCGTGCACCGCACGTTCCGATGGTGGTCCGCGAGCCCGAGGCGGGCTGGTGGGCCGAACAGGCGCGGCAGACGGTCACGGTGGCCGCGGTCCGGGAGAGCGACGCCGCCTGGCACCCCGAGATGGTGGTGGCCCGGCTGGCCCGCCTCGCCGTCGACGACGCGCTCCTGGTGGTCTTCGGGTCGAGCGCCCGGTCGGTGCAGCACGCGATGGTCGCCGAGCTGCGCGTCCGGCTGCCCCGGCAGGAGGTCGTGCCGATGCGGGTGCGCCACCGCCATCACGACCTGCTGCGCGACGCGGCCGCGGCGGAGCGCCTGCTCGACGCCGGCCGGCTGCCGGTGGTGGTCACCCCGCTCGCGACGCTGAACGACGTGACCGCGGAGATCACGAGCTTCCTGCGCGCCGACCGGGTGCTGCGGGTGCTGCGCACGAGCGCGGGCGCCGACCTGTGCCAGGTGTGGCAGCGGCACGCGGAACCCAGCGTCAACTAGCGCGCAACCAGTCGAGCCAGGCGTCCATGTTGTCCCCGCGGGTCGCCGACAACGACACCAGCTCCGCCTTCGGGTTCACCGAAGCCACGTGTTCCCGGCAGGCGGCGAGATCGAAGTCCACGTACGGCATCAGATCGACCTTATTGACCACCACCAGATCGGCAGCAGCGAACATGTATGGATACTTCAGTGGTTTGTCGGTGCCCTCGGTCACCGAGATGACCACGACCCTCCCCCGTTCCCCCAAGTCGAACAACGCCGGGCAGACCAGGTTCCCCACGTTCTCCACGAAGAGCAGGGAGTTCCGCTCGGGCGTCAAGTGCTCCACGGCGTCGCGCAACATGGCCGCGTCGAGATGGCAGCCGGCCCCCGTGTTGACCTGCACCACCGGGCAGCCGGTGCGGCGGATCCGCTCGGCGTCCAACCGCGTCTCCTGATCGCCCTCGACGACCGCGACCGGGCCGGGCAGCTCGCGGATCGTGCGCTCGAGCAGCGTGGTCTTGCCCGATCCCGGCGAGCTCATCAGGTTGATCGCCGTGATCCCCATTTCCGCGAGGAGCTCCCGGTTCGCGGCGGCGATGAGGTCGTTCTTCGCGAGCACCTTCTGCTCGAGGGTGATCTCCTCGTGCTCATGCCCGTGGGTATGTCCGCACCCGCAGGTCGCGCACATCTCAGCCCACCTCCATCGAGACGATCTGCAACTCGCGCCCGGACGTGACGTCGAGGTCGGCGCTGCCGCACGGGCAGAGCAGAATCAGGTCGGGCAACTCCACCACCTCGCCGCAGACCCGGCACCGACCCGCGCCGGACCGCTCCTCGATCTCGAGCCGGGCGCCGTCCGCGACCGTGCCCTCGACGGCCAGGTCGAAGCAGAATCGCATGGCCGCCGGCACCACCGCCGTCAATGCTCCAATACGGACAGTGACGCGGTGCACCCGGCGGCCCGCGGCTTTCTCGCACACCGCGTCCACGATGCTCTCGGCTATCGACAGCTCGTGCATGACCCATGCCCCGGATAGGTGGTGATCTACGGAACGGATTGACATTGTCACACGCCGCAGGGCTAAGGTGTTACCTGCCTCACACGTACGGGCCGAGCGTCGACCCCAGTGCCGCCAGGGGTCAGGGACGACCCCGGAGAGACGGGTCTTCCATGCCAGACGATCCCCTCATCCATGTCTTGTGGATCAATGCGGGCCTGAGCTGCGACGGAGACTCGGTCGCGCTGACCGCGGCCACTCAGCCGAGCGTCGAGGAGATCGCCCTCGGCGCTCTTCCCGGTCTGCCCCGCATCGCCGTGCACTGGCCGCTCATCGATTTCGAGTGCGGGCCGGCCGGCGGCGCCGACGATTTCCTCTCGTGGTTCTTCAAGGCCGACCGCGATGAGCTCGAACCGTTCGTTCTGGTCGTCGAGGGCTCGATCCCGGACGAGTCGCTGCACGCCGAGGGCTACTGGTCGGGGTTCGGCAACGACCCGTCGACCGGCCAGCCGATCACGACGAGTGAGTGGCTCGACCGGCTCGCGCCCAAGGCCACCGCCATCGTGGCGGTCGGCACCTGCGCGACGTACGGCGGAATCCACGCGATGGCCGGCAACCCGACGGGCGCCATGGGCGTACCCGATTATCTGGGTTGGCAGTGGAAGTCGAAGGCCGGCATCCCGATCGTGTGTGTGCCCGGCTGCCCGATCCAGCCGGACAACCTCTCCGAGACGCTGACCTACCTGCTCTATCAGGCCACCGGTCAGGCGCCGATGATCCCGCTCGACGACGCGCTCCGCCCGTCCTGGCTGTTCGGCATGACCGTGCACGAGGGCTGCGACCGCGCCGGCTACTACGAGCAGGCCGACTTCGCGACCGAGTACGGCTCGCCCAAGTGCATCGTGAAGCTGGGCTGCTGGGGACCGGTCGTGAAGTGCAACGTGCCCAAGCGCGGCTGGCTCAACGGCGTCGGCGGCTGCCCGAACGTGGGCGGCATCTGCATCGGCTGCACGATGCCCGGCTTCCCCGACAAGTTCATGCCGTTCATGGACGAGCCGCCCGGCGGCCGCCTGTCGACCACGGCCGTCGGCTGGTACGGCGCCACCATCACCCGGCTGCGCAAGATCACCACGCACACCCTGGACCAGGAGCCCAAGTGGCGGCACCGAAAGGTTAGGACATGACCGAATTAGTGGAAATGTCCTGGGATCCGATTACGCGCATCGTCGGCAGCCTCGGCATCTACACCAAGATTGACTTCGCCAACAAGACCGTGGCCGAGTGCAAGAGCACCAGCTCGATCTTCCGCGGCTACTCCATCTTCATGAAGGGCAAGGACCCGCGGGACGCCCACTTCATCACGAGTCGCATCTGCGGCATCTGCGGCGACAACCACGCCACCTGCTCCTGCTATGCGCAGAACATGGCGTACGGCGTGAAGCCCCCGCATCTGGGCGAATGGATCGTGAACCTGGGCGAGGCCGCCGAGTACATGTTCGACCACAACATCTTCCAGGAGAACCTGGTCGGGGTGGACTACTGCGAGAAGATGGTCGCCGAGACCAACCCGGGCGTGCTCGAGCAGGCCAACCGCACCGAGGCCCCGCACGCCGGCACGCACGGCTACCGCACCATCGGCGACATCATGCGCTCGCTCAACCCGTTCACCGGCGAGTTCTACCGCGAGGCGCTGCAGGTCAGCCGCATGACGCGGGAGATGTTCTGCCTCATGGAGGGCCGGCACGTCCACCCGTCGACGCTCTACCCGGGCGGCGTCGGCACGGTCGCCACGATCCAGCTGATGACCGACTATCTGACCCGGCTCATGCGCTACGTCGAGTTCATGAAGAAGGTCGTCCCGATGCACGACGACCTGTTCGACTTCTTCTACGAGGCGCTGCCCGGCTACGAGCAGGTCGGCAACCGGCGCATCCTGCTCGGCTGCTGGGGCTCCTTCCAGGATCCCGACTCCTGCAACTTCAAGTACGCGGACATGACCGACTGGGGTCGCAAGATGTACGTGACCCCCGGCATCGTGGTCGACGGCAACCTGATCACCACCGACCTGGTCGAGATCAACCTGGGCATCCGCATCCTGCTCGGCTCCTCCTACTACGAGGACTGGACCGACCAGGAGATGTTCGTGTCGCGGGATCCCCTGGGCAACCCGGTCGACCGCCGGCACCCGTGGAACCAGCACACCAACCCGCGCCCGCAGAAGCGCGACCTCGACGGCAAGTACAGCTGGGTGATGTCGCCGCGCTGGTACGACGGGAAGGACTACCTCGCGCTCGACACCGGCGGCGGCCCGCTCGCCCGGCTCTGGACGACCGCGCTGGCCGGCCTGGTCGACATCGGGTACGTGCAGGCGACCGGGTCCTCGGTGAAGATCAACCTGCCGAAGACGGCCCTGAAGGGGCCGGTCGAGTTCGAGTGGAAGATCCCGCGCTGGAGCAACACGATCGAGCGGAACAGGGCGAGGACCTACTTCCAGGCGTACGCGGCCGGCTGCGCCCTGCACTTCGCGGAGAAGGCGCTGGCCGAGATCCGGGCCGGGCGCACCAAGACGTGGGAGCCGTTCGAGGTGCCGGACGAGGGCATCGGTTGCGGCTTCACCGAGGCGGTGCGGGGCGTGCTGTCGCATCACATGGTGATCCGGGACGGGAAGATCGCGAACTATCACCCGTACCCGCCGACGCCGTGGAACGCGAACCCGCGCGACAGCTACGGCACCCCCGGGCCGTACGAGGACGCCGTCCAGGGTCAGCCGATCTTCGAGGAGAACGACCGGGAGCACTTCAAGGGCATCGACATCATGCGTACGGTGCGCAGCTTCGACCCGTGCCTGCCGTGCGGCGTGCACATGTACCTCGGCGGCGGCAAGAAGCTCGAGCTGCTGCACAGCCCCACGCAGTCCGCCGGAGCGCAGTGAGTGGCCGGCACCGACTGGCGGGAGTACGCCGCCCGCATCGACACCCTGCTCCCGACCGCCGGCCCCGACGGCGTCGAGCTCGTACGCACCGTGGCCGACCTCTACGGCGCCGGCCTCGAACGGATGCTCACGCTGCTCCACGACCACGGCGCGCTGTCCGACGAGGCGCTCGACGCGCTGGCCGCCGATGACCTGGTCGCCGGCCTGCTGCTGGTGCACGGCCTGCACCCGCACGACGCACCGACCCGGATCGGCCTGGCGCTGAAGGGCACCGGCGTCGAGCTGATCGAGGTCACCGCCGGCGGCGTGTGCCGCCTGCGGGGCCGCCGCCCGCACGGCCTCGAGCAAATGATCGAGGCCGTCGCCCCCGAGATCACCGCCATCGAGATCGAGGCCCCCAAGCCCCTGATCCCCGTCTCGGCGCTGTTCACCCGGCCGACGCCATGACCGACGACGTCCTCGCCACCCTGCGCCGCGTCGTCCGGCAGCCCCCGAAGGCCGCCGTCGAACGCTGCGAGATGTGCACGGTAGAGATCGACCCGGCCCACGGGCACGTGGTCGACCTGCAGAGCCGGCAGCTGTTGTGCGCTTGCCGGCCCTGTTACCTGCTCTTCACGGACTCGGGGGCGCACCAGCGGTACCGGGCCGTCCCGGACCGCTACGCGGCGGCCGGCTCGGTGTTCGACGAGCGGGCGTGGGAGGAGTTGCAGATCCCGGTCGGGTTGGCATTCCTGTTCTTCAATTCGGCGCTCGGGCGGATGGTCGTGTTGTATCCGGGGCCGGCGGGCGCGACCGAGTCTGAATTGGACGTTTCATCCGCCCCCGCCGCCGCCTCCCCCGCCCTGTTCTGGGTGGGCACCACTGAAGCGCCCACCCATGACAATTCCGAGCGGCCATCCACAGGCGGGCGGATCGAGCTGCGGTTTGCCGGCGCGGCGGACTCAACGGGGCCGGCCGGCCCCACCCCGTCGTGGGCGGGGCCCAGCAAACCACCCGCCTACGACAATTCCGCGCGCGAATCCACAGGCAGCCGCATCGAGCTACAACCCGACGTCGAGGCCCTACTGATCAAGCGCGGGCAAGCGGCGTACGTCGTACCCATCGATGCCTGCTACGAGCTGATCGGGCGCCTCCGCACACTCTGGCGGGGCTTCGACGGGGGCCAACAGGCGCACGCGGCCGTAACCGAGTTCTTCGAGCGGGTCCGGGCGAGGGCGTCGTGAGCGCGTACACCTTCACCATCCTGGATGTCCTGGCCGAGACCTACGCCGCATCCCCGCAGCTCACCTGTCGGCTGCGGATCGAGGAGACCACCGGACGGCGGGTGCACGCGATCGCGCTGCGCAGTCAGGTTCGGATCGAGCCGCAGCGGCGGCGGTACGACGTGGGTGAGGAAGAGGCGCTGCGGGGGCTGTTCGGGGAGCGGGCCCGGTGGGGTGACACGCTCAAGTCGTTCCAGTGGATGCAGGCGAACACGACCGTGCAGGGCTTCAGCGGGTCGACCGAGGCCGAGCTGGCGCTGCCCTGCACGTACGACCTCGAAGTGATCGGCACCCGCTACCTGCACGCGTTGAACGGTGGCGAGGTACCGCTCAACCTGCTCTTCTCGGGCACGATTTTCACCAAGGGCGATGGCGGCTTCGAGGTCGAGCAGGTGCCGTGGGCGTGCGAGGCGCGCTACTCGCTGCCGGTGTCGGTGTGGCGCGACATGATCGACGCCTTCTTCCCGAACTCGGGCTGGCTGCGCGTCAGCTCGGACGTGCTCGACGATCTCGCGGCGTTCCGGGCGCGGCACGACCTGATCAGCTGGGACGAGACCATGCAGCGGCTGCTCGAGGCCGCGAAACGGACGGCGCCGTGAGCGTCGAGGCGGCCCGGGCGGTCGCCGATGCCGTGCTCTACGAGGGATACCTGCTCTATCCCTATCGGGCGAGCGCGGCGAAGAATCGGTCGCGGTGGCAGTTCGGCGTGCTCGGTCCGCCTGCGGCGACCTCGCCGGCCTTCGCGGAATCCCCGAGCATGGTGATGCGGTGTCTGCTGATTCCGTCCGTACGCCCGGGAAGCGTCACCATTCACGTCCGGTTCCTGCAATTGCAGTCCCGCCAGGTGCACGACGTCGACGGGCAGCCGGTCGGGTCCCGGGAACTGGCCGGGGAGACGCTGCTGAGCTGGGACGAAGCCGTCGAGCACGAGGTGTCGTTCGAGGCGAGCCTGGGCGACAAGTCAGACTTTCCGGTTTTCATCCCGGCGGCGACGGACGAGGAACCACCCATCGTGCGCAGGCGGTGGGCGCTGACGGCACGGGTCACCGTCGAGAGCGCCGAGGCGGACGGATACACGCGCCTCACGATCCGCGTGGTCAACGAGCACCCGGAACCCGTCACCAGCAAGGACGAAGCGATCCGGCACTCATTGCTCGGGGCGCATCTGCTGGTCGAGGCGCGTGACGCGGCCTTCGTCTCCATGCAGGATCCGCCGCCCGAGGCCGCCGAGGCCGCCGCACGCTGCGAGCAGGAACGCTGCTGGCCGGTGCTGGCCGGTTCCGACACGTTGCTGCTGGGAGCGCCGATCATCCTGTACGACCACCCGGCCGTCGCCGGGCAGAGCCCAGGCTCGTTGTTCGACGCCACCGAGATCGACGAGATCCTCACGCTGCGGGTCATGACGATGACCGACGACGAGAAGGCCGAGGCCCGTGCGACCGACCCGCGCGCCCGCACGATCGTCGACCGCTGCGACGCGCTGTCCCCGGCCGAGCTGCAGAGCCTGCACGGCACCCGGCTCGACGACACGCCCTGGTGGGATCCGGCCGCCGACGAGCCGGGGCCCGACTCCGTGCTGATCGCCGGGGTCCGGGTCGGCAAGGGCAGCCTCGTGCGGGTCCACCCGAACCGCCGGGCCGACGCGCAGGACCTGTTCTTCGCCGGCCAACTGGCCCGGGTGACCACGGTCGTCTCCGATGTGGACGGCGGCACGCACGTGGCCCTGGTCCTGGTCGACGATCCGGCGTCCGATCTGCACGACTGGTACGGCCGCTATTTCTACTTCGCACCCGACGAGCTCGAACCCATCACCGAGGGGGAGGCATGCTGAAACTCATCGGCGCCCTGACCACGATCGCGGCCGCGGCGGCCGCCGCCTACGCCGCCACGCTGCTGGTCGATTCGCTGCCCGACATCCAGCGCTACCTCAAGATTCGCTCGATGTGAAGATCCTGGTAGCCGGCATCGGCAACCTGTTCCTCGGCGACGACGGCTTCGGCCCCGAGGTGATCCGGCGGCTGGCCGCCGAGGGCCCGCCGCCCGACGGCGTGCGCTTCTACGACTACGGCATCCGCGGCGTGCACCTGGCCTACGACATCCTCTACGACGTCGAGCGGCTGCTGATCGTGGACGCGCTGCCGCTGGGCACGGGCACGCCGGGCGAGCTGGTGGTGCTCGAGGTCGGCCCGGGCGACATCGAGCCGGTCGGCTTCGACGCGCACGCGATGAGCCCGGGGGCGGTGCTCGGCAACGTGGAGCGTCTCGGCGGTCAACTCCCCCCGACGTACGTGATCGGGGTCCGGATCGACACCGTGACCGAGGAGATCGGCCTGACTCCCCGGGTGGAGGCGGCCGTCCCGGCCGCGATGGCGGCCGTGCGCACGCTGCTGGACCGCATCCTGACCGACAAGCCGCTCGGGGGTGTCTGAGATGTGCCTCGGCATACCCGGGCAGGTCGTCGAGATCGTCGACGGCTTCGCGGGGCAGCTCGCGCTCGTCGACGTCGAGGGCGCCAAGCGTCAGGTCAACATCGGCATGCTCGACGAGCCGCCGGACCCGGGTGCGTGGGTGCTCATCCACCTCGGCTTCGCGGTCGAGGTGATCGACGCGCGGGAGGCGTCCCGGGCGATGAGCGGGCTCGAGCTGGTCGGCCAGGCCCGGCGGGTGCGGCGCCGGTTCACGGTGCTGGGGCTCGTGCAGGGCGTCGGGTTCCGGCCGTTCGCCTACGCGACGGCGTCGGCGCTGGCGCTCTCCGGGTCGGTCGCCAACACGGCGGACGGCGTGGTGGTCGAGGTGGAGGGCGAGGCCGAGGCGGTTCACGAGTACGGGATCCGGCTCCGCACCGACGCGCCGCCGCTGGCCATGGTTCTGGACGTCGCCGAGGAGGAGCTGCCGTGGGAAGGGGGCACGGGCTTCACGATCGAGTCGTCCCGGGGCGGCCCGGCGGCGCGGACCCTGGCCTCGCCGGACGTGGCGATCTGCGCCGACTGCCGCCGCGAGCTGAGCGACCCGGCCGACCGGCGGTACCGGCATCCGTTCATCACGTGCACCAACTGCGGTCCGCGGTTCACCATCATCACGGCGCTGCCGTACGACCGGGCGGCGACGACGATGGCGGGGTTCGCGATGTGCCCAGCCTGCGCGGCGGAGTACGCGGACCCGGACGACCGGCGCTTCCACGCCCAGCCGATCGCCTGCCCGTCGTGCGGCCCGACGCTTGAGCTGGTGCTGCGGCCACCGACGGCGGCGCGTGGGGGTGAGCAGAGCGGGAGCACCGCGGCGCGTGGGGGTGAGCAGAGCGGGAGCACGGCGGCGCGTGGGGGTGAGCAGAGCCAGGGCTGGGCGGTCGCGGCGGCTCGGCGGCTGCTGGGGGACGGGAAGATTGTGGCGGTCAAAGGGCTCGGCGGATATCACCTGGCCTGCGACGCACGGAATCCGGCCGCGGTGGCCGAGCTGCGGCGGCGCAAGCGGCGCGGGGGGAAGCCGTTCGCGGTGATGGTGGCCGGCGTGGAGACGGCGCGCGAGCTGGCGACGCTCACCGAGGACGACGAGAGGCTGCTCACCGACGTTCGGCGGCCGATCGTGCTGGTTCCCCGGCGGGGCGACTACGGGGTGGCCGACGAGGTCGCGCCGGACAATCCTGACCTCGGGCTGATGCTGCCCTATACGCCGCTGCACCTGCTGCTCTTCGGGCTGCCGGGCGACCCGCCGGGGCCGGACGCGCTGGTCATGACGTCGGGCAACCTCTCGGGCGAGCCGATCGTCACCGACGACGACGTGGCGCTGGAGAAGCTTGCGCCGATGGTGGACGCCTGGCTGCGGCACGACCGGGCGATCCGGGTGCCGTGCGATGACTCGGTGAGCCGGTACGTCGCGGGGGCCGAGCTGCCGGTGCGGCGGTCGCGGGGGTACGCGCCGCTGCCGATCGCGCTGCCGTTCGAGGTCGGGCCGATCCTGGCGACGGGGGCCGATCTCAAGAACACGTGCGCGGTGGCGAGCGGGCGGTACGCGTGGCTGAGCCAGCACGTCGGCGACATGGACGACCTGTCCACGATCGACGCGCTGACCGCCACCGAGCGGCACCTCGAGGAGCTCACGGGAGTGCGGCCCGAGGTCGTGGTGGCCGATCTGCATCCGGGCTACCGGTCGAGCGACTGGGCCCGGCGGCACGCGGACGGGCGGCCGGTCCGGCGGGTGCAGCATCACCACGCGCACATCGCCTCGGTGATGGCCGAGCACGGGCTGGGGCCGGACGAGCGGGTCATCGGGATCGCGTTCGACGGGACCGGCTACGGCCCGGACGGCGCGGTCTGGGGTGGCGAGCTGCTGATCGCCGACTACAAGTCGTACCAGCGGGCGGCCCGGCTGGCGTACGTCCCGCTGGCCGGCGGTGATGCGAGCGTGCTCCGCCCGTACCGGATGGCGCTCGCGCATCTGCACGCGGCCGGCGTGGCCTGGCACCCGGAGCTCCCGGCCGTGGTGGTCTGCCCGCCCGCCGAGCGTGAGTTGCTCGCCCGGCAGTTCGGCAGCGGCGCCGGGTGTGTGCCGACGTCGAGCATGGGGCGGTTGTTCGACGCGGTGTCGTCGCTGGCGGGGGTGCGGCACACGGTGGAGTACGAGGCGGAGGCCGCGATCGTGCTGGAAGGCCACGCGCGCCTGGCGAACGCGGGACTCGATGACCCGTACAACTTCGAATTGTGCGTGAGTCAGGACGGCCCGGATGTCGCCGACGCCGGTCCGGTGATCCGCCGGATCGCGCGTGATGTTCTCGGCGGAGTGCCGTCACCGGTGATCGCCGCCCGGTTCCACGCCGGGGTGGCCGAGCTGATCGTGGCGCTGGCCGAACGAGCCCGGGAACAGACCGGGCTCGACGTGGTGGCGCTCGGCGGCGGGGTGTTCCAGAACGCGCTGCTGATCGCCATCGCCGTTCGTGACCTGGAGAGACAGGGCTTCACCGTGCTGCGGCCGCGCCTGCTGCCACCCAATGACGGCGGCATCGCGCTGGGCCAGTTGGTGATCGGGTCGTCTTAGGGAGGTTTCCATGTGTCTGGCAGTTCCCGGGCGCATCGTCAGCATCGCCGAGGCCGACGGCGTGCCGATGGCCGAGGTCGACTTCGGCGGCGTCCGCAAGAACGTTTGTCTGCAGTACGTGCCGGACGCGACGGCCGGTGAGTACGTGGTCGTGCACGTCGGCTTCGCCATCCAGCTCCTCGACGAGGAGTCGGCCCGGCAGACCCTTGTGAACTTCGAGAAGATGGGCATCCTCGAGGAGGAGTTCGGTGAAGTACCTCGATGAGTTCGGCAACCCGGACCTGGCTCGCCGGTTGGTCGACCAGATCCACGCCGTCACCACCCAACCCTGGGCGATGATGGAGGTCTGCGGCGGGCAGACTCACTCGATCATCCGGCACGGCATCGATCAGTTGCTGCCGGACGGGGTGGAGATGATCCACGGGCCGGGGTGCCCGGTCTGCGTGACGCCGCTCGAGATGATCGACAAGGCGCTCGCGATCGCGGCCCAGCCCGGCGTGATCTTCTGCTCGTTCGGCGACATGCTGCGCGTGCCGGGCAGCGGGCGCGACCTGTTCACGGTGAAGAGCGAGGGCGGGGACGTACGCGTCGTCTACTCGCCGCTCGACGCCCTGACCATCGCGCGGGAGAACCCGGACCGGCAGGTGGTGTTCTTCGGGATCGGCTTCGAGACCACCGCGCCGGCCAACGCGATGACCGTCTACCAGGCGAAACGGCTGGGCGTCCGGAACTTCTCGCTGCTCGTCTCGCACGTGCTCGTGCCCCCGGCGATCGCCGCGATCATGGAGTCGCCGCGCTGCCGGGTGCAGGCGTTTCTGGCCGCCGGGCACGTGTGCAGCGTGATGGGGACGCGCTCGTATCCGCCGCTCGCTTCTCGTTATCAAGTGCCCATCGTGGTGACGGGCTTCGAGCCGCTCGACATCCTCGAGGGCATCCGGCGGACGGTCGTGCAGCTCGAGGCGGGACGGCACGAGGTGGAGAACGCCTACCCGCGGGCGGTGCGGGACGACGGCAATCCGGCGGCGATGGAGATGCTGCGGGACGTCTTCGAGGTGACGGACCGGACGTGGCGCGGGATCGGCGAGATTCCGGGCAGCGGGTGGCGGCTGTCGGCGCGGTATCGGGACTTCGACGCCGAGCAGCGGTTCGCGGTCACCGACATCCACACGTCCGAGTCGCCACTGTGCCACTCCGGCGAGGTGCTCCAGGGCCTGCTGAAACCGCACGAGTGCCCGGCATTCGGCAAACAATGCACTCCGCGTACGCCGCTGGGCGCCACGATGGTGTCGTCGGAGGGCGCCTGCGCGGCCTACTACGCCTACCGTCGTCTCGACCTGGTGCGCGTTTCATGATCTATTCCGAGGGCTGGTCATGATCGACTTCGAGGGCTGGACCTGCCCGCTGCCGCTGCGGGACACGCCGCAGGTGGTGATGGGGCACGGCGGCGGCGGGGCGATGTCCGGCGAGTTGGTCGAGCATCTCTTTCTTCCCGCGTACGGGTCTCCGTCGTTCTCGCTCGGCGACAGCGCGGTGCTTCCCGTTCCCGGCGGGCGGATCGCGTTCTCGACCGACTCGTACGTGGTGAAGCCGATGTTCTTCCCGGGTGGCTCGATCGGGGACCTGGCCGTGAACGGGACGATCAACGACCTGGCCATGTCGGGGGCCACGCCGCTGTATCTGTCGATCGCCTTCATCCTCCAGGAGGGCGTGCCCATCGCCGAGGTCGGGAAGATCGCGACGGCGGTGGGCGCGGCGGCCCGGGCGGCGGGCGTGCAGGTCGTCACCGGCGACACGAAGGTGGTGGACAACCGGAGCGGGGACGGGGTCTTCCTGAACACGGCCGGCGTCGGGGTGGTGGCGTCGGGCGTGACGATCGGGCCGACGCGGGCCGCGGTGGGCGACACGGTGATCATCTCGGGGGACATCGGGGTGCACGGGGTGGCCGTGATGAGCGTGCGGGAGGGGCTCGAGTTCGACACGACCGTGGTCAGCGACACGGCGCCGCTGCACGGGCTGGTTTCGGCCATGTTGGCGACGGGGGCGGACGTGCACGTGCTTCGCGATCCCACGCGCGGTGGGGTGTCGGCGTCACTGAACGAGATCGCGCGTACGAGCAAGGTCGGTGTGTCCTTGGACGAGACGGCCTTGCCGATTCCGGCGTCGGTGAGTGACGCCTGCAGTTTGCTCGGGCTTGATCCGTTGCAGGTGGCGAATGAGGGGAAACTGCTCGCTTTCGTGCCCGCGGCGGAGACAACTTCGGTGCTCGACGCGATGCGGGCGCATCCGCTCGGGGCGGGGGCACGGGTGATCGGAAAATGCGTGGCGGAACATCCGGGAATGGTGGTGGCGCGGACGGCCCTGGGCGGGACCCGGGTGGTGAACATGCCGATCGGTGAGCAGCTTCCGCGGATCTGCTGATGTCGGACGCCGGGGCGTTGTTGTTTGCGCGGTACGCGTACCCGCCGAACGAATTGGGGTACTGCGGGCCGGCGGGGGCGTCCGATCTGCTGCGTTCCGACCTCGCCGCGGAGATCGCCGCTCGGGCGCCGGGGTTCGACGGGGCGTGGGCGTATTTGGAGTACCTCGCCGCTCGTGGGGGGCTCGCTGATCCGCTCGATCCGCTCGTGGTGGAGGCTTACTGGGTCGGGAATGCGCTGCTCGATCCGGCGGGTCGCGGCCGCGCCACCGCGCCCGACCACGCCACTGCGCCCGACCACGCCACCGCGCCCGACCACACCACTGCGCCCGACCACACCACTGCGCCCGACCACGCCACAGCGCCCGACCACGGCCGCATCCCGCCACCCGATTTTTCGGATTTATCGGGATTTCTTCGGGCGCGGTTTGCCGGGCAGCGCGGGGGGACCTGGGAGAACGCGGGGGCGCGGGCTCTTCCGCACCACAGCTTTCATGTGTTCGAGGTCTATCCGTGGGCGGCGATGCTGCGGCGGACCGGCAATCCGACGGCCGTCTCGGTGCTGGATCGGTGCCGGATACGTACGGGAAAAATCATCTCCGTCTCGGGTGAGCAGGCGACGGTGGTCTCCCGGCCGCTGGTTTGGGATGGGTCGGCGCTCGTCGCCGGGTCGCCGCGGCCGGAATCCGTCGCGTGGTCGGCCGAGGGGCGGTCGCTTCTGGCCGGCATCTCCCCCGGTGACCTGGTGTCGCTGCATTGGGATTGGGTGTGCGACGTGATCACCGAGGAACAGGCTTCCCGGATCGAGTCGCTGGAGTCGCGGGCGCTCCAAATTGTCGTACCCCCGGTCTAGCGTCTCCCCCATGACGACACTGGAGAACCGCCCCAAGTCCGCCCTTCTCGTGGTTGACGTGCAGCGTGACGTGGTGGCCCAGGCCCACGACCGCGACGCGATCCTCGCCAACATCGCCGAGCTGGTCGACAAGGCGCGCGCCGCCGACGTGCCCGTGGTCTGGGTGCAGCACAGCGATCAGCGCATGACGTTGCACAGTGAGGGCTGGCAGATCGTGCCCGAGCTGCCCCTCTCGGCCGGCGAGCCGGTGGTCCACAAGACCTACGGCGACAGCTTCGAGGCCACCGATCTCGAGTCCGTGCTCGCCGATCGCCAGGTCGGGCATCTCTATGTCGCCGGCGCGCAGTCCGACGCCTGCGTCCGGGCGACGATCCACGGGGCGTTCACCCGCGGCTACGACACGACGCTGGTCGCCGACGCGCACACCACGGAAGACCTGACGGCGTACGGCGCTCCCACCCCCGACAAGGTCATCGCCCACACGAACCTCTACTGGGAGTTCCAGTCGGCGCCCGGCCGCAACGCCGGCGTCGTCACCACCGCCGACGTGAATTTCAAAGCCTGAACCTGGCTGCCCTTCGCCGACGTGTGTGAGGCATGACCAGCCCCACCACGCTACTGGCACCGACCGTCGATGCGCCGGTCAGCACGTGGGCGGGTCTGTCCCTGGCCGAGGACGTTCAACAGGTCGCGTCCGGGGTCAGCAGCGGCAGCTGGATGGACTCCTCGATCGGCGGCGTGACCGCCGGGCTCGACGTGTTGTCCCTGGTCGTCGACCCGATCGGCACGCTCGTGCAGTACGGCGTGTCCTGGATGCTCGAGCACGTCAAGCCGCTGTCCGAGGCGCTCGACTGGCTGGCCGGCGACCCGGCCGCGATCGCCGCCCAGGCCCAGACGTGGCGCAACATAGCCGGGGCGCTGCGCACGCATTCCGACGACCTGATCCGAGCCGTCCACTGGGACACCACCGACTGGCAGGGCACGGCGGGTGACGCGTACCGCGAGTGGTCCACCAACCAGCACCATGCCGTGACGGCTTTGTCCACCGCCGCCGACGCGATGGCCTCAGCCACCGACCTGGCCGGAAGCCTCATAGCCGGCGTCCGCATGATGGTCCGCGAGGCCGTCGCCACGGTCGTGTCCCGCCTGGTCGACTACGCGTTGGAGGAACTCTTCAGCGTCGGCCTGGCCACCCCCGTGGTGGCCGCCCAGGTCACCGCCTTGTGCGCCACGTGGGGAAACCGCATTGCTCGCTGGTTGCGCAGTCTGCTCGACAGTTTGCGCCGATTGCGGGGGTTGACTGATCAGCTTTCTGAGGCTTTGGCCGCCATAACCAAGCTGTTCCGCCGCCTCGGCGGCGATGGCTTCGGCGAATGGGAGAGCCGCTACGCCCGGGCCGGGCGCCACCGTGGCGGGGGCCGCGGCGGCGGAGGCCGAGGCGGGGGTGGCGGCGGCCGAGGTGGGGGAAGTGGCGGAGGCGGAGGTGGCAGCGGCAAGTTCACCGTTCCGTCCGGAAAACCCGACCCGAACCGAACTCCTCGCGGTCGGCGCACTGGGGCGGAGTCTGGCAAGACGCTCGAGAAGCCCCTCGCGAGGGAGAACGAATCGGCCGACATCCTGGCGCAGCACGGCTATGACGTCGAGCAGAATCCTCCGCCGATCGTGTACGACAAGAAGCCGGATTACCGCATCGAGGGTAAGTACTTCGACTGTTACGCGCCCCGGACGGACAAGCTCACCACTATCCGCAAACACATCAACGCTAAGGTCAAGGAAAAGCAGGCAGACCGTATCGTCCTGAACCTCGACGACTGCCGTCGTTCAATGCTGGACATCAGACGTGCGCTGGAGCGCGAACCGGTCACAGGGCTCCGGGAGATCCTGGTCGTCCATCGCGGCGAAGTCATCCGCTTCTACCCATTCTCCTGAAGGCTGAGCCAACACATGGCCCTCGAGTACGTCTTCTACGGCGCCGCGGATCTGAGTGATGACGAGCTGCGATCGATGATCGCGATGGCGGTCGACGGTACGGTCTCCGAGCGGGGCAGCGTAACTCGTGACGGGCTGATCATCCGGACCTGGCGGGAAACTCCGGACGACGACTCCCCGGCACCCGTGCTGTTCGGTTTTCCTCATCGCGTCTCCGCCCTCTTTCGCTTCTCGAACCTGGAACGCGAATTGGAGCCCCACAACACGGCGCTGATGATCGGCAGTGTGCTGGCCATCCAGCAGCGCACGGGGGCCGACGGTGTGTTGCTCTTCAACGGCGAGGAGGCCGTCCTCCTGTGCCGGGGCGGGGAAGCGATCTTCGGTGCGGAGTGGGATTGGGAGGACCTTCCCGAGGCCGCCGCGCTCCAGCTCGGACATCGGGTCGAGGCTCTGCCCCAGCCGCTGCTCTGAACTTTCCGGCACGGAGGCCGAGGATGGACTGACGGCTACCTACGACGACTGGATGGACTCCTTCGACGCGTTTCTCGGAACGGCAGTGGCGCCTGCCCGGACTGTGGGCACGGATGCTTCGGTTGGTCTACACCGGTGATGTCGGTTACGGCCACTTCTGGTGGGCGTCGGCATCTGCCGGGCGATCAGCCCGGACGGCGCGGTCGTTCGGCACATGAGTCTGCCGAGCGGGGAGCGGCTTCCGGCTGGTGATTCCTAGCGGAACCCGCCCTGTGGACAACGAGCGGAAACTGTCAGACCCGGCTGCTTGAATCGGCCCCACCCAGAAGGGGCGGGGTGGTGCATGGGCCACGGGGCGAGGCGCCGCATGGACCGGCGGCTCGTAGCGCCCGCGATGGGCCCAGCGCTCGGCCAAGGGGCGCCGGATGGCGGCGTCGACTTCGCAGTCCATCCGGGCGAACTCGATCTGGTTGGGGCGAGGTCTTACCTGTGACGGCGGTCACGGGTATGTTCCATGGAAAGTGATCGATTCTTGGCGGTGACTGACGTGGATCAGTTCAGGATCGTGACCGACCCGGTTGCCAACTCGGTTGCCGTGTCCGCCATCTTTGCGGCGTTGCCGCTGCTCACGCTGTTTGTTTTGCTTGGCGCTCTGCGGATGCGGGCCTGGCTTGCCGGGGTTATCTCGCTTGTGGTGTCGCTGCTGGTGGCGATCATTGTGTACTCGATGCCGGTGGGGCAGGCGCTGCTTTCGGCCACCGAAGGGGCCACATTCGGATTTTTCCCGATTTTGTGGATTGTGATCAATGCTATCTGGGTCTACAACCTGACCGTCGTCAGCGGGCACTTTGATGTGCTGCGGCGGTCCATGGCGAGAGTCAGCCCGGACATGCGTATTCAGGCGATCATTGTGGCCTTCTGCTTCGGGGCGCTGCTCGAGGCGCTCGCGGGGTTTGGCACTCCGGTGGCGGTCACCGTGGTCATGCTGATGGCGCTGGGGTTCCCGCCGGTGCGGGCGGCTGCGGTGGCGCTCATCGCGAACACCGCGCCGGTTGCGTTCGGGGCCCTTGCCACGCCGATCGTGACGCTGGGGACGGTGACGTCGGGGGCCGGCGACGATCCGCGGCTCAACACGGACACGCTCGGGGCGATGGTCGGGCGGCAGACGCCGGTGCTCGCGGTGATCGTGCCGCTGATTCTGGTTGCGGTGATCGACGGGCGGCGCGGCATGCGGCAGACCTGGCCGGCCGCGATCGTCTCGGGCCTGGTCTTCGCGGTCGCGCAGTTCGCCGCCTCGAACTACGTCTCGGTGCCGCTCACCGACATCATCGCGTCGCTGCTGTCGGCGGCCTCCGTGGTCCTGCTGCTGCGGGTGTGGCAGCCGGCCGAGATTCCGCCACTACACGTCGAGTCCGAGGCCGAGGCCGCCGAGGTGGTCACGGTCCAAGCGACCGCGACCGGGGGCGGCACGGTCGAAAAAAGCAAACCGCCCGCGAAACCAAGCAGCGGCGACGCGTACGGGGAGAAGGTCGATCCACCCGCCGAGGTGGCGAAGGCCTACGCGCCGTACCTGATCATCATCGTCTTGTTCTCGATCACCAACATCGGCGCGATCAAGGCGGCGCTGGCCAAGGAGCCGTGGACGGTCATCTTCGGCTGGCCCGGCCTGCACGTGCTCGGCGCCAGCGGCAAGCCGGTCTCCTCGACCAACTTCACGCTCGGCTGGCTCCCGGCGGCGGGCACGCTGATGATCGTCGCGGGCATCATCACGGCGATCGTGCTGCGCATAAAACCGAGCAAGGCATTGCGGGCGTACGGCGAGACGTACGTGACCCTGCGACACGCCATCGTGACGGTCATGGCCGTGCTGGCGCTCGCCTACGTGATGAACCAGTCGGGGCAGACCAACACGCTGGGCGCGTTCCTGGCGATGGCCGGCGGCTTCTTCGTCTTCCTGTCGTCGATCCTCGGCTGGATCGGCGTCGCGGTGACCGGCTCGGACACGTCCTCGAACGCGCTCTTCGGCGCGCTTCAGGTGCAGACCGCGACCAAGGCCGGCCTCGACCCGGTGCTGCTGGCCGCCGCGAACTCGTCGGGCGGCGTGCTCGGCAAGATGATCAGCCCGCAGAACCTGGCGATCGCCGCCTCGGCGGTGGGCATGGCCGGCCGCGAGGGCGACATCTTCCGGCGGGTGGTCGGGTGGAGTCTGGTCCTGTTGCTGATCATGTGTGTGCTGGTGACGCTTCAGGGCACGCCGGTCCTCGATTGGATGGTGCCCGCTAAGTGAACGATCGGGTCCGCGCCCTGATGGCCCCGTACGTGACCACATGGCACAACGCCCGAACCGGCGTCGCGAACGCCAAGGACGAGCTCGGCGAGGCCGACCGCCGCCTCGCCGAGTCCGCCGACGGCACCGACTGGGTGGACCGGTCGTTCTTCGCCGTGTTCCGCAACGACGAAGACGGGCGCGCCGGCCGGTACCGGGAGGCGTCGCGAGCGCGGCGCCGGGCGATGGCCGGGGTGCGCAAGCGCGAGCAGCTGGAACGCCGCGCCGATCAGAACCTCGACAAGGAGCTGGAGCGGGCGCTGGGCCGATACGACCAGGGTTACCGGGCGCTGAAGAAGGCCATCCGCGCCTGCGACGACGCCTCGCGGCAAGGAAAGGCGATGATCCGGCACCTCGATGCGGCGCTTCAGCGCCCGAAGCCGGCGATGAAGCAGGACCCGATGCGGGAGCGGCGCTTCCAGGAGGCGATCACGCGGGCGCGGCGGGAGGCGCCGAAGCTGCGGCGGTCGATCGACACGGCCATCAACCAGGCCGACCTCGCGACCAAAGGGCGACCTTCCGATCCCGTACGGCTGGATCTGGCGCTCCTGAAGAACCTGCCGCAACCCGACGACGCCGAACGTCCACTGCGCACCCTGCGAAACCAGGTGACCGCCGCGACGACGACGGTCACCCAGCACCGAAGCGGGGCCGAGCACGCCCGGCGGGTGGCCCTCACCCGGGCCCGCAACGCCCTTACCAGGTCCGAGCCACCCCCAGCCGAGTGAGGCGCACCGATTCGATCCCGTCGGCGGGACCGCCGTCGCTGGTCACGGCCAGCGCCAGGGTGTTGCGGCCGTGCGGGTCGAGCACCCCGGTCGGCAGCGCGAACGTGTGCTGCGGCCCGACGCCGGCGATGTACTGGCCCATGTTCCAGCCGTTCACGAAGATCAGCACCCGGTAGTGGCCGCCCGACCGCGGCACCGACGGGTCGCCGATGGTCAGGCCCAGCGAGGCGTCGAGGTCGCGCGGGATCCGCAGGTCGAAGCTCGTGCGGTACCACGCGGTCCCGGCCACGGCCGACGCGTCCGGCACGCTCCGGGTCGTCCACGAGCGATCGTGGAAGCCGGGCCGATACCAGCCCGCGCGCTCGCCGAACAGGCCGCCGTTGTTGAGCGGCCCGCGCACCGGATCGACGCCGGCCGTGCCCTGGACCCGCCACGCGACGGCCGGCACCACGCCGTCGAACGTGACGCCGATCAGGCCGCGGCCCTCCTTGTGGGCGTCGTTGACCCCGCCGTCCTCGTTGTGTGAGTTGTTGCGCACCATCACCGACAGCACGTGCGAGCCGTCCGGTGACGCCCCGGGCGGGATCGTGAACGTCGCCGTGGCCCGGGTCGGCGGCGCGGCCAGCCCGCTCGGGATCACGTTCTGTCCCAGGTAGACGCCGTCCATCCAGGCCTGTAGGAGTCCGGCGCCACCGCCGCCGTAGTCGAGGCTCACCGAGGCGGGCGCGGCGCCGTCGAAGCGCCCGCGGTACCAGACGTCGCCGTGGTGGAAGCCGTAGTCGTCGGCGGTCAGCACCACCTGCCCGGCGGGCGGCTTGGTGGTGCTGTTGGTGGCGGTCAGGTCGGCGGCCCGCCAGCCGGCGTCGTCGAAGCCGGGCGCCGCCTCCGGCGACTCCGCGGCATATTTCCAGGTCTGGGCGGTCAGGTCGGGCAGGGTGATCGGTTGCGGTCCATCCAGCTCCCGTACGGCGAGAAGGCTGCCCCCGGCCCGGTGAGCAATCACGACGGTTCGGCCGTTCCACGTCACCGAGCGGGTCGACGGGGGCGCCCACACCTCGAGCGGCGCCGGGGCGGTGGTGTCGCCGGTCAGGTCGAGCCGGGCGCCGCGGGTTCGGGCGGTGCGGGCCAGTTGCGGGCCACGCACGATCACGTCACCCACCCGCCAGAACGTCTTCGCCGTCGACTCGTCGGCCACGAGCAGCGTCAATGCGGGACGCCCGGGTGCGGTGATGCGTACGCGCAAAAGTCCTTGATGAGAGTAGGTGAGCCGCAGATCGCCGGACACCGGGTCGTAGGCGGCCTCGGCCGCCCCTTCCAGCACCTTGACCGTGGGCGCGGCCGGGTAGCGCAGGACGGTCTCGCCCGCCTCGCCGTCGCGGCCGTGCAGCAGCGCCACGCCGTTCACGTGCGTCTCGATCTCCGAGGTCGAGTAGACGAGGTGGTTGCCCTCGAGGTCGTAGTGCGCCACCAGCGTCTTGGCGTCCTGCCCGTTGAGCCGCAACGGCACGGTGTACGACCCGTCGGCCGTGTCGATGGGGAACGTGAAGCTGTCGTCGGTGGTGGCGTTGGTCGGGTTGTGCACCGCGAAGTAGAAGTTCGTGCCCGTCTCCGCGTTGACCGTGTGCTGGATCTTCACCGTCGGCGTCGAGGTCGCGACGTCGCTGCCCTTGTCCACCTTGGTCAGCGGCTTCACGCTCTGCACGAAGTAGCCCAGCTCCTTGAGCGCCTCGGCCTTGGGGCGCAGCTGCCGGCCCTCGTCGATCGCCGCGCCGTAGTC
Source organism: Actinoplanes sp. NPDC051537 (assembly GCF_055586105.1). Taxonomy (NCBI): domain Bacteria; kingdom Bacillati; phylum Actinomycetota; class Actinomycetes; order Micromonosporales; family Micromonosporaceae; genus Actinoplanes; species Actinoplanes sp. NPDC051537. The sequence continues at coordinate 159,939 of NZ_JBVJIU010000008.1, forward strand.
GTAGGAGCTGTAGACCACCGGCGCCGGCAGCCAGCCCCACGAGGTGCCGCCGGAGACCATGTAGAAGTTCTGCACGGTGAGCCGGTTGGCGATGTTGGTGCCGTAGAAGACCCGCTCGTAGCCGTTGCCCTGGCGAACCGCGGTGCAGGGGTACGTGCCGACGCTGCCCCAGTAGTCGAACCAGCCCCCGCCGAACTCGGCCGTGAAGCCCGGCGTCGTGTCCGAAGCGCTGGCGCCGCCCTTCGCGCCGCCGACCCCTTGGATGCCCCAGTCCGGCGCGGTGTTGGGCGAGCCGACCGTGCCGTCGGTGTGGCAGGTGCCGCCCGGGTAGCCGTCGAACGCGTACATGTCGACCGGTCCCTTTATCGTGCCGGGCACCGTCGACGAGGCCGGCACCCAGTACCCGTTGCGGCCCTTGTCGTTGTGGAAGATCGGGACCGTGATCCCGTCGGTGCGGGCCTTGTCGTACAGGTGCCGCATGTAGTTGCTCTGGGCGGCGCCGGTCGAGGCCAGCTCGTTCTCGATCTGATAGAGGATCACCGAGCCGGTGCCGTTGCTCAGCTGATGCCGCGCGATGATCGCGTCGATCGCGGTCTGCCACTCGTCGGTGGCGGCCAGGTAGTCGGGGGCGTCGCTGCGGGCGCGCCCGGCCTGGGTGCTCAGCCAGGCCGGAAAGCCGCCGCCATCGGTCTCGGCATTGATGTACGGCCCCGGCCGCGCGATGACATAGAGCCCCACCTGGTCGGCGATCGTCAGAAGCCGGTCCATGTCGCGGACGCCGGTGAAGTCGTAAACGCCCGGGGAGGGCGAGTGGTATCCCCAGTCGAAGTAGAAGGAGACGGCGTTGAAGCCGATCGCCTTCATCTTCTGCAGGACGTCGCGCCACAGTTCGGGGCTGGGCAGCCGGAAGGGGTGCATCTCCCCGGACCAGATGAAGGTCCGCTCGCCGTCGATGACCATCGAGTACTGGTCGTAGGAGATGGTGTGCGTTCTCGCCGGTGCGGCCGTCGCGGGCGTCGCGGCCGTCGCGGGCGTCGCGGCATTCGCCGGTGTTGCCGTAGCCGCGCCGAGCCCGAGAACCAGAACCGACGCCGCGAGGAAAGCCCTTACCTTGTCGAAGCGCATCGACACATCGTCGCCCGCTCATTCGCCGACGTCAATATCGACAGCCCGCCGGCGCTCACCCCGGCGGCCGGCGCCGCTCCAGCAACTGGTGCATCGCGTTCAGCAGCTGGTCGTTCTGGAACGGCTTGTGCAGCAACGGCGCGTCCGCCGGCAACTCCTGGCCACCCGGCGCCGGGCCGCTCGTGTAGCCCGACATGAACAGCACCGGCAGCTCCGGGCGGCTGCGGCGCAACTCGGCCGCCAGCTGGGTGCCCGACATGCCGGGCATGATGACGTCGCTGAGCAGGGCGTCCACCTGCAAGTCTCGCTCCAGGCAGAGCTTCAGCGCCTCCTGCGGGTCGCCCGCGGAGTGGACCTCGTAGCCCGCCTTCACCAGGATGCGGCAGACGATGTCGCGGACGCCGTCCTCGTCCTCGACGACCAGGATGCGCCGGCCCGCGCCGTCGGCCGCCGCCGCGTAGTCGGACGGCACGGGCGCCGCCGGGGTCTCGGAGCTGACCGGGAGGCGTACCTGGACGGTGGTGCCCTGGCCGGGCTGCGAGTCCAGGGTGATCGTGCCGCCCACGTCGGTCACCACGCCGTACGCGGTGGCCAGCCCCAGCCCGGTCCCCTTGCCCCGGCCCTTGGTCGTGAAGAACGGCTCGAACGCGCGCGCCGCCACCTCGGGGGGCATGCCGACGCCGGTGTCGGTGATGCTCAGGCTCACGAAACGGCCGCCGGACTCGACGCCGGTCGAGATCGTGAGGCGGCCGCCGGAGGGCATCGCGGCGCGCGAGTTCATCACCGCGTTCATCAGCACCTGTTCGAGCTTGCTGCGGTCCATCAGGATGGCCGGCAGGTCGGACGCCAGCATCGTGCTCAGCTCGATGTCCTCGCCGAGCGTGCGGGCCAGCAGGCGCTGCATGTCGGCCGCCACCGTGTTGAGGTCGAGCGTCTCGGGCCGGGACGGCTCCAGGCGGCTGAAGATCAGCAGTTGCCGGGTGAGGCCGCTGCCCCGGGCGGCCGCCTGCTCGATCGCCTGCACGTCGGGGCGGCACGGGTGGTCGGTCAGCTCGTCGGCGAGGATGTCGGCGTACCCGGAGATCACCGCCAGGATGTTGTTGAAGTCGTGGGCGATGCCGCCGGCGAGCTGACCCAGCGAGTCGAGCCGCTCGGCCTGGCGCAGCTGCTGTTCGAGCCGGGTGCGCTCGGTGATGTCGCGGAGGATGCCCTCGACGGCGACGACCCGGCCGGACCCATCGGCGACCGAGCTGGCCCGCTGCTCGACCCACGCGGCGCGGCCGGCCGCGTGCCGGACGTGAATGGTGAGCGTGCCCGGTTCGGCCGAACGCCAGGACGCGTGGAGGGTGGCACGGTCCTCGGCATCCACCGTTTGGAAGATCAGCTCGGGATCGGCATAGAAGCGCTCGGGCGGAAAGCCGGTGATCTCCTCGATCGCGGGACTGAGGTACTCCATGGCCGGTACGGGGTGCAGCCGGTAGCGGAAGATGACGTCCTGGGCGTGCTCGGCGATGAGCCGGAAGCGTTCCTCGCTCTCCCGCAGCGCCGCCTCGGCCCGGCGCCGCTGCCGCCGCTCGGCCGCCTCGTGCAGCTCGCGCTGGACGGCCGGAGCGAGCCGGGCCAGCCGATCCTTGAGCACGAAGTCGCGCACCCCGGCCCGCATCATGGCGGCCGCCGCCTCCTCCCCCACCTGGCCGCTGACCAGCACGAACGGGATGTCGGCGTCGTGCTCGCGAACCTGTTCGAGAGCCTCCTCGGCGCGGAACACCGGCATGTTGTAGTCGCAGATCACCACGTCGGGCGAGCGCTCGGCGAGGGCGGCCGCCACGCCGTCGGGGGTGTCGGCTCGACGGTGGACGACGCCGAGGCCGGCCTTGGTCAGCTGCCGCACGATCAGCACGGCGTCGTCGTCGCTGTCGTCGATGATGAGGACGTGCACGTCGGCGCTCACGGCAGCGGCGCCGGTTCGTTGACGAGGAGCCAGTACACGCCGAGGGCGTTGACGGCGGCGACGAACTCGTCGAAGACCACCGGCTTGCGTACGAAACTGTTCGCCCCGAGCTCGTAGCTGGTCGCGATGTCCCGGTCCTCGTTCGACGTGGTCAGCACGACGACCGGCAGCCGCCGGGTGCGTTCGTCGTCGCGCAGCCGGCGCAGCACCTCGAGCCCGTCGATCTTCGGCAGCTTGATGTCGAGCAGGATCAGCGCCGGCCGCAGCGGCTCGCCGGTCTCCGGGAGCAGGCGGTTCAGGGCCTGCTCGCCGTCGGTGGCGATCACCACCTCGTTCCGGATGCGGTTCTTGGTGAAGGCCCGGACGGTCAGCACCGCGTCGTCCGGGTTGTCCTCGACCAGCAGGATCGGGCCCTCGGTCATCGGATCTCCCAGTCCGCCGGCGCGGGCGTGAGGCTGAACCGGAACGCGGCGCCCTCGCCCACCGCGCCCTCGGCCACGATGCGGCCGCCGTGCCGGGTGACGATGCGGTGCACGATGGCCAGGCCGATCCCGGTGCCCTCGAACTCGCCGGCCGAGTGCAGCCGCTGGAACGGGTCGAAGATCTTGTCCGCGTACTTCATGTCGAAGCCGGCGCCGTTGTCGCGGACCTCGAAGACGTCGATCCCGTCCTGACAGCGCACGCTCACCGTGATCGCCGGGCCGGACGTGCGGGACGTGAACTTGCGCGCGTTGCCCATCAGGTTCTGCAGCACGAGCCGGATCAGGTGCGGATCACCCTGCGCCACCATGTCGTCGGCGATGTCCCACCGGGCCTCGTCCAGCTCGCCGGCGATCTCCCGGGCCAGAGCGCTGACGTCCGTACGCGACCGGCGCAGTTGTGATCTGGTGGCCCGGGACAGGTGCAGCAGGTCGTCGATCATCTGCGCCATCCGCCCCACGTTGGCCTGGATCCGCCGCAGGTAGCCCTGCGCCTCCTCGGCCAGCTCGTCGGCGTAGTCCTCGAGCAGCACCTGGCTGAAGCCCTCGAGCGACCGCAGCGGCGCCCGCAGATCATGCGAGACCGAGTAGGCGAACGAGTCGAGCTCCCGGTTGGCCGCCTCCAGCTCGGCGGTCCGTTGGCGTACGCGCAGCTCGAGCTCGTCGTTGAGCCGGCGGACCTCCTCCTCGGCGCGCTTGCGCTCGGTGATGTCGGTGGAGATGCCGCAGATGGCGTACGCCCGGCCGGCCGCATCGTGCAGGGGAAACTTCACGGTGACGTACGTGTGGAGCCCGTCCTCGGCCGGCGCCTGCTCCTCCATCTGGAGCGGCACCCCGCGCGCGATGGCGGCCAAGTCGTTGGCCCGGAACTCGTCGGCGATCGGCCCCGGGAACAGGTCGTGGTCGGTGAGCCCGACGATGTCCTCGCGGCGCAGGTGGAACAGCCGCTCGTACTCCCGGTTGACCAGGAGGTAGTGCCCGTCGGCGTCGCGCATGTAGATGACCGCCGAGGTGTGGTCGATCAGGGCCATGAGCTGCTCATGGCCGACCTTCACCCCCACGCCGCCCACCACGTCACCCCACCAGCGCGACCGAGACCGATGCGGCCGACGGTACCTCCGCCGCACGTACCTTTTCCGCCGTTTCGCCGGTTAGGGCGGTGCGAAGCGGCGCGAGCGGGTGTTCCTGGCGGGCCCGGGTCAGCCGTTCCAGGAACATCTCGTTCATTCCGGTGGTGCCACGGCGGTTGGAAACCAGCGGCTTGTCGCCCTGCCCGGCCTGGTCACGCCGGCGCTGGGGCTTGAACAGGAACTTCTTGCTCAGCATCAGGTGCGCCCCGGCGGCCCGGGCGTGCGCGGTGAGCAGCCGGTACCAGTCGACGAGCGCTGGGTAGGCGCCGACCAGGCCGCGCAGCTCGGCCGGCGACTCCGCGGTCAGCCGGCCCGGGCCGAGGTCGAGCTGGTCGAGCAGCCGCTGCGGCAGCGTCGGGCGGGCCATCAGGTCCTCGAGGGCGGCGCGTTCCACGTCGAGCAGAGCCGGGAAGAGACGGCGCACGTGCTGGTCGTACCCGGGAATGGCGATGCCGAGCAGGAAGTCGCGCTTGAGCGCCTCCGGGTCGAGCGCGCCGCTGGGCGGGATGTCGCCGCGCGTCCAATGCACCGCGAACTGCCGGAACACGTCCAGGAAGTGCTCGGCCGGCATGCTCTCGTCCGGCGGCAGAGCGGCAAAATCGAGAAAGAGGCGGCGCATGGCGAGAATCAGGCCGGTTGCCAGCCGTACGCGCTCGATCGCCTCGCCTGAGATCAGGCACGCGTCTTCGCCGTTCAGCGGCCCGAGCACGTCGTTGACCGCAAGCTCGACCGCCTCGGCCTGCTTGACCAGCAGAAAGAAGCGCTCCTCGCCCGGGGTCCCGGTGTAGCTGCGGATGTGCCCGTCGTCGAACGCGCCCGGCAGAACGGCCATCAGCTCGGCGCCGCGACGAACCTCGAGGGTGCCGACGTTCCACCGCACCAGGGAGGCGTAACTGTCCCGCCCGTAGTGCCCGACGCCGGTGCGCCCCGCCAGCGCCGAGAAGTACTCGCGAAACGGATGCCCGCCCACGGCCAGATCATCGAACGCGCGCTCCGGACTCTGCTTGCCGCCCGGATTCCACTCCTGATAGTGCCGGGCCACCGAGGCCCCCACGAACCCAAGCCGGACAACAAGCCGGCGCGCCTCGTCGGCGGCCAGCCGGTCGATCGCCGGAAGGTGCGGAAACAGCAGCTCACGGGCCTGCTCGGCCAACGCGCTGGGCGGAACCTCGCCGCGCAGGATGGCACGGTTGAGCCGGGGCAGTTCCGTGTCGACCCAGTCGCCCACCATGGCTGCCTCTTCGACCAGGTGGTCGGTTTTCTTAGTCCGCGGTGGGGCGTCCGGGCGAGTTCGCCGAACAACGGCCGAGATGTCGCGTCGCTGTTTTGAGGGGGTGGCGCCGGCCGAACGCGTTGCGCGAGTTGCTGGTGGGGCGGGCGGTTGTCGCCCTGCGCCGCGCCGTCCTGCCCCGCCCCGCGCCGCCCTGCCCCGCGCCGCCCTGCCCCACGCCGTCCCGCCTACTCCACCCCACCCCGTGATGGGTGGGGCGAGATTACGGGCTGGCTATGACATTTTCGGGCTCGTGTCCACAGGTGACGCGAGACGCCGACGATGCCCGCGACACGAGACGCCGACCGCATGTCGCACCAGATCGTGAACCCCGCGGTCTGGACGATGCCCGTGACGCGACGCGCCGGCGATGCCCGGCACCGGCGATTCCTGGCGCCCGGCAATGCTCGCCCCCGATGCCGATCATGCCTGGCACCCGACACGCGAGTGCTCGACGCATCAGGGCGAGCGCGGAGCGCCCCAGCCCACCCACACAATGATTGACATCTATGAATCTCGATGCGAGGGTACGGGCACCGGCGTAAGCGTGCCGCCGACCCGTCACGCGCCGCCACCAGGATCGGCGGCGGGTGATCCCCTGCCGCCGCAGGCAGAAGGGATCCACCCATGCGCCTCCGACGGGTTCTCGCCCTCGGCGCCGCCGCGATCGCGGCCGCCACCGGCATCGTCGCCGGCCCGGCACCGGCACAGGCCGTCGCGGCCACCTCGCTGGCCTCCACCATCACGCTGAGCAACTGCTCGGCCTCGCTGGTGCGCTACCCCTCCTCGGTCAGCAGCGACCGGGCCATGATGCTCACCAACGGCCACTGCTACGAGGGCGGCTTCCTCAGCGCCGGGCAGGTGCTGCAGAACCGGACCAGCAGCCGGTCGGGCACGCTGCTGAGCTCCAGCGGCCGCTCGCTGGCGACGGTCCGGGCCGACCGCGTCCTCTACGCGACGATGACCGGCACCGACGTGACCCTCTACCGGCTCACCTCGACCTACGCGACGCTTTCCAGCCGGTACGGGGCGACGGCCCTGACCATCTCGGCGAGCCGGGCCGCCGCGGGCGCCGCCATCGACATCCCGTCCAGCTACTGGAAGCAGATCTGGAACTGCAAGATCGACAGCTTCGTGAACACGCTGCGCGAGGACCAGTGGACCTGGCACGACTCGATCCGCTACGACGTCAACTGCGACACCATCCACGGCACCTCGGGCTCGCCGATCGTCAGCGCGAGCTCGGGCCAGATCGTCGGGATCAACAACACCGGTAACGACGACGGCCAGATGTGCACGCTCAACAACCCGTGCGAGGTGGACGCCAACGGCACGACGCACGCGTACCAGGGTCAGAGCTACGGCGAGGAGACCTACTGGTTCACCACCTGCCTGACCTCGAGCCGCACGATCGATCTGGCCATCTCGGGATGTCTTCTGACCAAACCGACAAACTGACTCGTCCGAACGGACGAATCGCCGCAGGTCCGGCGGGGTTTTCCCGCCGGACCACATTTCTGTAAATCGAATTATCGTGTCGGCCTTTTCACCTAATCGTGTTCGCGATTCCAACCGGACAAATGCCGCGATTTTCCTATGATCATCACATCGGCAATAACCGGACATGAAGAGGTGGATCGATGAATAAAGCAACGCGCATGCTGGCGATGACGGGAATGGCTATCGTCGCGAGTGCCACGTTCGCGGGCCCGGCCATGGCCGCCTCGGCGACCCCGGCGCCGTCCGCGAGCCAGTCGACGACGGTCAAGGCGTCGCACGGCGACCGCTCCAAGATCATCGGCTTCTACCGCACGGCGAACCAGTGCCACCGCATCGGCAACTTCGGCGAGATGCGCAACCGGTGGGACGACCATGACTGCTTCCGCGTGCGTGGCGGCTTCCACCGCAACTGGTGGGCGCTGCGCGTGAGCTGGGACAACCACGGTCACGGCTTCCCCGGTCACGGCCACGGCTTCCCGGGCAACGACCACGGCTTCCCGGGCGACGACCACGGCTTCCCGGGCGACGACCACGACCACGGTCACGGCCACGGGCACGACTTCCCGGGCCACCGCTGACCCGGCCGAGCACGAGAAGCTGAGCACGAGAAGCTGAGCATCACAAGCTGAGCATCACAAGCTGAGCATCACAAGCTGAGCATCACAAGCTGAGCATCACAAGCTGAGCATCACAAGCTGAGCACCATCTGACCCGAAATGAAGGCCGCACCCCGGACGCGGGGCGCGGCCTTCCCCATTTCCAGCCGGCCGAAACCTACAAATTGTCGGAATTCCCGGCAAATTCCCCGGATCCGAATTCAACCCCGCCCCGCGCCCCAGCGCATTGACACTCTTCGTTACCGGCCGCAAAATTGGGAGCGCTCCCATATCCCCGGAATCCGTAATTGGAGAGCCATGCAGACCGCGATACCCCGTCGCGTCGCGCTGGGCGCTGCCCTGCTCGCCGCAGCCGCCCTGAGCGCCGCGGCGCCCGCCCTCAGCGCCTCGGCCGCCACCACCCCCGTCACCGTCACCGTCAACGCCCGCGCCGGCCAGGCCACCGTCCCGGCCACCGCGCTCGGCGTGAACGACGCCATCTGGGACACGACACTCGGCACCGACGCCGTCGCCGACCTGCTCGGCCAGGCCGGCGTCAAGATGATCCGCTACCCCGGCGGGTCGTACGCCGACATCTACCACTGGGAGACGCACACCGCCCCCGGCGGCTACGTCGCCCCCAACACCGACTTCGACACGTTCATGGCCTCGGCCCGCCGGACGGGCGCCGAGCCCATGATCATCGCCAACTACGGCACCGGCACCGCCGCGGAGGCCGCCGGCTGGGTGCGGTACGCGAACGTCACCAAGAAGTACGGGGCGAAGTACTGGACGATCGGCAACGAGAACTACGGCAACGGCCACTACGGCTCGTCCTGGGAGGCCGACGACCACGCCGACAAGAGCCCGGCCCAGTACGCGGCCGAGGTGGTCGCCTACGCCGACGCGATGAAGGCGGTCGACCCGACGATCAAGGTGGGCGCCGTGCTCACCATGCCCGCGAACTGGCCGGACGCGCTGGTCGGCGCCGGCGACGCCGCGAACTGGAACCAGGTCGTGCTCCAGGCCGCCGGCCCGCACATCGACTTCGTCGACGTGCACTGGTACCCCGGCGGCGGCAGCGCGGCCGAGGCGATCGGCAAGACGCAGTACGTGGACGACTCGATGTACATGTTGCGGAACCAGATCAACACGTACGGCGGCCCCAACGCCGGCAAGATCGGGATCAGCCTCACCGAGACGAACGTGGGCGTCGGGCAGAACACCCAGCCGGGCGCGATCTTCCTGGCCGACGCGTACAGCAGCCTCATCGCCAACGGTGTCTTCACCGTGCAGTGGTGGAACGTCCACAACGGCATCGGCACGCCGTCCACGGTCGCCGGGCAGCAGGACTACAACGACTTCGGCCTGCTCTCCAGCGGCACCTGCACCAGCGACAACTCGGTCTGCGAGCCGCCGCTGAACACGCCGTTCGCGCCCTATTACGGGCTCAAGCTGATGTCGTCGTTCCTGCACCCGGGCGACCAGATGGTCCGGGCCGCCACCGACAACGCGCTGGTCACCGCCCACGCGGCCCGCCGGCCGAACGGCGACCTGTCGGTCCTGCTGATCAACAAGGACCCGGACGCGGCGCACGACATCGCGCTCTCCTACCGCGGCTACACGCCGTCGGCCGGCGCGCCGACCGTGCTGACGTACGGCAACGGTGATGCGCAGATCCAGCAAGGCAGCGCGAGCACGCTCCCGCCGTACTCGCTCACGCTCCTGACCATGCACCCGAGCGCGAGCAACGCCGCCGCGCCGAACGCCCCCGCCGCTCCGACGGCCTCGGCCGTCACCGACCGCACCGCGACGATCTCCTGGCCGGCCGTGGGCCGCGCCACCAAGTACGAGATCTACCGGGCGAACGGGGCGATCAGCGAGCAGCTCGGCGAGACGAGCGGCACGTCGTTCACCGCGCACAACCTCCAGCCCGGCAAGCGCTACACGATCAACGTGCTGGCCCGGGACAACGCGGGCAACCTCTCCTGGTCGTCGCCGCCGCTGACCTTCGCCACCGGCGCGCCGGCCACCAGCACGTGCACGGTGAAGTTCGCCGACACCAACGACTGGGGCAACGGCTACGTCGGGCAGGTCGACATCACCAACACCGGCGCGGCGCCGCTCAACGGCTGGACGCTCAACTTCACCTGGCCGACTACGTGGCAGAGCGTGAGCAGCGGGTGGAACGCGACCTGGACGCAGGCCGGCACCGACGTGCGGGTGACCAGCGACGCCACGCTGGCCGCGAGCGGCGGCACCACCTCGGTCGGCTTCGTCGGCGCCTACAACGGCCCGAACGTGCTGCCGGCGGCGTTCACGCTCAACGGAACCCTCTGTACAGCCGGATGATGCCAAAGGGGGCCGCCGCGATCGGCGCGGCGGCCCCCGGTTTCATGCGTCGGTGGGCAGCCGCTCTCCGGAAGAACCCGGCAATGACGCGGCGGCGATCGGGCCCCGGAACTGCTGCCCCAAAGCGCGCCACCAGCCGAGGTCGAAGCGTCCCCCGTCGGCGATGAAGGCGCCGCGCAGGCTGTGCCAGGCCAGCCCCGGGTAGCGATGGTGCACGCCGTGCAGGTTGAAGGCGAGCACGAACGACTCGAGCAGCCGCGGGAGCCGCAGGTTCATCGCCTCGAGCGGCTCGTCCAGCGCCGTGCCGTAGTGGTAGGCGTTGTCGGCCACCGACACGAGGAACGCGCGACCGGCGAGCAGCGCGACAAGCATCCACCAATTTCGCCCGTACGCCAGGAAAGCCGCCCCGTAGACGAGAACGATCAGCACCGCGTCCCGCCGGAACTGCCCCAGCCGGCGGCCGGTGATCGCGTCGAAGAGCAGGGCGGTGACCGTGTCCGGCGTGTCCAGCAGGTGGCGCAGCCGGTGCCACAGCCGGCGCGGGGCGAGCGCGAGCACCACCGACGCGACCTCGGCCAGGTAAAGCCCGCCGAGCAGGCGCAGGTAGTAGGCCGGCGCGTGCGACGCCCAGCCGCCGGCCACGTAGACCTCGGTGCGCTCCCGCGGCGTACGGCTGAATCGATGGTGCAGCAGATGGCCGGACTTCAGCAGGATGAAGGGGGCGCCGTACCCGATGGCCAGCGTCCGCCCGAGCCGATCGTTCCAGGTGCGGTCGCGCAGCAGCGAGCCGTGGATCGACTCGTGCAGGATCGACCAGAGGTGGGTGCTGGTCAGCACCAGCGGGAGCAGCAGCCACCAGGGCAGATGCGCCAGCGGGAGCACGAAGAGCTGCAGGATGAGAGAGCCGAGGGCGCCGGCGACCAGAAGGCTGGAGGTCGCGGTGGCGCCGTAGGTCCGCGCAGAGGGCACGTCTTCGCAGGCTAGGCAGGCCAGGAAACCGGCGCGTGTACAGCAGTTGAAGGCCGGCCGGAGCTTGGCGCTCCGGCCGGGCCTCTCCCCCTCACAGGCCGATGTTCGCCTGTGGCCCCGAGTAGGTCTTGACCAGCGACGGGACGTCGGCCGCCGGGTCCAGGGTGTACGAGTAGAAGCTGCTCGGCGTGAAGGCCGAGCCCGACGTCTGCTGCTTGCCGCTGGAGTTGACGACGATGCTGCCGGTCTGCTTGAGCTGGGCCGTCACGTCCGGGTAGTACGGGTTGGTCACGTGGTCGAAGTAGCTGTTCTCGATCACCATCTTCGTGGCGCCACGGGAGTAGTTCCCGTACGAGCTGATGTTCTGCAGGTAGTTGTTGTAGAGATGCGCGTAGGCCAGGTTGTCCGCGCTCGGGTTCCGCTGGTTGGTGTCGTGCAGCCAGTTGTGGTGGATCGTCATCCGCGCGGTGACGTTCTCGGTCCAGCCGATGCCGAAGGTCTTGTTGTGGTTGCCCATGACGTTCCAGGACACGGTCACGTACGAGGTGTCCTTGCGCGAGTCGATGTAGCCGTCGTTGATGTTGGTGAACGTGTTGTGGTCGATCCACACGTGATCGGCGGTGTCCATCTGGATGCCGTCGTAGTCGAAGTCCTTGTCATCCGGGTCATCGCTGGCCACGGCCGTGTCGCCGATGGTCAGATTCCGGATGATCACGTTGTGGATGCCGGTGCCGAGGAAGAACCCGCCGTTCTTGATCCGGCCCGAGGCCCCGATGCCGATGATCGTCTTGTTCGACGTGACCGGGATTTCGTAGCCGTAGGTGGGGACCGTGATCGTGCCGCTCACCCGCACGACGTAGGCAGCGGTAGATGTCGCATATTTCAGCAGATCGGCGTAGGTGCTCGCTGTCACCGTCGTGCCGGCGGCCCCGCCCGTGGTGCCGGCGGCGAACCCGTCGGCCGTATTGGACCAGGTCCGGCCGCCGCTCGACGTCGCGTTGAACGCCCACTGCTTGTTGGTGTTGGCGGTGCACGTCTCCTGGATGATCGCGGCGCCGGACGCGGTCGACGCGCCCTGGTCGGACAGGCACAGCCCGCTGCCCACATTGATGATCTGGTACGTGTTGCTCCCGCTCGGGTTCAGCGTGAACAGCTGGTTCGTCTGCGAGGCGCAACCCCATTGCTGCACCTGTACGCCCGAGGCCGTCGACCCGCCCGGAACGTCGATGCAGCGCCCGCTGTTGACGTTGACCAGCTGGTACTGCGACGACGACACCGCGGTCAGCTTGAACTGCTGCCAGGCGGCGCCGGCCGTGCAGCCCCACTGCTGGAGCAGCGCGCCGTTGTCCTTGGAGCCCGAGGTCACGTCGATGCACATGCCGCTCTTGGTGACCGCGAGCTGGTAGGTGCCGCCGGCCGCGGGCAGCGTGGCCGCCTCCGAGGGCAGCGCCGAGATGCCGACGAGCACGACCGCGACGGCCGCGGCGATGGCGAGGATCTTCTTCACAGCGGGTTCCATCCGTCCGTGCCGGCGAGGTATTTCTGCGGGGTGTAGTTGGCCGCGGTCGAGTCGCTCATCTGCGGCCGGTTGCCGTTGGTGGTCGCGCCCGAGCCGGTGTTCTTGTACTCGAAGAACCGCGCGTTCTTCCACGAGTTGCCGGACATGTCGATCCACGGCTGGGCGATCGCCATCGTGGCGCTCAGCGACGACTCGCGGTACAGCACCTGCGCGTCCGGGCCCCACGGCCGGCCGAGCTGGGTGGTGTTGTTCGTGGCCCCGGTGATCGTGCACTTGTAGAACAGGAAGCCGTACGCGTTGGCGGCATCCGTCTTGGCCGCGGTGATCGGGCCGCCGGTGCTCCGCCGCTCGTAGATGCTGCTGGCGTTGAAGACGGCGGTGCCGCCGCCGAAGATGAAGTCGACGGTGCCCTCGACGTACGAGCCGGTGTAGTACGAGCGATAGCCGTTGAGCAGCAGCGTGTCCTGGTTGCCGAGGAACCGCACGTTGCTGAAGACCGACTTGTCGGCGTTCACGTTGGCCGCGACCGCCTGGCTGCCCTCGCCGTAGTCGTTGGACATCGTCAGGTTCGTCGCCGCGAAGTCGTGCCCGCTCACGAAGACGGTCGCGCTGCCCGACGTGCCGTAGCCGCCGGCCGAGCTGTGGTTGTTCACGATGATCGTCTGCGACGCGGACGAGCCGAGGCCCTGGAGCGTGACGTAGGGCTTGTTCGACGGGATGGTGACGATCTCCCGGTAGGTCCCGGCCTTGATCGTGATCGTCCGGCGGGTCGTATTGTTCGCCGGCACCGCGTCGATCGCGGCCTGGATCGTCGTGTACTGCCCGGTCCCGTCCTTGGCCACGGTCGCCGAGCCGGTGGATCCGCCGCCGACCGCGTTGAAGGCCCACTGCTTGTTCGTGTTCGCGGTGCAGGTCTCCTGGATGATCGCCGCACCGGACGAGGTGGAGGCGCCCTTGTCCGACAGGCACAGGCCGCTGCCCACGTTGATGATCTGGTACGTGTTCGCGCCGCTCGGGTTGAGCGTGAACAGCTGGTTGTTCTGGGTCGCGCAGCCCCACTGCTGAAGCTGGACGCCGGAGGTCGTCGAGGCGCCGGGCACGTCGACGCACAGGCCACTGTTGACGTTGACCAACTGGTACTGGGCGCCGGTGACGGCCTTGAGCGTGAACTGCTGCCAGGTGGCGCCGGCGGTGCAGCCCCACTGTTGAAGCAGTGCGCCGGACGACTTCGACCCGGCGGTCACGTCGATGCACATCCCGCTCTTGGTGACGGCGAGCTGGTAGACGCCGCCGGCGGCGGGCAGGGTCGCGGCCTCGGACGGCAGGGCGGCGACAGTGATGGCGGCCGTGGGGATGCCGATCGCCAGCGCGGCCACCACGATCTTTCTTCGCATGCGAGTCCTCTCGCTCGATGGTGACGGAGGGTATGGGAGCGCTCCCAATCTGTCACCGTGCGTGACGCCCGGGGGAAGGCGACACTGTCGTAGATGCGCGGCCGCGCCCTCGACAACAAAAATTTCGCGTGTCACGATACGAACCCGCTGCGCGAGGCAGTGAAAGGCATCTATGGGGGCGGCGGTGACACAGAGTCAGACCGCGCCGGAGGTCACCCGCCTCGTGCGGGACGCTCAGGCCGGCCGCCCCGACGCCCTCGACGAGCTGATCGCCGAGCACCTGCCGCTGGTCTACAACATCATCGGCCGCGCCCTGGCCGGTCACCCCGACGTGGACGACCTCGTCCAGGAGACCATGCTGCGGGCGATCCGCGGCCTGCCCGGACTGCGCGAGCCGGAGCGGTTCCGCTCGTGGCTCGTCGCCATCGCGTACCGGCAGATTCAGCTCTATCTGCGATCGCGCCGGGCCGCCCGGATGCGCCGGGTCGAGCTCACCGAGATCGCCGACCCCGACTTCGCCGACGACGCGGCCGCCGAGATCGTGGTCGCCGACCAGCGCCGCGAGCTGGTCGAGGCGGCGCGCTGGCTCGACGACGGTGACCGGCGGCTTCTCGGCCTCTGGTGGCAGGAGGCGAGCGGCGAGCTGACCCGCGGCGAGCTGGCCGAGGCGCTGCACGTGCCGCCCAAGCACGCGGCGGTGCGGGTGCAGCGGATGAAGGCCCAGCTCGACGCCGCCCGCGGGGTGGTGCGAGCGCTGCGGGCCCGGCCACGCTGCGCCGAGCTGAGCGAGCAGCTGCGCCGGTGGAACGGGGTGGCCGATCCACTGTGGCGCAAGCGGCTGGTGCGGCACGTCCGCGAGTGCCCGGCCTGCGAGCCACGCCGCCGGGGCCTGGTCGCGCCCGAGGAGCTGCTGCTCGGCATCGCGGCGCTGCCGGTGCCGGCCGGGCTGGCGACCGGGGTCTCGGTGCCGGCCAAGCTGTCGCTGCTCGGGCTGCTCCAGCACAAGACGCTGACGGTGGCGGCCGCGACGACCGTGGCGGTGGGCGGCGGACTCGCGTTCGCGGTCTACCACGAATCCCTCCCGCCCGGCGGCGGCGAGACGGTGATCGTGGCGCCGGCGCCGACCCGCTCGGCCGCGCCCGGGGTGGCCCGCCGGGTGTCGCCACCGGCCTCGGCGCCGGTGCCGGTGGCCCGTACCGAGATCTACGTGGCGCCGGGCGGGTCCGACGACGGCGACGGCAGCGTGGCGCATCCCTACGCGACGATCGGCAAGGCGACGGCCCAGGTCGCGCCCGGCCAGAAGATCCTGCTACGCGGCGGCACGTACCGCCTCACCACGCCACTCGCGATCGACACGAGCGGCACTTCGGACAAACCCATCACGCTGGCGGCCTACCGCGGCGAGCGGCCGGTCATCGACGCCGCCGGCATCCCGGCCGATCAGTGGGCGATCACGCAGCGGACCTCCTGGTGGGTGATCCAGGGCCTGGAGGTCAAGAACGCGAGAAGTCACGCGTACGTGTGCAGCTCCTGCAGTCATGTGGTGTTCCGCGGGCTTTCGATGCACGGCAACGTTCGCTCCGGCCTGATGCTGCGCGACCCCGGCACGGCCGCCAACCAGGTGCTGAACAGCGACTTCTACGACAACGGCGACCCGGCGCAGGCGGGCGTCGGCACCGGCCTGGCGATCCAGTTCGGTGACGGCGCCGGCAACCTCGTGCGCGGCAACCGGGCCTGGGGCAACGGCGCGGCCGGCTACGACCTCGGCGGGTTCGGCTCGCCGGTGACGCTCGAGTACGACTGGGCCTTCGGCAACGGCCAGAACGGCTTCACGCTGGCCGGCGGGGGTGGCACCGGCGCGCCGCCCGCCCACTCCCTGCGCCACGACGTCGCCTGGGACAACAACGGCAGCGGCTTCACCGACGACGGCGCCGGCGGTCCCGTCGAGATCACCAACGCCACCGCCTACCACAACGGCGGCGCGGGCTTCGCCTTCCCGGCGGGCTCCCCGTTGCTGCGCTCGTGCGTCGCGGTCGAGAACAAGACGCCGGCCACGCTCGCGCCGGACGCACGCGAGAGCCGCAACGACTGGGCGGCGACGTTCCGCTCCACCGACCGATCCACGGCCGAGGGCGCGCGCCGCCCCGACGGTTCCCTCCCCCGCACCGACTTCCTGACCACCGGGAACGGCGTCGGCGCCTCGATGGGCGGCTGAATTCGGTTGCCGCGGTCACGCCGCGTCGGCAGTCTGCGAGACGTGGATGCGGACGCGATCGAGCGGTTCATGACGGACGGATTCCTCAAGTTCGAGCAGGCCGTGCCGGCCGAGACCGCGGCCGAGTGCGCGGAACTGCTGTGGCAGCGGATCGACGCCGAGCCCGACGATCCGTCGACCTGGACCGAGCCGGTCCACTGGGTTCCGGGCATGGTCCAGGAACCGTTCGTGCGGGCCGCGAACGTGCCGGTGCTGCACGACGCCTTCGACGCGCTGGTCGGGCCCGGCCGGTGGGCGCCGCGCGACTCGATCGGCTCGTTCCCGCTGCGCTTCCCGCACGACGAGGAGCCGGACGACGCCGGGTGGCACATCGAGAGCAGCTACCAGCTGCCCGGGCACGACGAGTGGCGGGTCAACGTGCACTCCAGCGGGCGGGCGCTGCTGATGCTGTTCCTCTTCACCGACGTGGACGAACGCAACGCGCCCACCCGCATCCGGGTGGGTTCGCACATGGACGTGCCGAAGATCCTGCGCCGGTACGGCACCGAGGGCGTCTTCATGCCCGACGCCTGCCCCGAGATCGTCGCCGCGTCGGCGCACCGCCCGGTGGTCCACGCGACCGGCCGCCCGGGCGACGTCTTCCTGTGTCACCCGTTCCTGGTCCACGCCGCCCAGCCGAACCACGGCGACCGGCCCCGCTTCATGGCCCAGCCGCCGCTGATGCCGGGCCCGGGATACGAGCTCGGCCCGTACGCCCTGGCGGTCACCGACGCCGAGCCGTCCCCGGTCGGCCGCACCATCCGCGCGGCGCTCGGTCACGCGTAGAGGTGCGCCGCTACCTTGTCGGCCGCGCTGCGGATCGCGGCGCGGGACTCGTCGTCATCGTCGAGGTAGTCGAAGCCGTGGCGGCCGTTCGGCACGTCCACGATCTCGATGCGCGACTTGGCCGCCTGCAGGAACGACGCCACCCCCTCGGCGATCAGCGGGTTCTCGCGGCCCACCCGGGTGAGCACGATCGGCAGGTCGCCGGCCCCGCCCACGGCGTCGACCGGGCGGAAGCGGGAGTCCACGGGCCAGTCGGGGAAGGGCGCGGCCACGGGGTACGTGAGGGCGACGCACCGCAGCCAGGGCGGAGGATCGCGCAGGTAGTCCGCCGCGAGCAGGCTGCCGCCGGAGAAGAACCACAGCGCAATCCGGTCGCCGTCGACCCGGGGGTCGGCGCGCAGGGCCTCGGCGGCGGCGCGGACATCGTCGGCGGCCGCCGGGTAGGCGAGCGGGGTGTGCAGGCGGTGATCGACGGTCGCGCCGGTCATGCCGCGGGCGGCGGCGAGGGTGGCGTACGCGCGATAGACCGGCCAATCCCTCGGCGTGGGCCGGACCTGGGCCGGAAGCGGGCCGCCGTGCACGACCAGCACGCCGGGGGTGGGCCGGGAGACGTCGTCCGGCGGGTAGATGTCGACGGGGCCGTGACGCTCGGCGGTGCGGGTCTCGACCGGGAGCACGAACGGCTTGAGGAAATCGAGTTCCATGCCCTGGAGGCTATCGACGGTCGTGGAATACGGAAGGCCCGGTCTTGACGACCAGGCCTTTCGCTTCACCGCATGGGGTGATCGACGGGACTTGAACCCGCGACCCCCGGGACCACAACCCGGTGCTCTACCAGCTGAGCTACGACCACCATCGCGCACGAGGAAATCTCCCCGTCGTGCCGGCTAATCATAGCCACACCCGGGCGGGGGTCGTCGAGCGGGTTACCCGGCGCGGCCGGGTGACGTCCCCTTTAAAGTCCGGCGGCGATCGCCTTGGCCGTCTCGACGTCGGGGCCGGGCAGCGGGACGAAGACCGTGCGGCGGTAATACTCCAGCTCACGGATGCTCTCGCGGATGTCGGCGAGGGCGCGGTGGGCCAGGCCCTTGGCCGGCTGACCAAAATACACCCGCGGGTACCAGCGGCGGCACAACTCCTTGATCGAGGACACGTCGATCATGCGGTAGTGCAGGAACGCGTCGAGCGCGGGCATGTCGCGGGCCAGGAAACCCCGGTCGGTGGCGATCGAGTTGCCGCAGAGCGGGGCCGTGCGGGGATTGGGAACAAACTTTCGCACGTACGCGAGGACCTGCTCCTCCGCCTCGGCCATGGTGATCACCGAGCGCCGCACCTCCTCGGTGAGCCCCGACTTGGCGTGCATGTCGCGCACCACCGGGGGCATCGCGTCCAGCGCCGCGTCGTCGGCATGGATCACCAGGTCGACGCCCTCGCCCAGCACGTTGAGCTCGGGATCGGTGACCAGCGCCGCGACCTCGATGAGCTTGTCCTTGCCCAGGTCGAGACCGGTCATCTCACAGTCGATCCACACCAGAAGATCAGCCACGCCGACAGCCTACGCCCGCGTATGGCTCGTCGCTGTCACGTCCCTCCTGGCCACCCGTCCGATTGCCGCCCAGGTTCGTGTTTTGTCAGCTTTCGGGGCAGGACTTCCCAGTTGCCCGGTTGACGGGATAAACTGGTCTTAACGGACGAAGCCCCCCTTCGGTTACTCCGTTCCCCCGGTAAAGGGCCCTCCGCGTCGGCAGCGCGGAGGGCCCTTTCGGTTCTTGCTCGGCTTTTGGGTCATATGACGAAGGCCGCCCGTTCGGGCGGCCTTCATACTGGTCTTTGCGCTGCTCAGTCGTCCTGCGGCCGGTTCGGCGCCGAACGCCGCCGCCGAACCGGCTCGGGCGGCGCCGGCTCGACCGGGTTCGTCACCGTCCGCCGCCGCCGACGCTGAGCCGAGGCGGCGAAGAGCTCGGCCGCCTCCTTCTGATAGTTGGAGAGCGCGCTGGCCGCTTTCTCGGCCGCCGTCGCCGTCTTCGCCGCACTCGTCCTGGCCGCTGGGGTCGCCTTGCCGGTCGGGGCCGTCCTGCCTGCCGCTCCCGCCGGCGCCGTCCTGGCCGTCGTTCCCGCCGGCGCCGCCTTGCTCGCCGTGCCTGCCGCTCGGCCGGCCGCGCCCGTCGGGGCCGGGGCCGGGGCCGCCTTGGCCACCGGGGCCGCCTTGCTCGCCGTGGCCGGCAGGGCCGCCTTGCTCGCCGCTGTCGTCCGGGTCGCCGCGGGCTTGGTGGCCTTCGCGGCCGCCGTCTTGGCCGGGACCTTCTTGGCGGTCTCGGCCGGAGCGTCGGCGGCCTTCGGTCTCGCCGTCTTGGTGGCGCGGACCCGCGTCACCTTCACCGGCTTGATCGCCCCCGCGAGGTCCTCGATCACGTCCGCGGCCGGGTCGTCGCCCTGCTCTTTGGCCGCCGCGGCCGCCCGTGCCGCCATCGTCTCGGCGGCCTTCCGCCAGGCGGCCGGGGCCGGCCGACCCGACCCGAGCCGGCTCGCGAGGCCTTCGTCCTGACCGCGGTGCGGATCGGCCGGCTTGCGCACCCCACCCGGGGCGGCCATCGGCCGCTGCGTCAGCGGGAAGTCGGCCCGGACCTCCGGCACCTCGGCATCGTCACTCTCGCCGGCGGGATCGGCTTCGGTGCCCTCACCCGCGTCGCTCGCGTCGGGCTCGGCGACGATCCGAGGGGCTTCGGCCCGCGCAGCGTCAGCCCTCGCGGCGTCAGCCCTCGCAGCGTCAGCCCTCGCAGCGTCAGCCCTCGCAGCGTCAGCCCTCGCGGCGTCAGCCAGCGCGACCTCGGCCATCGCGTCCTCGCGGCGGACCTCGCCGTCGGCGTTCGGCTCGGAGGTCTCGGCGCCGGACGGCTTTGGCATCGCACGCTGGGTGGGGCGGCCTTCGGCATCGTTCGTGGCAGGGGTGGCTCCGGTGATTCGCTCGCCGCGGGCCATGGCGTGCATGACGGCCGAGACATCCGAGCTCGCGGGGGCCACCCGCACGGGCGGCGTGATGTCGGGACTCGACGATTGCGCGGGTGCGGTGGTGCGCGGCGGGGTTGCTCGGTCCGCCTCCGGCTTGGCCGCGGTGTCGTCCGGTGCGGCGCCCGAGGCGCCGATCACGGAGGTCAGCCTGGGAGCGGACACCGGACCACGGTCATGGTCACCCGTTCCGGTGTCCGCCCCCGCGGCCTGCCGCGCCCTACTGGCGGATAGGGGCGCGGCGCCGGTGCTCGCGGTCGTCGCGGAAGCGGACGACCCGGCGGAAGCGGCCGGCGTGGCGAGCAAAGCCTGACCAGGGCCGGAAGCCCCGGAACTCGTGGCGGAAGAGGCCACGGTAGCCGCCGCGGCCTTCCCCGTCCCAGCCGGCGAGACGAGTTCTGCGTCACCCGGCGCCCGCTCGGCGGCGGCGACCGAGGGCCGCCCGAGCCCCTCGACCTTGGGGAACGGGCTGGGCCGCCGAGCCTTGCCGGTCTTGGCACCGGCACCTTCGGGCGCGGCGTCGGCCGGGGCGGCGCTTTCCGCCACGGCCGGCTTCGTGGCCGCGGCGGACGGGGACGGAACCCGCGAGGCCGGAGCCGCCTGACGCCCGACCCGCGGCGAGTCGGCGCGGGTGAGGCCGGTAGCGGACCAGTCCGTCGCGTTCGGGCCGGTGATCACGCTGACCCGCTGGCCCGCCGTGCGTGGATCACGATCGGCCATAACCTCACGCCCGGCCGGCACGGCTTCCCGCACCGTCGTCGTCTCCCGGCCCGCGCTCTCACGGGCAACGGGCGCGGTCTCGCGGGCAACGGGCGCGGTCTCCCGGGCAACGGGCGCAGTCTCGCGGCCGGCCGGCGTGCCTACCGGTGCGGAGCCGGGTGCGGACGACCCGCCCCGGCCGGGGGCGCTGTCGCCCGCCGGGGGGAGGTCGCCGCGTGCGGCTCGGGCGTCGGCGGCTCCGGCGGCGTAGGCGGCGGCCACATCGCTGGAGGACATCGAGGGCGCGCCGCCGGTCGACTCGGGCGAATCCGGCGAAGCTTCGTCCTCCGGGCGGCCGGCGGCGGCCGCGGCCTTGCGGCGGGCCACCTCGGCCATGCGGGCGGCGGCGGTGGCCTCGGTTTCGCGGGCTCGTTCGGCGGCGGTCTCGGCGACCCAGGCGTCTACTGCCGAAGCGTGGAACATCGGCAGGTCGGACGGGTCGGCGGTGCGACGCTTGCCACCCCGGGCGCCGCTGCGGCCGAAGAGGGAGTCGGGCGATGACGGCAGGTCGCCGAGTGGCAGCGACACCGGGCCACCCGCCGACGCCGCCTGGATGAAGTTGAGCGGCTCGCCGGGCGCGGGCACCCGGCCGAGCGGAGAGGCCGGGCGGCCGGGAATCGCCGTCGCCGCGGCGTATTCGGCCGCGCTGGGTGGACCCGAGACCGCCATCCCGGCGGCGAAGGGCGCACCCGACACGGCCGCTCCGGCGGAAAGAGGCGCGCCAGAAACCGGCGCACCCGACACGGCCGCACCAGCGGAAAGAGGCGCGCTAGAAACCGGCGCACCCGACACGGACGCACCAGCGGAAAGGGCCGCGCCGGAAACCGGCGCACCCGACACCGGCGTCTCGGCCGCAAGCGGCGAACCCGGCGTCGCCTCCGCGAAAGGCGCGCCCGACACCGGCAGCCCGGTGGGGAACGGCGCGCCAGAAACCGGCACGCCGGCGGAGAGCGGCACCTCGGCGGAAAGCGCGGCGCCGGCGGAAAGCGGGACACCCGCGGAAAGCGCGGCCTCCGCGGGAAAGGGGCCACCCGCGGAAAGCGCGGCACCAGCGGAAAGCGGGACACCGGCCGGAAGCGCCACACCGGGCGAGAGCGGCACCCCGGACGCGGGGACGGGGACGGCGGCGGGACCGGTCAGGGCCGGCTTTGCGGCCGGCGGCCAGGTGAACTCGAGCGCGGAGGACGGGAGGGCGGCCCTCGGGGCGTCCGCCAGCGAGCGGGGACGGTGGGCGCCGGCGGGGCGGGCGGCGGCCAGCTTGTTGAGGGGCAAAGGGGCGCCGATGGCGGCCATCAGGTCGGGGACCTGGCTGGGCTCCACGACGTAGATGACCTCGCGGCGGCGGCCGGGCCAGGCCAGGACGATCAGGCCGACCATGACCAGCAGGGTGCCCAGCGTCAGCAGGCCCCAGGTGCTGGAGTTCAGCCAACCGGGGCGGAGCTCGGCCGACGACGTCAGCACCAGGCCGGACTTCGCGCCGGGGCTCATCACGACCAGGCTGTACGGGCCACCGCGCACGTCGCCGGGGGACCAGGCGATGCTGCCCTCGCCGGTGCGCAGCCAGAAGGACGCCCGGGCGGGAACGAGGGCCGGGGCCTGGCGGCCGGGCAGGGCGTTGGTGGCGACCGGCAGCGCGCCGGTGCCGATGTCGACGGTGCGGACCGTGCTGTAGGGGACGCCGCCCAGGTACTCCTGGACCGCGGCCGTCGGGGCGATGCCGAGGAAGGCCGGCCCGTCCTGCGTCCGCGCGTTGACCCGCAGCTGGGAGTCCCCGACCCGGGTGAACGGCGCGTCGGCGCGCAGCAGGTGGTCGACGTCGGGGACGACGACGGCGTAGCCGGGCACGGCCAGCCGCTGGAGGTCGCCGCCGAAGGCGCCGCCCTGGTCGCGGTGCTGCATGGCGGTCCACAGCGCCGCGCCCGCGAGCAGCGACGGCAAACCGATGGTCAGCAGCACCATGCCGAGGATCGTGCGGAGCACCCGCATCAGCTTCTCCCCCTATCTCAGGCCGTACTGCGGAGACCATACAGATCCAAATAACCCCAAAGTGGTCAAATAGCGTCTAAATCGCTGACGGACGTGACAGTGGCCCGAGCCCCGGCGGGCTCGGGCCACAAAAAACTGGAAAAATCAGGAAATGTTGGCGGTCATCGTCAGCGTCTGCTCGTCGATGTCGCTCGTGCGGGCCGTGAACTTGAACGTCCACTGCCCGGCCGACGGCAACGCGATGTCGCCCACCGCGTGGAAATCCGTGATCCGCAGCAGCGGAATCGGGATCGGCTCGATTCCCTTGGACGCGAGCGCCGCCGTGCCGGTCCATTCGACGACCGTCAGCGGCTTGTTGTCGGGCGTGTACGCGTACAGGTGAAGGGAGTTGTTTCCGACGGTGGCCGGGAAGATGTCCACCTGGAGCGCCATCGTGCTGCTGGTCAGCGTCTGCGTGACGGTGCTGCTCGTGTCGGCGGTCGAGGCGGCCTCGGCCGTGCGCGGCGGCGCGATCTGCACGAGCGCCGCGGTGACCCCGAGCACCACCGCCGTGATCGCCAGCTCGACGCCGACCACCCGGCGCAACCCGCGCGGCTCGGCCTCGGCCTGTTTCGAGCGCACCAGCCGGCGCGACCACCAGGCCACGCCGAGGACGCAGGCCGCCAAGGCGACCTTCACCAAGATCAGGCGGCCGTACGTGCTGTTGACCAACCCGTCGAGCGTGGACACCTCGATCAGCGCCTGCACGACGCCGGCCAGGATCAGCGCGCTCACCGCCGTCGCCGCCCAGCGCGACCAGATCGGCAGGATCGCCGCGAGCTCACGCTCGTTGGCCTGCCGCAGCAGGAAGCCGACGAGCATGACCAGCCCGCCGAGCCAGACCGACATGGCGGCCAGGTGGATCGCGTCGATCACCACCGAGACGCCGGCCACCGGCGACGCCGTCGGGTGACCGGTCAGCGGCCAGGTGGCCAGGGCCGCGACGCCGAGCACGCCGAGCAGGGCCAGGTCGGTCTTCGACTCGCCGGAACCCTTGAGCAGCGGCCGCAACAGCAGGGCGGCGGCGCAGAGCACGCCGAGCCGCACCAGCATGACGGCCCCGAACGTGCTGCCGAGGACATCACGGAGGTCTCCCACCCGTACGTCGAAAAGCCCGGTCCCGATCGAGTAGGGGACCTGGAGCCAGATCGCCATCAGCGTGCTGAACGTGACCAGGCCCATGCCCGTCCAGATCACCCGGGACGGCCCGCGGCGGCTGAGCCGGTGCGGCCACAGCAGGGCCAGCACGAGCGCCGGCCCGACCAGGAGCACCAGTCCCGCGTACCCCAGATATTTGCCGACCGGGATGAGCGCCCGGACCACCGGGTCGACCTTGGTCTCGTCGACCGCCGCCGACGGGGTCGCCGACGCCGCGCCCACCGAGTAGGTGATGCTGCCGCCGACCGGGTGACTGTCGGCCGAGATCACCCGGAAGCTCACCAGATAGGTGCCCCGGCCGCCGCCCGAGCGCAGCGGGATCGTCAGCGCCGACCCGTTCACCGTGGGTTCGCCCTGGTCGGCACGGGTGCCGTCGGGCGCGAGCACCTGGATCTTGCCGGTGACGATCTGGACCGACTCGGTGAAGGTCAGGGTCACCTTGTTGGGCGCGTCGGGCACGATCGTGCCGTTGCCCGGGTCGCTCGCGACGAGCGCCGCGTGCGCGCTGGCCGGCGACGCCGGGCCGAGCAGCACGAGGAAGAGCCCGATCAGCAGGCCGATGCCACCGGCAACGGCCCGTCGACGATCAAAGGTCATGCGCGCCATGCTCCCCGATCCGGTCAGAAGCTCCCACGGGCGGGTAGTCGCCCGTGCGGCCCACATGGTTCCAGAAGGCGCCGACAATTCTGCTCCGCGTACCATGGCCGACCATGACGGAGGGTGAGAACGGCGCAGATCCCACCACGTTGCTGGCGATAAAGGCCGGCGCGGGGGACCCGGCTGCGCAGGCCGCGTTCGTGCGCGCCACCCAGGCCGAGGTGTGGCGATTCACCGCCGCCCTGGTCGACACCGGCGCCGCCGACGATCTCACTCAGGAAACCTACCTCCGCGCGTTCAAGGCGTTGCCCGGCTTCGAGGGCCGCTCGAGCGTGCGCACCTGGCTGCTCGGCATCGCCCGCCGCACGTGCGCCGACCACCTGCGGGCCGTGGTGCGCCGCCGCCGGCTCGACGCCCGGCTCGCCGCCCAGGCCTGCACCGACCTGCCCGCGCCCGACCCGGCCTACCGGCTGAGCACCGCCGACCTGCTCGGCCACCTCAGCGAGGAGCGGCGCACCGCGTTCGTGCTCACCCAGGTGCTCGGCCTCTCCTACGCCGAGGCCGCCGCCGTCGAGGACGTGCCGGTCGGCACGATCCGCTCGCGGGTGGCCCGCGCCCGCGACGAACTGGTGACCGCGGTGGCCCAGGCCCGCGCGGTCTGAAGCCGGCCGAGCGGGCCGGGCAACGAGGCGGGCTGCGCAAAGAGGCGGGCTGGGCAAAGAGGCGGGCCGGGCAAAGAGGCGGGCCGGGCCAAGAAGCCGGCCGAGCAAGCTGATCAAAAGGGGTCCAAAGTCCCTCCCAGCCGGTTCCCAGACAAAGCACAGTTGATTGAGGGAACCTGGCGAGCGAGGACTTCGACTAACAGGGCGTGACGATGGAAACGAGGCAGTTGCCTGCCCGGATGACGGCTGCCTGGCCGTGGATCTCCACGGTGGCGCGGCTCGGCCTGGCGGCGGTGTTCCTGACCGCGGGCGCGCTCAAGGTCGGTGACCTGGCCGAATCGGGTCGCGCCGTCAACGCGTACCGGCTGATGTCCTTCGATACCGCCAAGGTGGTCGGCGCCGTCCAGCCGTTCCTGGAGATCGCGCTCGGCCTGCTCCTGCTGATCGGCCTGGCCGTCCGGCTGAGCGCCGCGATCGCCGCGCTGGTCCTGGTGATCTTCATCGCCGGGATCGTGTCGGCGTGGGCCCGCGGCCTGCAGATCGACTGTGGCTGCTTCAGCAAGGGCGGCGACCTGACCGGCGGCCGCACCGCCCAGTACGGCCTGGAGATCCTGCGCGATGTGGGATTCCTCGTCCTGGCCGGGATATTGCTGGTGAAGCCGCGCACCCGGTTCTCACTGGACGGACTTCTGATGGGGGAAAGATGAGCAAGGGCAACCGGGCGCGAGACCGGCAGGCCGCCAAACGGATCGTCGAGCAGCAGAAGGCGGCCGCCCGGCGGCGCCGGGTGACGATCTGGACGTCGGTCGCCGTGGTCGGTGTGCTGCTGATCGCCGGCCTGATCGGCTGGGGCGTCTACGCCAACCAGCAGCACAAGACCGAGGCGAGCAAGGTGAGCACGCCCAGCGTGGCGGTCGACGACGGCACGGCGTTCGCGGTGGGCACCGGGCCGGTCACGATCGATCTCTACGAAGACTTCATGTGCCCGATCTGCCACAACTTCGAGACCAACTCGGCCGACACGCTCAACACGCTGGTCGACGAGAAGAAGGTGACCGTCCGGTACCACCCGGTGGCGATCCTCGACCGGTCCTCGAACGGCACCCAGTACTCCACCCGGTCAGCGGGCGCGGCGGCGGCCGCGGCCGAGGGCGGGAAGTTCAAGGAGTACCACGACGTGCTCTACCAGAACCAGCCGCCGGAGAACAGCGACGGCCTCGACAACGCCAAGCTCATCGAGCTGGGCAAGCAGGTCGGGCTGGGCGACGCCTTCGCGCAGGCGGTCAACGACAAGACGTACGACACCTGGGCCGGCAAGGTGACCGACACGTTCTCGTCGCGCGGCTTCAACGCCACGCCGACCGTGGTGGTCAACGGCAAGCAGCTGCAGGGCGCCGGCGGCTCGGTGCCCACTTCGGACGATCTCACCAAGGCCGTGGCGGCGGCCGCGGGGTGAGACGCCTCGCCCTTCTGGTGATCGTGGCCGGCGCGTTCCTCGCGCCGGCCACGCCCGCGTTCGCGCACGGTGGGGACGCGCCCGACGCGACCGCCTACCGCACGACGGTCACCGGGATCAGCGTTCCGGAAAAGGGCTTGAGCGTCCGTACGGTGGAAGCCGGCGCGCGCCTCGAGCTCAGCAACACGACCGGGCACTCGGTCGAGGTGCTCGGCTACTCCGGCGAGCCCTACCTCGACATCCGGCCCGACGGCACCTGGCAGAACGTCAACTCCCCCGCCGCGTACCTCAACGAGACCTTGACCGGCGAGACCCCCGTGCCCGCCACCGCCGATCCCACCGCGCCCCCCGCCTGGCGCCGCGTCTCGGGCGCGACCACCGTGCGCTGGCACGATCAGCGCACGCACTGGCTGAGCGCCGGCCGTCCGCCGCCGGCGAGCGCCGACCCGACCCGCGCGCATCGCCTCCGGGACTGGACGGTTCCGCTGCGGGCGCAGGTGCGGACGTTCGAGATCAGGGGCACGCTCGACTGGGTGCCGCCGCCGCGCGCCGGGCTCTGGTGGGGCATCGCGGCCCTGGCCGGCGTCCTGCTGACCGGCCTGCTGATCAGGTGGCCGGGCGGGGTGCGGCCGGTCGCGCTCATCGGTGGGCTACTTCCGCTCGCGTACGCCCTGAGCACCGTCCTCGACGGGATCAGCCCACCGTTGGTGCTGATCGTCGTGGGCCTGATCGTGCTCGCCGCCGCCTATCGGCACCCGCCGTTCTTCCTGGCCCTGGCCGGGGCCTGCCTCGCCCTCTTCGCGGGCCTGACCGAGACGGCCGTCTTCCGCGGAGCGGTTCTGCCGGTCTCGGGGCCGGGCTGGCTCACCCGTACGTGCGTGGCCCTCGCGTTGAGCGCGGGAATCGCACTCACCGTGACCGGAGTCCGCGGTATCCGCCGGTCTATCGTCGTCGCATGACTGACACCGCCCGACTCTCGGCCGGCGACGCCGCGCCGGAGTTCTCGCTGCCCACCGACAACGGCGACCGGCTCACGCTGAAGGACCTGCGCGGCCGCAAGGTGGTGCTCTACGCCTACCCCGCCGCGATGACCCCCGGCTGCACCACGCAGGCGTGCGACTTCCGCGACTCGCTGGCCTCGCTGCAGGCCGCGGGCTACGAGGTGATCGGCATCTCCCCCGACGCCCCGGCCAAGCTGGCGAAGTTCCGCGAGCGCGACGCGATCACGTTCCCCCTGGTCAGCGACGAGGACAAGAGCGTCCTGACGGCGTACGGCGCGTTCGGCGAGAAGAAGAACTACGGCCGCACGATGATGGGCGTGATCCGCTCGACCTTCGTGATCGACGAAAACGGCGTCATCGAGCGCGCGCTCTACAACGTGAAGGCCACCGGCCACGTCGCCAAGCTCCGCCGGGATTTGGGAATCGACTGAACATTTCCGAAGATCCCCCCTTTTCCGGCCGATCATTCGGTCACGACCACCGGTCTCCCGCGCCCACGGCGGCCGTCACGCGGCTCGATCCGCGAGGCGGCCGCCGTGCTCGTGCTCCGCGCTCTTGTCGTACCCCGTCGGTACGTTCCCACCATGCCGCACGTGAAGTACACCCGCGAGTCCCTCGCCGACGCCGCCGCGGCGGCGACCACGATGGCCGGGGTGCTGCGCGCCCTCGGCGTCCCGCTGAACGGCGGCACCCATGCCCACCTGCGTCGACGCCTCACCCTGTGGGAAATCGACACGGCGCATTTCGTGGGCAGCGGGCACGCCCGTGGCATCGTCAGCCCCCGCCGCCGCCGCGCGGACGAGATCCTCGTGGTGCGTCCCCGCGACGCCAAGCGACAAGCGCCCGGTGTGCTCCGACGCGCCCTGGAAGAGTCGGGGCGGCCCTATCGCTGCGCCGCCTGCGGCTGCGGCGGTCACTGGAACGGCAAGCCCCTGACGTTGCAGATCGACCACATCGACGGGCGGTTCTGGGACTGCCGGGCGGGGAACCTCCGCTTCCTCTGCCCCAACTGCCACACACAGACGACCAACTACGCGGGCCGCAACCGGCCTCGGCAGCAGGCGCCGCTCACCCGGGTCGACGCGCTCGGCCGGCCGGTCGCCTCGACGCCGAGCGGGGCCGCGCTCGACGACGCGGCCAAGGTCGAGATCCTCGAACGGGTCGGCCGGCGCGAGGTCACAGTCGCCGACGCCGCGCGCGCGATCGGGTGCAGCCCTGGGCACGTCTACGAGCTGCGCCGACGGCTGGCCGAACGCGGATCGATCGTGCCCGCGCCCCGGTGTCCTCGGCCGCGGGCGGCGCACCGGGATGAGGTTGTCGCGTTCGCGTTGTGCCACCCGCTCTTCGGGCCGCGGAAGATAGCCGCCGCCCTCCGCCTGCGGCCCGAGCCGATTGTGGTGTCGGCCGGCACGATCGGGAGCATCCTGCGCGACGCCGGGCTCGGGACGCAGGCCGAGCGGGTGGCGGCGGCCGTGACCGGGGATTGACCTTTGACCGTCTAGACTCTCTTCAACGTTTGGCCCGGTGGGGCGAGACGTGCGGGAGTGGCGAAATTGGCAGCCGCGCGGGTTTTAGGTGCCCGTGCCCGAGAGGGCGTGAGGGTTCGAGTCCCTTCTTCCGCACCAGGTCAGCGGCCCGTTACGCCGTCGATGAGCTCGCGCAGGATGTCGGCGTGGCCGGCGTGGCGGACGGTCTCGCTGGTCACGTGGGCCAGCACCCAGCGCAGCGTGCGCGGCGCGTCGGCGACCGGCTGGGCGGTTCGGGTCTCCATGCTCTCGGCCGCTCGGATGTGGGCGTCGCTCTCGGCGATCGCGGCTCGGTAGCCGGCGATGACCTCGGCGGCGGTGCGGGATGCCGGGACGACCATGTCGAAATCGACCTCGGCCCAGCGCGGGTCGCCGGCCAGGGTGTGGCCGAACCAGTAGCGCTCGGCGTCGGTCAGGTGCTGTGCCAGGCCGAGCAGCGTCGTGTCGGAGACGACCAGGCGGCGGCGCAGCTGGTCCTCGTCGAGGCCGTCGAGCTTCTTCAGCACGCACGATCGGGCGAAGGCCAGGAAGGCCAGGGCCGTCTCCCGCTCGCCGTCGTCGTCGAGGGGCACGCGTTCGCGTTGGGTCTCCAGCATCCGTCGACCCTACGGCGAAGCCAGACCGACGAAGAGGGCGTACGCCTCGTCGACCTCCGCCCGCGGCGCACCGGCCAGCAGGTCGAGCAGCAACCCCCGGGTCACTGCCACGCCCAGGCGCAGCGCGGCGCGGTCGGGCTCCAGCCCAAGTCCGGAAGCCACCGCCGCCGCGTCCTCCAGCCACGGGCCGGTCAGGCCGTCGTCCAGCGACGCCGGCCCGCGCGTGGTCAGGGCCGCCACCTCGAAGAACAACCGCACGAACGGCCGCAGCTCGGGGCTCGACACCCGCCCCCACAGCCCGGTCATCACCTCGCGCGGGGTTCCGGCCGGCATCGCGCTCATCGCCGCCCGCTGCTGGGCCTCGACCGCGGCGACGATGGCCGCCAGCAGGCCTTCCCGCGAGCCGAAGTGGTAGAGCAGCATCCGGTGGCTGGTGCCGGCGCTCGCCGCGATCTCGCGCAGGCTGCGGTCGGCCAGGCCGTCCCGCGCGACGGCGGTCATCACCTTCGTGAGCAAGGCCTCACGGGATTCACGATCCATGTACCAAATGGTACAGTCACCTCATGTACCGGGAGAACAGCACCGTCATCAGCGCGCCGCCGTCCCTGGTCTGGCGCCTCACCACCGACGTCGCGGAGTGGCCGTCCTTCATGCCGACCGTCCAGAGCGTCACGCTGCTCGACCCGGGCCCGCTGCGCATCGGCAGCCGGGCGCGGGTCAAGCAGCCCGGCCAGACGGCCGCCGTCTGGACCGTGACCACCCTGTCCCCCACGACGGAGTTCACCTGGGAGACCAGGCGGATGGGCCTGCGCATGATCGGCCGTCACCTGCTCGCCCCCGAGGGCGACGGCACCCGCAACACGCTCTCCATCGAGGTGACCGGCCGCGGCGCCGGCCTGTTCGCGGCCCTGTTCGGCGGCATGATCGCCCGGGTGATCGCCCGGGAGAACGTGGCCTTCACGCGGGCCGCCGCCGCGCCGATCTCCGCCGAGTGAGAAGCTGCCGGGCCCGCATGCGGACCCGGCAGCAACCCGGGGGTCAGGAGGCGAAGTAGAGCCGGCCGAGACCGTCCGGCACCTGCAGACCGTGGTAGCGACCCCAGCCCGAGCTGACCGACCGGCCGCCGTCGAAACCACTGCCGGTGTTCAGCCGCACCGACACGTCGGTGCCGCCGTGCACGATCATGTCGGCGCGGTGGTCGCCGTTGAAGTCGGCGAAGTACAACCGGCCGAGACCGTCCGGAATCTGCATCCCGTGGTAACGACCCCACCCCGAGCTGACCGACCGGCCACCGTCGAAACCACTGCCGGTGTTCAGCCGTACGGAAAGATCAGTCCCGGAATGCACGAACATGTCCGCCCGCCCATCGCCGTTGAAGTCCGCGAAGTACAGCCGGCCGAGACCGTTCGCCACCTGCAGGCCGTGGTAGCGGCCCCAGCCCGAGCTGACCGAGCGGCCGCCGTCGAAGCCGCTGCCGGTGTTCAGCCGCACCGACACGTCGGTGCCACCGTGGACGATCATGTCCGCCCGCCCGTCACCGTTGAAGTCGGCGAAGTAGAGCCGACCGAGACCGTCCGGCACGTCCATGCCCTGGTAGCGACCCCAGCCCGAGCTGACCGAGCGGCCGCCGTCGAACGCGCTGCCGGTGTTCAGCCGGACCGACACGTCGGTGCCGCTGTGCACGATCATGTCGGTCCGGTGGTCGCCGTTGAAGTCGGCGAAGTACAGCCGGCCGAGGCCGTTCGGGACCTGCATCCCGAGGTAGCGGCCCCAGCCCGAGCTGACCGAGCGGCCGCCGTCCCAGGCACTGCCGGTGTTCAGCCGCACCGACACGTCGGTGCCGCTGTGCACGATCATGTCGGCCCGGGCGTCGCCGTCGAAGCTGTCGTAGTGGCCGTCGGTGGCGTAGTCCCAGACCGCGTCCACGATCTTGCCGGCGTCGCTCGCCTCGACGGCGTAGCGGTCGGGGTACGCGGACACCTGCACCGCCTGGCACACCTCGCCGATCGGCGCCGACTGCCACGCGTTGCCCGGGTACTTGTCGATCATCTTGTTGAGGAACGCGTTGGTCGCCCAGATCGGGTCGGTGCGCTGGGCCGCGCTGCCCCACGAGGCCCGCTGCTGGAACAGGCCGAGGCTGTCGTGGTCGACGGCCACGTCGTAGTTCTGCAGGCTCGACTCGACGATGGCGGTGGTGACCGCGATGACCGCGGCCCGCCGGACGAGGTTGCGGTTCCGGACCGCCTTGGTGATCATCCGGGCGCAGGAGACCCGGTACGCCGTCATGTAGCCGTCGAGCTTGTCGGTGAGGGTGGTGTTCAGCGCGGCGGCGAGGTCGGCGTCGGCGCTGGTCGTCCCGTTGTCGTCGCAGGGGACGCTGGAGATGGCGGCGGTCACGCTCTGGGCGGCCGGCAGGGGCGGGTCGGTCGCGGCGTGCGCGGCCGGCGTCATCGTGAGGATCATCGAACCGGCCGCCAGCGTCGCGGTCAGCAGCCGGCGCAGGGATGTGCTCGGAGTCATGCTGTCTCCCGGGAAAAGGGGGCTGCCGGGCCCGAGGGGCTGGGCCCGGCAGCGGCGTGCGGGCGGTTACGAGGCGAAGTAGAGGCGGCCGAGGCCGTCCGGGACCTGCATGCCGAAGTAGCGGCCCCAGCCCGAGCTGACCGAGCGGCCGCCGTCGAAGCCGTCGCCGGTGTTGAACCGCACCGAGATGTCGGTGCCGCTGTGCACGATCAGGTCGGTCCGGTGGTCGCCGTTGAAGTCGGCGAGGTAGAGGCGACCGAGGCCGTCCGGCACCTGAAGGCCGTGGTAACGACCCCACCCCGAGCTGACCGAGCGGCCACCGTCGAAACCACTGCCGGTGTTCAGCCGTACGGAAAGATCCGTCCCGGAATGCACGAACATGTCCGCGCGTCCGTCACCGTTGAAGTCCGCGAAGTACAACCGGCCGAGGCCGTCCGGAATCTGCATCCCGTGGTAACGACCCCACCCCGAGCTGACCGACCGGCCACCGTCGAACCCACTGCCGGTGTTCAGCCGTACGGAAAGATCCGTCCCGGAATGCACGAACATGTCCGCGCGTCCATCGCCGTTGAAGTCCGCGAAGTACAACCGGCCCAGGCCGTCCGGCACCTGGAGACCGTGGTAGCGGCCCCAGCCCGAGCTGACCGAGCGGCCGCCGTCGAAGCCGCTGCCGGTGTTCAGCCGCACCGAGACGTCGGTGCCACCGTGGACGATCATGTCGGTCCGGTGGTCGCCGTTGAAGTCCGCGAAGTACAGCCGGCCCATGCCGTCCGGCACGTCCATGCCCTGGAAGCGACCCCAGCCCGAGCTGACCGAGCGGCCGCCGTCCCAGGCACTGCCGGTGTTCAGCCGCACCGACACGTCGGTGCCGCTGTGCACGATCATGTCGGCCCGGGCGTCGCCGTCGAAGCTGTCGTAGGTGCCGTCGAGGATGTTGTCGTACCGGACCGGCGTGTAGACGGAGGCGTCGCTCTGGCTCCACGTGTCCTGGACCGTGCCGGTGCTGCCGGCCTGCTCGATCACCACCGGCTTGGTGTGCGCCGAGTCCGACCACTTGAGGAACAGGGCCACGTGGTTCTGGTGCGGGTCGCCGGTGTGCCGCAGCAGCGCGTCGCCCGGTTCCAGCGCGGAGCGGGCGATCAC
Source organism: Actinoplanes sp. NPDC051537 (assembly GCF_055586105.1). Classification (NCBI taxonomy): domain Bacteria; kingdom Bacillati; phylum Actinomycetota; class Actinomycetes; order Micromonosporales; family Micromonosporaceae; genus Actinoplanes; species Actinoplanes sp. NPDC051537. The sequence continues at coordinate 193,713 of NZ_JBVJIU010000008.1, forward strand.
GTGCGACCGCTCGTCCAGGTTGCCGGTCCACCACGCGTCGCCGTCGCCGAGGCCCCACGCCATCGAGACGAACCCGGAGCAGTCGGTGCGGTAGTCGCCGTAACCGTTGCGGTAACAGCGTTCCTGGCTGTATGGGACCCCACCCACACTGAGCCAGCTGCGGGCCCGGGTGAGCACCTCGTCCCGGGTCAGCTGCTTGTCGTCGAGGCCGCTGGTGTCGCACGGCAGCGCGGTGGTGCCGACCGCGGCGAGCGCGCCGGCCGAGACCGACGGCAGGTTGCCGGGGTACGACGGCAGCGGCGGATCGCCGGGCGTCCCGCCGGTGGCCGCGGCCGACACTCCCGGCGGCACGGCCACCAGGGCCAGCACGGCGGCCACCCCCACGGCCAGCCCTCTGAGCTTGTTCATCTGTCTGGACCTCCCCCTTCCAGGCGGGCGACTCGGGCGCCCGGCACGGAAAGCATGGGGTTGTTCGCTCTACGTTCACTGGAGGGCTGAAACCCGTACTGCTCCCGTACTACGCTTCGTCGCCTATCGATCTCTGCGGGGTGATGAGGCACAGTGGACAGCGCGCCCAATCTCGGCCGGTTGATCCGTGAGTGGCGGCACGACCGCGGCCTGAGCCAGCGCGAGCTGGCGCACCGCGCCGGGCTCAGCCTCGGCGCCATCCGCGACCTGGAGCAGGAGCGCAGCAGCCATCCACGGCTCCGGTCGAGCGACGCGCTCGCCGACGCGCTGGGACTGACCGGGGCCGACCGCACCCGCCTGCGCCGGCTGACGCTGCGTCCCCGCCCGGAGCCGGCCGAGCCGTCCGGGCCCGTGCACATCTCGGTGCTGGGCCCGCTCACGGCGACCACTCCGGCCGGGCCGGTGGCGATCGGCTTCGGGCGGCACCGGGTGGTGCTGGCCCGGCTCGCCCTCACGCCGAACTATCCGGTCAGCCGGTCGGAGCTGATCGAGGTGCTGTGGCCGGACGGCGCCCCGGCCTCGGCGGCGAACGTGGTGCAGACGCACGTCAGCCGGCTACGCCGGATCCTCGAGCCGCGCCCGGTTGCCGGCGCCGTGCCGGCGCTGGCCTGGACGCCGGGCGGCTACCGGCTGCACCTCGACGAGAGCGGGCTCGACCTCGTCGCGTACCGCCGCCGGCTCGCGGAGGCGCGCCGCTGGGCGTCGTCCGATCCGCAGCGCGCGTTCGACCTGCTCAGCGCCGCCCTGGACCTCTGGAACGGGCACCGTGCGGTCGAGGACGTCGCCGAGCTGCACGAGCATCACCTGGTCACGGCGCTGACCGACGAGCTGGTCGAGGCGGCCATCCGGCAGGCGCACCTCGGGCTCACGGTGCGGCGCCTGCCCGAGGTGCTGCCCCGGTTGCGCCGCCTGACCGCGCGGCACCCCTGGCACGAGCCGCTGCACGCCCGGCTGGTGGTCACCCTCGCCGCGTCGGGACAGCAGGCGGCGGCGCTCGACGCGTACGACGAGATCCGCCGCCGCCTGGCCGAGGAGCTCGCCATCGACCCCGGCGCCGAGCTGGTCGCGGCCCGGCAGGCGGTGCTCGCCGGGCGCTGGGACGCACCGGCCGCGGCCCGGGCCGACCGGCCGCCCACACCATGGCAGGCGCCCGCGCCGCCGCCCGACTTCACCGGCCGCGCCGAGCAGCTGCGCGCCCTGGAGCGACTGTTCCGCGCCACCGGGCCGGCCCGGCAGGTCACCGGCGTCATCTGCGGCATGCCCGGGGTCGGCAAGACCAGCCTCGCGCTGCGCGCCGCCGAGCTGCTGCGCGACGACTTCCCGGACGGCCAGCTCTACATCGACCTGCGCGGCGCCGACCGGAAGCCGATCAGCGCCGACGCCGTGCTCGCCCGGCTCCTGCGCGGGCTCGGCACGCCCGGTCAGGCCATCCCGATCGACGTCGACGAGGCCTCGGCGCTCTACCGCAGCCTGCTGTCCGAGCGCCGGCTGCTGGTGATCCTCGACAACGTGCGGGACGCCGAGCAGCTGCGCCCGCTGCTGCCCGGCGGTGGCGGCAGCGCGGTCCTGGTCACCAGCCGCAACCACTGCGCCGACCTGCCCGGCGCCACCCACCTCGACCTGCCGGTCCTGCCTCGCCCGGCGGCGGTCGACATGCTCGGCGGCCGGGCCGGGCCGGCCTGGACCACCACCGACCGGCAGGCGGCGACGGCGCTGGCCGAGGCCTGCGGTCGCCTCCCGGTCGCGCTGCGGGTGATCGCGAGCCGGCTGGCCCGGCGCACCCCGGCCGAGCTGCTGCGCTCGCTCGAGGGCGGCGCGCAGCCCGGCTACGCGACCGTGCGGGCGACCTTCGACCTCAGCTACCGCGAGCTCGAACCGGAGGCGGCCCGGCTGTTCCGATGGGTGGCGCGCCTGCCCGGCGCGACCTTCCCGCGCGAGGCGGCGGCCGCCTCGTTCGCCGGCGACGCCGGCCGCACCCTGGACATCCTGGTCGAGGAGAGCCTGGTCGAGACCGTCGGCGCCGACCGCTACCGCCTCCACGACCTGCTGCGCCGCTATGCGCTCGAGCACGACGACGCGGACGGGCCGGCGGCGCTGCGACGGGTGGCCGAGTGGTACCTGACCCGGACGGCGGCGGCGATCCGGCTGCTCTACCCGGCGATGGTGCGGCTGCCGACCGAGGTCGACGAGACGGTCATGTGCTTCGCCGATCTCGCCGCCGCCACGGCCTGGCTGGACGACGAGATCGCCAACCTGGTCGCGCTGATCGAGACGCTGGCCGACGGCGCCGACCGGGAGCGCGCGTGGCAGCTCGCCGACCAGTTGCGCGGCTACTTCTTCGTACGCCGGGAGCCGGTGTCCTGGCTGGCGACCGGCCGGGCCGGGCTGGCCGCGGCCGAGAAGGCCGGCGACCGGATGGCGCAGGCCGCCATGCACCAGACCCTCGGCCAGGCGCTGTGGTCGGTGGGCCGGCATCGGGACGCGCTGGAGGCGTACGGCGCAGGGCTGGCCGCCGCCCGGGACAGCGACTGGCGGACCGGCGAGGCATACCTTCTGCACAATCTCGGCCTGGTGCACGCCGAGCTCGGCATGACCGACGAGGCGCACCGGCTCTACCAGCACGTCCTGGCCGCCGGCACCGGGCCGGCGTTCGCGCACATCCGCGCCGTGACCCTCAACGACCTCGGCGTGATGTGCACCGAGCAGGGCCGGCTGCGCGACGCCGTCGGCCACTTCCGGGCCGCCATGGAGATCAACGGCGAGGCGGCCCGGCTCCCGTCGGCCATGGCGAACTGCAGCAACCTGGGCATGGCGCTGCGGCAGCTCGAGGAGTTCGACGAGGCGTACGACTGCCTGACCCGCGCGCTCGGCTACTACCGCGAGACCGGGTCGGCGAACGGGCAGATGTCCACGCTGGACGAGCTGAGCCACCTCTACCAGCAGCGCGCCGAGTGGAGCGCGGGCGTCGACGCGGCCACCCAGGCGCTGCGGATCGCCGAGCGGCTCGCGAACCCGAAGGCCACCGCCGGCGTGCTGAACACGCTGGGCTCCGCCCTGCTCGGGGCACGCGCGGTGACCGAGGCACAGACCCGTTTCCGCGAGGCGCTGGCGCTGAGCCGGGAGCACGGCTACCAGCACGCCGCCGCGCAGGCCGGCATCGGGACGGCCGGGGCGCTGCTCGCCGCGGGCGCGCCCGACCAGGCGCGGGCGGCCGCCACCGAGGCCCTCGAGATCGCACGAAGCAAGAACTACCGCATCCTGATCGGCGACGCGCTGACCGAGCTGGCCCGGGTCGCGCTGGCCGAGGGCGACCCGGTGGCGGCGGCCGGCCATGGCGCGGACGCGCGGGCCTGCTACCTCGCGACCGGCAGCGAGGGGCGCCTCCGCGACCTCGATCGCCTGGCCGTCGCGGCGCCCCGGCGCGACCGGGTCACCGCACCACCAGCGTCGTCGTAGCCTGCCGCTGCACGGTTCCGGCCGTGCCGGTGATGCGCAGCGTGAACGTGCCGCGCGCGGTGGCGGACGTGGTCGTGACGCGCAGCTTCGCGGTGCCGGGCACGGCCGCGGGGTTCGGCGTGACGGTCGTGGTGGCGCCCGCGGGCGGCCCGCTCACCGTGACGGTGACCGGCCCGGTGAAGTTGCCGATCGCGCTCGTCCCGACCGTGTAGGTGGCCGTCTGACCGCGGGTCACGGTCACCGAGGCCGGCGACGCGGTCAGCGCGAATCCGGGCGGCGGGGTGACGGTCAGCCGGGCGTACGCGGTGCGGCTCAGGCCCCCGCCGGTCGCCGTCACCGCCAGGAGGTACGCGCCGGGCGCGATCGAGGCGGTGGTCGTGATCGCGATCTGGGTCGTGCCGGTGATCGTCGCGGAGGCGCCGGCGGGCAGCCCGGTCAGCGCGAGCGTGACGCCGGCCGCGAAGCCGTTGACCGGCGTGACCGTGACCGCCAGCGTCGCCGGTTCGCCGGGCGCGACCGTCGGGGACGACGGTGAGACCGCGACGGTGAAGTCGGGCGCGGTGGCGATCCATCGGTTGGCGGCGGGCGCGTCGACCCGGCCATACCCGTACGCGTTGTCGGGGCCGGCGTCGCCCAGATCGGCGGCCGTGGCCTCGAGCGCCGACTGCGCGCGGTCCGGGCTCAGGTCGGGATACGCGCCGAGCAGCAGCGCCAGGACGCCGGACACGTGCGGCGCCGCCACCGACGTTCCGGTGGCGTCGAGGTAGCCGTCGTACAGGTCGGTGGTCCGGATGCCGACTCCCGGCGCGACGAGCCGGGGCTCGGTCCGCTGGTCGCAGGCGGACGGCCCGCGGCTGCTCGACGGGTCGACCACACCGGCGCTGTCGATCGAGCCCACCGCGAGCGCCTCCGGAAGGTTCGCGGGGCTCAGCACTGTGCTGCCCGCGCCGCCGTAGTTGCCGGCCGAGAAGACGGGAAGGATGCCGGCCGCCCGCAGATTGCGCAGGTCGGGCTGGAACTCGGCGTTGCACCCGGCCGCCGACCCGGTCCACGAGGAGTTCACCACGTCGGGCCCGTCCGCGGTGGCCGGGTTGCCGTCGGGGTCGAGCAGCCACTGGAAGCCCTTGTGGATCGCCGAGGTGGAGGCGACGCCGCGATCGTTGAAGATCTTCACGCCGATCCAGCGGGCGCCCGGCGCGACGCCGAGCGTGGCGCCGCTCGCCGAGCCGCCGACGATCACGCCGGCGGTCGCCGTGCCGTGCCCGTTGACGTCGGTGGGTGCGGCCGGGTGCTCGCCGTTCGGGTCGTACCAGCTGTTCGCGCCGCCGCGCCAGGTCGCCGCCAGATCGGGGTGGCCGGCGTCGACGCCGGTGTCCATGACGGCGACGACCGCACCCTGACCGGTGAGGCCGAGATCCCACAGGGCCGGCGCCCCCACGGCCTCGACGTTCGGTCCGGTGGGGACGGCGGACGGGACGAAGTCGGTGGCGTCGGGGTCGATGCGGGCGACCTCCGGGCGGGCGGCCATCTCGCGGACGACCGAGGGCGTGGCCGTGACCGCGACCGCGTTGACCACCCACAGCGGGGTCACGTCGGTGACCAGGCCCTGGGCCCGCCGCCGGCGCAGGAGGCCGAGCAGGCCCGGCTGGTCGGCGCTCGCCCGCGCCCGCAACGCCCGGACCAGCGCGGTCTGCCGCTCGTGCCGGGAGTGGCCGGCGACGCGGCCGGGGTCGACCTGGGTGCGCAGCCGGACCACGACGCTCTCGAAGACGGGCGCGGCGGAGGCGGGAACGGCCGGGACGAACAGAGAGATCAACAGGGCACAGGCGACCGTACGCCTCATGGCACGTCCTTCCGGATCCGCCGGTGCACGACGGCGAGCGCCAGCACGGCGAGCGTCAACAGGCCGGCGCGGGGCAGCCGGGACGGGGCCCGGGCCGGGGCCGGCACGGTCCAGGCGAGCGGAACCGTGAGCCGCTCGCCCGCGCGCCGCACGGTGACGGTCGCGCGCACGGCCGAGCCGGCCGGCGGGACGTCCACGGTGCCGGCGTATCGCCCCGGCGTGCCCGGGAACAGCGGGACCGTCCGGCCGGCGAGATCGAGGCTGACCTGGTCGATCGGCCCGGGCGGCGGCCGGCGCCCGCTGGCCGCCCGCACCGTGACCGCGCGGCCGGCCTGCACCAGCGAGACGGTGAGGTCGGCGACCACCCCGGCCCGCAGCACCGGCGCCGGCGTGGCGGGCGGCGGCGGGCCGGCACCGGCGGCGGCGACCAGGATGACACCGGCCGCGACGAGGGGCGCGGCGCGATCCCGCATCGGCGCGGTGACCACGTCACCGGCGGCGCGAGTGGCGAGCCGGGCCACCGCGTACGCGGCGAGACCGCCCAGCGGCGCGAAGACGGTCGCCGGCTCGACCACGGCGAGCACCGCGACCAGGACGGCCACGCTCGCCGGCAGCCACCGGTGCCGCCCGTCGCGGGCGATGCCGGCCAGCACGGTGAGCGCCGCGACCAGCGGCCAGGGCCGGCCCAGGGCCGCGCCGAGCACCGTCGCCAGGGCGCCCGAGCCGGCGGCGAAGGTGAGCACGATCCGGCGACCGGCCGCCGGGGCGCCCGGCGGGGACAGCGCGATCAGAGCCACGAGCAGACCCCCGACCAACCCGGCGAGCAGGCACGGGAACACCCATCCGAAGGCGGCGTCGTGGGGCGCGATGCCGCCGAATCGTTCCGCGACCTGCCCGCCGGGGGCCCCGGGGGTGGCAAGGGCGAGCTCAGACCACCCGGACATGCTCGACCTGCGCATTCCCCAGGAGCACCGTGACCCGGTCGCCGCGCCGCACCCAGTTGCCGGGGTTGTCGAACACCAGGTAGTACGTGACGCCGGCCCGGTAGTCGCCGCTGTGCTCGTGGTTCATCAGCAGGTCACGCACCACGAGGCCGGAGCCCTCGGCGACGACCGCGGGCGGCGTCGACGGGTCGTGCAGGGCGTGCGCCCGGTCCGGGTCGACCACCCGGAACCGGAGGTCGACCAGGCCGCCCCCGCCGGAGACGGCGACCCGGGTGATGGTCACCCCGCTGGCCTGGCCCAGCTCGTCGGCGGCCACGGCCGGGCGCACCCAGCCCACCGGCGCCGCGGCGGCGACCGGGACGGCCGGCGACCGGGCCGCGTGCCAGGCCCAGAGGCCGCCGGCGGCCAGCGCCACGCCGGCCAGCGCGCTCGCCAGCCGCACCCGGAGCCGGGGCGAGTCGGTCACGTCGCCTCCTAGTGGTGAATGAAGATCAACATTCCGCCGCCGGTGGCCGGCGCCGGCCCGGGGCCGGTCTGGTCGCCGTTGGTGACGTGCTGCTGCCGGTTGTAGAGCGGGAAGCCGTGCGGGCTCGGTCCGGCGCCGGCCGGCACGGTCACGAGGACGTCCTCGGTCGCGCCGGCCGGGATGGTCTCGGCCGTCACCTCGAGGTCGCCGCCGATCGGGCGGGCGTCCCGCGCCACCACCCGGCCGTGCATGCCGAGCATCGTCATCGTGGTGTTGTCGTAGCCGGCGTTGAGATAGCGCAGCAGCAGCCGTTGCCCGCCGGCGGCCGTGACGCCAGGCCCGGTGTCCGGATAGGAGCGTCCGTTGACCAGCCAGTACGTCGCCCGGTAGGCGTGCAGGTCGAAGGTCTCGGGCGCGGCGTTGAAGGCCGGGTCGATCGCGCTCAGCACGAGTGGCGCCTCCACGTCGTAGTCGGCCGTCGCCGGCCGGACGATCAGCGCGCCGTACAGGCCCATGGCGACCTGCCGGCCGGCGTCGCCGCCGCTCTGGTAGAGGTACGTGCCGGGCGCCGAGGCGGTGAACGTGCGGGTCACCGTGCCGCCCGGCGGCGCCGAGTCCGGGCCGGGGCCGAAGTCGATACCCGGGATCTCGAGGGTCACGGCGTGGCCGGCGGGCAGCGCGTTGGTGACGCTGAGCGCGACCGTGTCGCCGACGTTCACGGACAGCACCGGGCCGGGCAGCCCGGGGTTCGCGCAGCCGGTGGCGAAGCCCCAGATCGGGACGCTCCCGCCGCCGGCCAGGGTGGCGGCGCCCGGCACGGCGCACAGGGTGATGGACACTGCCGCCGCCGACGCCGGGCTCGGCACGATGAGTCCGGCTGCCACGAGCGCCAGCACGAGCGCGCCCTTCCGTACGTGCATCGCCGTCTCCTAAGGGGCGTCGTAGGTGAGCGCCAGCAGGTTTCCCCAGGTGGAGAACGCCGCCGGGGCGGGGGACGTGTACCGCTCGGTGTGCACCAGAACCCGGACCTGTCCGCCGCTGAGATAGGCGGCCGCGGTCGGCAGGCTCCAGGTCGCGCCGACCTCGGCGGACCCGACGGATTGCGGCTGAGCCGGCGGCGCGGGCAGGGTCACCCATCCCGGCGAGGTCGGCGCCGAGCAGCCGGCCGCGCCGCCCACCGTCCAGTCGCAGATCTTCACGGTCTGCTGCGGCGGGTTGGCGGTCAGCGCCGTACAGGTCGACGCCGTCGTGGTCGCGCAGTTCGCGCCCTTGTAGGTCACCTTCAGGTGCTGGGATCCGGCCGGAACGCCGGTGAAGCCCGCGGTGAAGTCGGTGGCCAGGGCGGTGACCACGGCGCCGCTCGCGTGCGCGGCCGCGGTGGTGCCGAGCTGACCGCGCTGCACCGTCCAGGTCGTGCCGCCCGCGCCCGCCGTGACCCGCAGCACCTCGTTGTCGAGCCGCACGTAGTAGCCGGCGGTGGCGGGGAAGCCGGTGGCCGAGGCCACGGTGATCGACGTCTGCGCGGCGGTGGTGGCGGTCGGCCGGGTGGTGGTGCGGGGATTGACCGCGTAGTAGCTGGTGTCGTCGGCGGCGAGCCCGGCGACCGTGCCCGACTTGAGCACGCTGCCGGCCGGGGCGGCCGAGACCGGCGCGGCGAAGCAGCCGCCCGGCGGGTCCACCCGCAGCAGCGTCGCCATGCCGCCGAAGCCCTGGTCGAAGTTCGTGAACTCGTTGAGCGCGTGGCTGTGCCAGGGGAAGTACCACTCGCCGCAGATGTTCTGGCTGACGACGCCGCTCGGCAGCGCGCCCTTGTGCCCCAGGTACGGGCTTCCGGCGTACCACGTGTTGGCGTCCTTGAAGAAGACGTCCCGGAAGTTCGGCGGCGGCACCGGCAGCGGGTTGGTGGCCTGGTCCCAGCCGTCCTGGTCGTCCCAGCGGAGCAGGAAGTCCTGGGTCTGACCGGCCGCGATCGTCTCGCCGAAATGCTCGACCGGCGCCGGCAGCAGACGGCCGTCCTGGGCGATCTGCGTCGTGTGGTTGCCGTGCGGGTGGAACGGATGGTTCGCGGCGCCCACATTGATCATGCGGATCAGGGCCGGCGCCGCCGACGGGACGGTCGGCTGGATCCGGACGAGGGAGCCGTACGGCTGGTTCGGCAGCAGCCCCGAGCCGTTGTCCTGCACGGTGTCCGGGAACTCGCGGCCGTTGACCGCGAAGTAGCGGTCCCGGCGGGCGTTCACGTCGTAGGCGCCGCCGGTCTCGACGGCGTGGTGCAGGTCGGAGTCGATCTCGCTGAGCAGCAGCAGGTACTCGTGGGTGGGGTCGAAGGCGGTGCTCGAGCCGTAGGCGAGGCCGGCGCCCGCCGCGGGACGGACGATCAGCGCCCCGTACAGGCCCATCTCGATCTGCTTGGCGATGTCCGAGCCGCTCTCGTACAGGTACGTGCCGGGGCTGCCGGCCACGAACGAGTACCGCACGGTGCCGCCGTTCGCCGCGGCCTCGGTGGTGAGCAGGCCGGCGCTGCCGCCGGACGCGCCGACGGGATCGTCCTGGCCCGGGAAGACGATCGAGGCCGGCTCCGCGAGGTTGTTGGTCAGGTTGACCACGACCGTCTGCCCCTGGGTCACGCACAGCACCGGACCGGGACTCTGGAAGTGGCCGCCCGCCTCGGCGTAGCTCCACATGAAGACGCTGTTGCCGTCCGGCGTGTCGATGTAGCCGGTCTCGGCGACCAGGTCGAAGGTGTGCACGCCGCCCGCGACGGCGCCGGGCGTGCAGACCATGCCGGTCGGCGGGGCGTCGGCCGGGATCGCGGCGGCGGCGCCCGGCACGAGCAGGCAGCCGGCGGCGGCGAGCGTCAATACGGCCGCGAACCTCATGGTGGCCCCCTCAGACATAGGTCTGGCTCACGACGGTCTGCGCGGGCAGGGGGCGGGCCGGGGCGTACACCCGGACCTCGGTCATCATGCCGCCCGGTCCCGGCGCCGGGGAGGCGAAGTTCTGCAGCTTGCGCCAGTCCCGGTTCTTGAAGAAGTAGACGTTGTGGGCGCCCCAGGCGTCCGAGCCCGACGGGCGCGCCGGGTCGTACGCCGGCGCGTCGAACAGGACGTCGCGCGCCTCGCCCGGCCCGAGGTACAGGGTGTTGGTCCAGTACGAGCCGGACCGCAGCGGCGACGCGTCCTGCCCGATCACGTGCAGCGGGATGCCCGGCAGTTGCATGCTGTGCTGCTGGTAGCCGAGGTTGGCCAGCCGCAGCAGCACACGCTCGCCCGGGTTCACCTGGATCAGGGCCGAGTTCGGCTGGCTGTGGTCGACCGCGCCGCCGTAGTTCGGGTTCGGCGTGCCGACCCGCATCGCGGCCGGCAGCGCCGGGTCGTCGTTGGGCAGCACCGACATCGGGTAGGGCCGGCCGTTGAGGGTGAACCACTGCGGATCGTAGTCGGTCGGGATGGACTCCTGGATGTCGCGGTCCCCGTCGTGGAAGTCGCGCCACAGCTCGTTCAGCAGGATGGCGAAGTGCCGGTGGTAGCCGGTGGAGCCGTCCCCGTCGTTGTAGGCGAACCGGGTGAAGCCGCCGATCGCGGCGCCGTCCTGCCGCGGCCGGACGAACACGATGCCGGTCATGCCCATCTGCACGTGCTCGACGTCCTCGAAATGGCAGTGGTACATGTACGTGCCCTCGCGGTGCGGCCGGTAGAAGTAGGTGAGCTGCTTGCCGACCGGCACCGCCACCGACACCTCCGGCACGCCGTCGTTGAGCGGCGTCGGCAGGTCGAAGCCGTGCCAGTGCACGGTGTGCGAGTCGACCAGGTCGGGCCGCTGGACGAAGCCGAGGTTGGTCAACGTGATCTTGATGTCGTCGTCCTGACGGAAGTCCAGCGTCGGTGCCGTGTGCTGTGCGTGCCCCTTGTACGTGCTGATCAGCTGGGCTACCGACAGCGAGGGGCTGGCCGGCACGAAGCCGAAGACGTACAGCGGGTTGCCCTCCCGCCCGGGTACCGAGATGTACCCGTCGGTGGCGGCCAACGACACGCCGGTGGTGGCCGCACCGGCGGCGCGCGCGTCGCCGACGAGGACCCCGGCGGCAAGCGTGCCCGCCGTTCCCCAGAGGAATTCCCGGCGCGTGATCACGGCAGCCTCCTCGGCCCGGTGATGGTGGCGAACAGCGGTACCGGTATGCCGGGCCGTTCGTCGGCCCCGAGGTCCCACGGGGTGGTAAGGCGCAGCGAGACGGCGTTCGGCCGGAAGGCGCCGTCGACGTCGACGTTGGGCGCCGGCACCGCGGTGGCCGCGCAGGCGTTGATGGTCGCCGGCACCGGGGTGTTCGAGCAGCGCACGCCGCGGTCCAGCACGGCCGAGCCGGCCGTCAGGTGGTAGTCGCCGGTGAGCCCGACCGGCGGGTCCTGGCCGGTGATGGTGACCGCCGCGGTCTGCGGGTCGAGTCGCGAGCCGGAGACGGTGAGCTCGTCCACGAACGGCGCCACGAACCCGGGGTTGGTGCCGATCAGGTTGCCCTGGCCGGCCGGGACCGCGCGCAGCACGCCGTCGGGCCCGAGGTTCTGCCCGTTGGTCAGGTCGGAGTACCGCGGCGTGAACGTGTCGGTGTTCGTCGTGGTGCCGTGGACCTCGAAGTCGATGAAGCCGCGATCGACCAGCGTCGCCCCCGGGCCGGCCTGGCTCAGCGTGAAGGCGTCGTTGTTCCAGAAGACGTTGTTGAACAGCGCCGCGGGCCGGGAGAAGTCGGGCGCGCCGGCCGGCAGCGTGTCCTGGAACAGCGGGTCGTTCGCCTCGGAGGCGAGCCCGGCCGCGTGCGGGTTGCCGTCGGAGTCCTCGGACGATCCGGTCGAGACGTTGTTGGCCACGGTGTTGTTGACCAGGCGTACGTTCGACGCGTCGTCGAGGGTGATCGCGCCGCCCAGGTCCGCGGCGCCGTTGTTGTCGATCAGGTTGTTCCGGATGTTGATCGCGGCCGTCAGCGCGTCCAGCACGAAGATGCCGCCGCCGTCGTCGCCCGAGTAGTTGCTCTGGATCAGGTTGCGGTCCACGTCGACCGCGCCGGTGCCGGTGCCGAGGGAACCGCCGCCGACCGGCAGCTCGCTCTCGATGGCCAGGCCGGCGCCGGAGTCGACCGAGTCGTTGTAGTAGATCTGGTTGTCGTGGATCCGGCCGCCGGGGCTGAGCCCGATGTGCGAGACGCCGGCGCCGTAGTTCACGCTGAAGTTCGAACAGACGATGCTGCCGGCCACCTCGTACGCGTTGGCGCCGTTGAAGATCCCGATGCCGCCGGCCTGGGTGAGGCCGCCGTTGCCGATCAGCCGGTCGTTCCCGATCCGCACGTTGTAGTTGTGGTTGACCCCGTCGTCGTAGGGCTGGCCGACGCCGATGCCACCGGCCACGACGCCGCCGTTGTTCTCGAGCACGTTGTTGGTCAGCTGAATGTTGTTGATCGAGGCCTGCAGCTGGATGCCGCCGGCGCCCTCGCCCTGCCCGGTGCTCAGGCCGATGCCGTCGATCCGGGCCTGACCGAACGACGCGGTGATCCCGGTGCCGAGGTTGTAGGCCGTGGTCGTCTTGGCCAGCACCGTGATGTCGGCGCCGCGCAGCACCGGATGGGCGGTGCTGACCCCGGCGTACGGGGCGTGCGCGGCGATCGCTGCGTCGTAGGCGGTGGCGTTCTGCAGGAAGTAACGGCCGTCGATGACCGTGCCCGGGATGTTGAAGCGCGGGTCCTCCGGGTCGCGCGATTGCAGCTCGTGCGCCGCCACGATCCCGCCCGGGCCGCGACCCTGCAGCTTGAGCGGCTTCCAGAGCAGGATGTTCTCGTTGTAGACGCCGGGCGACAGCACCAGCAGGCTGCCGGCGGCGGCCGCGTCGATCGCGTTCTGCAGCGCGTGCGCGTTGGTGGCCGGCGCCGCGACGTTCACCACCGCCGGGTTGTACGCGACGGTGTTGGCGCCGGTGCCGTTGCTGCCGAACACGTGCACGGTGAGCCCGTTGACGCTGGACACGCCGCCGGCCGCGTTCGCCGTGGTGATCGTGAGCTGCTTCGGGCCGGGCCGGAACGTGACGTCGGGCAGCAGGTTGGCGGCCGTGTTGGTGGCGAGCGGCGGCACGTTGAGCACGATCGTGTCGGGCGTGCTGCCGCTGCCCGGCGTCCAGCCCGCGATGCCGCCGTTGGCCCGGGTGAGCGTCTGCGTCTGCCCGTTGCGGTCGTCGGTCAGCGTGGCGCGTACGCCGGTGAGCCCGGTCGCCGTGCCGGCCGCGCCGATGAAGTCGGCCTGCACCGTGATCTGGCGGCTCCCGGTGGCGGGCACGACCGGCGTGGAGACCTGGAGCAGCTCGGGGCGGGCCGGGACGGCCGGGTCCTCGCAGGCCGTTCCGGAGATCGGGTCGAGCGGCAGGTCGAGCTGGGTGGTGAGACCCGGCCACGACTCGGCCGGCGTGGTGGCGGTGAGCAGGTTCGGGTTGTACGCCGCGTTCGGGTGCGCCTTGCTGCCCGGGTCGTCGACCTTGACCAGGTACATGCCGGGGCACGGGCCCTGCGGTATCGGGCAGTTGAACGTCTCGGTCGACGGCAGCAGCGCCTCGAACGAGCCGTCGGGGCTCGTCGTCACCGTCGTGAGCAGCCGCCAGTTGTTCTCGTCGCTGTCCACGCGGGCGTAGATGCCGACCGGGATGCCGGCGATCGGGCGCGGCTCGCCGTACCACGGCGACTGCGGGTTCCGTTCGAAGTAGATGTCGTTGAAGACCTGTCCCACGAAGCGGCCCGGCACCGCCACGTCGCCGACCCGGTTGTCGGCCGGGTCCTCGCCGTTGGGGTCGGTGCGGAAGTTCGTCATCAGGTGGAAGTCGGCGTTCGCGTTCTGCCCGTTGGTGAGCACCACGAGCCGCTTGTCGCACAGCGGGGCGTGGGCGCCGGGGACGCCGTAGTGGACGCTGCGCGGCGTCAGGGTCGACTGGTCGATCACGTGGTCGTCGCCGGTGCACGGCGGGGGCGGCAGCGCGGGGGTGAAGACGTTGCCGAGATCGACGTTGACGTCCTCCTCGCGGACCGGCCGGTAGAGGCAGCCCACGCCGCCGCCGGGCACGCCACCCTTGGCCGCGCTGACGAGGGTGCCGCAGGCGCGGGTGTCGGCCGCGTCGGTGGGCATGACCGCGTGCGTGACGTAGGTGCCGGCCACCAGCGGCTGCGGGTCGCCGCCGCCCACGCAGGTGCCGTCGTCGGCGGCGAGGTCGTAGCCGCCCGGACAGTAGTCGGCGAACGCGTAGCCGCCGTCGAAGGCGCCGTCCCGGGTCGGCTGCCCGGCCAGCGGGACCTCCAGGCAGTTCGGCCCGATCCGCGGGTTGAACTGCGAGGTGATGTCGGCGCCGGTGAAGTCCCGGATCGGGTTGCAGTTCTGGGTGAACGTGTTGCCGGTCGGCTGCTGCGGATCCTGGCTCGCGTCCGGCTGCTGCCACTTGTCGGTCACGTACTTGTTGAGCACCACGTCGTCGCCGGTGTTCGGCACGCCGTCCGGGCCCGGCCCCTCGAGGTAGACCGTCACGCCGGGGACGGCCGGCTCGTAGTCCTCGTGGTTCTGGAAGCGGGCGTCGAACTCGTTGCGGGTGGTGGCGAAGTAGGTGATGCCGACGATCTGCCCGGGCGTGCCGGCCGGGTAGTCGCGCTTGCCCCAGTCGACGGTGGCCCGGTGGCCCTCGAGCAGCTTCTGGTTGGTGAGCAGGCCGCCGCCCTGGTCGGTGGGCAGGCACGGGTTGGCCGGCGCGGGCGACGCGCAGGACGGTGTCACGGCGCCGGTCTGCTCGTCGTGCACGGACGGGCCCGGGTACGCCGAGAAGCGCGCGAAGCCCTGCTCGTTGACGATCCACCGGCCGAGCGGGCCGCCCTCGGCCGTCGGGTACTGGTAGTACCCGTGCGCGTCGGTGAAGGTCGCCTCCTTGATGGAGCCATCCCGCCAGCGCTGGTCGACGTCGGTGTTGGCGAGCAGCGGCTCGCCGGGGTCGAGCCGGCCGTTGCCGTTGGTGTCCTTGTAGACGTGCCCGTCCAGCCAGCCGAACCAGCGGGACACCCCGATGCCGGACTGGCCGTCGTCACCCGTGTCGTTGACGTCGACGGTCTGCCCGGCGGCCACCGTCACCGGCTTGAACCGCATGATGTAGCTCAGCTGCTCGTCCCAGATGGCCAGGTTGTACGAACCGGCCGGGACGTTCTGGATGTCGAAGTTGCCGGCGCCGTCGCCCTGCCCGACGTAGACGGTCTGGTCGGTGGTCGCGTCGGAGAGCGCCACGAACGGGCTCTCCACCGGGTCGTTGTAGGTGCCCGTGGTGTACGGCGCCCACTCGGCCCAGTTCCGCGCCTGCCCGGTGATCTCGCCGGTCCCGCTCGCCGCGAACGGCTGCGGCGAGCAGACGAAGCCGAACCAGTACGCGGTGCGCGTGTTCGGCGGCTCCCAGAGCTGCTCGCCGGGCGCGCCGGTGCCGTCGCTGCCCTCCTCGACCGGGGCCAGCAGTTGCAGGCCGCCGTCGATGGTCGTGGTCTGGTGCCAGCGGCTGTCCGGGTCGTCGTTGCACGCCTTGTCCGGCGGGTGCACCTCGATGTAGTACGTGGCCGGACCGAGGTTGTCGATCTGGGAGAAGCCGTCGCCGTCGGTGAGGCATTGGCCGCCGCACAGCGGGTTGTTGTGGTAGTCCACGGTGACGTCGCTCTGGGTCTGCTCCTTGAGCTCGACCTGGAAGCCGTCGACGCCACCCTCCTCGGTGTCCGGCGCGCCGTTCGTCCAGGCGTTGTCGTCGAAGACGAACACCCGGATCTTGCCGAGCGGCAGCGGGTGCGCGTCACTCGCCTCGGTGAGGTCGATGCGCGCGGTGGCCGAGCCGTCCGCGGTGGCCGGGTTGGGCAGCGTGAGGTAGGCGCCCCACATCTTGTGGTTCAGGGAGCGGGCCGAGATCAGGTAGCGGCCGGCGGGCAGGCGCAGCGCGGTGCGGTCCTGGTCGCCCTCGGCCACGATCGGGCTGTTGCTCTCGGTGCTGAGGGCGAGCGGATCGCCGGGCAGCTTCGTGTTGTCCACGTTGACGAGGTAGTTGAAGTTCGTCAGCGGCTGGGCGCTCGCGAAGTCGCGCACGTCCACCGTCACGGCGCATCCTCCGTCGGGGCACGCGGTCGCGGCCTCCGCCGGCCGGGCCGCCGCCACCGGCGGGAGCAGGGCCACCACGATCGCGACGGCCGACATCCCGGCCAGTACGCGCCATCGTCGATCCCGCATCGGACCCCACCTCCCACGCGTGACGCGCCGGCCGGTGTGCCGGGCGCATCAGGCTGATGATGGATCGCCCGATACGCGGGGTGAGCGACTCATGACAGAACTGTCATGAGTCCGTCATGGACGGTGGCGCCGCGCGGAAACTCCATCCGCACGGCGGTGCCGCCGTCCGGCGGCGTGGTGATGGTGAGACGTCCGTTCCACGACCGGACGACCGCGCTCACCGTGGCGAGGCCCAGCCCGGTGCCCGAGGCGGTGACCCCCAGCGCGTCGGCGCCGAGCGCGGCGAGCCGGGTCTGACTCTCGGCCGACATACCCGGCCCCGAATCGGTGACCGTGACCGCCCAGGTGTCCCGGGTGCCATCGCCCTCGACCGCGATGACGTCGCCGGGCTCGGTGAACTTGACGGCGTTCTCCAGAAGGCTGTCCAGCGCCGCCTTGAGCCGCTCGGGGTTGAACGACGCCCGGCCGACGGTCGAGCACACCCGCCACTGCCGGTCGGCGGCCGGCCGCCAGCGGTCGACCATGGCGATCAGCGCGGCGTCGACGTCCGCGGTCTCCCGCACGTCCGCCCCCTCCAGCTGGACCAGGGTCACCAGCCGATGGGTGATGCCGGCCAGCCGGTCGAGCTCCTCGAGCACGATCGTGCTGTCGGCGATCACCGACGGGTCGTCCGCGGCCGTCCGGAGCAGCTCGGCGTAGCCGCGCGCGACCGTGATCGGGGTGCGCAGCTCGTGCGAGGCGAGGCGGACGAAATGGTCGCGGGCCATGGCGCGGCGGCGCTCGCCCTCGGCCAGCCGGGCGATCTCGGCGGACACCAGCTGGCGGCGGCGCACGTGCCACACCATGACCACGAAGACCGCCGCCATCAGCGGCACCTCGGTGGTCTCCTCCCAGCCGATCACGCCGGCCGCGGCGTGGTGGACCAGCACGTAGCCGGTCGTCACGGCGACGACGGCCAGCGTCGCGAGCATCGGCCGCAACGGCCAGGTGACCAGGCCGTACACCACCGACAGCCCGATCCACACCAGGTGGAACGGGATGGTCTCGGCGCCGGGCAGCACGTACATGAGTCCCAGGTTGAGCAGGCCGGCGCCGACCAGCAGCGGTATCAGCAGCGGGCTAACCCGGGACGAAGCGGTAGCCGACATTGCGCACCGTCTCCACGCTCTCGGGGTCGTCGAGCTTGCTGCGCAACCGGCGCACGTAGACGTCGACGACGTTGCTGCCGGGGTCGAACATCATTCCCCACACATCGGCCAGCAGCTCCGACCGCGTGCAGGCCTGACCGACCCGCTCCATGAGGTGGCGGAGCAGCAGGAACTCCCGGAAGGACAGGTCGATCTGCCGCCCGCCGACCAGGGCCCGGTGCAGCCGCAGGTCGAGGCTGATCAGCCCGACCACCAGCCAGCGCCGCTGCGCGCCGGGCGCCGGCGCCTGCATCCGGGTGCGCACCCGGGCCACCAGCTCGGCCATGGCGAACGGCTTGCCGAGGAAATCGGTGGCGCCGGCCTCGAGGCAGGCGACCCGGGCGCCGATCTCGGGCACCGCCGAGAGGACGAACACCCGCTGTTCGGGCCGGGCGCGGACCACCTCGTCGAGCACGGTGGCGCCGTCCAGGTCCGGCAGCATGAGGTCGAGCATGATCAGGTCGAACTCGGCGGCGAGAGCCGCCTCGAGCCCGTCGGTCCCGGTCGCGGCCCGGTCGACCACGTGCCCCTCGGCGCGCAGGGCTCGCGTGACCAGCCCGGCGATCCGATCATCGTCTTCCACCACGAGCACCCGCCCCACGGGTCACCTCCGTTGGTGATAGCCATGAAGATACGAGCCCGGTCCCGCCCACCCAATATTGATGCCATTGATTCGACCGTTCGGCCGCGCCGCACGGCCGAACGGCGTAGCGGTCGCGCCCTCAATGGGCGGATTGCCCGGGCCGGCGTCCGACCTGACCCATTCCCCGGGTCCCCCGCCCGCCGTCGTCCTATGCTCGGCGAGGAAGCGCCGGACGCGTTCCACGGTTGCCAACGGTTACGTCGTTATGGGTCAGACATGTCCGCATACGACCCGGCATGGAAGCGCGACGGGCTCGGCGTGCGCCTCGCCAAATCCGCCTTCGCCCTGCTCGGCGGATTCCTGGCGGTAGTCGTCCTGTCGAGCGGTTTTCTGCGCGGAATCCCGCATTGGCAGGGCTGGGAGCTGGTGGCCCGGACGGCCGCGGGCGTGCTCGCCGTGCTGATCACCGCCGGCCTTTTCCTGTGCCGCCGGGACCGGCTGGCCGCGGAGGACTGCCTTCGCCCCGGTCTGGCGATCCCGCACGACCGGTGGCTCGACCAGCTTTCCGCCGAGGCGGCGCGGCGGATCCGGTTCCGGACGCGGAGAGGAACGGCGGATCCGGCCGGCTGGATCCCGGCCGGCCCGGCGGACCACGTGATCCACGATGACTATCGGGAGGCGGTCGGCGTCTTCGTCGAACTGATCATGAATCCGGCGAAGCATCGCGTGCGCGTCGCGGAGACCATCGACCTCGAAGGGTCGCTCATGGTTCAGCGGGTCACGGTCGAGCTCGCTCTCCCGCCCGGCTGGGAACGGGCGACGTTCCTGTACCTCCCGGTCCTGCATCCGGTGAAGGGCGAGCTGATCGACAACTTTCAGCTGCAGGACGCCGGCGACTGCACGCTCGCCGATCTGACCTACGACGAGACCACCCGGCTGGCCGCGGCGGGCCTGCGCCTGCTCCTGGCGCTGGGCTACGAGAGCGTGGTGGCCGGCGCGAGCCCGGCGGCGACCGGGAGCTGGCCCGACGAGGTCACCCGGCTGCGGGAGAAGCACCTTCTTCAGCTTCTCGCCATGCGCGGGTACGTCGACATCGCGGCCACGAAGCGGGAGGTGGACGACCAGATCGACGGGTTTCCGCTGGACGGCCTGGCGAAGGAACGGCTCGGCCGGTACGTGCTGGAACTGTGCGGCGCCTATCCCATCGTCGCCGTCGTCCACGCCGCCTCGGTGACCGGCGGCCGCGTCCTGCTCAAGTACGAGCGGACCCTGACGGCGTCGTCGCGCATCGCGCCGGACGGCAACCGGAAGCTGCGCCGCCGGATGCGGGGCTGGCGCGGCCTGGCCCGGATCGCCCTCGGCCTGCGCCCTTCGCAGATCGCCGTGCCGATCGACCTCGCGCTGACCGCGTCCTCGTATCACCTGCGACTCAACGCGCCGGAGAGCAAGTACGTCCTCGAGCAGCGTCTGGTCTGCATGCACTGCAAGCGCCCGGTCGAGGCATCCTGGATCGGATCGACGCCGAACGCGCGCGGATGCTGCCATCGCTCGGGCCGCAAACCGTCGGGCGAATGGTTCGACGACCGTCACTATTTCCGCCTGCAGCGGCGGCGCGGCCAGAACTTCATCCACCTCTACCTCCGGGGATTCGGGGCGATGCGCCCGAAGATGGGCGGGCTACGGATCATCGGGCGGTTCAAGGAGGTGCCACCGGGATCACGGCTGCAGGCCGTCATGACGGCACTGGCGACGACCGTGCTGCTCGCCGTGGTCGGCTTCCTCATCTCCCACCACCGGGTGTCACCGGGAAGCGACTATCCGGCGGTCGTACTCGGCCTGCCCGCGGTGGTGGCGTCCTGGTTCGGCATCGCCTCCGACCGGAACGCGCTGGTCGGGGGATCCCTCCTGGCCCGGGTTTCGCTCATAGTTAGCGGCGTACTGTCGATCGTCTCGATCGTGACGTACCTGATCACCGCCCCGACCAGCGGCAGCGGAGGCCATGCCGCGCACGCCCACGTCGCGTTCCTCGGCATCACCCAGCCCGCGTGGATCACGTTGGGCGTCGTCTCCTTCCTCAACTTCCTGTACGTCTACTACCGATTCCTCCTCAAGCTGGTCCACTACCGCGACCTCTTGAGCCGTACGCACGGCCATTGGTCAGCGGTCCAGGCCAACTAGTAAGGGGATCCGATGCCCGAGAACGAGCCGTCGGCGGCGGCCCACGACGCCATCTGGCTGGTCGAGTCCACCGACTTCGTCACGCCGTACGCGCCGCTGCAGGAATCGGTCTTCGACGACCCGGACCGCCTGAACGCCGCCTGGGACCTGACGGTCTCGAGCCTGGGCCGGGACGCACACGCCGCCGGCGAGCGTGGCGAGAGCGAGGCGCCGGGTGACGAGAGCGACGACGACCCGCCGACCCCCGAGATCATCCAGCGCCTGCAACACCACATGCGCGCCCTTGCCGAGGAAAGGGCCCGCACCGAGGAGCGAGCCCGGACCGAGCCGCCCGCGGACACCGGCTCCGAACCCCGGATGACGACCCGCGCGGGCGGGCTGCTCGACCGGCTGCGGCGGCGCCCGCGACCCGGCGCCGCCTGACGGTCGCGGCCGGAAGGACACCCCGGCGGCGCGGTCGTGGCAGGCTGGGCGCATGCACGTCGCGGCGCTCTACACGTACCCGGTCAAGGGCTGTCACCGGATCGACCACGACGTGGCGCGGGTGGAGCCGTGGGGTCTCGCCGGTGATCGGCGGTGGATGATGGTCGACGCCGATGGCGTGGGGATCACCCAGCGTGGCCACGCGCGCCTCACCCAGCTGCGCGTCACGCCCCGTGAAGGCGGCATCGTGCTCTCCGCGCCCGGCCGGCCCGACCTCGACGTGGACGAGCCGGCCGACGGGCCCAAGGAGTTCGTGCGGGTCTTCTCGAGCCAGGTCGCCGCGCCGGCCCGGATCGCCGAGAGCGAGTGGAGCAGCGCGTTCTTCGGGAAGCCGGCCCGGCTGGTCTGGCAGGCCGACCCGGGCGGGCGCGCCGTCGGCGGCGAGACGGCCGAGGGCGAGCCGGTGAGCTTCGCCGACGGCTATCCGATGCTGCTGGCCAACGCGGCCTCGCTGGCGGCGCTGAACGACTGGCTGGCCGAGGCGGGCGACGAGCCGGTGCCGATCACCCGGTTCCGGCCCAACCTGGTGGTCGGCGGCGCCGAGCCGTGGGCCGAGGACGAGTGGGTCGAGCGCGGCGTGCGGCTGCGGGTCGGCGACGTCGAGCTGATCGCCGACTCGGGCTGCGCGCGCTGCGTGGTGACCACGATCGATCAGGAGACCGGCGCCAAGGGGCGGGAGCCGCTGCGCATGCTCGGCCGGCGCCGGCGGTTCGGCAAGGAGCTGCTCTTCGCGATCAACCTGATCCCGGCGCCGGGCGGGCGGGGGGCAATTCACAAGGGCGACCCGGTGACGGTTGTCCACTGATCCGGTGACGCTCGTCCCCCGCGCCTTAGGTCTGTCTTAGGAAGGTTGCCGGAATCCCGGCGGCCGCGCAGGATCCCTCAGCGTGACCGGCTCCCGTCTCCTCTCGCCCCGCTGGCTCGCCGCCGGCGGCGCCGTGGTCCTCGCCGCCGTGCTCGGTGTCGCGCTGCTGCTGCAGAACACCGGCTCCGCGTGCGCCGCGCCGCCGTCGACGTCGGCCAAGTCGGGCAAGGCGACGTTCTACGACCTGGGTGGCGGCACCGGCAACTGCTCGTTTCCCTCCTCCCCCGCCGATGATCTGTTCGTGGCGCTCGGCCCGGATCAGTACTCGGCCGGCGCGGCCTGCGGGACGTACCTCGACGTCACCGGCCCCAAGGGCAAGGTCCGGGTCAAGGTCACCGACTCCTGCCCGGAGTGCGCGGCCGGCCATCTCGACCTGAGCCGCACGGCGTTCAAGAAGATCGGCGCCGAGGTCGACGGGATCATCCCGATCACCTACAAGACCGTCACCGGCGTCAGCACCCCGGGCCCGATCAGCGTGCGGGTCAAGGAGGGCTCCTCGCAGTACTGGCTGGCCGTCCTGATCGACAACCACGGCAACCAGCTCAAGTCGGTCACCGTCAACGGCAAGGCCACGCACCGCGAGGACTACAACTACTGGGTCATCGACGGCGGCGCCGGCAGCGGACCATTCAAGATCAAGATCAGCGACGTGTACGGCCACAGCACCGTCGCCACTGGCATCAGGCTGACGCCCGGGGCCACCCAGAAGACGTCCGTGCGCCTGGTCGGCGGCGGCTCGACGGTCTCGTCCCGTACCACCGCCGCCACGCCCTCGAAGGCGAAGAAGAAGGCGAGCCCGTCGCCGGCCGCCTCGTCCGCCGCCCCCGCCACGTCGTCGGCCACGCCCGCGCTCGAGTCCACCGAGCTGGCCGCCCCCACCGGCGACGTCGAGGTGCCCCCCGCGCAACAGGCCGTCGGCCTGGCCGCGTCGTCCTGCTGACGCGTCCTCCCAGGCTTCGCGTCGTCCTGCTGACGCGTCCTCCCAGGCTTCGCGTCGTCCTGCTGACGCGCCCTCCCAAGCTTCCGCGCCCCACCACCCGCCGCGCCCGGGCTTGATCCCCCGGTGCCCGCGCGGCCGCCCGGCCGCCGGCGGCGACGCCATCACCCCCAGGGGCGTCGCCGACCCGGCGGCCACGGCGGCATCTTTCAGCCGGCGAGACCGGCGGAGCCCACAAGGCCGACGGGACCCGCAAGGTCGAGCCACATGTAGACCTCGTCCCGGTCGTCTCCCGGCCCGACCCGCAGCGCCCCCGGCAGCCGGCCCACCTCGCGATAGCCAAGCCTGAGGTAGAAGCCCTCGATCCCCTGTCCGCCGCGCACGGTCACCGACAACCCGGCCAGCCCCGCCTTGCGCCCGAGCGCCTCGGCCTCGCGCATCAGCGCCGCGCCGTAGCCCTTGCCCTGGCCGCGCGGCGTCACCATGACCCGCTTGAGCACCCGCCAGTGGTCCTTGAGCCGGAACCGGTTGTCGGTGACGAACAGGAACCCGACGATCTCGCCGTCGTCCACCCCGACCAGCAGCCGATCGAGCCCGTCCGCCACCCCCGCGAACGCCGCCTCGGCCACCGGCCGCACGGCCGCCGCCTCGACCGGCGCCACGAAGCCCACCGCCCCGCCGGCGTTGGTGACCTCGACCCAGAGCGCGACGAGGCGTTCCCGAAGGTCGTCGGTCAGCGGCGGATCCACCAGAAACTCGATAGCCATGGCCCCATTCTCAATGGGCGGCGCCGTGGCCCAGGAGCGTGTGGCGTGGGTGCTTGCTCACTTCCTCGGCCGACGAGGAGTAGAGCAGGTGCGGGACCTCGGCCGGCGTCGCCGGCTCGGGCTCGGGGGCGGCATCCGGCTTGGCCGCGGCCGCAAAGGCGTTCGGGGCGGCGGGCGGGGCGGCGGCCTCGGGCCGGGCCAGCGAGCGGATCCAGTCCTCCCAGTCGCCGCGCTCCTCCGGGGAGAACACGCGGTACATGTGGCCGCCGAAGTCCATCTGCTTGAGGAACGGGCTGTTCTCCGGGTCGCCGCGGACCACCTGGCCGCTCTTCACCAGCACGTCGAGCAGCTGGGACGGGTTGTCGAAGAGGTTGTTGGTCATGCCGCCGGACGGGAGCCCGCCGTGGTTGAGGCTGCCGTAGCGCTTCTTGTTGTCGATCATCTGCAGCACCCGCTCGCGCGCCCGGTCGGGGGACAGCAGGGTGTCGACGACGTCCTGGCCGAGCGTGCCGGTGACGCGGAAGGCCACGTAACCGTTCCAGATCCGCGCCCACTGCTGCTGGCGTACGTCCTCGTCGGAGAAACCGGCCAGGTAACGCTTCACCGCGCGTTTCGCGATCGCGCCGTGGCCGGTGTCGGCGTTGTCGATCGCCACGTGCAGCCGGTAGTACGTCGGATCGATCTCGAAGCGCTGGAGCAGGCGGGCGGTGGTGGCCAGCTCGACCGACTCCCACTCGAAGAACAGCGTCATGCCCAGCAGCTCGGGCAGGAACTGGTCGGTGAACTGGGAGACGACCAGCTGGAACAGCGGCAGCGTGAAGGCCGAGTCGAGCAGCTTGTCGTCCTGCGCGTACTCGATGCTGGTCAGCGGCGCCGTGTTGATGCCCACGCTGGACAGGGTCTGGGTGTAGATGTTCGCGTGGTTCTGCGCGGGATCGCCGGCGCCCACCTCGTCGACCCAGATCTGGGTGAGGAAGCCGGTGAGGTCGTCGATCGGGCCGACGGTGGCGACGTTGCGCAGCCACACGCCGTCGGTCTGGTTGAGCGGGCCGGACTGCCGCACCCGGTCGATCGCGTCGGCCCGGGTCTTGAACTGCCGGTCGTTCGCCGGGTCGTAGCGTCCGACCCGGTCGACCAGATCCTGGTAGATGCTGTCCAGGCGGGCGTCGAACGCCCGCTCCTCGAAGCGGAACGGCTTGAGCTCGGTGTCGACCATCGGGTCCTGCTGGTACGCCGCGGCGGCGTCCAGATAGCCGTGGGCGAGCCGGGCCGCGGTCGGCAGGAACTCCGGATATTTATGCAGGTTGAGCATGATGTGGAAGTAGTCGCGGTCGCGCAGCCCCGCGAACGGCGCCCGCTCGGTCTCCACGTGCACTCCGGTGTCGTCGGCGGCCGGCCTGACGAAACCGAGCTGCGACCATTCCTGGACCATCTCGCGGTGCCTCCTGTCGGCGCGCCGCCTAGCGTCCAGCGAGGTCGGCAACGAGTCCCCGATGCCGCGGTCCCAGCGCCAGCGCGGGAACGCGGTCGTGTTGATCGGCCGGCTCGGCGTGTTCCCGTCCGGGAACAGCGCCGACGTCACGGCCCGGTAGTCCTGGTCGACGATCACGTCGTCCGGGCGCTGCGCCGGCCACCAGAAGTGCCGGCAGTCGGTGAAGTCGGCCTGCCAGGGCACGGCCATCCGCTCGGTCATGCAGCCGGGTTCCATGTCGGCCCGGAACCGGAACTGCGCCGCGTACCGCTCGGGCTCCCGGCAGCGGCGGCTCATCTCGATGCCGGGGAAGAACGGCCCGCCCACGCACGACTCCATCGCCGCCCGGTCGAGCTGCTCGGGCACGGTCGGCGTCGCCGGGTCGGCGTCGCCCGCGGTGAAGTTGCCGTCGGCCCAGAGGGCGAGCCGCCGGTACTGCAGCGGGGTGACCGTGAACCAGGTGCCCGGGTTGCCCGTCGTCGCGGTGCCGTCGTCGCCGGAGAGCTGTGGCATGTAGGCGGCCGTCGCCTGCTTGATCGCCGTGGCCGCGTCGGCCTCCGACACCGGCTTCCGGATCACGGCGAAGACCCGCTTGCGCGCCTTCGCGCCCCGGTCGCCCGGGTCGCGCAGCTGCGCCAGGTGGTCGGGCTCGAAGAAGTCGCCGATGCGCTCGGCGCCGCGGCCCTCGTTGACGGCCCGCCGGTGGCCCCGGGTCGCCGACTGGTTGACCCACTGATAGCCCATGGCCCGTTCGAGCACCGGCACGACGTCGCGCTCGAACGACACCTCCTTGGGATCGAGGATCCAGCCGCGCTCGTACGCCGCCTGCTCGGCCACGTCGTAGAGGGTGACCAGGTTGCCGACCGCGGGCGCGAAGTCGGGCGGCGCCACCACGACCCAGGCCGGGTGCCGCACCTCGACCTCCTCGCCGCCGGTCAGCACCACGCGGGCGGTGACCGGGCCGTCCGAGGTGTCGTCGTGCCAGCCGTCGTTGTCGGCGAAGCTGGGCAGCGGCGCGTCGCCCGGCACCGAGGCCGAGTGACCGGCGCCGCCGAGCACGATCAGCCGGCCCTCGTCGTCGGTGCGCAGTTCGCCCAGCGGCACCGCGGCGCCGAGGAACGTGCCGGTGTCGGCGAGGACGCCGGCGGCCTGCTTCCCGGCGATGTCCCGCGGCCCCGGGTCGATGACCAGCTCGCCGCGACGTGCGTCGGGGACGTCGTTGTTACGCCGGCCCGACGAGGCGGCGAACCGGTCGGCCGCGCCCTTGCGGTTGACCAGGTGGACCGTCCAGGTGATCTCGGCGTCCTCGGCGGTGATCTCGCCGATCAGCTTCTTGTCCTGGTCGAATCCGAAGATCCGGAAGCGGGCGGCCTGCCGCTTCACCCGGCCGGCCTTGTCCTTGTAGGACGCCGGCTCCTCGTCCGAGCCCGGCGTCTCGGGCCCGAGGAAGTAGTCGTCGGGGCTGTCGCCGACCCTGGCCACGCCGACGGCGGGATGAATGGCGCAGTAGGCGAACTTGCTCATGCTGGACACCCTCACATCGCGGGTGCCGCGCGGACCTGGCAGATCTCCCAGTTCCGCGCGGCCGGAACCCTTAGGCGGTCTCGATCAGCGCGCCCCGGCGGGCCAGCGCGCGGCGTACGGCCTCGGCCGCGTTGACCCGGCCGAAACCGTACCGGTCGCTGTGGCCGTCGGCGTCGTACTCCCCCGCGTTGTCGTCGATCCGGTCGGCCGACTCCCGCAGCACGTCCTTGACCTCGTCCCAGCGCAGGCCGGGGTTGGCCGCCAGGATGAGCGCGACCACGCCGGCCACCCCGGGCGCGGCGCTGGACGTGCCGCCGAACGAGTTGGTGTAGTCGCCGGCCTCGTCGCCGAGCGTCTCGTCGCCCGAGTTGTAGCCCTCCCGGCCCTTGCGGTCGGTGGTCCAGATGCCGGGCGTACGGGATGGTGAGCCGTTGCTGCTCGGGAAGCTCACCCAGACCGCCTTGCCGAAATCGCTGTACCGGCTCTGCCGCCCCTGGTCGTTGCAGGCCGCCACCGCGATCACCTTCGGATAGCCGGCATAGCCGTCGTTGTCGACGCTCTCGGCGCCGTTCCCGGCCGCCCAGGTGATCACGCAGCCCTTGCCGCCCCGGCCGCGCTCGATCGCGTACTCGATCGCCAGCCGGGTGCTGTCCGGAAGCCGCACCACCTGGTTGTGCACCGGATCGGTCGGGTCCCACCAGCGCCCGTCGGACGGGCCCCAGCTGCACGAGATCACGTCGGCGCCGTGGTCGGCGGCCCAGACGAACGCGTCGGCCTCGTCCTGCGAGCCCAGCCCGGAGACCAGCCGCAGCGGCATGAGCCGGGCCGCGGGCGCCACCCCGGAGGCCTTGCCGACGCCGTCGGCGCAGGCCACGCCCGCGCAGGAGGTGCCGTGGTTGTCGCCCTCGCCCGGCCGCGGATCGTCGGACTTGGGCCGGCTGACCGAGCGCGGCGCGAGCACCTTGCCGGCCGCCGCGAACTCCTCGTGGTCGACGTCGACCCCGTCGTCGATCACGCAGATCACGGTGCCCTCACCCCGGGTGTCGGCCCAGGCCGCGACCACGTTGGCGTGGGCCACGATGTCCTGACCGCCGATCGTGGCCGGGCCGAGATGCCACTGCTGCGGGAACATCTGCCGGCGGTCGACCTCGCGGACCAGCTCGGGGTGGCAGAGGTCGACCTCGTCCCGATCGAGCAGATCCTCGGCCAGCGGGAACACGGCCCGGCCGATGCCCGCGGGCGCGCCCACGAAGTACGCGTTGGGCGCCGTCGCGACCGGGCGTTTGACCGTGAGGCCGGCGTCGTCGAGCAGCCGCAGGCACTCCTCGACCGGCAGGTCGTCGCGGAACTTCACGAAGAGGTTCTCGGTGTAGACGACCGGGGCGCCGAACTGATCGCGCAGGCCACGGCCGGCGAACTCGACCTCGGGATCCTCGTTGATCACGACGGCGAGCTGTTCGGCGGCCCCGATCGGCGCGCCGTAGACGCCGACGCCGGCCTCGGGAAACCCGAACAGCGGCGTCAGCCGGTCCTGCGCGGTGCGACTGGGTGACGACAGTGGAGAGACATCGTGCCGGGCGCCCCGGCGTACCGACCGGATGACCACCAGGTCTTCGTTGTCCTCGAGCTCCAGGCGGTATCCGGAGCTGCCACCGAATCGGCAGCTGAGCATGGCACGTACTCCTCTCGTCGAGCCCCCCTGCGAACACCCTGCTCATCGGCGGGTGTCGAGACAGCCTGATAAACGACACACTGGTGGCGTGAAAGCGACCCGAGTGGCGGTGCTGGGCGCCGGTCCGGCGGGCTCGGCCGCCGCGATCACGCTGATCCGGGCCGGCGCCGAGGTGACGCTGATCGATCCGCGGCCGGTCACCGGCTGGGAGCCGGGCGAGGGCCTGCCGGCGGCGGCCGGGGCGGTCCTGCGGGGGCTGGGCGTGCGGACGGACGGCCATCTGCGGTGCAGCGGGTTCCTTTCGAGCTGGGGTACGGAGGAGTTCCGGCCCGCCCTTCTCGACCCGCGCGGGCCTTCGTGGCAGCTGGACCGGGCCGCCCTCAACGACGCGTTGCGGGAAGCCGCCACCGCCGTCCTTCCCCGAAAGCTGGTCGGTTTGTCCCCTGGGACAAATTGGACACTAACTTTCGCCGACTCGCCCGAAATTTCGGTAGATTTCCTGGTCGACGCCACCGGTCGCGCGTCGGCGGTGGCACGCATGCTCGGCATTCGGCGCCGGGTCGACAGCAGCCTGGTCGGCATCGCGGCGCTGCTGGACGACCCCGACCCCGAGGACGCGGTGAGCATCGTCGAGGCGGTCCCGACCGGCTGGTGGTACGTCTCCCGCGTCCCCGGCGACAAGCTGGTGGCCGTGCTCTTCACCGACGCCGCGATCGCCGTCCGCGACCACCTCACCGAGCCGGGACCGTGGTCCGAGCTGCTGGGCGACACCAAGCACGCCGCGGCGCGGGTGGGCCGCCCACCTTCGCCCGTGCTGCGGACGGTGGCGGCCGGCAGCTCGGCACTCGAGGTCGCGGCCGGTCCCGGCTGGGTGGCGGCCGGGGACGCCGCCTGCGCGCACGAGCCGCTCTCCGCCCGCGGCCTGCACGACGCCCTGACCGGGGGCATCGCCGCGGCCGAGGCCCTGCTGAACGGCACGACCGGGGACTACGCCGCCACCATCGCCTCGGGATACCGCCGCTACCTCGACGAGCTGGCCTGGTTCTATCGCCAGGAGACCCGCTTTTCCGGTACGGAGTTCTGGGCCGCCCGCGCCGGTCAGACCTGATCCCCGCCGAGGTGCAGCCGGTGCGCGATCGCCGCCGCCTCCACCCGGTTCGCCGCGTTCAGCTTGCCGAGGATGTTCGACACGTGCACGCTCGCCGTGCTCTCGCTGATGAACAGCGCCCGGGCGATCTCCCGGTTGCGCCGTCCCTCCTTGAGCAGCGCCAGCACCTGCAGCTCCCGGTCGGTCAGGCGGAACGGGTGCTCGGGCTCGGCGTGCGGCGCCACGGCCGGCGCGCGCAGGTCGAGCCGGGCCCGGTCGGCCAGCGCGGTGATCTCGCGCAGCAGCACCCGGGCCTCGATCGACCGGGCGGCGTCGTACGCGGCCCGCAGCACCTCGCCGGCCCGGGCGTCCCGCCGGCGTACCAGCTCCTCGCCCTCCCGCCAGCGGGCGTAGGCGGCCGGATAGGGGCGTTCGAGCCGGTCCCAGCCCGAGGCCACCTCGTCCCATGCGTCCGGGTTCGGGTCACCGCCGAGCAGCCGGGCGAACTCGGCCTCGCCCATCGCCGCGTCCACCGCGGCCTCCGGGAACGACTTCTGCCGTACGCCCATCTGCCGCCACAGCTGCCGGACCCGCACGATGAAGTCCCCGCCGTGCCCCTCGATGTCCGATGTGTCCCGGCCGCGCGCCCGCAGCCGCTCGGCCTCGTCCGCCTCGATGCGCAGGCCGAGCACGCAGAGCGCCACCGTCTGCTGGTCGTCCCCGTGCGCGCCGACCACCTCGAGACCGGCCGCCACCTCGGCCCGCGCCGTGTCGTAGTCCTCCTGCCAGAGCGCGTGCGCCGCCGCGGCCGCCCGCACCAGCCCGTGGTCGAGCGGGTCCTCGTCGTGCTTGAGCTGCTCGAGCGCCTGTTTGAGCTGCTGGTCCGCCTCCTCGGGCCGGTCGCGGGCGGTGGCCAGCTCGGCCAGCACCACGAACGTCATCAGCGCCCGGGCCGCCGCGTGATGGCTGGCCAGCAGCCGGTCGGCGACCTCCTCGGCCTGTCCCCAGCGCCCGTTGCGCCACAGCACCAGCACGATCGAGTCGAGCATGTCGATCATCGGCGGGAACATCACGCCCAGGTCGGCGCCCCAGCGCAGCGCCTCCTCGGCGGTGGCCACCGCGTCCGACGACCAGCCGATGAAATCCAGGGCCAGGCAGAGATGGTTGTACGTGAGACAGATGCCCTCGACGTCGTCCTCGTCCCGGGCCACCCGCAGCGCGTCCCGCATCCGGCCGATGCCCTTCTCCGGCTCGCCGTGCATCGCGAAGTGCCAGCCCGACGTCTTGAGCCCGAGCACCTCCTCGCGGCGGCTGCCGGCCGATCGGGCCAGCGTCAGGGTCTCCTCCCAGAGCGGCGCCGAGTCGGGGTAGAGGCCGCGGATCGACAGCGAGTTGGCCAGGGCGGCGGTGACCCGGGCCCGCTCGGCGAGCGCGTCGCTGGTCGCGAGCAGGTGGTAGGCCTGGGTGAACGCCTTCAACGCCCGGGCGCCGTCGATCCGGTCGACATAGGTGCCCATCGCCTCGTGCAGGAGCGCCCGGGCGACCACGTCGTCCTTGGCCGTCGCCGCCAGGGCCTCCTCCACCAGGCGTACGGCCGCCTCGTGCTCGCCCGCGTCGTGCGCGCAGCGCGCCGCGGCCGCGAGCAGCTGCTGGTGATCGGCGTCGGTGTCGGCCGTGCCGTCCAGGTCGTCCCACAGCTCCAGCGCCCGGGTGTAGTAGGTGAGCCCGGCCCGGAACGCGCGCACCTCGGCCGCGGCCCGGCCGGCGGCGATCACCGCGGACAGCGCCCGCGGCAGGTCGCCGGTCGCCTCCCAGTGGTGGGCGACCACGGCCGTGGCCGACGAGCGTGGTCCGTCGCCGAGCTGCGGCCGCTCGGTCAGCGCGACCGCGACCAGGGAATGCAGCCGGGCCCGCTCGCCGGGCAGCAGGTCGGAGTAGACCGCCTCCTGGGCGAGCGCGTGGCGGAACCGGTAGGCGTCGCCCGAGTCGGCCAGCAGCACCCGGTTGCCGGCCAGCTCGCGCAGGGCCGCAAGCAGCGACTTCTCCGGCATCTCGGCGACCGTGGCGAGCAGCGGGTAGCCGACCCGGCGGCCGACCACCGAGCAGATCCGCAGCACCGCCTGAGCCTCGGGCGAGAACGTCGACACCCGCAGCAGCACCACGTCGCGCACCCGGGCCGGCACCTGCTCGCCGTCGCCGAGGCCGCGCGCCTCGAGCAGCTCCTCGGCGAAGAACGCGTTGCCGCCGGAGAGGTCGGCGATCCGGTCGACGGCCGTCGGCGGTAGCGCGGCCCCGGCCAGGTTGCTGAGCAGCACGCCCAGCTCGCCGGCGCCGAGCGGGGCGAGCGGCAGGTGGCTCATGAAGACGCCGCGCAGCAGCTCGACCAGGGCGGCGGGCAGCGGACCGGCGGCCGGCTCGTCGTCGCGGTAGGTCACCATCAGCAGCACCCGCTCGCGGCGCAGCGCCACGGTCAGGTAGCTGAGCAGGTCGAGCGTGGCCTGCTCGGCCCAGTGCACGTCCTCGATCACGAGCAGCACCGGCGCCTGCTCGGCGAGCTGCGCGAGCAGGGCGAGGAAGACGTCGAAGACCCGGGCCCCTGCCTCCGGGGGCGCGGCGGTGGAATCCGGCCAGAACATCTCGTCGAGCAGCGCGAACCGCGGCCCGGCCAGCTCGGCCAGGGAGGCGGCGGAACGGTCGCGCAGCAACCGGCGGAGGGCGTCGAGTATCGGGCCGTACGGCAGGCCCCCCGTACTGATGCGGACCGAAACGCCGGCCAGAACCTGACCGTCCTCGGCGACCACGTGCTCGATCCATTCCTGCACGAGGCGCGTTTTACCCACACCGGCCTCGCCGGAGATCAGGATGCCGGCGGCCTGTCCGTGACAGACGTCGCTCCACACCGCGCTGATCTCGCCGAGCTCAGCGTGCCGTCCGACCAAGGGCGAGGGTCGTCTCCGCCGCACGAGAACGGAGTATGCCAGGCGTGGCCAAACCCGGACATCCACTTTCCCGGCGGACCATTCCGACCGCATGTAAGTGAGCGGGTCGGCCGATCCTAGGCGTTTGTTGGACGGCAGGTTAAGGGCTCGGAGTCACCCTCATTGTCGGAAACCCAACAGGGAGGCCCATCATGATCGACCACATCGGACAATTCGGCGCCCCCACGCTTCTCCACGCGCCCCGGGACCGCAGTCCGGTCCCGGGTGCCGACCCCAACCGCCGCCAGGTCGCGGTGCTGTTCGCGGACATCTGCGGGTTCACCCGCCTGGTCGAGACCGTCGAGCCGGAGGCCGTCTACCGGATCGTCCGCCCGCTCCTGGACGACCTCGTCGACTGCGTCCACCGGCACGGCGGCGAGGTTCAGCAGGTGCTCGGCGACGGCTTCATGGCGGTCTTCGGGCTGCGCCGCTCGCCCCGGGACTCGCGCGGCGCCGAGACCGAGCGGGCGACCGAGGCCGGCTACGAGATGCTGCGGGCGACCGGGCCCGGCCGTCCCGAGGTGCACGTCGGCGTCGAGTCGGGTGAGGTGCTCGTCACACAGTCCTGGGAGCCGGCCACGTTCGGCGTCTGGGGCCGGGCGGTGAACCTCGCGCAGCGCATGTGCGGCGTGGCGGGACCGGGCGAGCTGGTGCTCGGGCCGCGCGCGTACGCGGACGCCGGCCACCTGGCCCCGCCGGCCACCGAGGCGCTGGTGCGGGTGCGGGGCGTGGCCGAGGCGGTGCCGGCCCATCGCATCACGCTCGAGCCGGCCCTGCCGATGGCGGCATGAGATCCCTTCCCCGAGCCGGGCGCGCCACGGGGGCGCGCCCGGCTCGCCGGGGTGAGGCCCCCGGCTCCCCGGCCCCGGCTCCCTGGCCCCCGGCTCCCCCGGCCCCCGGCTCCCCGGCCCCCGGCTCCCTGGCCCCCGGCTCCCTGGCCCCCGGCTCCCTGGCCCCCGGCTCCCCGCGGCTGGGCCGGTGCGGCTCGCCGGGTCAGGTCGGTGCGCCCAGGGCCTCGGTGGGCGGGAGGCCGGCCGCGCGCATCGCCGGGTAGATCCCCGCGAGACCGCCGATGACCACGGTGGCGGCCACCCCGCCCGCCATCGCCCAGAACGGCACCACGGTCGTCCAGCCCTGGACGGTCGCGTAGGCCGCGGTGATGGCGGCCCCGAGCACCACGCCGCCGGCGCCGCCGAGCAGCGCGAGCAGCAGCGCCTCGGCCAGGAACTGGGTGCGGATCTGGCCGCGGGTGGCGCCGAGCGAGCGGCGCAGGCCGATCTCGCCGCGGCGCTCGAGCACCGAGATGACCATCGTGTTGGCCACCCCGACGCCGCCGACCAGCAGCGCCACCGCGCCGAGGCCGAGCAGCAGCGCGCCGAGGGTCTTGTCGGTCTCGCGCTTGGCCGCCAGCACGTCGGAGGGGCGCGAGACGGTCACGTCGCCGGGGCTCTCCGGGTTGGCGGTGGCGCCCAGCAGCGGCTGCACGGTCGTCACGTCCGCCTCCCGGGCGCGGGTGTAGACGGTCGTCGGGTAGCCGTCGAAGGACAGCTCGGCCTCGGCCTCGGGCCAGCCGACGTACGCGCCGTAGTCGATGTCGGGCACCAGCTCGTTGGCCGCGAGGACGCCGACCACGGTGAACCAGCGGTTACCGAGCCACACCTGGTCGCCGGCCCGGGACACGGCCAGCCGGTTCGCCGCCGCCCAGCCGAGCACGACGGCCGGGTAGCGACCGGTCGCGGCGGTGAGCCAGGCGCCGGCCACGGGATGCGCGCCGACCACCGCCGGCAGGTCGGCGCGCGCGGCGTAGACGATGATGCCGCCGGTCTGCTGGACCGGGATGTGGTCGTTGCGGTAGGCGTGGGCGTCGGTGGCGCCGACGGCCGAGACCCCCTCGACGCCGGGCATCGCGGCGATCATCGGGATCGCGGTGTCCGGCAGGTGCACCCGCTCGTCGCCGATCGACTGCCCGGGCGCGACGGTCAGCAGGTTGGTGCCGAGCGCGCTCAGGCGGCGGTTCAGCTCGTACGTCGATGAGGTGGAGATGCCGACCACGCCGATCATCGCCGCGATGCCGATGGCGATGCCCAGCGCCGACAGGAACACCCGCAGCGGCCGGGACCGGAGGCCGAAGCCGCCCACCCGGACGACGTCGGCGAGCGGCATCCGTTCCGGCGTGAGCGCGCTCATGCCGTCACCCGCCCGTCCCGCAGCCGCACCTCGCGCGGGAGGGAGGCCGCCACGTCCCGGTCGTGCGTGATGATCACGACGGTCGTCCCGCCGGCGTGCAGCTCGCGCAGCAGCGCCATGACCGTCTCCCCGGAGCGCGAGTCGAGGTTGCCGGTGGGCTCGTCGGCCATCAGCAACGGCGGGTCGCCGAGCACCGCCCGGGCGATCGCCACCCGCTGCTGCTCGCCGCCGGAGAGCTCGTGCGGGCGGTGCCGCAGGCGGTGACCGAGGCCGACCCGGCGCAGCGCCCGCTCGGCCGCCTGCCGGCGAAACCCGCGCGGGCGGCCGGCGTAGAGCAGGCCGTCGGCCACGATGTCGATCGCCGGCACGCCGCGGGCGAGGTGGAACTGCTGGAAGACGAACCCGATGGTGCGGGCCCGCAGCGCCGACAGCTCCCGATCGGTGAGCGTGCTCACCTCGTACCCGTCAATGCGCAGTGTGCCTTTTGTCGGTCGATCGAGCGTGCCCATGATGTTGAGCAGAGTCGACTTGCCGGAGCCGGACGGCCCGACGACGGCCAGCAGCTCGCCGCGCCCGATCCTGAGGTCCGTCTCGCGCAGTGCCACGATATTTCCGTACGACTTGGACACGCCCTCGAGCTCGACGATCATCGCGGCACCTCCACGGCCAGCCCGGCCGCTACGCCGGACACCTCCACATAGCCGTCCGCGAACATCCCCGTCTTGACCGGGACATACCGGCCGCTCGCCACCACCGCGTACCCGCCGCCGGGCCGTGCCACCAGGGCGGTGATCGGCACCGCGAGCACACCCTTGCGGGCCTCGGCGGACAGCGTGACCGTGACTTGCGCCGCCGGGGCGAGCTTCGCCGCCGGCGCCAGGGCCAGCTCGACCGGCGTGGTCCCCTTGGCGCCCTCCGCGCCGACCGCGGTGATCCGGGCCGCCACCTTCGCGCCGTCCGGCAGCTCGACGGTCGCCTTCGCTCCGACCGCGGCCAGGTCCGCGTAGTCGGTGTCGAGGTCGGCCGTGACGACCCGGGTGGCGCCGGTCCACCGCAGCACGACCCCGGCCGCGGGCGAGCCCGGTTCGGCGGTGAGCTCGGCGACGCGACGTGCCCCCGATGACACCACGGCGTCGCCCGGCCGCACCTCGCCGGTCCGCTCCCGGCCCAGGTCGCGCTGCCACTTCCGCACCGCCCCGGCGGTGGCCGCGGTGAACTCGCCGTCGGCCGTGAACCCGGCGTAGCCGAGGGCCGCGAGGTTGCGTTCGAGCTGGCGCACGTCGTCGCCCTTCCGGCCGGCCGACAGCGTCCGGTAGATCGGGATCGCGCCGTACAGCAGCGGGACCCGGCGCTGGTCGACGCGGTAGACCGGGTCGCCGCGGGCGATGACGTCGCCGGCCCGCGGCAGCCAGGTGATCATGCCGGTTGCCGAGGTGGCCTGGACCGTCGAGACATCGCCGTACCCGAGAGTGCCGGTGACGGTCTCGGTGCGGGTCAGCGTGCGCCTCTCCACGGTGGCGGTCGCCGGCATCGTGCTCGCCTCGCCGGCCGGCGCCGGGTCGCGACGGCCGAGCAGGCCGGTGCCCGTGGCCAGGACTCCCGCGGCGGCCACCGCGACGATCAGGACGCCGCGGCGGCTCACTGGTACTCCGCCTTCACGGCGCCGCCCGGCGAGCGGGACGCGCACGCCTCCTGCGCCTTGAGGTACACGGCCTCGGTGATGCCGGTCCCCTGGAATTTCAGCGTCAGGGAATTGCCGCTCACCTCCGGGTCGGGGAATTTCGGGAGTTTCCCGCGCATGCAATTCGTCCAGTCCAGGACCTTCGTGGAATCGAGCGTTCCGCCGGCGTCGGCCGCACCCTGCGGCATCTTGTCACGGCAGGCCACGAGCGCCTTTTTCCCGGCCGGCGAATCGAGCAGGCGGCCGCCGTTGTCGTCGATGCCGCTGCCGTGCCGCTGCGGGTCGGGGTAATCCGGGATCCCGTTCGCACGCAGGCACTTCGCGTAGTTCAGCGCCTGCTCGTAGTCTTTCGCCGAGCCCGGATTCGTACCGGAATCATGTCCGCACCCGGCAATCGCCACAATGATCAGAAAGGCGATCCTGTTGGTTTTCATGCATTAGGTTGTACGCCCCGACCGGTCACACCACGGGCACAAGAAAGCGCACTCGCACGTCGAGCCCGCCGGCCGGCCGCGCCGTTACGAGCAGATCCGCGGAATGGGCCGCGGCGATCGACTGCACGATGGACAGACCGAGGCCGTGGTGACCGTCGTCGCCGGTCCGGTCGAGCCGCTGGAACGGATGGAGCAACCGGTCGACCATCTCCGGCGGCACGACCGGCCCGGTGTTCACCACCGACAGGACCGACCCGCCCGTCGTCACCTCCACCCGGCCGCCCGGGACGTTGTAGCTGATCGCGTTGTCGATCAGGTTCGCCACCAGCCGCTCGACCAGGACCGGATCGCCGGTGATCGGCGCGGGCGCGAGATCGGCCGCGACGGTCAGGCCACCGACCGACCGCAGCGCCGCGCCGGCGACGGCGGCCAGGTCGACCTCCTCGCGGCGGTCCAGGCCGCGCTCGCTGGTCGCCAGCACCAGCAACGACTCGAGCAGCCGGGCCTGCTGCTCGCTCACGATCATCAGCTCGCCGAACTGGGCGCGGAACGAGTCGGCGGTCGCCTCCGGGTCGAGCACGGCCTCCTCGAGCAGGGCGTGCTCCAGCGTCAGCGGCGTACGCAGCTCGTGCGCGGCGTTGGCAACGAACCGCTTGTGCGAGTCGAGCGCCGACTCCAGCCGGCCGAGCAGCCCGTCGATGGTGTCGGCGAGGTTCTTGAGCTCGTCGCCCGGCCCGGCCACGGCCAGCCGCTCGTGCACGTTGCGCGCCTCGATGTGCCGGACACGGTCGGTCATCGTCCGCAGCGGCCGCAGCACCCGCCCGGCGACCAGCCACCCGAGCGCGGCCGAGGCGACCGCCATGATCGCGAGCGCCAGCGCCGACCGGGTGAGCAGCTGGTGCATGATCTCCGCTCGCTGATCCCGGATGTCCGTCACGTACGTGCTGAAGATCTGCCCGCCGTCGGCCGACAAGCTGCGCTCGGCGATCGTGGTGCGGCTACCGCTGTTCGTGACCAGCACATAGGTGATCGCCAGCAGCACGGCACCCGAGATCAAGAAGAGCAGGCCGTAGAGAAGGGTCAGCCGCAGCCGTACGGTCATATTCGATATCCCCCACGAGGGACGGTCTCGATCACCGGCGGTTCGCCGAGCTTCGAGCGCAGCCGATTCATCGTCGCCTTGACGGTCGTGGTGAACGGGTCGGCGTCCCCGTCCCACACCCGCTCCAGCAGCTCCTCGGCGCTCACCACCCGGCCTTGCGCCGCGAGCAGGCATTCGAGGACGGCCAGCTCCTTGGGATTGAGCGCGAGCTTCACCCCCGCCCGGGTAGCGACGCGCCGCCCCGGATCAAGCGCAAGGTCCCCGCTGCCCAGCACCGGCGGGACCGCGGGTTGCGCCCGGCGCCCAAGCGCCCGGATGCGGGCAACCAGCTCCGGGTAGGCGAACGGCTTGGGCAGATAGTCGTCGGCCCCCAGCGTGAGCCCCGCAACCCGATCGGCGACGGTTCCGGCCGCCGTGAGCATGAGAACTTTGGTCCGCGAGGGTTCCCGCATGAGCCGCCGGCAGACCTCGTCGCCATGAACACCCGGCAGATCCCGGTCGAGAATCACCACGTCGTATTCGGTCTCGGCGGCCCGCTCGAGCGCCGCCACCCCGTCATGAGCAACGTCAACGGCCATCCCGTCGCGCCGCAGAACCCGAGCAACCGACCCGGCGAGCCGCACGTGATCCTCGACCACCAGGACTCTCATCCGCCTCCCCTGACGTCGTCGCCAGCCTACGGCGCCCCGGGTCACATGCCCGTCACACCTCGTCAGGGGATGACGACCGCCTTGAAGTGCGCGGTCAGTGCGTCGATGTCCTGCACGTAGGACAGGGCCGTCGCGCATCCGCCGATGGCCTTCGCGGCGCCGGCGACAATGCCGATGACGTCGCCGGCGGTCGTCACGATCGCCGCGCCGGAGTCCCCGGGCACGGTGAAGTCGCCGGCGGGCGTGGCGACCGTGTAGCAGTCACGCCAGGCGCTCGTGGACGTCGCCACCCAGGTGGCGTACCCGACCACCGAGCCCGAGCTGCCGGGTTTCCCGCACTGCCGTACGGCCGCGAGATGCCCGGCCCGGCCGGATACGCCCACGCCGGTGAGCGGGCTCGGGAAGGGCCCGATGATCGCCGCGTCGACGGCACCGACGAGCGCCTTGCCGAGCCCCTGAATGCCGGCCGGCACGTTCCACCGCAGGACGGAGACCGTCGTCGGCCCGGGCAGATCGACGGTGTTGTGCGCCGGGTCGTCTACGCAGTGCCCGGCGGTGAGGAAACCCTGCACCTGGGCGCCGCCGGCGTCGGCGTAGCTGACTGGGGGCCCGAGTCTGCCCTCGTTCCGCGGGATTCCGGCGGCCGCCGACGGATACGAGATCTTGTCGCCCGGCGCGTGCCGCTGCGGCCGTGGCGGCAGCGAGGCCCGGAACACGGCGCTGGGCGGCAACTCGAACCCGAGCAGGTAGCGGAGGCGGTCCCGCGCCCAGTCCGCCTGGTACGCGAAGAGCCATGGCTCGCCGGGTTGGTGCTCCCGGAAGTCGCGGTCCAGCCAGGCCGGATCCAACAGCAGTTGGAGGCGCAACCCGGCCCGGAACCCGGGCTCGGTGACCGCGAAGGTGCCACCGGCACCGTAGATGCCCCAGTGATCCCCGATCAGTAAGCCGACGCATGCGGCGTCCGAGGGCAGGCGCTTGGAACCGACCGGCGTGGGCGGCAGGCCGTCGATCGAGCGGAGCACCTTGTCGGCCAGCCACTCCACCTCGCTCGCGAGCAACGCCGGTCCCGCGTAGTTCGTCAGCGGCATGCGCCTCTCCTCGTCTCAGGCCGGATGGGGTCCCGGTTGGCCGCCGACCCGGTTGACCAGGTCGGTGATCAGGCCGTAGATGACCTTGATGCCCTCGGCCGTCGCCGCGCCCCACAGCAGCGCGGTCAGGTAGTCACCGGGCGCGCCCCAGGTGGGGTTCGTCAGGTACAGCGCGACCATGCCGGAGCCGACGGCGAGGGCGGCGGCGATGACCCCGATCGCCCAGTCGTCGGCGGACGTGGCCGAGCGCAGGCGCGCCACGTCGGAGGCGGTCACGGTGATCAGCTTCTCGTCATCGATCGCCGCCGGCGCGTCCTCGATGGACGCCCCGGCGAGCGCTTCGAGCCCCTCGGTGCCACCCGCAACACCCGTCTGCGGAGTGGCGGCCACACCGGCTTTCTGGAGCTCCTCCCTCAGGGCGTCGGCTTTGGTGATCACGTTGGCCAGGGATTCGACACTGTCCGCCCGCAGGAGGGCCCCGGCGAGTTGCCGCCACCGCCGCAAAAGCGTCGCGTCTCCGAGCTCACGGATCAGCCGCGCCGGTTCCTGGAGCGCCTTCGCCGCGTCGAACGACCGGTCCGCCAGGGCCTGGGCCGACTTGATCTGCTCGGCCCGTTCCGTCACCTCCGTCAGGGCGGCGTCGGGCGTCCCGTCGCCGAGCTCGAGCTGCTTCCTCGTCACCAAGGCCCACGGCCCCGGCCAGTCCCGGTCCGGGATGCCGGGGAACAGCGCACACAGCTCCTCCCGGCGCCGGCCGAGCCGCTCCGCCCGACCGCGCTCGGCCTCGAACCGGCCGGTCAGCGTCCACAGCCCGGCGACCGTGGCCGCGGCCTCCGCGAGATCGTCCTTCGCGGTCTCTTCGGCCTCCGCGAGCAACCGAGCGGCGAACTCGCCGAGGCCGAGGTAGGCCGGCCCCCACGGCTTCCCGGCGGCCTTCTTCCGCCAGGCGCCCTCCTGCTGCGTGACATCGCGGCGCAGCTTCGCCACCGACAGCCGGTACGCCCCGCGCTCGCGACGCCAGGTGTAGTACACGTTGACGAGGAGACCGACCAGCACGCCGATGGCGACGGCCAGCAACGCGTACGGCCACCAATCCCGCACCCGCACGGTGAGCTTCACGTCCCCGCCCTGCGCCGTCGGCCGGACGTCCACGGTGCCCGAGTAGGAGCCGGCCGCCGTCAGCGAGTCGACCGTCAGCTCCTGATTCTTCGCGGTCGCCCGGCCGGCATAGCCGCGGTCGCTCACGACGCTCGCCGACTGTCCCTTCCCCGTCGCGGGCGGCCAGATCGACGTCGTCCACGGCGCCACCGCTTTCCCGTCCCGGGCGGCGTCGGTGAGGGCGGTAAGGGCGGCGCCACCGAAGACGAGGGCCGCGACCGACGCCGCGACCGTGACGATGGCCGCGGTGAGCTGCCACCACTGGCGGCCCTTCTTCCGGAATTGCCGGTAGCCCAGGAGGCACAGCACCACGACGACGACCGAAACGACGAGCCCGGGCCACCACCAGGTCGGGACGGGGCGGAACAGCGACGGGACGAACGAGATCAGCGGCAGGGAGAGCGTCTCGAACGTGCCGACGACCAGGGCACCGGAGGGGACGGCGCCGCCGACGAGCCGGACATCGCGGCGCTGCAGGGTGCCGTCCTCGCCCACCAGGGTCACCGTGCCCTCGGCCGGCAGCGCGGCCGGATCGACCGCGAGCGTGAACCGTCCGGTACCGGGTGGCACGGACCGCCCGGGTGAGTCGGTGACGGTCACGAACTCGGCGGCCGGGCCGGAGACGGCGAGGGTCAGTTTTGCCGCCGCCGCGGACGCGTTCGCCACCTCGACCGGGACCGTGGCCGGATACGGGTCGGCGGAGAGATCGACGACGAGCGGCCCGTCGTCCAGAAAACTCCCCGCGGCCGCGGCGGCAGCCGCGGTCGGCGCCACGATGGCCGCCAGGAGCAGACACCCGGCGAGGGACAGGACGAGTCGCGATACCCGTCGCACGCCCCGACGCTACGCCCGCCCCGTCGCGCACCCCATCCGCCTGTCGGATGTGCGAACTCGTCACATGGGTTCCCGTTGAAAGTTTTTATGCATAAGCTGCTGTGGTGAATGGCGACACGGCACGGGCGCTCGTTGAGCTCTTTGGTGGGGCTCGACTGACGCCCACCCAGCGCCGCATCGCGCACAGCCTGGTCGAGCATGCGGCCAAGGCCGCCTATCTCTCCGCGGCCGAGGTGGCCGACCTCGCCGGCGTCAGCCAGCCTTCCGTCACGCGGTTTGCGATGGCGCTCGGCTACGAGGGCTACCCGGCACTGCGGCGGCAACTGCGGGAGCTGACCGGCGAGGCGCCCGACGCGAGCGGCGCGGCGGGCGAGAAGAACGCCATGCAGCTTGCCGTACGGGCCGAGGCCGACCACCTCGGGCGGCTGCACGATCAGCTGGCTCGGCTGGACGACGTGCACCGGGCCGCGGAGCTGCTGATCGGGTCGCGGCCGCTGCCGGTGCTGGGACTGCGGGCGGCGGCGCCGCTGGCCGGGTATTTCGGGTACTTCGCGGCGAAGGTGCTGCCGGACGTGCGGGTTCTCGACACCGGCGGCACGAACCTGCTCGATCGACTCGATCAGGCGAAAACCGCGGGCGCCGATGCGATGCTGGCCATGGTGCTTCCGCGCTATCCGCGTGAGTCGCTCGAGGCGGTCGCCGAGGCCAAGCGGGTGGGGATGGCGGTCGTGGCGATCACCGACTCGGTGGTGAGCCCGGTGGCCGATGTGGCCGACGTGGTGCTGCCGGCCGCGGTCGGCACGCAGCTCGTGTTCGATCTGCACACCGGGCCGATGGCGATGGCCATGGTGTTGCTTCAGGCGATGTGCGACGCGGCGCCGGAACCGGTTCAGCGCCGGCTGGAGGAGTTCGAGGCGACGGCCGCACGGCGGCATGTTTTCACGGCATAGGAGGCGACGAACGATGTCCGAGATCCGGGCGGCGCGCGGCACCGCGTACACGGCGCAGGGGTGGCCGCAAGAGGCCGCCAAGCGGATGTTGATGAACAACCTCGACCCCGACGTGGCCGAGCGGCCGCAGGACCTCGTGGTCTACGGCGGCACCGGCAAGGCGGCCCGCGACTGGCCCTCGTTCCACGCGATCGTGCGCGAGCTCGACGTGCTCAAGGGCGACGAGACGCTGCTGGTGCAGTCGGGCAAGCCGGTCGGCGTGTTCCGCACGCACGAGTGGGCGCCGCGGGTGCTGATCGCGAACTCGAACCTCGTCGGCGACTGGGCGACCTGGCCCGAGTTCCGCCGGCTCGAGAAGCTCGGCCTGACCATGTACGGGCAGATGACCGCGGGCTCCTGGATCTACATCGGGACGCAGGGCATCCTCCAGGGCACGTACGAGACGTTCGCCGCCGTCGCCGCCAAGCGGTTCAACGGCTCGCTCGCCGGCACGCTCACGCTCACCGCGGGGTGCGGCGGCATGGGCGGCGCGCAGCCGCTGGCCGTGACCATGAACGGCGGCGTCTGCCTGATCGTCGACGTCGACCGGTCCCGCCTCCAGCGCCGCGTCGACAACCGCTATCTCGATGTCATCGCCGACAACCTCGATGACGCCATCCACCTGGCGATAACCGCTAAATCCGAAAAGTCACCCAAATCTATCGGCGTCGTCGGCAACGCCGCCGTCGTCTTCCCCGAGCTGCGGCAACGGGGCGTAGAGATCGACATCGTCACCGACCAAACGAGTGCCCACGACCCGCTCAGCTACATCCCGGTCGGCATCGAGCTGGACGACGCCGCGGAATACGCGCGGACGAAGCCGGACGAGTTCACCGACCGGGCCCGCGCGAGCATGGCGAGGCACGTCGCGGCGATGGTCGGCTTCCTGGACGACGGCGCCGAGGTGTTCGACTACGGCAACTCGATCCGCGGCGAGGCCAAGCTGGGCGGCTTCGAGCGCGCCTTCGATTTCCCGGGCTTCGTCCCCGCGTACATCCGCCCGCTCTTCGCCGAAGGCAAAGGCCCGTTCCGCTGGGCCGCCCTCTCCGGCGACCCCAGGGACATCGCCGCCACCGACAAGGCCGTCCTCGATCTCTTCCCCGAGAACGAGGGGCTGGCCCGCTGGATCAAGATGGCCGGCGAGCGGGTCGCGTTCCAGGGCCTGCCCGCGCGCATCTGCTGGCTCGGCTACGGCGAGCGGGACAAGGCCGGCGTCCGCTTCAACGACATGGTCGCGCGCGGCGAGATCAGCGCGCCCCTCGTGATCGGCCGGGACCACCTCGACGCCGGCTCGGTCGCCTCGCCGTACCGGGAGACCGAGTCGATGCTCGACGGCTCCGACGCGATTGCCGACTGGCCGCTGCTCAACGCCCTGGTCAACACCGCCAGCGGCGCCTCCTGGGTGTCGATCCACCACGGCGGCGGCGTCGGCATCGGCCGGTCCATCCACGCCGGGCAGGTGTGTGTCGCCGACGGCACCCCGCTCGCCGGGGAGAAGATCGAGCGGGTGCTCACCAACGATCCGGGCATGGGGGTGATCCGGCACGTGGATGCCGGTTATGACTCGGCCGCGGCCGCCGGCGTACACATCCCGATGAAGTCATGAGCGAAAAAGTCTTCGAAGCCCTCTGGTCCGAGATCGAGGCGATCGGGCGGGCGAAAAGCGGCGGCTATCTGCGGTACGCGCTGGACGGTCCCGAGCTGACCCTGCGCGACTGGTTCCGCAACCAG
Organism: Actinoplanes sp. NPDC051537; assembly: GCF_055586105.1. Lineage (NCBI taxonomy): Bacteria > Bacillati > Actinomycetota > Actinomycetes > Micromonosporales > Micromonosporaceae > Actinoplanes > Actinoplanes sp. NPDC051537. Next base: position 237,736 of record NZ_JBVJIU010000008.1, read on the forward strand.
GCCGACCGCCGCGACATGCCGGTGACCGACGACGGCAACGGCAACCTGTTCGCCTGGTGGGGCGACGCCTGGGGCCGGGGCGCGGTGCTGACCGGCTCGCATTTCGACTCGGTCCCGCACGGCGGCGGCTTCGACGGCCCGCTCGGCATCGTCAGCGCGTTCCTGGCCGTCGACCAGATGCGCGCGGCCGGGCACCGGCCGGCGACCCCGCTGGCGGTGGTCGCGTTCGTCGAGGAGGAGGGCGGCCGGTTCGGGCTGCCCTGTCTCGGCTCCCGGCTGCTGAGCGGCGCGATCGATCCGGCCAAGGCGGCCGCCCTCACCGACCGTGACGGCATCACGTTCGGTGAAGCACTCGGAGCGACGCCGGCCGGCGAGCTGCCCGGCCTCCGGAGCCGCATCGGCGCCCTCGTCGAGCTGCACATAGAGCAAGGACGGCAACTCGACACCCCGGTCGGCGTGGCCAGCGCGATCTGGCCGCACGGCCGGTGGCGGCTCGACTTCACCGGGCACGGCGACCACGCGGGGACGACCCGGATGGCCGACCGTCGCGACCCGATGCTGACCTTCGCGTACACCGTGCTCGCCGCCAACAAGGAGGCCCGCCTGGCCGGCGCGCACGCCACGATGGCCCGGGTCGAGGTCGAGCCGAACGCGACCAACGCCATCCCGTCGCTGGTGCGCAGCTGGCTGGACGCGCGGGCGGCGGACACGGCCACGATGGACGCGGTGGTCGACGCGGTCGTGAAGCGGGCGACCGAGCGGGCCGGGCGGGACGGCACCGAGGTGGCGGTGACGGCCGAGTCGCTGAGCACCGAGGTCACCTTCGACACGGCGCTCGCCCGGAAGATCTCCGAGCTGCTGGGCGACGCGCCGATCCTGCCGACCGGCGCCGGCCACGACGCGGGCGTGCTGTCGGCGCAGGTGCCGACCGCGATGCTCTTCGTGCGCAACCCGACCGGCATCTCGCACTCACCGGCCGAGCACGCCGAGCCCGCGGACTGTGCGGCTGGCATCGACGCGCTCGCCCGGGTTCTGAGCGAGCTCACATGACCGTCTACCAGGCCGACCATGCGTGGATCAACAACGCCGTCGCCCAAAATGTCCAAATAGAAATAGTAAATGGTACCTTTACCGCCGTAAATCCGGACTCGTCGGCCGAGGCCGACATCCGGCTGCGCGGCCTGGTCCTGCCGGGACTCGCCAACGCGCACTCCCACGCCTTCCACCGGGCCCTGCGCGGGCGCACGCACCGGGGCAAGGGCGACTTCTGGAGCTGGCGCGACCAGATGTACGGAATCGCCGAGACGCTCGACCCCGACGGCTATCTCAAGCTCGCCCGCGCCACCTACGCCGAGATGGCGATGGCCGGCATCACGGCGGTCGGCGAGTTCCACTACCTGCACCACGCGCCCGACGGCACGCCCTATCAGGACCCGAACATCATGGGCGAGGCGCTGATCGAGGCGGCGCGCGAGGCCGGCATCCGGATCACCCTGCTCGACACGATCTACCTCCAGTCCGGTGTGGACGGCAAGCCGCTGGAGGGTGTGCAGCGCCGCTTCGGCGACGGCGATCCCCAACGCTGGGCCGAGCGGGTGGCCGGGCTGGTTGCCGCGCCGCACGCTCACATCGGTGCGGCAATTCATTCCGTACGCGCGGTTGCCGCTCACCATCTCAAGCAGGTGGCCGGCTGGACGCCCTTGCACGTGCACCTCTCGGAGCAGCCGGCCGAGAACGAGCAGTGCCGGGCGGTTCACGGCTGCACCCCGGCCGAGCTCCTCGACCGGCACGGCATCCTCGGCCCGGACACGACCGCCGTGCACGCCACCCACCTCACCGACTACGACGTGCGGCTGCTCGGCGAGACCCGTACCGGAATCTGCATGTGCCCCACCACCGAGCGCGACCTGGCCGACGGCATCGGCCGCGCCCGGGACCTGGCCGACGCCGGCTCGCCGCTCAGCCTCGGCAGCGACAGCCACGCCCTGATCGACCTGCTCGAGGAGGCGCGCGGCCTGGAGATGAACGAGCGCCTTGCCTCCCGGCAGCGCGGCCGGTTCACGGTCGCCGAGCTGATCGGCGCCGCCGCCAACCACGCGTCGATCGGCTGGTCCGACGCCGGCGAGATCGCGGTGGGCAAGCGCGGCGATCTGGTCGCGGTTCGTCTCGATTCGGTGCGTACGGCCGGGGCCGACCCCGACGGTGCGCTGCTGGCCGCCACGGCGTCGGACGTCACCGACGTCATCGTGGACGGCCGGCACGTCGTGGCCCACGGCCGGCACACCACCATCGACGTGGCCCGGGCGCTCGGGCAGGCGATCCGATGACGCTGCTCATCGACAACATCGGCGAGCTCGTCACCAACGACGGGCCGCCGCTCAACCGGGCCGCCGTGCTGGTCGACGGTAAGAAGATCGCCTGGGTCGGGCGGAGCCATCACGCGCCGGCCGGCGACCGCCGCATCGACGTGGCCGGCGCCGCGGTGCTGCCCGGCTTCGTGGACAGCCATTCCCACCTGGTCTTCGCCGGGGACCGGGCGGCCGAGTTCGCGGCCCGGATGGCCGGCGAGCCGTACACCGGCGGCGGCATCCGCACGACCGTCGGCGCGACCCGGGCGGCCAGCGACGACGACCTGCGCGACGCGACCGGACGGCTGGTCGACGAGGCCCGCGCGCAGGGCACCACCACCATCGAGATCAAGAGCGGCTACGGGCTCACCGTCGAGGACGAGGCACGGCTGCTGCGCATCGCCCGCGAGTTCACGGACGAGACCACGTTTCTCGGCGCGCACGTCGTGCCCCAGCAGTTCGCGGACGATCCCTGGCGGTACGTGGCGATGGTCTGCGGCCCGATGCTGGCCGCCGCGAAGCCGTACGCGAAATGGGTCGATGTCTTCTGCGAGCGCGGGGCGTTCGACGAGGACCAGGCCCGCACGATTCTGACCGCCGGCCGGGACGCCGGGCTCGGGTTGCGGGTGCACGGCAACCAGCTCGGGCCGGGACCGGGCGTGCGCCTCGCCGTCGAGCTGGGCGCGGCCAGCGTCGACCACTGCACGCACCTGAGCGACGACGACGTGGACGCGCTGGCCGGCTCGGAGACGGTGGCCACGCTGCTGCCGGGCGCCGAGTTCTCGACCCGGTCGCCCTACCCGGACGCGCGCCGGCTGCTCGACGCCGGCATCACGGTCGCCCTCGCCACCGACTGCAACCCGGGTTCCTCGTACACGTCCTCGATGCCCTTCTGCATTGCCCTCGCCGTGCGCGAGATGCGGATGACCCCTTTGGAAGCGCTGGAGGCCGCCACGCTCGGCGGCGCCCGTGCGCTGCGCCGCGACGACATCGGCGTGCTGCGTCCCGGGGCGCGGGCCGACCTGGTCGTCCTCGACGCGCCCACCCACCTGCACCTGGCCTACCGGCCCGGCGTACCCCTGATTAGAAACGTTCTGCACAACGGCCGTCCAACCACCCCACCCACCACCCACGACCGGACTTAAAGGCCCAATCATGATGATCGTCACAGTCCAGCCCACCGGAGTCACCCCCGCCGACGTCGCCGCCGTGGCTCGCGGCGACGCCCGCGTCGAGATCGCCCCCGCGACCGTCGAGGCCATGGCCACCAGCCGGGCCATCGTCGAGCGCATCGAGGAGTCCGGCCGTCCCGTCTACGGCGTCACCACCGGATTCGGCGCCCTGGCCGGCACGTTCGTCGCGCCGGGCCGCCGGGCCGAGCTCCAGCACGCGCTGATCCGCTCGCACGCGGCCGGCATCGGCGCGCCGATGGCCCGCGAGGTCGTGCGGGCGATGATGCTGCTGCGCCTGCGCTCGCTCGCGCTCGGCCACTCCGGCATCCGGCCCGAGCTCGCCCAGGGGATCGCCGACCTGCTCAACCACGACATCACGCCGTGGGTGCCCGAGCACGGCTCGCTCGGCGCCTCCGGCGACCTGGCGCCGCTCGCCCACTGCGCGCTGGTGCTGCTCGGCGAGGGCTGGGTGCTCGGCAAGGACGGCGCCCGGATCGCCGGCGCCGAGGCGCTGCACAACGCCGGCCTGGCGCCGCTCAACCTGGCCGCCAAGGAGGGCCTGGCGCTCATCAACGGCACCGACGGCATGCTCGGCATGCTGCTTCTCGCCCTCGACGACTGCCGGCACCTGTTCGCGATGGCCGACGTGACCGCGGCCCTGGCCATCGAGGCGATGCTCGGCTCGGAGCGGCCGTTCCGGCCCGAGTTGCACGCCATCCGCCCGCACCCGGGGCAGGCCGCCTCGGCCGCGAACATCCTGTCGCTCCTGCAGAACTCCTCCATCATGGACTCGCACAAGGACGACCTGGCCCACGCGGTGCAGGACGCGTACTCGATGCGCTGCGCGCCGCAGGTCGCCGGCGCGGCCCGGGACACCCTCGACTTCGCGGCCCAGGTCGCGGGCCGCGAGCTGATCTCGGTCGTCGACAACCCGGTCGTGCTGCCCAACGGCCAGGTCGAGTCGACCGGCAACTTCCACGGCGAGCCGCTCGCCTTCGCCGCCGACTTCCTGGCCATCGCCGCGGCCGAGGTCGGCTCGATCGCCGAGCGCCGCGTCGACCGGCTGCTCGACGTGACCCGCTCCCGCGAGCTGCCGCCGTTCCTCTCTCCCGACGCCGGCGTCAACTCGGGCCTGATGATCGCCCAGTACACGGCGGCCGGGATCGTCGCCGACAACCGGCGGCTCGCCGTGCCGGCCTCGGCCGATTCGCTGCCGACCAGCGGTATGCAGGAGGACCACGTCTCGATGGGCTGGGCCGCCACCAAGAAGCTGCGGACCGTGCTCGACAACCTGACCAGCCTGCTCGCGGTCGAGTTGCTGGCCGCCGTCCGCGGCCTCCAGCTGCGGCACCCGCTCACCCCGTCCCCGGCCGGCCGGCTGGCGATCGCCGCGGTGGAGCCGTTCGCGGGCACCCCCGGCCCCGACGTCTTCCTGGCGCCGGTGCTCGAGAAGGCGCGGGCGGTCGTCGCCGGCCGCGACCTGCGCGGGACCATCGAGGCGGAAGTGGGCGCTCTACGGTAGCCGCGGGTGCTCCGGCGGGCGAGAAAGCGGAGGCGCGCATTCCTGGACGGGGGTTAACGTCCCCGCATGACGGGCTACGACTTCCGCGCGATCGAGGACCGCTGGCAACCGGTCTGGACGCCCGCCCGCCATCTCCCCGGAAAGCCGCGGCGGACGGTCGTCGACATGTTCGCCTATCCGTCCGGCGATCTGCACATGGGACACGCGGAGGCGTACGCGATCGGGGACGCCATCGCCCGCTTCTGGCGCCTGCGCGGCTTCGATGTTCTGCACCCCATCGGCTGGGACTCGTTCGGGTTGCCGGCCGAGAACGCGGCGATAAAGAGGGGCCTGGATCCCGCCGACTGGACGTACGCGAACATCGAGACGCAGGCCGCGACTTTCCGCCGCTACGGCGTCTCCATCGACTGGGACACCCGTCTGCACACGAGCGATCCGTCGTTCTACCAATGGACGCAATGGCTGTTCCTGCGCCTGTTCTCGCGCGGCCTCGCATATCGCGGCCAGGCGCCGGTCAACTGGTGCCCCACCGACCGCACGGTGCTGGCCAACGAACAGGTCATCGGCGGCCGGTGCGAAAGATGCGGCAGTTCCGTCATTCAACGGTCGCTGACGCAATGGTTCTTTCGCATCACCGCGTACGCGGACCGCTTGCTGACCGATCTGACGAGGCTCGAGGGTCATTGGCCGTCCCCCGTCCTGGCCATGCAGCGCAACTGGATCCCCGGCCTGCACGACTGGCTGATCTCCCGCCAGCGCCGGTGGGGCTGCCCGATTCCGATCGTGCACTGCCCGTCCTGCGGCCTGGTCCCGGCCGCGTCGCTCCCCGTGCTGTTGTCCTCTCCCGTCTCGACCGAGTGCCCGTCGTGCGGCGGCCCCGCCACCCGCGACACCGACACGATGGACACTTTCGTCGACTCGTCGTGGTATTTCTTGCGCTACCCGAACACGGCCTACAACCAGGGCCCGTTCGACCCGGCCGCCGTCCGGCAGTGGCTGCCCGCCGACGACTACATAGGCGGCGCCGAGCACGCGGTGTCCCACCTGCTGTACGCCCGCTTCATGACAAAGTTCCTGCACGACGAGGGCCTGATCGACTTCGACGAGCCGTTCCGCACCCTGACCACCCAGGGCCAGGTGATCCTGAACGGCGCCGCAATGAGCAAGTCCAAGGGCAACATGGTCACCCTGGGCGACGAGCTGAACCGCCACGGCGTCGACGCCGTCCGCATCGCGATGCTGTTCGCCGGCCCGCCTTCCGACGACATCGACTGGGCCGACGTCTCCCCCACCGCCGCAACCCGCTTCCTGGCGCGAGCGTTACGCCTGGCCTCCACCGTCCCGCCGGCCCCCGGTGGCCCCTCGGCCGCTGAGTCCACAGCCGATGGGTCGGCGGGCGATGGGTCCGCGGCCGATGGGTCCGCGGGCGATGGGTCCGCGGGCGATGGGTCCGCGGGCGATGGACCGGCGGCCGCGCTGGCGTTGCGCCGCACCACGCATCGGCTGCTGCGGGAGATCACCGACCTGGTCGAGGACCGCCGCCTCAACGTCGCCATCGCGCGCACCATGCAGCTCGTCTCCGCCGCCGCCCGCCACGATCCCGCCCCGCGCGAGACCGTCGAGGCGATCGCCGTCGTGCTGTCGCTCTTCGCGCCCTACACCGCCGAGGAGATGTGGCACCGCCTCGGCCACCCGCCCGGCATCGCCCACACCGCCTGGCCTCCGATCGACCCCGCCCTGGCCGCCGTGGACACCGTCGTCTGCGCCATCCAGGTCGACGGCAAGGTTCGCGACCGCATCGAGGTCCCCGCGACCATCACCGAGCCCGAGCTGACCGCCCTGGCCCTGGCCTCCCCCGCCGCGGCCGGACACACCGTGGCCCGCACCATCGTCCGCGCCCCCAAGCTGGTCAACCTGGTGACGGCCCCGTGATCCGCCCGTTCCGGCCCGGCGACCTGCCCGGCATCCTGCGCCTGTGCGAGGCCGAGGGCTGGCCGTCCTTCCCGGCCGACCCGGCCCGCGCACTCCGCATCCTGACCGCACCCGGCGTCACCACCATGGTCGCGATCGACGCCAGCGCGCCCGACAACAGCGACGCCGCCAAGAACCGCGCGCCCGACAGCGACGCCGACGAGGACCGCGTTCCCGACAACGACGACGCCGCCGACAACCGCGCGCCCGACAGCGGCGACGCCGACGAGGACCGCGCGGGCGGGGGCGGCGCCGTAGTGGGCTTCGCCGAGCTGTTCAGCGACGGCGAGCTACAGGCCTACCTGGCCAACCTCGCCGTGGCCGCCACCCACCGCCGCACCGGGCTCGGCCGCCGGCTGGTCGGCGAGGCCCTGCGCCGGGCCGGCGGCGAGCGCGTCGACCTGCTCAGCGAGGACGCCGCGGCCGACTTCTACCGGTCGTTCCCGCATTTCGACAAGCCGGGCTTCCGCCTTTACCCCTTCCACGAGCGGGGCTAGCTCGGCAGCTCCTTGGCGATCACCTTGGCCAGCTCGCGGAACGCCTTGCCGCGGTGGCTGATCGCGTCCTTCTCGGCCGGGCTCAGCTCGGCATTCGTCCGGTTCTGGCCGTCGCCCAGGAAGATCGGGTCGTAGCCGAAACCGCCATCGCCCCGCCGCTGGCGCAGGATCGTGCCGCGCTGCTTGCCCTCGACCAGGTGCTCCCGCCCGTTCGGCAACACCAGGGCCGCGGCGCAGACGAAGGCGCCACCGCGCTGCTCCTCGCTCACGTCGGAGATCTGCGCCAGCACGAGGTCGAGGTTGGCCGCGTCGTCGCCGTGCTTGCCGGACCAGCGGGCGCTGAACACGCCCGGCATGCCGTTCAGCGCGTCGATCGCGATGCCCGAGTCGTCGGCCACCGTGGGCAGGCCGGTGCGCTTCGCACCCTCGCGGGCCTTGATCAGGGCGTTCTCGCCGAACGTCAGCCCGGTTTCGGGCACGTCGGGGTAGCCCTCGAAGTCGGTCAGCCCGACCAGCGCGATCCGCTGGGTGCCGAGCGCCAGGTCGAGGATGCGCTGGAGCTCCACGAGCTTTTTCTGGTTTGCCGTCGCGAGCAGCAGCTTGGCGGTCATGAGGCCAGCGCCTTCTGTTGCGCGGCGGCCAGCTCGGCGCAGCCGGTCACGGCCAGGTCGAGCAGCGCGTCCATCTGGTCGCGGCGGAACACGCCCTTCTCCCCGGTGCCCTGCACCTCGACGAAGTCGCCGTCGCCGGTGCACACCACGTTCATGTCGACCTCGGCATCGACGTCCTCGAGATACATCAGGTCGAGGCGGGGCTCGCCGTCGATGATGCCGACGCTGACGGCCTGGATCGAGCGGTGCATCACCTTGTCGACCTTGCCGGCCAGCGACTTGCGGTCGGCGAGCCAGGTGACCGCGTCGGTGAGAGCCACGTACGCCCCCGTGATCGCCGCCGTGCGCGTGCCGCCGTCGGCCTGCAGGACGTCGCAGTCGAGGACGATCGAGTTCTCCCCGAGCGCCTTGAGGTCGATGCAGGCCCGGAGACTGCGCCCGATCAGGCGAGAGATCTCCTGCGTACGCCCGCCGACCTTGCCCTTGACGCTTTCCCGGTCGCCGCGGGTGTTGGTCGCGCGCGGGAGCATCGCATACTCCGCGGTGACCCAGCCGAGGCCGGAGCCCTTGCGCCAGCGGGGCACCCCCTCGGTGACGCTGGCGGTGCAGAGCACCCGGGTGTTGCCGAACTCGACGAGCACCGAGCCCTCGGGATGGATGCTCCACCGGCGGGAGAGGGTCACGGGTCGCAGCTGGTCGGCCGAGCGGCCGTCGGGGCGTGCCATGCCCAGAACCTTATTCGGTCCGCGGCAAGCTCGCTCAGCGGCCTGTGGATAACTACAGGCCGGGCACGGCGGGCCGGATCGTCGCCGCCGGACGCTGCCGGGCGATCGACATGGCCGGGGACGGCGAGGCCCCGTGCGCCTGGAGGAAGCCGTCCACGGCCTGCTGCCAGCCGAACCGCTCGGCCCGCGCCCGGGCGGCGGCGCGCCGCGCCGAGACCGGGCGGTCCATCAGCGCGCGGACCCCGTCGGCGAAGGCCTCGGGCGTCCCGGGAACGGCCACTCCGGCGTCGCCCACGACCTCGGGTAGCGCGCTCGACTCGTTGACCACCACCGGCGTTCCGCAGGCCAGCGCCTCGAGCGCGGCGAGCCCGAACGTCTCGACCGGGCCCGGCGCCACCACCACGTCGGCGCTGGCGAGCAGGGCGGCGACGGCGGCGCGGTCGGCGATGTGCCCGGCGAAGCGCACCGGCAACCGGGCCGCGCGGTAGGCCAGGGACGTACGCCGGGGGCCGTCGCCGGCCAGCACCAGCACGGCCGGGACCTTGCCGTTGCGCAGCGCGGCGACCGTGTCCACGGCCAGCTCGGGCCGCTTGGCCGCGGAGAGCCGGCTGCAGAAGACCACGAGCAGCTCGTCGGGGCGCGCATACCTCGCGCGTACGGCCGCATCTGCTTGTCGGGGGTGGAATTCCTCGAGGTCGACACCGAGCGGAACCTCGACCAGGTTGGGCACGCCCAGGCGCCGGAACTCGGCCGCCGCGAACGCCGTCGTGCACACGATCGTGTCGAAGTTCTCGGCCGTGCGGGCGTTGAGCCGGTCGGCGAGCGCGTCGCGCTTGGGCATGCCCCAGACGCCGAGCAGCCCGGCCAGGCTCTCGTGCGAGACCATCATCGATCCGACACCGCGCTGCCGGGCCCAGTTGCCGGTCCAGCGCAGGGTGGCGCGGTCGGAGACCTCGATGCGATCGGGCTCGAGCTCGTCGAGCAGGCGGGTCAGCTCACGGCGGCCGGCCACCACCCGATATCCGCCGGTACGCGGAAGGGGTGAGCTGGGCAGCGTGATGACCCGCCCCTGGGACGTCGAGATGTCGGAGCGCTCGCGTCCGGGAACGATCAGCACCGCCTCGTGACCGGCCCGCTGGTAGCCCTCGCCGAGGTTGCGCAGTGCTGTCCGGAGGCCACCGGTATGACTCGTCACGAAGTTGGCCAGGCGAACAATGCGCATGCAGCAACTCCAAGATCACGATCCGGTGGTGCAAATGGTGCGTACCAGCCCCTGCGGAACAACCCCGCCCCCCGGTTCGGGCCTAGAGATCGTACCGGGCGCCGGGGCGAACAACCTCAACCGGCCCCGCATATGCCGCCGAGGCCGCATCCACAATAGATGCCTCGGAGAACCACGCGGGTATCAAATGGGTCAGCAATAGCCGTCCGACGTCGGCCTTCGTGGCCGCCTCGCCCGCCTCGCCGCCGGTCAGGTGCAGGCCAGGCGGATTGTCCATCCCGTCAAGGTAACTCGCCTCACACAGGAACAGGTCGGCGCCCGCGGCCAGGCGCAACAGGGCCTCGCAGGGGGCGGTGTCGGCCGAGTAGGCGAGCACCTTGCCACCATGCTCGATGCGTACGCCGTACGTCTCCACCGGGTGGTTGACCCGGTCGACGGTGATCGTGAACGGCCCGATCGGGAACGTGCCCGGCTGGAGCCCGTAGAACGTGTACACGTCGTCCATCGACTCGCTCTCGGAGCTGTACGCCGCCGAGATGCGCTCGGCCGCGCCCAGCGGCGCGTAGACCGGCACCGGCGGCCGGGCCCCGGCCGGGTCGTAGCGCCGTACCACCACGTAGAGGCACGCGTCCAGCATGTGGTCGCTGTGCAGGTGGGTCAGGATGATCGCGTCGATGCTGTTCATGTCCGAGTACCGCTGCAGGGCGGAGAGCGAGCCCGAACCGAAATCGATCAGCAGTCGGAACCCATCGGCCTCGACCAGATACGCGGAACAGGCCGACTCGGGGCCGGGAAAACTGCCGGCGCAGCCGAGAACGGTCAGTCGCATGCGGGTCCCTTTGGCTCACGCTGGGTCGTCGACACCCCGCCGGACCGGTCCGTGGGAGAGTCGTCAGACCAGTCAATCACGGTGCGAAGCGTATCCCCGGACCTGCGCACCGCGTAAACGTCTGATCGATTTGTCGCTAAATCGACAACGTACATCACACCGCCCGTGACCTCGGTCATTAACGCATTTCCCGTTACGTCCGGTGAGTCGTTCGCGTTGCACAAAGTGAGGACTTCTAGGGACGGAACAGACGGAGGCAGCGTGACCACGGTCGAGCAGAGCCGCAGCACGCGGACCGAGGCGGCGGAGATCATGCCGTTCGGTGGCTGGGAGAGTACACCGGAGCCTGCGCCTTTCGGTGACCGCGAGACGCTTTTCCGCTTTCCGGCGGCTGACGACCCGGCGCCTTCTCCGGCGCGCCTTCTCACGATGGCGCTTTACGCCGCGGCGCTCGGTCTTGCCGGCATCGGGGTCGGGGTGCGCGCGATGGTCACGGTTATCGGCGGCACGGCGTTCTGGTACGTCCCCGCATTGTCGCTTTTCGGACTGGTGAGCGTCGCCCTGGCCGTCGGATCGTTCCTTTCGATCCACCGGCCGGCGTTGCCGTGGCTGCTCCTGTTGGCAGCCACGGTTCCGCTCGCCTTGGACGTCCTAATTGCGGTCCTCTATTAGGCCCACAGCTGCCCTTCGAGGGCCTCTTCCGCGTCATTGAGGGTGCCGCCGTAGGCGCCGGTCGACAAATACTTCCAACCGCCGTCGGCGATGACGAAAGCGACGTCGGCCCGGCGCCCGGCCTTGACCGCCTCGTGGGCCACGGCCAGCGCCGCGTGCAGGATCGCGCCGCTGGAGAAGCCGGCGAAGATGCCCTCCACCTCGACCAGTTGGCGGGTGCGCAGCACGGCGTCGCGGGTGCCGACGGAGAAGCGGCGGGTCAGGACGGACGCGTCGTACAGCTCCGGCACGTACCCCTCGTCGATGTTGCGCAGGCCGTAGACCAGCTCGCCGTACCGGGGCTCGGCCGCGATGATCTGAATGCCGTCGACCTTCTCCTTGAGGTACCGCCCGGTGCCCATGAGCGTGCCGGTGGTGCCCAGCCCGGCCACGAAATGGGTGATCGTCGGCAGGTCGTGCAGCAGCTCGGGACCGGTGGTCTCGTAGTGGGCCCGCGCGTTGGCCGGGTTGCCGTACTGGAACAGCATCTTCCAGTCCGGGTGCTCGGCCGCGATCTGCTTGGCGGTCGCGACGGCCTGGTTCGAGCCGCCCGCCGCCGGCGAGAAGATGATCTCAGCCCCGTACATCCGGAGAATCTGGACGCGCTCGGCCGAGACGTTCTCCGGCATGACACAGACCAGCCGGTACCCGCGCAGCTTGGCCACCATGGCCAGCGCGATGCCGGTGTTGCCGCTGGTCGGCTCGAGGATCGTGTCGCCCGGGCGCAGGTGGCCGGACTCCTCGGCCTCGCGCACCATGAACAGCGCCGCCCGGTCCTTGATGCTGCCGGTCGGGTTGCGATCCTCGAGCTTGGCCCAGAGGCGCACCGGAGGTGCCCCGTCGGGCACCACCGGTGAGAGGCGGGGCAGGCCGACGAGCGGCGTGCCCCCGCATGCGTCCAGCAGGCTCTCGTAGCGAGCCATCGGAACTACCGTCCGAGAAGGGCGGCCGCGGCCGCGAAGCCGAGGGCGCCACCGGCCACGGCCGGCAGGATCGTGATCGAGTCGCCGTCGCTGACCTTGGCGTCGAGCGCGCCGAGGAAGCGGACGTCCTCGTCGTTGATGTAGATGTTCACGAACCGGTGCAGCCCACCCTCGGGGGTGATCAGCCGGCCCTTGAGGCCGTTGTGCTTGGCGTCCAGGTCGTCGATCAGCGCGGTGAGCGTGTCGCCGGAGCCCTCGACGACCTTGGCGCCGCCGGTGTAGCTGCGCAGGATGGTGGGGACGCGAACTTCGATTGCCATGACGTAATGCTCCTGATTAAGGGTCGAACAACGGGACGGGATCTACGGGAGTGTCGTCAGCGACACTCGTAGACCACCGCAACGGGGCTCTGCCCGAACATGTACGACTGGACCTTCAGGTTCACGCGTCTACCGTCGCATCCACGATGTTGATCTCTTCCTCGGTCACCACACCGTCCACGATGCGGAACGAGCGGATCTCTTCCGAGTCCGGCTCGCGAGTGGAGACCAGCACATAGTGAGCGCTCGGCTCGCCGGCGAACGAGATGTCCGTCCGGGAGGGGTACGCCTCCGTCGCCGTGTGCGAGTGGTAGATGACCACCGGCTCCTCGTCGTTGTCGTCCATCTCGCGCCACACGCGCAGCTGCTCGAGGGAGTCGAACTCGTAGAACGTCATCGACCGGGCGGCGTTGTCCATCGGGATGAGCCGGGTCGGCAGGTCGCTGCCGGCCGGGCCGGCGACCACGCCACAGGCCTCGTCGGGGTGGTCCCGGCGGGCGTGGGCGACGATCGCGTCGACGATCGCGCTGTCGATGGTCAGCACGCCGTTCACATTACCCGGCTCATTGACGCGACCGGGTATGGCGGCCCCCACACCTAGTCGATCTCAGGCAGCGCGTTGAGCAGCGACTCCTGGAGGTAGCCCAGGTACGCGTACACGCTGAGCTGGAACACGCGGCTCGAGCCCGGATCGTGCACCACCGCCGACTCGAGCTCCTCGCTCAGGTCGGTGTCGGCCTCGATCTCGAGCCGGGTGCCCATGGCGAGACGCGCGTCGTTGATCGCCCGGAGCCAGGCCTCGGCGGCCTCGCCGTCCAGGCGTACCTCTCCCTCGCCCTCGTCCGGCAGGGCCGCGAGGATCGCGCCCGCCGTATCGATCTTCCCGGTCTTCAGCTCCCCCTCGGTGTAGAGGCGGAACTCGGCCGAGTCGTCCGGCCGGTCCGGGTAGATGTCGGGGAAGAGGCGGGAGACCACGGGATCGGTGTGATCCATGCCGTCGGTCAGCAGACCGACCACCTCACCGGCGACCTTGCGCAGCACGCGCACCTCGTCGATCGCGAAGGTGGCCACACATTGGCTGCCGTTGCGTCGGAACATCTGCCCTCTCCCGCGGTTGCTCAGGCCCGGTCAACCGTCGCCCAGAGACCGTAACCATGCAGCTGGTTGGCGTCCATCTCCATGCGCTCGCGGGCGCCCGACGAGACAACCGCCTTGCCCTTGTGGTGCACGTCGAGCATCAGCGCCTCGGCCCGCTCGCGGCTGTAGCCGAAAAGCTTCTGGAAAACCCAGGTCACGTACGACATGAGGTTCACCGGATCGTCCCAGACGATGGTCACCCAAGGGCGATCTTCGGCCGGTGCTTCCTCGATCTCCGGTGCCTCGACGGGAGCGACCTGTGGCAACGCCATGACCCCCATGTTGCCACCGGATTTGCCGCATCGGGGAACCGGAACGCCGAACCGCAGGTCAACGTGCTCTTCGTAAGGGGCGTCGACGCGCAATAGGGTGATGGCGTGAACTCCTTCGCCCCCGCCCTGCTGACCGATCAGTACGAGCTGACCATGGTCAGCGCCGCCCTCAAGGACGGCACCGCCGATCGATCCTGCGTCTTCGAGGTCTTCGCGCGTCGCCTGCCCACCGGCCGCCGCTACGGCGTGGTCGCCGGGCCGGGCCGGTTGATGGAGCTGATCAGGGACTTCCGCTTCACCCCGGAGGACATCGACTTCCTGCGCCGGGCGCAGATCGTCGACGAGAGCACGGCGGCCTGGCTCGCCGATTACCAATTCAAGGGCGACATCGACGGGTACGCCGAGGGCGAGCTGTTCTTCCCGGGCTCGCCGATCATGACGGTCTCCGGCACCTTCGCCGAGTGCGTGGTGCTCGAGACGCTCATCCTGTCGGTGCTCAACCACGACTCGGCGATCGCCACCGGCGCGGCCCGGATGGTCACGGCGGCGCGCGGCCGTCCGATCATCGAGATGGGCTCCCGGCGTACGCACGAGGACGCCGCCGTGGCCGCCGCCCGGTCCGCCTACCTCGCCGGTTTCGCCTCCACCTCGAACCTGGCCGCGGGCATGCGCTATGGCATCCCGACCACCGGCACGTCGGCGCACGCGTTCACGCTGCTGCACGACGACGAGCCGGCCGCCTTCGCCTCGCAGGTGTCGGCCCTGGGCAAGAACACGACACTGCTGGTCGACACGTACGACATCGCCCAGGGCATCCGCAACGCGATCGCGGTGGCCGGGCCCGATCTGCGCGCGATCCGGATCGACTCGGGCGACCTGTCGGTGCTGGCCCAGCACTCCCGCGAGCTGCTCGACTCGCTCGGCGCGACCGAGACCAAGATCATCGTTTCGGGTGACATGGACGAGTACGCGATCGCCACGCTCGCCGCCGAACCGGTCGACATGTACGGCGCCGGCACCGCGGTCGTCACCGGCTCGGGCGCGCCCACCGCGGGCCTGGTCTACAAGCTGGTCGAGGTCGAGGGCCGGCCGGTGGTCAAGCGCTCGGAGAACAAGGCCACCGTCGGCGGGCGCAAGACGGCCGTGCGCCGGCACAAGCCCACCGGCACGGCGACCGAGGAGATCATCGTCTCCCAGGGCGTGCCCGACCACGCGGCGAACGACCGGCTCCTCCAGCGCTCGTTCGTGGCGCGCGGCGAGATCGTCGAGGCGCCGTCGCTGGCCGATTCGCGCGAGCACCTGCGCCAGTGCCTGATCTCGATACCGTGGGAGGGTCTGAAGCTCTCGGCCGGCGACCCGGCCATTCCCGTCACCATCATCCCGACCGCATAGGGGTTAGCTGTGGCACGAGCGCTGATCATCGTCGACGTTCAGAACGACTTCTGCGAGGGCGGCTCACTGCCGGTGACCGGCGGCGCGGCCGTGGCGGCCGGCG
The DNA here is from genome assembly GCF_055586105.1 of Actinoplanes sp. NPDC051537. Classification (NCBI taxonomy): domain Bacteria; kingdom Bacillati; phylum Actinomycetota; class Actinomycetes; order Micromonosporales; family Micromonosporaceae; genus Actinoplanes; species Actinoplanes sp. NPDC051537. Next base: position 253,491 of record NZ_JBVJIU010000008.1, read on the forward strand.
TCTCGCTGGTGCTGGACCGGAGCGGCGACCGCTGGGACCACGTGGTCGCGACCAAGGACTGGCACATCGACCCGGGCAACCATTTCAGCGACCACCCTGACTACCTGGACACCTGGCCGGCGCACTGCGTGGTCGGCTCGGGCGGCGCCGACTTCCACCCGTCGCTGGTCACCGACCGTATCGAGGCGGTCTTCCACAAGGGCGAGCACCAGGCGGCGTACTCGGGCTTCGAGGGCCACTCCTCGGATGGTGCGTCGCTGGCCGGGTGGCTCCGGGATCGCGGCGTCACCGAGGTCGAGGTGGTAGGCATCGCGACCGACCATTGCGTCCGCGCGACCGCACTCGACGCCCGGCGGGAAGGCTTCGCGACCACGGTCCTGCTCAATCTGACCGCCGGCGTGGCGGCGGGCACCACCGAGGCGGCGCTCGAAGAGTTCCGGACCGCCTCGGTGGAGATGAGCGGCACACCGATCGTCGCCTGAGGTTCTCTGGAATTTGGCGGATTTTGCCGGTTTCCTTCCCCTTTTCGCCCGCGAAAGCCGTTGGTTTTCTGTCGTACCCCCGAGGCAGGATGACGGGCGGAGGTCAGGAACCACATGCTGCTCAAGCCTTACCGAGAGACGCTCGCCCTACCCGGCATCAAGTCGCTGCTGATCGTGGCGACGCTGGCGCGCATTCCCATCGCCGCCGGCGCCGTCGTCCTGACCCTGCACGTCGTCACCGACCTCGACCGTGGCTACGGCGCGGCCGGCCTGGTCGGCGCGGCCCTCACCGTCGGCGGTTCGCTGGGCGCGCCGGTCATGGGCCGCCTCATCGACCGGCGCGGCCTGCGGCCGGTGCTGGTCCTCACCACGGTCGCCGAGGTCATCTTCTGGACGGTGGCGCAGGCGCTGCCCTACTGGCCGCTGCTCATCCTGGCCCTGTTCGGCGGCTTCCTGGCGCTGCCGGCCTTCTCGGTGGCCCGCCAGTCGATCGCCGCGCTGACCCCCGAGGCCCAGCGCCTGCCCGCGTTCGCCCTCGACTCGATCACCACCGAGATCTCGTTCATGGCCGGCCCCGCCCTCGGCGTCGTGATCGCCACCGGCCCCGGCCCGCGCGTGGCCATGCTCACGATCGCCGCCGGCATCTTCGCCTCCGGCCTCGGCCTGTGGCTGCTCAACCCGCCGGTCCGCGCCGACCACGAGGCCTCGATCGAGGCCGCCGAGCGGGTGTCGCGCCGCACCTGGCTGCGCCCCCGCTTCGTCGCCATCCTCGCCGTGACGCTGGCCGCGACCCTGGTCCTGGCCGGCACCGACGTGACGGTCGTCGCCGTCCTCCGCGAGAACGGCGAGCTGTCCTGGACGGGCTTCGTGATGTCCCTCTGGGCGTTCTACTCCCTGCTCGGCGGCTTCGCCTACGGCACGATGCGCCGCCGCCTGCCCGCGGTCGCCCTGCTGACCCCGATGGCCATCCTCACGGTGGCCGTCGCCCTGGGCGCCGCCCATTGGTGGTTGCTGGCCATCCTGCTGATCCCGTGCGGCGCGCTCTGCGCCCCCACCATCACGGCAAGCGCCGACGCGGTGAGCCGCATGACCCCCGCCTCGGCCCGAGGCGAGGCCATGGGCTTGCACAACTCATCCCTCACGGTGGGCGTTGCCCTGGGCGGCCCGCTGGCCGGCCTCGCCGCCGACCAACTGGCCCCCGCCTGGGGTTTCGTAGCCGTCGGCGGCGTCGGCACCTTGATCGCCCTGGCCGTCCTGCCGGCCGAGTTCCTCCACCGCCGCCAGGCTGCGGCCGCTGCGCTCGTTCCCGACGCTGCGCCCGACGCGCCGCACGCCGCGCCCCCCGCCGCCGCGCTCGCTCCCGACGTTGAGCTCGTCGCGCCCGACGCCGGGCCTGCGCTCGTCGCCTCGGAGGTCTCGGCCGCTATCCCGGCGCCCGCGCCTCCGGCCGATGCGCCGTCGTCGTTTCCGGACGGCCGGCCCACGGCCGGCGCCGACCCCGCCGAGATCTTCCGCAGCCCCGCCGGCCACTCCTGACCCGCACCGCCGCTCGTAGGCTGCCCCGCGCGACCGCCGCTTCTCGCCTACTCTGGCGCGGCAACCGGATGGCAACCGAGTTGGGGGACGGTGGCGGGCGTGTTCGTCTTCGAGGACTCCGGCGCGGGCGGGCGGCGGCGGTTCGCGGGCCTGGCGATCGCTATTGCGGTGGTCGCCGGGGCCGGTGTGCTGTGGTGGGCCAACCGGGCGCCGGGCGCGACTGTTTCATACGCGTGCGTGTTCGTCGGCGACCAGTCGGGGGCCGAGCGGAAGGCCCAGGACGACTACTGCGAGCGCCGGGCGGTTGATGCCTCTCGCCGGGGGGCGGCGCCGGACTGGGCGCCTACCGACCCGCGGGCCGAGCAGCTCGACCGTGCGCTCGACGAGGTCGTCTGCCGCTTTGCCGGGGGCACGGTCCAATGCCTCGGGGCGACCTCGGAGGAGCATCGCAAGGCCACCGACGCCGATGTCGACCTGGTTCGCCGTACGATGATCGATGTCGGGTTTCCGGACCCCGAGGTCCGCCTGACCCGCCGCAAGGATCCCGCGCCGGACGGCGCCGTCACGTTCGCGACGCTGGTCAACAATCCGCTGAACCCGGCCGAGACCGCGTGCCTGGTCGGCTACGCGAAGGTCGGGGAGCGCCCCGAGCAGGACATCGTCGGCAAACTCCCGAACGGCCGCTGCCTCGAGGACTGACCCTCACCGCCCGGCGAGGCTCCGGATCGCCGCCGTGAGGGCCGGCGCGTTGAGCGGGCTGCCGGTCACCAACAGGTGCAGCATCGTGCCGTCGAGCAGCGCCGAGATGTTGTCCGCCGCGTCGCTCCCGACGTGCGGGGCCAGCAGTTCGTGCAGTCCCTGCAGCCAGTCCTCGGCCAGCGGCCGCAACGTCGTGTCCCGGGCCGCGGCCAGACACAGCTCGAACTCGATCCGCGCCCGCTGCCGGTCCGCCATGTAGTCGGCCACCAGCTCGACCAGCGCCACCGCGAGATCGTCCGACTCCCGCAGGCGGGCCGCCCACTGCCGAAGGTCCTCTTCCTGATCGTCGGCCGCCTTCTGCAGCGCCGCCGCGATCAGGGCGTCGAGCGTCGGGAAGTAATAGGTGGTGGCCCCCAGCGGAAGCCCCGCCCGAGCCGCCACGGCCCGGTGCGTGGTCCGCCCGATCCCGAGCTCGGCGACGACCTCGATGGTCGCCGCCGCGAGCGCCTCCCGACGAGCTTGCGGGTTTCTGGTCCGCCGCCCGCCGGTGGGCTGCTGCTCGCCCGCGCCCTGCTTCTCGCCCGCGGCCTTTTGCTCCCCGGCGGCCTGCTGCTCTCCCGCGGCCTTTTGCCCCCCGGCGGCTTTTTGCCCCCCGGCAGCCTTCTGCTCACCCGCGACCTGCCGCTCCCCCGCCGTCGCGGAGGACTTGGTCAACTCGCACCGCCGAGGTTCAGGGTGACGACTCCCGCGATGATCAGACTGATGCCGGCCACCTTGATGACGGTAATCGGCTCGCCCAGGAACGCGGCGCCGATGGCCACGATCGCCGCCGTGCCGACCGCCGACCACAGCGCATACGCCACGCCGACCGAGACTCCCTTGACCGCCTGCGAGAGCAGGATCAGCGAGATCGCATAGCCGACGATGCACGCCAGGGTCGGCCAGAGCCGCGTGAACCCCTCGGTCGCCTTCATCAGGCTGGTCGCCGCGATCTCAGCCGCAATCGCACCGAGCAGAAACACGTAAGCCACGTCCACACCTCTTCTTGTACGTCTGTACAAGTACGATCGTACAAGAGCTCCGAGATTTCCTCACATCGGCTTTCCGGCTGCCGATGGGCCGGACTTCAGCCCGATGCCGGCAACCGATCCGCACCCGACCGGCACCCGACCAACACCCCGGCCGGGGGAACGCGAGGCGGCGGGGACGCGGCGGCGGGCAGATAGAGGGCGAGGCTCGCGGGCGGAAGCGGCGGCGCGAGCAGGGGATGGCGCAGGCCGCGGACGCAAGCGGCGGCGCGAGCACGGGACGGCGAGGTCGCGGAGACGAAGGCGACCAGCGCGCGGCCGGAGCAGGGGCACGGGCGCGGAGGCGCGGGGCGCGGGCGGGGCGGGACGGAAAGCAGAACGGCCCGCCCCAGGCGGGGCGGGCCGTTCTTGAGTTAAGCGCTCAGCGGTCGCGGTTGGCGTCGACGTCCTCGTCGTAGCTGGCGCCGCCGTCGGCCTCCGAGGTCAAAACGCGGGCGCCACCCTCCGGCGGGCCGGCGATCGACTGGGCGCCGGCGGCGAGCTCCGGGAACTTGGCGTCGAAGGCGGGGCGCTCCGAGCGGATGCGGGGCATGCGGTCGAAGTTGCGCAGCGGGGGCGGCGAGGACGTCGCCCACTCCAGGGAGTTGCCGTGGCCCCACGGGTCGTCCACGTTGACCACCTGGCCGACCTTGTACGACTTCCAGCAGTTGTAGATGAACGGCAGCGTCGAGAGGCCGAGCACGAACGAGCCGATCGTCGAGAACGTGTTGAGGAAGGTGAACCCGTCGGAGGGCAGGTAGTCGGCGTAGCGGCGGGGCATGCCCTCGGTGCCGAGCCAGTGCTGCACCAGGAAGGTGGCGTGGAAGCCGAGGAAGGTCAGCCAGAAGTGGACCTTGCCGAGGCGGTCGTCGAGCATGCGGCCGAACATCTTGGGGAACCAGAAGTAGATGCCGGCGAAGACGGCGAACACGATGGTGCCGAACAGCACGTAGTGGAAGTGCGCGATCACGAAGTACGAGTCGGAGACGTGGAAGTCGATGGGCGGCGCGGCCAGGAGAACGCCGGACAGTCCACCGAACAGGAACGTCACCAGGAAGCCGAGCGCGAACATCATCGGTGTCTCGAAGCTGATCTGGCCGCGCCACATGGTGCCGATCCAGACGAAGAACTTCATGCCGGTCGGGACCGCGATCAGGAAGCTCAGGAAGCTGAAGAACGGCAGCAGCACCTGGCCGGTGACGAACATGTGGTGCGCCCACACCGACATGGACAGTGCGCCGATCAGCAGGGTCGCCGAGACCAGGCCCTTGTAGCCGAAGACCGGCTTGCGGCTGAAGACCGGGATGACCTCGGTGATGATGCCGAAGAACGGCAGCGCCACGATGTACACCTCGGGATGGCCGAAGAACCAGAAGAGGTGCTGCCACAGCATCGGGCCGCCGGTATTCACGTCGAAGACGTGCGCGCCGAGAATGCGGTCGGCGGCGAGGGCGAACAGCGCGGCGGCCAGGAACGGGAAGACCATGACCACCAGGAGGCTGGTGACCAGGATGTTCCACGTCATGATCGGCATGCGGAACATGGTCATGCCGGGCGCGCGCAGGGTCAGGATCGTGGTGATCATGTTGACACCACCGAGGATGGTGCCGAGGCCGCTGATCGCGAGGCCGACCACCCACATGTTGCCGCCGATGCCCGGCGAGTGAAGCGAGTCACTCAGCGGCGTGTAGGCGAACCAGCCGAAGTCGGCCGCGCCGCCGGGGGTGATGAAGCCGGCGACCGCGATGGTGCCGCCGAAGAGGTAGAGCCAGTACGCGAAGGCGTTGAGCCGGGGGAACGACACGTCCGGCGCGCCGATCTGGATCGGCACCACGAAGTTCGCGAAGGCGAACACGATCGGCGTCGCGAAGAACAGCAGCATGATCGTGCCGTGCATCGTGAACAGCTGGTTGTACTGCTCGGGCGACAGGATCTGCATGCCCGGCCGAGCCAGTTCCGCTCGCATGAGCAGGGCCATCAGGCCGCCCAGCAGGAAGAACACGAAGGCGGTGATCATGTACATGATCCCGATCTGCTTCGCGTCCGTCGTGCGCAGGATCCGGGCGAGAGCCGAACCCTTGACCTGCCGCCGCACCGGGTAGGGCCGGGTCACGATCGGCTTAGGCGCAACGGTCGTCACGAATAGCCTCCGTCGTCTCGTTCGTACCGCTCAGTACGTCCGTAGGAATAGGCGTACCTCGCAGGCAGAATAGTCCTTCACCAACGCCCCCTCGGCGCGGGGTCAGGCGGGTGGGACCAGTGGCCGGTAGTGGTCGGCGAAGATCCGCAGGCCGCGCCGCCGCAGCATCGGATCGCGCAGCGCGGGCGGCACGTCGCGGGTGCGATCGCGCTCGCGGGTACGGTCACGCACCGCGCCACAGCGGGGACGGCGGCGATTTTCGTACGCCCGGAGCGCCGCCGGAACGTCCTCAGCAGACCGTTTGAGCTCCTCCCCCAGCACCACCGCGTCCTCGAACGACATGGCGGCGCCCTGGGCCAGCGTCGGCGCGGTGGCGTGTGCGGCGTCGCCGACCAGCAGCACCGGCCCGCGCGACCAGCTGTCGAGCACGACCTCGTCGGTGCGGGCGACCGAGACCTTCTCCATCGCGGCCAGGATCGCCGGCACCGGGCCGCCGAAGGACGCGAACGCGTTGCGCAGGTGGGCCCGCGGATCGGGCGGGTTGGGCGTGTCGGGCGCGGTCTCGTCGATGTAGCAGTACAGCCGCCGGCCGCCCATCGGCATGGCCACGAAGGAGGATCGGCGCCCGAGCAGCGCCGTCCAGTCGCTGAGCGGCGGCCCGCCGCTGACCACCGAGCGGTACACGATCTGGCCGGTGGGCGTCGCCGGGCCGCCGAGCCCGGCCTTGGTGCGGATCGTCGAGCGGCGCCCGTCGGCGCCGATCACCAGGTCGTACTCCGCGACGCTGCCGTCACCGAACTCGACCTTGACAGTGCGGTCGAAGATCTCCAGGTCACTGACCACCGTGCCGTAGCGCACCTCGCCGCCGACGCTGGTCAGCAGCACCTGCTGGAGATCGCCGCGGGACAGGGCCCGGGACTCGCCGACGCCGGCCCACAGACCGGCCACGTCCATCTCGAACAGCGAGCGGCCGCGGGCGTCCAGGAAGACCTGCCGGAAGATTAGGTCGCCGAGCGGCCGCAGCGGCGCGTCGAGACCGAGCTGGCGCATCGCGCGGGACGCGTTGCCGGGCAGGTAGATGCCGGCGCCGGGCAGCATGGTGGCGGGCAGTTCCTCGACCACGTCCGGTCGGTACCCGGCGAGCCGCAGCGCACGAGCGGCGGAGAGACCGGCAATTCCGGCGCCCACCACGAGGATGCGCAAGGTCATCGCGGCACTGCCTCCCGGTGGTCGGACACGCGTCGGAGCCAGAACACTACCCCTAGCCACCGAGAGGGGAAAGTCTCGATCAACGCGGCGTCCGAATTGTTCAAGACACCCCGGGCGGGCGTCCGTAGCGTCGATGGCATGGCACCCACCATCAATGGAATCGGCCTCGCGGTGGCCGACATGGCAACCTCCTTCACCTTCTACCGTCGTCTCGGGCTGGACCTGCCGGCCGCGGCCGAGAGCGAGCCGCACGCCGAGACGGAGCTGCCGGGCGGCATCCGGCTCATGTGGGATACCCACAAGTCGCTCGCCTCAATGGACCCCGGCTACATTTCCGGCCCGGATCGCAAGACCGGACCGAGCCTCGCCTTCCTCTGTGCCGACCCGGCCGAGGTCGACCGCGTGCACGCCGACCTGACGGCGGCCGGGCATGCGAACGAGAAGTCGCCGTGGGACGCCGAGTGGGGCCAGCGGTACGCCCAGCTCCGCGACCCCGACGGCTACCTCGTCGAGCTTTTCGCGTGGCTCAAGCAATAAGGACCCCGAGCGGGACGCCGGCCATGGCCCGCACCTCACGAGCGAGGTGGGCCTGGTCGGCATAGCCCGCGTCGGCCGACACCGCGGCGAACGGCGAGCCGTGCCGGGCCAGCGAGACGGCCCGCTGCATGCGGAGGATCCGCTCCAGCATCTTGGGCCCGTAGCCGAAGGCGGCGTTGCTGCGCCGCTGGAGCTGCCGCGCGCTCAGCCCGCAGAGCGAGGCGATGGCGGAGATCGAGCGACCGGCGCGGGCGGCCGAGGCCAGCGCCACCATCGATTTGTCCGGTTCGGCCCAGCGGCGCGCCGCGAAGTCGGTGAGGGCGGCCAGCGGATCATCGGCGCCGGCGAGCGGCCGTACCGCCGAAGCGGGAAAGATCGAATCGAGCGGCACCTGCTGATCGACCAGCGCCGACGCGGGCACGCCGAGCACCCCCGGGCCGGTGCCCGAGCCGAAGCGCAGCGCGAAACATCGGCTGCCCGGCGACGCGCACCCGACCTGGGCGGTCGTGTCGGGACCGGCCACGAAGACGCGCCCGTCCTGCCAGATGATGTCGAGACAGCCATCGGGCAGGATGCGCGACCGGCGAGCCGCCGTGGAGACGCTCCACCAGGCCACCACGTGCGGCAACGTCGACGCCCGTTCCGAGTACATATCGCAACCCTGACACAGGGGTATGACAAAAGCCGGGCGGGCAAGAATGAGGGGATGACCGATCGCCTGGGTGAATATCGGCGCAAACGCGACAAGGCGAAGACGCCCGAGCCGATCCCGGACGAGCATCCGGACGAGACCGGGAAGAACAGGTTCGTCATCCAGCAGCACCACGCCCGCGCCCTGCACTGGGACGTGCGGCTGGAACGCGACGGCGTGCTGGTCAGCTTCGCCGTCCCGCGCGGCCTCCCCCGCGACCGCACCCACAACAACCTGGCCAAGCACACCGAGGACCACCCGCTGGAATACCTGACCTTCGCGGGCGACATCCCGGCCGGCGAGTACGGCGCCGGCACCATGAAGATCTTCGACACCGGCGCCTACGACACGCTCAAGTGGCGGGACGACGAGATCGAGGTGACGTTCCACGGCGAGCGCGCCACCGGCCGGTACATCTTCTTCCAGACCGGCGGCGCCGACTGGATGGTCCGCCGGATGGACCCGCCGGAGCCGGGGTGGGAGCCGATGCCCGACGACCTGCGGCCGATGGAGCCGGAGAAGGCGGCGCGGATCCCGCGGAACGACGACCGATGGGCGTACGAGATGGGCTGGTCCGGTCGCCGCGTCATCGCGTACGTGAGCGGGGGAAGAGTGCGCCTGCAGGGAGCCGGCGGCGAGGATCTGACCTCGTGGTTCCCGGAGATCCGGGCGCTCGGGCCGGCGCTCGCGCCGATCGAGGCCGTGCTCGACGGCGAGATCGTCGCGTTCGACGGACAGCGACCGGACGCCCAGTTGCTCGATCGCCGGAAGGCGCCGAAGGACGCCGGCGCGGCGCGACGGGCGGCCGAGCGCACCCCGGTCCAGTACCTCGCCTACGACCTGCTCTGGCTCGAGGGGCACGCGACGACCGGGAACATCGGCTATGCCCAGCGCCGTGAGCTGCTGGAAGGTCTGGCGATCGCGGGTGAGCACTGGCAGACCCCGCCCTACTTCCCGGGCGGTGGCCGGTTCGCGCTCGAAGCGGCCCGCGCCCAGGGCCTCCCAAATATCGTGGCAAAACGGCTCGACTCGCCCTATCTGCCCGGGCAACGCGACGACCGATGGCGGGCGATCGAGACCTGAAGATCGCACTCGCGGTCCGTGCGGGGGCGGCGACGTGCAGGTTCTCTACCGATGACCCGATAAGAGAGTTTGCCGATGCACGGAGTGGAAAGGGTTTCTGATTAGATGCTCCGCGACCTGCACCCCGCTGCCCCGAGAACTGAGATGTCTGCCGAACTCTGGAACTCCGCCGTTCGCGTCCTCGAGACCAACTGGCAGGACGACCACACCGTGCCGTCCCGCTCGCTGTACCCCCACCAGTGGAGCTGGGACGCCGCCTTCATCGCCATCGGCCTGGCCTACGTGAACCCGACCCGGGCCTGGCGCGACCTGCGGAGCCTGTTCGAGGCGCAATGGCCGGACGGTCGCGTGCCGCACATCGTCTTCGATCCGGCCACGGCCGAGGAGGACTACTTCCCGGGACCGGGTTTCTGGGACATTCCGGCGTACGCGAACCGCCCGCCCCGCGGCAGCACCGGCATCGTGCAGCCGCCGTTGCACGCGATCGCGGCCTGGGACGTCTACCGGCACGCGGCGGCGCACGGCGCGGCCTGCGCGCAGGAAGCCCGCACCGAGCTCGAGTGGCTCTACCCGCGCCTGGTCGCCCAGCAGCGCTACCTGACCGGCCGCCGCGACCTGGGCGGGGGCGGGCTGGTGAGCATCGTGCACCCGTGGGAGTCGGGGCTCGACAACAGCCCGGCCTGGGACGAGGCGATGGCGAACGTGCCCGGCGACCTCGGGCTGCTCGCGACGTACCGGCGGCGTGACCTGGATCGGGCCGACGCGGCCCACCGGCCGACCGACCTCGACTACGCCCGGTACGTGGGCCTGGTGCTGACTTATCGCGCCGAGCGCTACGACGACACCGGCCTGCTCGGCCGGCACGGGTTCGCGGTCGAGTGCCCGGCGTTCAACGCGATCCTCGCGACCGCCGAGCTGTCGCTCGCGCAGATCGCCGGGGTGCTGGGCCGGCCGGCCGAGGCCGCCGCGCACCGCGACCGGGCCGAGACGATCACCAACGCGATCGCCAAGCGGCTGTGGAGCCCGGAGACCCGCATGTTCCACGCCCGCGACCTGCTCGCCGGCAAGCTCACCGACGCGCACACGGTGGCCGGCCTGTTGCCGCTCATGCTGCCCGACCTGCCCGGCGACCAGGTCGAGGCGATCATGGCCGAGGCCCGCTCCGAGCGCTTCGGCCTGGGCGAGCGGCCGGCCCCGAGCTACGACCGCACGGCGCCGGACTTCGACACCCTGCGCTACTGGCGGGGCCCGACCTGGATCAACGTGAACTGGCTGCTGCGCCGCGGCCTGCTGACGCACGGCTTCCGCGACGAGGCCGAGGACCTGCGCACGGCGATGGTGCGGCTGGTGCATCGCAACGGCCACTTCGAGTACTTCGAGCCCACCAGCGGGGAGGGCCTCGGCGCGCCGGCGTTCAGCTGGACCGCGGCCCTCTCCCTCGATCTGCTGGCCGACCGCTCGGTGCCGGCCTACGCGAAAGCGGCATAAGGCTAGAAGAGCACGACGGAGCGCAGCACGCCGCCGGTGTGCATCTTGGCGAACGCCTCCTCGACCTGGTCGAGCGCGATCTCCTCGGAGACGAACGCGTCCAGGTCGAGGCGGCCCTGCCGATACATGGCCGTGAGCATCGGGAAGTCCCGGCTCGGCAGGCAGTCGCCGTACCAGCTCGACTTGAGCGCGCCTCCGCGCCCGAAGACGTCCAGCAACGGCAGCTCGATCGTCATCTCGGGGGTCGGCACGCCGACCAGGACCAGGGTTCCCGCAAGATCACGAGCATAGAAGCCTTGCTTGTACGTCTCGGGGCGGCCGACCGCCTCGATGACCACATCCGCCCCGTTGCCGTCGGTCAGTCCGCGGATCGCCTCGACCACGTCGGAGGATCGGGCGTTGACCGTGTGCGTCGCCCCGAAGCCCCGCGCCCACTCCAGCTTCTGGTCGTCGGTGTCGACCGCGATGATCGTGGTGGCGCCGGCCAGCGCCGCGCCGGCGATCGCGCCGTCGCCGACCCCGCCGCAGCCGATCACCGCGACCGAGTCGCCGCGGGTCACGCCGCCGGTGTTGATCGCGGCGCCGATGCCGGCCATCACGCCGCAGCCCAGCAGGCCGACCGCGGCCGCCCGGGCCGCCGGGTCGACCTTGGTGCACTGCCCGGCCGCGACCAGCGTCTTCTCCACGAACGCGCCGATGCCCAGCGCCGGGGACAGCTCGGTGCCGTCCTCGAGGGTCATCTTCTGCACCGCGTTGTGGGTGGCGAAGCAGTACCACGGCTTGCCGCGCAGGCAGGCCCGGCAGTTGCCGCACACCGCCCGCCAGTTGAGCACCACGAAGTCGCCGGGCGCGACATCGGTGACGTTCGCCCCGACCGCCTCGACGACGCCGGCCGCCTCGTGCCCGAGCAGGAACGGGAAGTCGTCGTTGATGCCGCCCTCGCGATAGTGCAGGTCGGTGTGGCACACCCCGCACGCCTGGATCTTGACGACCGCCTCGCCCGGCCCCGGATCGGGCACGACGATCGTCGTCACCTCGACCGGCGCGCCCTTGGCCCGGGCGATCACGCCCCGCACCCGCTGACTCATCCGCGCAACCTCCGTGAGTTGGGTCACCGAAGAGCCTAGTCAGGCGATCACGCCGTGGGGCGTACCTCGACCGGACTTTCCAGCAGAGCCTCGGCGAGTTTGGCCATCTGGCGGACCTGCGCGGGGCTGAGCCGGTCGAAGATCAGCTGCTGAACGGCCTCGACGTGCCCGGGCGCCGACGACACGAGCTTGTTCCAGCCGGCGTCGGTGAGCATCGCGATCTGCACCCGGCCGTCCTCGGGGTCGCGCTCGCGGCGCACCCAGCCCTGGGCCTCGAGCCGGGCCACGACGTGCGACAGCCGGGAGAGGGAGGCCGAGACCTGCTTGGCGAGCCGGCTCATGGCCAGCCGCCGGTCGGACTGCTCGGAGAGCGCCAGCAGCACGATGTAGCCCATGTGGGTCAGGCCGGAATCACGCTGAAGCTGGGCCTCCAGCGCCGCGGGCACCTTCACCAGAACCTCGACGAAACGGCGCCAGGCCTGCTGCTGCTCGTCGGTCAACCAGCGGGGCTCGTCCATGTTGGAAGGTTAAAGGTTCACCGACCGAATCATCTCATTGGGGCAACGGGACGGTCGCCAAACGAACACGCCGATCGATGGGGTTGCGTTACACGAGTAGTGTCCCGCCCGGGGTTTCGCCCCGGCGTGACGCCGGGACCGGCTGGCTGGGGGGCCTCGGCCGGTCCCGGCGGCGCGTCACTGTTCTATTTCGAGGGCGGCTCGTCCTTGCCCTGCTCCTCGAGGCGGTCGGCCTCTTCCTTCGTCTTGTGCACCGCGCCGTCGGCGTGCTCCGGCGGGCCGTAGACGGTGTAGAGGACGAGCGGGTTGGGACCCGCGTTGACGAAGTTGTGCTTGTGCCCGGCCGGGACCACGACCAGGTCGCCCTGCACCACGTTGCGGGTCTGGCCGGAGACGATGGCCTTGCCGACGCCGCTCACGAAGGTCAGGATCTGGTCGACCTCGTGGACCTCCTCGCCGATCTCGCCGCCCGGCGGGATCGTCATGACCACGAGCTGAGTGTGCTTGCCGGTCCACAGAACTCGCCGGAAGTCCGGGCTCTTCTCGGCGACGGTGGCGATCGTGAAGTGCTCCATGCCGTGACCGATACCCAGGTCAGGGGCCGGGCAACCGTCCCGGGACCAACGGCGCGGGGCGGCCGATGAGATAGCCCTGGACGTAGTCGACACCCAGCTCGCGCAGCAGCCGCAGGGTGGGCTCGTCCTGCACGAACTCGGCGACGGTGTGGATCCCGTACGCCTGGCAGACCTGCACCAGCGCCCGGACCAGCACCTGGTCCTGGGGGTTGTCGACGAGGTCCACCACGTACTCCCCGTCGATCTTGACGAGGTCGATCGGGAAGATCCGCAGATAGCGGAACGACGCGTATCCCGAGCCGAAGTCGTCCAGCGCCAGCTCGCAGCCCAGGTCACGGACCCGGTCGGCGAAGCGGCGGGCCTCGCTCAGGTTGCCGATCAGCGCGGTCTCGGTGATCTCGAAGGTGAGCTGGGACGGGTTCACGTCGTACCGCTCGATCAGCCGCTCGACCTCGCCGGTGAGCCGCGGGTCGCCGACCGAGCGGCCGGACAGGTTGATCTGGAGGCACATCTCGGGCCGGCCGGCCGCGAGCTGCATGGCCCGCTCGACCACCCACAGGTCGATGTCGTAGACGGCGTCGAGCCGCTCGGCCGTGTCCAGCACCTGGGTCGGCGACTGCGGCCCGTCCGACTCGTCGAGCACCCGCAGCAGCAGCTCGTGCCGGGTGACCGCGTTGGTCTGGAGCTCGAGGATGGGCTGGGCGTAGAGGGTGAACCGGTCGGTGCCGAGCGCGTCGGCGACCCGGGTGCGGTAGGAGCCCTGCCGGTCGCGCACCGGCACCGGGTGGGCGACGAAGGTGACCGGTCGATCGGCGTCGCGGGACTGGCGCCAGGCGTGCTCGGCGTCGATGAGCACCTCGTGGCTGCCGGCGTCCGCGTCCGGGGTGAAGCGCACCAGGCCGCCCCAGGCCTGCGCGCGCAGCCAGGTGTCGGGGAGGACGAAGGTCTGCGAGCGCAGCGCCTCGACCAGCAGCTCGGCCTCGCGGCGGGCGGTCGGCCAGGAGGTGCCGCCGAGCAGCAGGCCGATCTCGCTGGGGCCGACCCGGCCGAGCAGCGCGCCCTCCTGCACGACGCCCTCGAGCACCCGGGCGGCCCGGTGCAGCAGGTCGGCGGAGAGCTCGGGACGGGTGTTGGAGGTGTCCTCGCGGGACGGCTGCACCCGGATGATCAGGATCGCGCCGCCGCCACGCCGCTGGGCCCGGTCGATCTCGTCGGCGAACCGGGCGCGGGTGAGCAGGCCGGTCGCCGGGTCGGGATCGATCAGCGAGGCCTGCACGGTCTCGCCGCGCCGGGCCAGGCGGGCCATCTCGCGGCGGGCGCGCTCGCGGGCCGAGACATCGGTCACCGTGCCGCGGATGCCACGGACCGTGCCGTCCGGGCTCTTGACCGGCTCGATCCGGCAGTCCACGTCGAACCAGCCGCCGTCGGCACGCATCAGCCGCGCGGTGACGCGGACCGGCACCCGGGCGGTCCAGGCCTGGGTGATCGCGCCGAGGGCCTTGGCATGGTCGTCGCGGTGCACGTACCGTGCGAGGACCTTGCGGCTCACCTCGTCCTGCGCCGGCGGGTGACCCAACATGGCACGAAGCGCCGCCGACCAGACGATCTGGTCGCCGGACGCGGTGTAGTTGAACCAAGCTGTGCCGGGCCGGTCCTCCAAGGGAGCGCGCGGCTCAGGGAGGATGGGCGGCATTGATCGCCGCTCGTCCGGTGCAGCCATGCGCCGGCCACCTCCCCCCTGCCCCAAAGCCCACAAACCCCCGGACCTATTACCACCCGTCACGGGCACGAGATAACAGGTCTCGGCCGCGTCAATGTTTTGCCGATCCCCGCGGCAAACCCGCCAACTGCAGGTCCTCGCCCGATCAGAGTAGGGAATCAACCGATCGGATGACCACTGCGCTGCGTAGTTCCGGGGCTCTATTACGGTCGAGAACATGACGGACAGTTACTGCCAGTGCTGATTGTGGAACCTTCCGCGTTTCCTACCCCTTCCCGGCGACGACCATGCACGGAAAGCTCCCCCAGCGACGCGCCGCGTAACTAGATCCGGAACCGGTCGATATGGTGGCGATTGGACCTACGGCGAGCGAGGAAGCAGGCATGGGCATTATTCGGGACATGCAGCGGGCGCGCGCCACGCAGGTGGCCGACGACCAGCGAGCGAACACGGCCGCCGCGCAGCAGCGCGATCTGATCCGGCGCAACGCCGACTACGCCATCGCCGCCGCCCAGCAGGCGGCGACGGACGTGCAGCGGCAGCGCGACAGCCAGCGTCTCTACACCGAGGCGCGGACGGCGGACGCGGCGGCGGCGAACGCCGAGGTCCGCGCGCGGATCAGCGACCTGGACGCGCTGCTGCTCTCCACCCTGGACGTGGACGATCACATCGACCTCGACCAGTTCAAGAAGCCGCTGACGGTGCCGGCGTTCGACCCGGGACCGCTGGGCCGACCGCTGCCGGAGCCGAACTGGGACAGCTACCTGCCACCGCAGCCGCGCGGGGTGGGCAAGCTGCTCGGCAGCGGCGTCTACCAGCAGCAGACGGCGCAGGCCCGGCGGGCCTACGAGCAGGCGCGAGCACGCTGGGCGGAGGCCGAGGAGCGGCGGAAACTGCAGTTGCGGGCGCGCAAGCGGTCGTACGACGAGAGCCGTCGCAAGTACGAGGCGAAGATGACCGCGTACAACGCCGAGGTCGATCGCTTCGCCGCCGCGGTGGCCGGCGCCGACCCCGCCTCGGTCGTCGAGTACTTCGCCATGGTGCTGGGCAACTCGGTCTACCCCGACGATTTCCCGCAGCACTTCCGGCTCGCCTACCTGCCGAAGCAGCGGCACCTGCTGATCGAGTACCACCTGCCCCCGATCGAGGTGGTCCCGGTCGTGAAGGAGTACCGCTACGACCGGGCGCGCGGGGACCTGACGGCGACGCCGCGCGACGAGGGTGAGATCCGTCACCGGTACGTCGAGATCATCGCCCGGGTCACGCTGCGGACCATCCACGAGGTGATCGAGGCCGACCGCGGCGGGCTGGTCCGGCAGGTCTCGTTCAACGGCATCGTCGACACCATCGACCGCCGGACCGGCCGGTTCGTGCGGCCGTGCCTGGTCTCGGCCAAGACCGACCGGGAGACGTTCGCCGCGATCAAGCTGCGCCGGGTCGACCCGGTCGCGTGCCTCAAGCATCTCCAGGCCGCGCTGTCGGCGGCGCCGGACGAGCTCGCCTCGGTGGCGCCGAAGATCGATTTCGACCGGGACGCCGACCGGGACTTCACCGAGGAGTTCAACGTGCTCGCCGACATCGACGAGCGGCCCAACCTGGTGACGCTGACCGACCCGGCCTGGGAACGGCAGCTGGCCGACCTCTTCGGCGTGATGGGCCTCGAGATGGGACCGGCCGACCGGGTGTCCGGTGGCTCGCGATGGCTGGCCACCGACCCGCGGCCGATCTTCGGCGGCACGGTGGTGGTCTATGCGACCCGGGGCGTCCCGGCCGGCTCGGCCGCGGTGCACGCCCTGGCCGGCGCGGTGACGGCGGCGGGGGCGACGAAGGGGATCCTGGTGTCGCTGGGCGGGATCGAGGCCGAGGCGTACGACGCCCTGGCCGGCCGCCCGCTCGAGCTGATCGACGGCCCGGCCCTCGTCACGCTGATCGCCCACCACCTGCGGATCAAGGCCCGCATCGAGCTAGCCGGAAAGCCGTAGGGCGTAGAAGAGCTTGTCCCAGCGCCGGTCGCCGACCGCGACGAAGTTCTCGAGGCGGCCGTAGAGGCGGAAGCCGAGCGACTCGTAGAGCGCGGCGGCCCGGGTGTTGTCGCCGCGCTGGTCGAGCGTGAGCACCTCGACCCCGGCCGCGCGGGCCGCCGCGACGAGCTCGGTCATGATCCGCCGGCCCAGGCCGCGGCCCTGGTGGTCGGGGTCGACGGCGACCTTCTCGACGTCGGCGTGCGGGCGGTGGGTCGGCCGGTCGTAGCGCCGCCAGTAGCCGAGGCCGTGCAGCCGGCCGTCCTCGCCGGCCACCACCAGCACGCTGTCCGCGTCGGCGGCCACCGTCGTCAGCAGACGCCGGACCTCGCCGGCGTCGGGCGGGTCGACCCAGCCCAGCGCCGCGCCGCCGGCCACGAGGCGGCGGAGCAGCCCGGCGGCGTCGGCGATCTCCCGCTCGGTGAGCGTCTGCGCCCGGCGAACGTCCATGGTGAGGCAGTATGCCGAACTGAAACCGGCGCGGGACCGTAAACGAGATCGATCCGCCGGTAGGTTCCGCCGATGACCGAGAAGCCGCCGCCGATCTTCCGGCTGCTGATCATCGCGGCGCTGGTGGTCACCGGCGTCCGCGGGGAACGGTGCAAAAGCGACGGTTATCTCCTCGGCCAGTGTGTGAACGACGTCGAGGGCGTGCGATCGTCCGTGCTGTGCTCGGGGCCGCACGACGGCGAGATCTACGCCGTCTTCGACCTGCGCTCCCGGCCCTGGCCGGGCAAGACGGCGGTCTCACGGGAGGCCGAGAAGGCGTGTGACGACCGGATCGCGCCGTACATGGCCAAGAACGCGAACCTGGACTTCTACTACGTGTACCCGCCGCAGGCGACGTGGCCGGACGATCGGGTCGCGACCTGCGTGGCCTACGACGCGACCGGACAGCTCACCGGCCCGCTGGCCAAATAGATCAGTCGAGCAGCGCCGGGACGAGGCGGGCCAGGACGGCGCGATCCTCAGGGCGGTCCGGCTCGTACTCGGTGATGCCGACGCCCGCCACCGGGTAGCGGTCACGCAGCGCCCGCACCGCGGCGATCAGCTGGTCGGGCGTGACGCCCTCGGGCTCGGGCGTGCCCACGGCCGCGAACGACTCGGGGTCGAGCACGTCCAGGTCGATGTGGATGTAGAGGGCCGTGGCCGACGCCGGGATGGCCGCCGGCAGCGACGCCAGGGCGGCCGGCTCGACGAGGGCGATGCCGGCCTCCTCGACGTACTCCTTCTCGGCCGGGTCGAGCGCCCGCACGCCGGCGAGGATGACCTGCGCCGGATTCATCGCTCTAGAAGGCGACATTTCCGGATAGCCCGACCCCAGAAGGCAGCGCAAGACCATCCCGTGGAACGCGCCGGACGGCGAGGAAACCGGCGTGTTGAGATCGCCGTGCGCGTCGAACCACACCACGACCAGGCCGTCCCCGTGAGCGGCCAGCGCCGCCTCGATCGGCGCCACCTCGACCCCGCAGTCGCCGCCCACGATCACATCCGGCCGGTCGGCCACCGCGGCGCGCACGACCGCCAGGTTTCGGGCCAGCACGTCGAGCGACGGCGGCTCGTCGGAGAGCGGCGCGCGGACCCGCCGGTCGCCCGGCACCAGCGCGCCCAGCTCGGCGGCGCCGGCGACGAGCCGGCGGGCGGTGGGCGAGACCGATCCCTGCCACTGGGCGATCTCGAGCACGGTCCGGCGCGGCGTCGGCATGATCGACAGCTCCTCGATGCGGTGCCAGACCGGCCACATCGCGACCTCGGGCTCACGGGCGAAGATGCTGCCCCGGATGCGGACGAAGACGCAGTTGCCGACCCGTTCGAGAACGGCCTGCCGGCGCATGTCGCTCTCCCACTGCTCCGGCCCGTGATAGGAGTCGCCGTCGCACTCGATCGCCAGCCGCCGGCCGTCCGGGGCGTTCAGCACGAAGTCGATGCGGTAGGCGCCGATCCGGAACTGCGGGATCGGCCGGAACCCGCGCGCGGTCAGCCGCTTGAACACGTCGCGCTCGAAATCGCTCTCGCACAGCGCGAGATCGGCCGGGCTTTCCAGATCAAAGACGTTGTTCGCGTACGTCAGGAGCAGCGCCCGCGCATCATCGGCCAACAGCGACCCGGCCCGTACGGAATGGAAGATCCACAGTTGATCGCGGGCTCGCGACGCCGCCACGTTGATCCGCCGGTGGTACTCGCGTTTGGTGAAGGCCGCCACCCGGGGGTCGTTGTCCGACACCACCATCGACACCAGCACCACGTCCCGCTCGTCGCCCTGGAACGTGTAGGCGTCGCCGACCCGCAGCCGCCGCGCCTGGATCTCGTCCTCGCCGATCTCGTCGCGCAGCAGCTGCAACAGGTAGCCTGCCTGCCCGCTGGTGCTGAGCAGCGAGATCACGCCGAGCGTCTTGCCGTCGTACTCCGGGTTCTTCACGATCGCCGCGACCTGCCGGACCAGCGCGTCGGCCTCGGCCGTGTTGACGTCGCCGAAGCCGGCGAGCGGCTGCCGCACCCCGTCGCCGAGGAAGACCGTGCGGATCGGCGCCAGCGACGGCCGGTCCGCCCGCAGCGGCATGATCTTGCCGTCGTAGTAGTGCCGGGACGAGAACTCGATGATCTGCGGAACGCAGCGGAAGTGCTCGGTGAGCAGGATCCGCTCCGGCGACCGTCGCACGGCGTGGTCGTAGAGCGATGACTCCGGGTCGAAGTGCTCGGCCGACGGCACGTCCCCGAGGTGGCTGTGGATCAGGCCGGCGACCGAGCCGACGAAGCCGAGCTGCGGCCCGATCTGCTGGTCGTCGCCGACCACCACGGCCCGCTCGGCCAGCGACAGCACCGGCAGCGCGAAGAGGTCGGCCTGGGACGCCTCGTCCACGATCACCACGTCGAACCGGGCGCCGCCGGCGAACTGCTCGATCGCCCGGTCGACCGACATGACCCAGACCGGCACCGCCTCGACCGCCGACGCCATGTGCCGCTGGGCGTGCGCCTGCCAGGCCGCGGCCGTGCGCCCGGTGCCCTTGCCGATCTTGCGGAGGGCTGTGGTCCAGTCGGCCAGCGCCGCCTTGCGCCGGTCGTCGAGGCTGCGGGCGACCTCGAGCCAGGCGCCGGCCACCACCAGGTCGGCGGTCCGGCGGCGGATCTTCTCGCGGGCGTTCTCGACCCGCTTGGCCAGCACCGCCGGGTCGACGCTGCCGATCACGTCGTCGAACCAGGTCTGCGCGCTGCGCCAGGCCCACGCGTCGAGACAGGCCGGGCCGCTCACCGCGGGGACCTCGCCGGCCTCGATCATCGCGGCCCACTCCGGAGCGTCCCCGGCGAGGCGGTCACGCAGGGCCACGTACCTCTGCGCATCGTCACGCAGCGCGATCAGGCGACGGACCTCGGCCACCGCCGCGTCCCAGCCCTCCAGCGTCGACCACGCCTCGGTCAGCCGCGGCCACGGCGCCAGCCGCTCCCGGATCGCGCGCTCCCGCTCGACCAGGGCGTCCAGCTCGGACACCGCGGGCGCCTCGTCGAGCAGCGCCTCCACCTCGGCCAGCGCCGCCGGATCAAGATCAAGCTCATGCTGGGGTACGAGGTGAGCCAGCCGCTCGGCGAGGACCGGCCAATGGCGTACGTCCCAATCGAGCGACTGCCCCGCGTCGGCCAGCAACGTGCCCGCCCAGATCTCCGGATCGCCCGCCGGCGCGGGAATCGCCAGCCGCTCGATCCACTCCGACCAGTGGCCGCCCAGCCGGTTGCGGGCCTGCGCCCGGCGCACCCAGGCCGCCACCACGTCGACGTCCTCGGCCGTGCGCAGCGGCTCGCCGTCCACCCGCACGTCGTCGGCCAGCTTGTGGAGGCCGGCCTGCAGCAGCCGGCTCAGCGAGCGGCCCGCGGCGAACCTCTGCCGGATCTCGGCGAGCTGGGCGAGCAGGCGTTTCGGTTCCTGGGCGTACGCCTCCGGCACGGTCACGCGGTGGCCGGCCAGCTCCCGGGTCAGGGCCGCGAGCTCGGCCAGCAGTGCCTCGGTGGCGGTCACGTGGTCGGACCAGACCGTGCGCCAGTGCGGGTCGTTGAGCAGCCGGCCGAGGCGGTCGGTCCACGCGCCCTCGCGACGGCGCAACCAGGACAGCGCCTCGCGGAGATTGCTCCGCACCAGGGTGAGATCGGCAACGCGTACGGCTGCGAGATCAAGGCCTTGGGCCGCGGCCTGTTCCGTCCGCTCCCACAGCTTGTCCATTTCGTCGCGGGTCCGGGCCGCCTCCGCGGCATCCGGCAGATCCTCGGTCGCGGGCAGGCTACGCAGCGCGGCCGCCCGATCCGCGGCCGTGAGACCGTTCGCCAGCTCGAGCAGCGCGGCGAACTCGTCGCCGGTCAGCGGCGGCGCGGCACCGACCGGATCGGGGATGCCCGCCTGCGTCGCCGCCCGTTCCCGCAGCCAGGCGCCCACCTCGACGGGGGTCTGCGGCACGCCGTCGATCGGGTACGTCACCGCCTCGTTCTCGGCGATCGCCCGCAGCCCGCCGAGCGCCGTCGCCAGCTCGCGCTCCGCCTCCTCGAGCAGCCCCGTGAGCCGCTCGACCCGCCGGGCCTCGGCCTCCTTGTCCAGGGTGGCGGCGCGATCGGCCAGCTCCCGGGCCGCGAGCTGGAGCTGCACGAGCTGATCGGTGGTGCGGCCGAGGACGGCGAGGCAGAGCGCGCGGATGCCCTCGGGCAGGCCGTCGCGCAGCACCCGCAGCGGGTCCTCCTTCTGGGCGACCACCAGGACGCGCTTGCCGTTCGCCATGAGGTGGCAGATCAGGTTGCGGATGGTGTGCGTCTTGCCGGTGCCCGGCGGCCCCTGAACGGCGACGTTGCGGTGCTGCGCGAGCCGGCGGGCGATCGACTCCTGGGCCTCGTTGGTGGGCAGCGGCATGAGGAGGCGCTCGCCGACCTTCTGCCAGGCCTCGGGCCGGTCGTCGGGCATGCGCAGCTTGGAGGGCTCGTGGGCGAGGATCGCGGCGAGCGCGCCGGTCTCGCTTCCCTCGCCGGTTTCGCTTCCCTCGCCGGTCAGCAGCCGGTCGCGCAGGTTTTCCAGGAAGCCGCGCAGCAGCCGCTGTTTGGGCCGCGCGAAGAGGATGCCGACGTCCTCGATGTGCGGCCGGGTGGTCTCGGCCCGCCCGTCGGTGACAATTCGGTCATAGCCGAGCCGTCCCATGGCCCGCTCGAACAACTCCCGGCGCTCGAGGTCGTTCCAGAGGTCGACCTCGAGCGTGCCGGCCGGCCCCGCGAGCCCGAGCAACTGGCTCAGGTAGCGCTCGTCCAGCCCCGAGAGCGCATCGGTCTGCAGCCGGCTGGGCCCCGCCGGCGAGACCGTGATCATCGACTCGTCGGGCCGGTATTCGATCAGCACCGGGGTCGCGACCAGGGGGTAGCGGACGCGTTCCCCGTTGACGGTCGTGTCCAGGATGCCGTGCCCCCAGACGAGCTCGGTGGTCGCGGCCGTCATGTCGAGCTGGTGCATGAGATCGAAGAGCTGCCGATGCAGGGTGCGGGTCTTCTCGGCCTCGCCGCTGAGGTGGGCCCAGGGTCGCCAGACCTTGTCGCGCCAGCTCTCGAAGTCGTCCTCCTCGTTGCCCGGTTGGTCCGCAACCTCACCCGCATCGCTTGCCGGGGTCGGCTCGGTCGTCGGGGTTATGTCACCCCGGAGGCGGCGGCGCAGCGCGGCCGGCACCGCCACCGGCGCCGGCATGTCGGGCAGGCCGACCCGCAGCCAGGAGGTGCCGTCGGCGGCGGGCCCGGTCTGGCAGGCCGCGTGATCGGGCAGGACATCGAGCCAGTAGGCATCGGCCGGGACCGTGCGCGCAGGCCGTTCCATCTGCGCCCGCACGGCGAGCAGATAGTCGGCGACCGCGACGGCCCGATCCCGGATCGTCGTGGGCGACTCGACCTGCTCGGACATCCTCCGAATTCTAGGCCGCCCTGTCTCGTCCGCACGGTGTCGTCCACACCCTGGCGCGGCAGCGACATACTGGTGCACCCGATAAAGTGACGCCGCTGATCTTGTAGGAGAGCGGGACGACGTTGAGCGAGAACACACCCGGACGCCCGGACGACGAGAACCCGTCCTCCGCCACGCCGCCACCGGCCTCAGACCCGTTCGCGGCGCTCCCGCCGGCGTCGGACCCGTTCGCCACCTCGGATCCGTTCGTCAACTCGGACCCGTTCGCCTCGCCGACGCCGCCGCCGCCCTCCTCCTCCTCCTCGCCGCCACCCTCCTCGCCGCCGCCTTCTTATGGGCCGCCTTCTTATGGGCCGCCGCCTGGGTACGTCCCGCCTCCTGGCTATGGGCCGCCGCCTCCCGGCGATGGTTTTGGGTCGCCTCCCGGCTACGGGCCGCCTCCGGGCTACCCGCCGCCGCCCGGCTATGGGCCGCCGCCGCCCGGCTATGGCGCCGCGCCTGGGTATGGCGCGGCGCCTGGCTATGGCGCCGCGCCTGGCTATGGCGTTCCGCCGTACCCCGGTGGGCAGCTGCCGGCCGAGTACTACGCCGGCCCCTCCGACCCGCTGGTCAGCGCCGACTTCGGCGGCTGGTGGACGCGCAGCTTCCGCCTGGTCGGCCTGGCCTGGCGCCCGGTGGCCCTGCTCCAGCTGATCGCCGTGGGCCCGCTGCTGATCGGCGCCATCGTCGTCAACGTGGCCTTCGGCGACCAGTTCACGGCGTCCCTCAACGCGCCGGAGACCACCAGGTTCGAGGACATCGACTGGACGCCCGTGGTCAACGCCCTCGCGGTGATCATCCCGCTGGTCCTGATCTACATCCTGCTCAACCTGGTCGTCACCCTGGCCACCCACCGCGTGCTGGTGCAGACCGCGACGGGCGTACCGGTGTCGATCGGCGCCGCCCTGGCCGACGGCCTCCGCCGCCTGCCCGCCCTGATCGGCTGGGGCCTGCTCGGAGGCCTGCTCGTCCTGGTCGGCGTGATCGCCTGCGTGCTGCCCGGCATCTACGTCGGCATCGTGCTGTCGATCCTGCCGGTGATCGTCCTCCTGGAACGCGGCAACGCCGTAAGCCGAGCCTTCCAGCTCTTCCACGCCAACTTCGGCGCCGCCCTGGGCCGCATCCTCACCATGATCGGCGTCAACATCGGCTTGACCATCCTGGAGTCCATCTTCACCGGAGCCCTGGACAACGCGACGGGCCCGGCCGCCACCCCCGGCTTGATCATCGGCCAGCTGATAAGCGCCGCCTTCACCATCGCCACGGCCGTCATCACGGCGCCCATGTTGCTGGCCGCATACGCCGACATGAGGGCCCGTCACGAGCCCTTCTCCACGGCCTATTTGCTGCCCGCGCAGTAGCCATTCGGCGCGGGCCACTCGGCGCGGGCCACTGGGCGCGGGCCACTCGGCGCGGGCCACTGGGCGCGGGCCACTCGGCGCGGGCCACTCGGCGCGGGCCACTCGGCGCGGGCCACTCGGCGCGGGCCACTCGGCGCGGGCCACTCGGCGCGGGCCACTCGGCGCGGGCCACTCGGCCCGGGCCACTCGGCCCGGCATGCCGCCCCGGGTCACCCGGCGCATCCCTCGGGCCATCCGGCGCATGCCGCCCTGGGTCACCCGGCGCACGCCGCCCCGGTCGCCCGGCAGACCGCCGACGCGCCGGCACCACCCGGCACCGGGCCGTCGATCTCACCCGAGCCGAGTCTTCGCCCGCGATTTCCTATCGTCCCGTGTCGATGCGGACGAAATCGACGCTCAGCTCACGAATCTCCTCGTCCAAGGATTTCCGGCGCGGCCCCTGCGTCACCCGCAGCCGATGCCGGGCGATCCACTCCTCGATGTCGTCGATCAGCCAGATCTTGCCCTGAGCGAGAACCGCGACCGGCTCCGGGAAGTCCACCCTCGAGGCCAGCTGATAGACCCGCTGCCGGCTCACCCCGAGCAGGCTGCGAATCTCGTGCGCGCCAGCCAGACGCGTCGGCTTTTCCATGCGTACGACTATAGTCTCATGACTACCGCAACCGCGACCCCTGAGCAGGCCATTTCCAGCTTCTTCCGGCTTTTCTCCGGACCCCGAGCGACCCCCGTCGATCGGCATGATCGCGCCGATCGCGAAGGCCGCCTGGTCGAACCGGAGAAACGCCACCGCCGCCTCAGCGACCCAGCGCCTGCCAGATCTCCACGACGGTCTTGTATTCGGTGCCCGCCGGCAACCGGTCGAGATCGTCGAGGATGTCGTCGGGCGCGAGCAGGTCCATGGCGCTGCGCCGCAACGCATCCCGGTCGCCGGGGAGGGCGGACAACCCGATGTACCGCCCGAACCGGCTGAACTCCTCGTTCGCGTCGTCGTCGAGCAGCTCGGTCGGCTGGGGTTGATCCTCTCCCGCCGGCTCGGACAGTTCCCACTCCTCGGCCCGCCCACCCGGGCGGCCCTGCACCTCCCCGCGAACCTCGTCGCTCATCCGGTCGTCGATGCGGGCGGCGTGCTTGTTTCCTCGCTCCATAAGTCTTGGCGTTCCCAGCGCCCGCACCGATAAACGGCGGGGTGCGGCTTGCCCCGAACACAGCAATGCCGCACGAGACGCCTCATTTCTGAAGCGCCCACGTGCGGCGTTTCGCTGTCCTCACATCACCCGCACCCGGGCGGTCGGCTGACGGATCACGGGAAACGCATGCGACGAGGGCGGGGAATCACGGGTGGGGGAAGGGGAAGATCATCGATGTGGCTCCAGTTGAGGTGACCGTTGTCGGTCGACTTGACCTCGCCCAGGCACGCCCGCAGCAGACCGAGATGCGGCGCGCCCGCGAACCCGGCGATCACCACTTCGGGCTTCGGCTCGATCATGGCGATGGCCGCGCAGATCTTGGCGACCTCACGCTCGTCGACGGCGTCGAGCGGCAGCGGCGCCTCGGCCTGCGATCGGCGCCACGGCGGCCCGAAGCGGCGCAGCAACTCGCGCGCGAGCCGGCCGAACGAACGCCCGACCTCGACATCGCGCATCGACGTCTGAGCGGACTGGCCGTAGCACCACGGCACGACGACGTGTCCGTTGATCACCACGAGCTGGTAGACGGACTTGGGAACACTGATGATCTCGGCGCCGGGGAGCGTGCCGAGGAATAGCACGAGCTCCTCGTACGGAAGCGGCCATCGCGGATTCGCGAGCACTCGTTCCTGGGTCTGCGTCATAGCGGGGTGGGCGTTGACCTCACGGTCAATCGCGGTGCTCAACGCCTCCGGAACCCGGGTCCACAGTTCGCCGGCAACCTTGTCGCCGAACTGTTCGACCACCCACTCGCTAGGACCGACCAGAACGTCTGGGCGCATTCGTTACCACCACCGTCCGTGTCGCGGGCGTTACTGCTGGCTTAGAAGAGTTCCACTTCCAATGATCGACTGGAAGGGTCCGCTTCCCACATTGCAGAAACACTCGTGAATGAAATCCCGCGCGACGATCAAAACTGAGCCACGACGACGGAGCAGCAGGTCGAACCCTTGCGAAACATGCAACTTGCACGGCGAACCGCACGTGCAAGTTGCATGTCGGCTTCGCTATTCGACCGGCATCTACAGTGAATCACTGACATATTTCGCCGTGGTGACCATCATGCAAACATCCACTCACAGTGACCATCGAAGGCCCCACCACCAGCATCGACATTACCCACAAACCCCCCAACCCCCAGCGCCCGTACGCCCGGAGCCCGCCCCGAGATTCCACAGTGGCCGGACGCCCACCCCCACCAGCGGAGATCGCCCCCGATTCCGCTGCCACCCCCCGAACTTCCCCACTGTCAGATATCTGTCAGAACCCCCATCGCCCACCCCCCCGAAGCGTGATTTGCCGCATAGGCCCGTTTCCCCAGATCGCCCAGCACCGCACTTAAACGGCACCCGAACACACCGTCCACAAGACACACCCGCCGCAAGATCTTCGCCCCAAATACTGAGAATCGTTGTCCCGCAGGAGATCGCCCCGCCCTCGCCACACCCGGCCGCGCCCGCTGACCCAGCAGGAGGCCGCGCCGCCGCCGCAGCCGCCAGTCGCCCGGCGCCGCCTCGGGCCCAGCCAGCCTGACGGCTCTGCCACAGCCGTGTCGATCGCGTAGGAGCACCCTGCCGAACGCATCCCGACCAAGAGCGCGCTCCGACGACCCGCCGCTGCCGCTCACCCGCCGCTGCCGCTCACCCGCCGCTGCCGCTCACCCGCCGCTGCCGCTCACCCGCCGCTGCCGCTCACCCGCCGCTGCCGCTCACCCACCGCTGCCGCTCACCCGCCTGCGGCTCACCCGCCGCGGGCCTCTCAGCAATCGCCGCTTGGCCTCAGCCCACCTGCTCGAGCCCACCTGCTCGCATGCCCGGGGCCACCATCACCCGCGCCACCGACCCGCTCACACTGGGTCCAATTTCCCGCACCAGCCGGACGCCACCACCGCCTGGCGCCACAACCAGCCGCACGGCCGCACGCTGCCTTCAGCCCGACC
>NZ_JBVJIU010000008.1:280880-426912 GCF_055586105.1 Actinoplanes sp. NPDC051537
CGCGCTCACCGCGCTCACCGCGCTCACCGCGCTCACCGCGCTCACCGCGCTCACCGCGCTCACCGCGCTCACCGCGCTCACCGCGCTCACCGCGCTCACCGCGCCCACCGCGCCCACCGCGCCCACCGCGCCCAGCTTCCCCGAGGGCGCGACCTCAGTTGTCCGGCGACGGATCCGCGGCCGTAGTGACCACCGCGTAGGCCGCCAACGGCGCCCACCTCTTGGTCCACTCCTCCCGCCGCGTCTCGAAAGTCGCGTCGTCCAGCCCGAACGTCGACACCGTCACCTCCACCCGCGCCGCCTCGTGGCGGTCCAGCGGCACCCGGCCGGCGACCACGACCAGCGCGTCCTCCGCGTCGACCGTCCACGCCACCCGCGAGCCGAATCGCTCCCACCCGCTCTCGGCCAGCGTCAGCGCCTGCCGCCCGGTCGTCTCCCCGGTCAGGTAGAGCGTCCGCCGCCGTCCGGCCGGCCGCGCCTCCAGCAGGTATCGCAGCTGGACCAGAAACGCCCGCCACCCCTCCTCGATCGCGTCGTACCGCTCCGGGCCGCCCGGACCGCCGCCCTCCCGAAACACCCGCACCCGGGCCTGATCGTCCCCTCCGGACACCTCCAAAGAGGACCCGTCGGCCCAGCCCATCCGCTCCGGCGCCCACAAGGTCGCCTCGTCAACGAAGATCTGCCGAATCTCGCCGTCGAGCCCGTCGTAATCCCAACCGAACCACTGACGCAGCACGGCCGTCTGCGTCACGGCCTCCCACACCTCGTCCCGGCCCGCGTTAACGGCGACGTCCACGTCGTACGGCTTCAGCCCGCGTTGATCGGTCATGCCCCCATCATTGGGGCAAACGGATGATCACGCCACGTGTCGGCCCGCTTCGGGATCGATCGGTGACCGTCGACCCGCGTTGAGCCCGGACCGGACCGTCCGCCGCGCCTCGGCCCGCCCCAGACCGGCATTCCGCGCGGCCGCCTCGAGCTCGCGCACGGCGTCGCTCGCGTCGAGCAGACCGCCGCCGACAAGCCGCCCGAGCGCGAACGCGGCCCGGTTGAGCGTGTCGTTGCGCGTGCCCACGGGAGCGGTCGCCACCCGGTCGGCCTCGGCCAGGAGGGCGGCCCGCCCATAGCGGTCCGGATGCGCGATCGGCCGGATCGAGCGCCGCGCCACCGACGCCACCGGCCCCACGATCAGATCGCGGAGCGAGGCCGGCCCGGCGGGCAGCCCGTCACCCGGACGGCGCACCCATCGATAGTCGGCGCCGCGGGCGTGCCGCGACGGCGGGGCCACCACATAGCCACCGACCCCGCGCCAGTCGAGCCCCGGCAGCAGGCGCACGCGATTGCCGTACCCCAGCGGCTCGAACCACAGATGCCAGCCGCCCCCGCCCGTACGCACGCGCGGCCCCGGCGGCAGCTCCCCGCCGAGCAGGTGGGTCAGACCGTGCCAGCCCTCGGCCGAGTCGATGTCGGCCACATCCATCGTGATGCCCGTGCGCAGCCCGACATTCGCCTCCGGCCAGCGGCTCCACCAGAGCTCGATCAGGCGCGGGTCGGTGCTGGCCTCGTTCAGACCGTGTCGCAGTCGCGGGTGCTTGCCAGGACTGTCGCATCGGACTCCCTTGTCGCAGGAACAGCCGCCGCCCGGGTCAGGCGTGTGCACCGGCAGGACCGGGATCCCGTGCCGGGCGTACGCCAATGCGGCTGTGAGCAACATTAGAACAAGCGTACGACAGTTTATCGCCCCGTCAGAGATTCCAGGACATGGGCGATATGGTGTGAAGTGCTCCACGAGATCCAGCTCGCCGAACTGCCCCCGCCACGCGCCGTCCGCGCCCGCCGGGCGATCTCCGCGTCACCCCACGAGTAGCGCGCCCCCGCCGCCGGCCATTGCGGCGAAGCCACCAGCGTGCGGCAAAGATCGTGGCAACGGTCGTCGTCACGACCGCCCCGGCGCGCCCACCGATAGATCCACCAGTCGTTGTCGGCGGTGTACCGCAACGTCGGAAGCTGCCGATGCCGCTGCACCCCGAACCGCCGCACCGGCGAGGTCACGCCATAATCCGCGTACCCCACGCCGGGCTCGCCCAGCCGCGCCCACACCCGCGCGTCGAGCCGCCCCACCGTGACCGCCCGATCGGTGGGCAGATCGTCGAGATTGGCCGGCATCGCCCCGGATGCCACGCTCACCGACCGCCACGGCAGCCCCCGCGCCCAGCGCAGCACGCGGCGGCACTGCTCCTCGACGGCGTCCGCGTGCGTCGCGCAGGCCGTCTCGGCCAGGTCGATCAGCAGGTCGACCTCCTCGATCTCCAGCCCCGAGCCGCGCAGCATCCGCCCGGTGACCTCGTTCGCCTCGGCCGCGTTCCCGGCGTCGACATGCGGCTGAAGCCGCAACACCGCACGACGCAGGTGCATCCGGGCAGCAAGTCCGTGGGCGGCCAGGCGACGATTGCTTTCGTACGCCCGGAGCACCGGCAACATGGTCACGCCCAGGCCCGCCAAAGCCTCCGCCAGGTCGAGCGCCGGCCGAGCGAACCGGTCCCGCGGCTCGGGCAGCCCACCGAAGTCGATCCCGATCGCCCCCGCACGCGGCGGCAGCTCCCGGATCAACGCCAGCACGTCCGGCCCCGGCTCGACCTCGAGGATCGGCATGACCCGCGCCTCGTCCCCCGGCGCCAGATGACTCAGCGCCGCCAGCTCACCCCGGCGCGGGCGCAGGATCGGACGATAGACGTCCTCCCGCAACGAGCCCGCCGTCGTGAATACCGCCATTCACTCACGGTAGCGAGTCGTGTCGGATCCGCGACACTCATGTATATAGATGTGCGAGTATTGCCTGATTTGCCTCCCAACCGTCGGGGAACTTGACCGGCACGTTCAGGTGCACGGGCTCGGTCGACGGATGCGCGTCGAGCAGCTCCGCGATGCCGGCCCGGGCCACCACCACGCAGGCGTGCCGATGGCGCGAGGTGAGCACGCAGAGTCGCCCCGACTCCAGGTGGAACGCGGTGGCATCGCGCCGCCCCGAGAGCGGATGCAGCACGATGGTCAGGTCGTACTCCCGCCCCTGCAGCCGGTTTGCGGTGTCGACCGTGACGCCGGCCGCCTCGGGCGGAAGCAGCGCGCGGATCGCCGCGGCCTGGTCACGGTGCGCGGCCCCGATCGCGACGCGCGCCGGCGTCAGGGGCTGCTCGCCCTGCTCCGACGACGCGACCGCCCCCCGGGACAGCGCCCGCCCGGCCAGCTGCGCACACGCGGCCGCGGCCTCCCCATCCGTACGAATGGTGAATCGCTCTTGAAGTTGATGCAGTCCCCACCCGGTCGCCGCCGCCGCGTCGAGAACCTCGTCGAGCGGCCCGGTCGCCGCCCCGCCGAACCGCAGCGCGCGATCGCCCGGCCCGGTGCCCGACCGGAACCCGGTGAACGGGTAAAAGGCCTCCGCCACCACCGACGCGGCCGAGTGCGGCAACCGCCACGACACCGGCAGGCGATGCACCGGCAGCTCCGGGTTGTGCCGCAGCAGCACCGCCACCGCGCTCTGCATCGGATCCCACGACAGCCCCGTCCACCGATCGACCTCGACGGTCGAGAACGGGTCGAGCTGCCCCGGATCGCCCACGAACAGCGCCCGCTCGAACCGCGGCGCGACCCGCAGCAACGCATCGGAGCGCATCTGGTACGCCTCGTCGACGATCGCCCACGGCCAGGTGCCCTCGGAGACGGTCGCCCACTTGGCCGCCGTGCCGATCGTGACCGCCGGCGACCCGAGATCGGCCACCTTCGCACCGACCCGGCAGGCCGGATGATCCCGTACGCGTGCGGATGGCTCGTAATCGACCGCCGACAGCCGCCCGACGCCGACCCGCGGCGACCGCGCCCCCAGCCGCTCGATGAGATCGTCAACCTGCTCGTTGGTCTGCGCGACAATCATCAGCGGCGCCCCCGAGGCCGCGAGCTCGCCTGCCGCCCGCACCACCAGAGTCGACTTCCCGGCCCCCGGCGGCGAGTCGACCACGACGCCGCGATGGTCGCCGACGCGCAGGTCACGCAGCACCGCGTCGATGACACGGGCCGCCTCGGCCGCCGGGCTGACCGGCTGGTTCGCATTCACCCGGGCACCGTAGCGCGGCCCACCGACAGTTCTGCGGTTATCCACAGGCCGCCGCCTACCAGCCCACCCACGGTTACGTGGGTGGGCCTGCTCACCTGGGCCGTTCACCTTGGCCGTCCGTACCAACCCACCCACGTAACCGTGGGTGGGCCGGCTCAGCTCAACTCCACCCGGCGTTATCCACAGGCCCCGGCGGGATGTTGGCGGGCGGGTCTACCTTGAGGCTGAGGTTGCGAGATGGAGGTTGATCAATGTTCGACGCTAAGAATCTCGATGCGGCCGAGCGCATGGTCGACGACTGGCAGGCCGGCATCGAGGCACGCGCGGCGCAGGCGCGTGAGCTGTCGGCGCGGCTCGCCCGGCTGTCCGCGACCGCCCGCAGCGACGATCGGCTGGTCACCGTCACCGTGGGCGCCTCCGGTGACCTGACCGGGCTCACTCTGGACGAACGCACTCGTCAGCGGCCGGCCGCCGAGACGGCGCGGGCGATCCTGGCGACCCTGGGGCAGGCGCGGGCCCGGCTGACTGCGGCGGCCACCGAGGTGACGGAGCAGACGGTGGGCGCCGAGTCGGAGACGGGACGGGCCGTCATCGCCTCCTACGCCGGCCGGCTGGGTGGTGAGCGCGATGTTTGAGCAGGTGTCGGTGCGGCATCCCGATCTGCTGACGCACGCGACCACGGTCGCGGGCATCGGCGATCAGGTCACGACGGCGGCGGCGGCCGGCAGCGCGGTCAGGCCGGGCGTCGACGCGTACGGGAAATTGTGCGTGATGGTTCCCGTCATGCTCGCGGCGCTGCAGGATGTCCTGGTTTCGGGCATCGAGTCGGCGGCCGGCTCGCTGGAGGACACGGCGGTGCGGCTGCGCACGACGGCGCAGAGCTACGAGGCGACCGACCAGTTGCGGGCGGCCGTGTTCGACAGCATTCGCAGCCCATGACCGCGGCGGCGAATCCGCTGGTGGCGACGG
Source organism: Actinoplanes sp. NPDC051537 (assembly GCF_055586105.1). Classification (NCBI taxonomy): domain Bacteria; kingdom Bacillati; phylum Actinomycetota; class Actinomycetes; order Micromonosporales; family Micromonosporaceae; genus Actinoplanes; species Actinoplanes sp. NPDC051537. The sequence continues at coordinate 285,961 of NZ_JBVJIU010000008.1, forward strand.
CCGCCGAGGATTCGCCGGGGGCGTGGTCGGGCGTCTGGATCGCCGAGGACATCGAGCAGATCGCCACCGGCGTCCGCGACAACAACTGGGTCACCGGCACCCTGGGCGTGGCCGGCGCGGGCCTCGACGCCCTGGCCATGGTGTCCGATCCGGTGGGCGCGCTGCTGCAGTACGGCATCGCCTGGCTGATCGAGCACGTGAAGCCGCTCTCCGAGGCCCTCGACTGGCTGGCCGGCGACCCCGCCCAGATCACCGCGCACGCCCAGACCTGGCGAAACACGGCGGGCGCGCTGACCGCGAACGCGGAGGCCCTCTCCTACGCCGTACGCGCGGACACCGTCGAGTGGACGGGCACGGCCGCCGATGCGTACCGCCGGTGGGCCGCCGACCGGGAGCAGGCACTGCGCGCCCTGTCTCGCGCGGCCGACACGATGGCCCTGATGACCGAGGGCGCCGGCCTCCTGATCGGCACGGTGCGCCTGATGGTCCGCGACGCGGTGGCCACGGTCGTCGCGCGGCTGATCTCCTACGCCGCCGAGCTGGTCGCCACGGTCGGCGCGGCCACCGGCTGGGTGGTCGAGCAGGTGACCTCGTTGTGCGCATTGTGGGGAGCGAAGATCGCCCGGTGGTTGCGCGACCTGATCGCCAGCATCCGCCGGCTTCTCACTGAGAGCGACCGCCTCGGCAAGGCGGTTGACGGCCTGAAGCGATGGCTCTCCGAATCGCACTCCAACGAGGGCGGGGAGAGGCCGACTGGCCCGGGCGATCCGGGGTTCGACCCGGGAAAGCACAAGGGCGCCCTCGGCCCGGCGTTCCACCCGGGCGTCGTCGACCCGGCCGGCACCTTTCGCGGCAAGGAGGCCGCCATCGCCGATCGTCTCGCCGAGGAGGGATCGATGGTGCATGCCCGCGTCAACGAACACATCGAGTACCTGTCCAGCCCCGATTCGATGGTTCGCGCCGGCCCCGACGACCCTGGGACGGTGACCGAGTTCAAGACGCTGAACAGTGGCACGAGCAGTTCGGTCAAAAAGAACCTCATCGAGGCCGGCCACCAGCTGATCCAGCACGGCGGAGGCACCCTCGTCATCGACGGCCGCGGCGCCGGTCTCACGATGGACGAGGCGCAGCGCGGCTACGCGCGGGCGGTAGGCCAGGTCCGGGCGCACGGCGGCGACCTTCCGGAACGGGTTCGTGTCATCCTTGCCAACGGGACCATCGCCGACATTCCGGAACGAACAGAAGCAGGCTATGGCGACTCGTGAGCACATCTTCCTCTCGGCCGGCGCCACACCCGGCGATGTGGCGTCGTGGCTGGCCGCCGAGCTGACCATGACCGTCCGGCACGACGACCGCGGCAACACCTACGTCGTGCGGCCCGCCTACGCCCATGACGGCGAGATCGTCGTCCTCGTGCGGGACAACGTCATCGCCGATCCGGCGCCCGAACCGGGCGAGGAGTCCCTCACCGACACCTTCACGACGATGCTCGAGCTCGATTACACCGGCCGTGACGAGCGGATTCGTCTCGACGAGGCGAAGCGGCTCTTCGCGGCCATCAGCGCCAAGGCCCAGTCGCCGACAGCGCTGCTGTCCGGCCTCGATCTTCTGATCGGCGTGGCCGCCGCGGGCGGCGGACCCATCTGGCTGCCGGCCGGAACGACGCCGGAGTTCGACGACCGTGAGCTGTGGCTGCCCTACCGACCGTCCGCGGTCTGAACGGAGGGTCGGCAGCGCCCGGTTGCGCCGGTAACCTGGCAAGCCTGGGCGGCCGGGGGGCGACGTGCTGCGGGGAGACTTGGTCGAGACGGCTGGTGGCGTTCTCGGGGATCCGGAACGCCTGCGGGCGGTCCGGCGGCTCGGGCTGGGCGCGCACGCCGACGCCGCGTTCGATCGGATCGCGGTGCTCGTCGAGCGGCTCGTGGACGCGCCCGTCGCGCTGGTCACCGTGCTCACCGGTGAGCGGCAATATCTGCCGGGGCAGGTCGGGCTGCCCGAGCCGCTGGCCGAGACGCGGGAGATGCCGCTCACCCACTCGCTGAGCCGGCACGTCGTCGAGGACGGGCGCATGCTGGTCGTTCCGGACACCCGGGACGATCCCCGCATGAAGGACAACCTCGCGGTGCAGAACCTTCAGGCCATCGCCTTCGCGGGCGTGCCGCTCACCGATTCTGACGGGCATGTGCTCGGCACCCTCGCGGTCATGGATCGCGAGCCGCGGGCCTGGACCAAGAGCGAGATCGCGCTGCTCATCGAGCTCGGCGAGGTCTGCTCCTCGGAGTTGCGGCTGCGGATCGCCCGGGAGATCGCGGACGAGGCGCGCCGGGCCGCCGAGTCGGCGCACGACCAGCTCAGCCTGCTCGGGGAGCTGACCGAGACGCTCACCGCGACCATGGACATCGACGACGCGCTGAGCCGGCTCGGCCGGACGGTCGCCGGCCGGCTCGCCGATTGGTGTGTCGTCGCGCTGGCCGAGCCGTCCGGCTCCGTGCGCCATGTGTCGGCCGCGCACCACGACCCGGCGTACGCCGACCTCGCCGACCGCCTCGCCCAGCTCGCCGCCGCCGCCCCCAGAGAGATGAAATCGCTGGTCGCGTCCGTGCAACGCACCGCGCTGCCGATCCGGGAGGATGCCGCCGACCCCGGCTCGCTGCGTGCCCGGATCACGCCGGGCGAGATTGTGGAGATCGCCGAGCGGATCGGCCTCGCGTCCTATCTGGTCGCGCCGATCACCGCGCCCGTCGGCCGCCGCATCATCGGCGTGATCATTCTGGTCAACGGGTCGCGGACGGGGGCGTTCGGCGAGGCCGAGGAGCGCACCGCCGCCGAGATCGGCCGTCGCGCGGGGCTCGCCGTCGACAACAGCCGGCTCTACGGGCGGCAGCGCCACGTCGCCGAGGTCCTCCAGCACAGCATGCTTCCCGAGCTGCCCGAGATTCCCGGCGTCGAGCTGCACGCCCGCTATCTCCCGGCCCAGGTCGGCGCGGCCGTCGGCGGCGACTGGTACGACGCCTTCGTCCAGCCCGACGGCAGCGTGATGCTCGCGGTCGGCGACGTCTCCGGCCATGACATCGAGGCGGCGGCGACGATGGGCCAGGTCCGGAATCTGGTGCGCGGCGACGCGTACGGCCGGGACGACGAGCCCGGCCCGCTGCTGGCGCAACTGGATCGGGCGCTGCATGGACTCAAGATGCCGGCCGCCGCCACCGCCGTGCTGGCCCGCCTGCGCCGCGCCCCGAGCGGGTATGAGCTGACCTTCGCCAACGCCGGCCACCCGCCGCCGATCCTGCTGCGCCCGGACGGCGAGGTCGAGGTCTGGTGGGAGTCGCCCGAGCCGCTCCTCGGCCTGGTCCCGCGCGACATCCGCAGCACCCACCGCCGGCGCATGAATCCGGGCGACACCCTGCTGCTCTACACCGACGGCCTGGTCGAGAACCCGGCGCAGCTCATCGACGAGGGCATCCGCCGCATCAAGGCGGCGATCAAGGGTTGCGAGGCACTACCCGCCGAGGAGGTCTGCACCCGCCTGCTCGGCACCGCGGTCCGCCGGGACGACGACATCGCGCTCCTGGTGATCAGGTTCGACTGACGGCGGTCCGCCGTGCGTCCACGGCGTCGCGGCCGGATCGGGAAACGCCGCCCCCGGCCGACAGGCCTCGCTCAGCGTCGTGAGCAGCAGCGCCTCACCCACCGCCGGCACGCTCCCGGGCTCGGCGACCAGCTTGCGCCCCATGCCGCCGGAGAGCTCCAGCAACACGTCGTATCCGGTGGCGGTCGGCGTCACGGACACCACGCGCGCCTTCTGCGACGGCCGCGCCGGCGAGGTCAGCGACGCACCCGCCTCGACCCGGACCGTCTCGGTCGTCGCCACCATGATCCGCGGGCGCAGCACCGGCCGCTTGCCGCTGTCGTCGACGCGATCGGGGTTGGCCAGCGTCACCACCCCACCGAACGCGGCCCCGGCCAGCCGGTATTCGGCCATCACCAGCGGATCGTCGAACGCCCGCTGCGTCGCATATCGAGCCGCCGCGTTCTCCAGCCGCTGCAACCGGGCCGCCGCCGCGACCGCGCCATCGCGGCGGGGCTGCGGCGCGCCATCCTCGGCCAGATGCTGCACGTACGCCGAATAGGTGTCCCGATCCCCGTCCCATCGCGACCCGACCCGGTCCCCCGCCGGCAGCCCCCGCAGCAACTCCACCGACCGCCACATCCCGTCCCAGGTCGGCAGCAGCAGCTCGTGAAGCACATCGGACAGCGCCGGATCGCCGGCCGAGATCAGCGGCGCGAGCACGTGGTTGTCGAAGTCGGGGTCGGTCGCCGGTCCCGCCACCGGCCCGCGCTCGGCCTCCCGGGCGGCCGCCGCGCCCGACTCGATCCAGGCCAGCAGCGAGCCCAGATGCGCGTCCTCGGCGCCGCTCTGCCCGGTCGCCCAGTGCAGCCCGAGCGCCTGCACCGTGGTGAGCAGCAGGGACGACCCCGGCATCTCGGACGCGCCGGCCAGGAACGTCAGCCACTTCCCGAGCAGCGGCACGGTAGGCGGCACCGGGTAGTCCCCGTCGACCGACCGGAACCGCGTGGACCGACCGAACAGCCGCAGGAAGTCGATGCCGCCGGTGTTCGGCACCCAGACCTGCGGCGCGTCGACGAACCGGTGCCGGACGTCGCGCCCCCGGTCGACGGCCACCGCCTCGGTCTCGGTGGCGAACGACATCAGGTACGGGACGAGCTCGCCGGCCAGCTCGGCGGCGAACGCGAACCGGTCGTCCCGGTTGCGCGGCTGGCCGACGACGAGCAGCCGGGGCTTGTCCGGATCGGTGCCGACCATGGCCGCGAGCGGCGCGTTGGCCTCGCCCGCCATGGCCAGCGGGATGAGCACGAACGGCCGCTCGTGCACATGCAGATGCCGCACGGTGGCGATGGGCTGGGCCCGCCCGGCCGCGAAGGCTTGTGCCCGCGCGAGCGCGACGAGCGTACTCACGAAAGCGCCTCGGACCGTAGGCGAGCCGCCTGGCGCAGGAGAGCCGCCGCCTCCTCCTGCTCGGGGGTCGGCGTCGCCGCGCCGGACGACAGGTCCAGGGCGTGCGCGATCCGGTCGATGCCGCCGAGCGACTCGCGCACCGACCGGCCCAGCCCGGCCGCCTCCCCGTGAGCCTCGTCCCGGCAATATACCGACATTTCACATGAAGAAAGACATTCCGGTGCATATCGGGCAGAGATCGTCGACAAAGCGGAGATCAACACGGCTGGCGACAACGCGAGATCGAAGGACAAATCGGGCGGCAGCGACGCGATCAAATCGCCTACCGAGGACATACGGGACAACTGCCGCTTGAGCGTCGAAAGCTGCTTCCGCACGTCGATAGCCACCGCAACCGGCTGGAACGAGAAGTTGGCCGGGCAGACGAGCACGACCTCGTGGCTGACCCGGTCCTCGCCGAGCAGCGCCCGCAACGCCAGCACGTAGACGGCGGCCTGCACGGCGGCGGCCGAGACCTTGGCCGCATCGGCCTGCCCGTCCACGATCGCGAACGACTTGATCTCGACGACCCGCAGCCGCCCCTCGCTCTGGAACGCGATCAGATCCGGTTCGAGGAACACGGTCTGCCCGGCGATCGAGAGCGTCAGCAACGGGTGGTCGATCAGGCCCGGTCGCGACGACGCGAGCAGTTCCCGCGTACGCCCATGTCGTGCATTCAAGGTGTCGTCGGCGTCCTCGCCGAGATCTTGATAGCCGATCGCGCCCACGTCGAGCACCGACCGCAGCAGCGCGCAGTCGTCCGCCTTGAGCATCGCCTCGAACGCGTTCCCCCGGGCCAGCGCGAACCGCGACTGCCCGAAGTTCCCCGGGAACCCGATCCGCTCGGCCAGCTTGACCTTGTCGATCCCGGCCGCGTCCAGCACCGCGCGCCGCGAGCAGCCCGGGTTGCCGGTCAGCGCCGCGATGGTCCGCGCGTTGTGCCGCTTGGCCTTCGCCGACCCGCGGAGCTGATCGAGCCGGCTCACCCGTTTCCCCGCTGGTGAGGCACGATCGGCAGGCCGAACAGCTGCTGACGCGCATCGAGACGCCCGGCTCGCTCCACGGCCGCCTCCCGCGCGGGCGCCTCTTCCGCGATCTTGGCGATCAGCCGCGGATCCGCCAGCGCCGCACGCGCCGCGTCCGCAAGATCAAAAGATTCCGGCCCCTCCGGTACGCGCTGAGCCAGCGCCCGCAGCAGACCGGCCGCCGCCCGCCCGGCCCCCGGCGCCATCGCCACGAACTCGGCCACCCGCACCACCATCGCCAGCTCGTCCGCGCGCCGCACGGCCGGTGTCACGATCCGCCGTTCGAGTGGCCACTCCGCCAGCGCGAGCACGCCCGGCGCCGCCGTCAGGTCGGGCCGCAGCGCCGCGCACACCCCCGGCACCGGGTTGCGCTCGATCTCGGCCAGCGCCGCCTTCGACAGGTCGCCGTCGAACAGCGCCGCGTGCACCTCGACCAGCAGGTGGGCGGCCGCGGGCGCGCCGAGCAGCAGCAACGCGTGGCGCGCCTGCTCTCCGGTCGTGGGTAGCGTGCTCAGACCGTTCACCGGACCGCTTCTCGTCGGGGGGCATCTCGGCGGATCGACTCTAGATCTTCTTACACCGACGGGCAATGTGGGGACGAGTCGCCACGTTTCACCCGCGATGGCGATTAACGTTCGCATATCGGACGCCTGCCGGGTTCCGCGCTACGTTCGACGGTATGCCGAAGGCCATCTGGAACGACGAAGTTATCGCCGAGAGCGACGACACCGTGGTTGTCGAGGGCAACTACTACTTCCCGCGCGAGTCACTGCGGGAGGAGTTGCTGCTGCCCTCCGACACCCACACCGTCTGCCCCTGGAAGGGCAAGGCGTCCTACTACACGCTGTCGTCCAACGGGCACACCGCGCCCGATGCCGTTTGGTTCTACCCCGAGCCCAAGCCCGACGCCAAGGCCGTCCGGGACCGGGTTGCCTTCCGCAAAGACGTCCGAGTCGAATCCTGAAACCCGTGAGGCCCGCTCACGCACCGGTTCACGCGATGCGCGGGTGGGCCTCCTCGATCGCGGAGACCTCGAGGTAGTCGAGCATGTCCCGCTGCTCCTCGGGATCCAGCGCCCCGAACGCCTCGTAGGCCGACTCCCGCGAGTGAGCGGTCTCGGCCGCGAGCAGCGCGATGATCGCCGACCAGGCCAGCGAGACCCGGTCGAAGAGCCGCGCCCGCCGCAGCGAGGTCAGCCGGCTCAGCATCGCCACCTTGGTCGCGGCGTCGTCGTCGTGCGCGATCCGGTCCGACAGCTCGAAGAGCGCCTTGCCCCGGTACGGGTGCTCGGCCTCGACCATCCTGGCCAGTTCGGCATTGCTCATCCGGTCGACCGCGGGCGCCGGACCGCGCCGCGGAAGCTGGGGAACCTCACCGGGCACGACTGTCCCTTCCACTCTCGTATCCGTTGCCGGGCAGTTGCTGCGGCAGGGTGGGCACACTCTGGAACGTCGGGAACGGCATGACCGGCATCGCCGGCCCGTCCGGCTCGCCGGCGGCCTGCCGGGTCAGCGTCGCGAGCAGCACCCGGCCGGCCTCGCGCTCGGCGCCGACGGTCTCATCGACCGCCGCCGCGACCCGCTGGGCCAGCGCCGCCTGAGCCCGCCGCATCGTCCGCAAGATCTCGTCCGACAAGGTCGCGCCGCTAAGTCTGCGCGCGCCGTCGTCCAGCCGCAGCCCGGTCACGACCCCCGCGCCGGCGACGGTCACGGTGACCACGCCGTCGTCACCGGTTGCGGACGCCGACAGCGCCGCGAGCCGATCCGCGAGATTTCCATCCGGCACAGTTTGTCCTCCGTTGCCGACTTTCATGCTGTTGGCGTCCAATGAGATCACGGCCGCGCAACGGCGGCATCCGCACCCGCCCGCTCCGCCCGGGCATCACCCACCCCGGCGACCACCGTAACCTTGCCGCAATACATTGATTGTCACCGCCAACGGGGAGAGTGGGTGTCGTGGACCGGACGACCGACAACGACACCGGCGAGTGGCGTTCCCCACTGGTCGACTTGTCGGACATGTCGCTGGAAGACCTGACATCTCGCAACCCTGACGGCGCGCTTTCGGCCAGCCTCCGCCGCCTGGCCGCCGAGCGCGACGAGCCGGACGAGCCGATCGCCGGCTTCAACTCGGCCCTCTGATGTCGTGCGGACCTTCCACCTCGCGGACGCCGATCTGGCGAGCCTCGCCGCCGGCCGCCCGTCCCCCGGGACGCTCGCCGTCCTCCGCCGGGCCGAGATCAGCCGTCACCTGCTCCTGATCACCGAGCTGCACCGCCGGGGCGGCACCTTCCCGACGTGGTACGCGGACCGCGGCGCCCGGTCCGACCCGATGGCCGCCCTGCACACCGCCACCCTCCTGGCCGCACCCGCCGACGTCACGCTCGAGCGGGTGACCGCCACCCGCCACCTGACCGCGACCCACGAGGGCCTGACCCTGCGCGTCCGCCTCGAGGACACGGATCCCGTCCGCTCCCGGCTGGGCCTGACCCCGTCCCCTCGCTTGACCGCGGACGAGGCGGCGGAGTGGCAGCGCCTCTTCACCGCCGCGTGGCGCCGGCTGGTGACCCGGCACCGCCCGGCCGCCGAGGTCCTGGCCGCCGTCCTCACGGTCCTGGTCCCGATCGAGCCCGACCCCGGCGCCGCCGGCTTGAGCGCCACGTCCGCCGACGCGTACGGCGCGGCCGCCCTCTCGACCCCCGCCGACCCGCTCTCCTTCGCGGTCGGCCTGCTGCACGAGACCCAGCACAGCCTCCTGAACGCCACCCGAACCCTCTTCGACCTGTTCACCCCCGGCGCCCCCGCCACCTACTCGCCGTGGCGCGACGACCCGCGCCCGCAGTTCGGCCTCCTGCACGGCGCCTACGCCTACCAGGCCGTGACCCGCTTCTGGCGCACCGAACGCGGCGACGGCCCGACCGGCCGGCTCGCCGAGTTCGAGTTCGCGCGCTGGCGCTCGGCCGTGGCCGACGCCACCGGCGCCCTCCTCGACGGCGGGCACCTCACCGCCGCCGGGTCGCGGTTCGTGCGGGCCATGCGGGACGAGGTCACTCCCTGGCCGGCCGAGCCGGTCGACCCGGTCGTCGCGCGGCTCGCGGACGGGGCCAACGCCGATCACCGCGTCCGGTGGCGCCGGCGCAACCTGGCCATCGAGCCCGGCGCGCTGGCCGATCTGGTCGCGGCGTGGCACGGCGGACGACCGGCCCCGATCCCCGAGCCGACGCTGCGGCCCGCCACCGGGCGCGCCCTGGAGGCGAGCGCGCGGCTGGACCCGATCCGGCGGTACCTGCGGGGTGAGGCCGAGACCGCACCGGACGCGTATCCGGAAATGCTCGGACCGAAGGGCGCCCGGTCGATGAGGGAGCGGCCTGAGCTCGTACGCGCGGCTTGCCTTGCTCTTCCTGATGTTGATCAGGACACAGTCGCCGCCTGGCTGGACAGATCTCTCAACTCGCCGTCCCGGTGACCGATGGAAGGCGCGGAGGTGAGTCATGAGTTCCAGCAAGGCACTGGATCGGGTTCGTCGTTGCATCGACGAGGCCATGATCTTCGCGTCCTTGATGGTGCTGGCGTGGCCGTTGGTCTTCGGCCCCCTGAACGCCGAGGACGCCGGGCTGCTCGACTGGTTGCTGCCGGTCGGCATCGTCATCGTCGTCAGCATCGTGGTCTCGAAGCTGGCCGACCGCTGGCCGCTCGCGCAGTACGCACCGGTGAGCGCCGGCGTCGTGATGGCCGCCCTGCTCAACTCCGGTGAGCGCGGCGCCGAGGCCGAGCTCACCTGGCTGATCATCATCGTGGCCGGGGCGATCCTGGTCCGGCAGTTCCTGGGCGCCCGCACCAACGAGGGCCTCATGCGCGACCTCACCCGGCAGCGGGCCCAGCTCGCCCGCCAGGCGTTCCGCGACCCGCTCACGGGCCTCGGCAACCGGACCATGTTCATGGACCACGCCCACGACGCCCTGGCCGACGCCGACGACACGATGACCGCCGTGATCCTGCTCGACCTCGACGGGTTCAAGGGCGTCAACGACACGTACGGCCATGCCGCCGGCGACGAGCTGCTGCGGGTGACCGCCGAGCGGCTCAATGCGAACGTGCGCGCCAACGACACCGTCTCCCGCCTCGGCGGCGACGAGTTCGTGGTGCTGCTGCCGCGGCTCACCGACGACCAGATCGCCGACACGGTCGCCAACCGCATACTGCGCGACCTGCTCCAGCCCCTGGTGGTCGGCGACATCGTGCTGACCATCCGGGCCAGCGCCGGCATCGCCATCACCCGCGGCGCCCAGCACGACGTGGACGCCATCCTGCGCGAGGCCGACGCCGCCCTCTACCAGGCCAAGGACGACGGCAAGGGGGTGGCCCGCCGCTTCGACCCGGCCCGTTTCGCCCAGGCCGAGCAGCGCCGCCACGACGAGGACGACCTGCGCCACGCGCTGGCCCAGCAGCAGTTCGAGGTCTACTACCAGCCGATCGTCGACCTGGCCGGCGAGCACACCGTGGGCGTCGAGGCCCTGGTCCGCTGGCGTCACCCCGAGCGCGGCCTGCTCGCGCCGGCCGCCTTCCTGGACCTGGCCGAGGACCTGGGCATGATGCCCAAGCTGGGCATCTGGGTGCTCGAGCAGGCGTGCGCCCAGGCCGTCGAGTGGCAGCGCGACAATCCCGACTTCGAGCTCAACGTCAACCTCTCGGCCTCCCAGCTGAGCAGCCCCACCCTGACCGACGACATCCGCGCGGTGATCGAGCGAACCGGCATCCCGTCCCGCCTGCTGGTCCTGGAACTGACCGAGTCGGTGGCCCTGGTCGACCTGACCGAGTCGGCCCGGGTCCTGGGCTCGCTGAAGACTCTTGGCGTACGCATAGCCCTCGACGACTTCGGCACCGGCTTCTCGTCGCTGAGCCACCTGGGCACGCTCCCGGTCGACGTGGTTAAGATCGACCGCTCCTTCGTCCAGGCCATGCCGGAGAGCGCCACGGGCGCGTCGGTCGCGGAGGCCGTGCTGCAGATCGCCCGCACGTTCGGTTTGGCCCCGGTGGCCGAAGGCGTCGAAGATGAAGCCCAGGCCGCCCGCCTGCGTGATTTGGATTGCGCGCAGGCGCAGGGATATCACTTCGCGAGGCCGATGCCGGCATCGGGAGTTAGCGAGCTGCTGACATCGCAGGCCGCCCTCCAGCCGTAGGGCTCCTGTCGCCGCTGCCCTGTCGCCCTGTCGCCCTGTCGCCCTGTCGCCCTGCTGTACCCCACCCCGTTCACTGGGTGGGGTGCAGTAAAGCACCGACGACCGACATTTTCGGCCCGCTGTCCACAGGCGGGAGGCATTCAAAAGATCAGAATCATGCGGAGATACGGGATTCTCGGAGCGGCCACCCGCACAAACCGAGCCCCGCCAAGTCGCCCCGCGACCCAGGCGGCCGGCAGCGCCGAAGCGCGCCTCTCGCGTGTAGTCCTGGCTCACAGACCGGCCGCACCGAGTCGCCCAGCCACCCACGACATCGCCGAGCCGCAATCGCACACAACTGAGCCGGCCGACCCAAGTTTCGGCACCACGATCGCGGACCGCCCAGCATCCGCACCGCCACGGCCACCGGGATCCGCACGTCGCGACCGCCCAGCACCCGCACCGTCACGCCAACCCAGCACCCGCACCGTCACGCCCCGCCCGCGGATCCGCACCGTCGCGACCGCCCCGCACCCGCACCATCGCGCCAGCCCAGGGATCCGCACCGTCACGACCACCCGGCGGCGGGAAGCAGCGCAGATCGGCCATCGGCAAAGCCGCCACCGCTACTGTTCCCCCACCCCGTTCACTGGGTGGGGTCGAGCAAAGCACCACCCCCCGACAACTTCCCCCGGTTTCCACAGGGAGATCAGAGCGGCGGCAGGTCGACCTCGGTCTCCAAGCGCTCCCCCGCCGCCACCCGCACCAGCTGCGGATGGCCCTCCCCGTACACCTTCGCCAACGCCGCGGTCACCTGGTGGCGGGCTTCCTCATCGCCGCCGTCCACGACGGCGTTCCAGGCGCAGGCCAGCGTGTCCGGGTGCTCGGCGCCCCTCAGGAGGTGGGAACGCTGCCATGTGTCGGCGGCTATTTGCTGGGCCTCCTGGCGCTCGCCCACGCCGACCAGGTCGGTGGCGTAGCCGTTCGCGCAGGCCAGTGTGAACGGGTGGTCGGCGCCCACGCTGCGCCGCAGGCCGTGCAGGGCCTCCTGGTCTATGCGGCGGGCCTCGACGTGGCCGCCGCCCGCGCGCACCACGCCGGCCAGGCCGGCCGATGCCGCCAGCGTGAACGGGTGGTCGTCGCCGAGCAGGGAGTGGTAGCGCACCACGGCCCGTTCCAGCAGGTCCAGGGCCCGGCCCAGGTCGCCGGCCGCGGTTGCCGCGTTGGCCAGCGTCACCATCGCGCCCAGCGTCTCGACGTGCAGGTCGCCGAAGCGCCGGCGGGTCAGCTCGACCGTCGTCTCGGCCAACGCCACCGCCTCGGGGCGGCAGCGCCGGCGGGCCGCCATCGCGCCGACCCGGGCCGCCCAGAGCGCGAACGGGTGGTCCTCGGCCAGGGCGAGCACGCCGGAACGGGCGCCGGCCAGCATCTCGGCCGCGCCCGCGTAGTCGCCGAGGCCGAACAGGTCGTACGCGAGACCGGCCCGCGAGGACAGGATCTCGGGGTGACCGTCGGCGAGGACCGCCTGGCGGTGCCGCAGGGTCTGCTCGTCCAGCGATCGGGCGCCCCGGAAGTCGCCGAGCAGGCGCAGGTCGGCGGCCAGGTTGTTGGCGCAGCGCAGGGCTGTCGGGAATCCCTCGCCGAACAGCCGCCGGTAGCGCACCAGGTTGTCGCCGTCGAGCTGGCGGGCCTGCCCGAAGTGGCCGCGGATGCGCAGGTCGGCCCCGACGCTGTTGGCCGTCGCCAGGGTCGTCTCGTCGTCGCCGCCGAGCACCGTGCGCTGCGAGCGCAGCGTCTGCTCGTTCAGCACCCGGGCCTCGGCCGTGCGGCCGAGCGCGCGCAGGGCGTTGGCCAGGTGGAACGAGGCCAGCAGGGTCTGCTCGTCGGTTTCGCCGAGTGAGTCGCGCCAGCGGGCGACCGCGGCGGCGGCCAGGTCCCGGCTGGAGTCGTAGTCGCCGCTCGCGTACAGGTAGCGGACGCAGTTGATCACCAGCTGGCGGATCTCCTCGGTGCCGGCGCCGAGCACGTCGGAGTGGACCAGGTGCGGGGTGAGCTCGGCGTACCGGGGGCGGCCGGTCGGGTCGTCGGGATCGCCGGGGTCGGCCGCGGCCAGCATGCCGCGGACGGTGGCCAGCAGCGCGGCGTGCCGGTCGGAGCTGAGGCCCTGGCCGAGGATGCCGCGGGCGAGCGGGTGCACGAACAGGCTCTCGCCCGGCGGGTCGAGCTCGGCCAGGCCGTACCGGCCGATCAGCCGCAGCGTGGCCTTGAGCCGGCGCTCGACCCGGACGGCCGGCGCCAGTTCGGCCGGGAGCGGCAGCACGCGGGCGCCCCAGAGCAGCCGCCACGAGACCGGGGCGCTGCCCAGGAACGCGCCCAGCTCGAGCAGCTGGTAGGCGGCCGGGGAGTCGGTCCGCAGCGCGTCGGCGGCCAGTCCCCAGGCCACCCGGACCGGGGTGGGGAAGGCCAGCTCGTCGGCGCGGGCGTCGAAGCGGGTCAGGTACTCCTCGACCGGCCAGCCGGTCATCGCCCGGGTCGCGGCGGCCAGGTACAGCGCCATCGGCACGTCGCCGAGGCGCACGGCGACCCGGTCGGCGTCGGCGGCGGCGAGCTCCGGATTGCGCCCGCGCAGCAGGTCGACGCTGTCGGCCCGCTCGAAGACGCCGACCGGCAGGGACTGCGCCACCTCGACCGGCCAGCGCGGGTTGCGGCTGGTCACCAGCACGTGCCCGGCGCCGCTCGGCAGGTACGCCTTGATCTCCTCGGGACGGTTCGCGTCCTCGAAGACGACCAGCCAGTTGCGATAGGGCTCGCCGCGGCTCAGCGCGTCGCGTACGGCCGCAAGCGTTCGGTTGAGATCGCCGGTCTCCGGCAGGCCCAGCTCCTGGGCGAGGCCGATCAGCGCCTGCCGCGCGCCGGCCGACTGCTCGGACGGGATCCACCACACCAGGTCGTAGGTCTCGGCGTATCGATAGACATATTCGACGGCGAGCTGGGTACGTCCGGTGCCACCCAGCGGGTGCTCCTCGCCGGGCAGCAGCACCACCGGGCCGGAGGAGAGCAGGCCATGCAGGCGGGAGAGAAGATCCTCGCGACCCACGAATCCGGGGTTACGCGGCGGCAGACCACCCAGGATCGGCATGCCGATTACCGTACGTGGAAACGTGACGACTGTGGAAGAAGGACGACTCTGTTGCCTGATGAGATCGTGACCAGTCTGGACACCTCACCCGAGGTCACCACCGTGGCCCTGCGCGGCGAGGTCGACGTGCTCACCGTCGACCAGGTGCGGGTGGCGCTCGAGGAGGCGCTGGCCGCCCGGCCCCGGGAGATCGTCGTCGATCTCCGCGAGCTCACGTTCGTCGACTCGACGGGTCTGGGCGCGCTGATCTCCGGGTTCCAGCGCGCCCGGGACGCGGGCATCCGGTACCGCCTCGCCCACCCCACCCGGATCGTCCGGCAGATCCTGGTCCTCAGTGGACTGCTCGAGGTGGTCGAGATCACGCCTTAGAGGTGACGAGCCCGATGCCCGGCGCGATCGGTGCAAGGCGCTTGCCGGCGAAGAGCATGAGACTGAGCAGGCTGGCGAGGATGGCGAGCGCTCCGGCGCCATACCAGGCGGCGTTGTACGTGCCGAGCTGGTCGCGCAGCAGGCCGGCGCTCGTGGCCGCGATCGCCGCGCCGAACTGGTGCGAGGCGAAGACCCAGCCGAAGACGATCGGCCCGGAGGCGCCGAAGTACTCCCGGCACAGCGTCACCGTCGGCGGCACGGTGGCCACCCAGTCGAGCCCGTAGAACAGGATGAAGACGACCATGCTCGGGTGCGCGCTCGCCGCGAACAGCGACGGCAGCACCAGCAGCGACAGCCCGCGGCCGAAGTAGTAGACGCCGAGCAGCACCCGGGAGTCGACCCGGTCGGTCAGCCAGCCGGAGACGATGGTGCCGGCGATGTCGAACAGGCCGACCAGCGCGAGCAGGCTCGCGGCCGTCGTCTCGGCCATGCCGTGGTCGTGCGCGGCCGGAATGAAGTGGGTGCCGACCAGCCCGTTCGTCGTCGCGCCGCAGATCGCGAAGCCGCCGGCGAGCAGCCAGAACGGCCGGGTGCGGGCGGCCTGCCCGAGCGCGCGCAGGGCGGTGCGGGCGGCGCCGGCCGGGGCGATCGGCTTGGGCTCCTCGAACGAGCCGCCGTACGGTCCGACGCCGAGCGACGCCGGATGGTCGCGCAGCTTCCACCAGACCAGCGGCGCGGCCAGCAGGGCCACGCCGGACACGGTCAGCGCGGCGACCCGCCAGCCCTGGCTCTCGGTGAGCCGGGCCAGCACCGGCAGGAAGACCAGGTTGCCGGCCGCCCCGCCCGCGGTCAGCACGCCGGTGACCAGGCCGCGGTGCTTCACGAACCACCGGTTGGCGATCACCGCGACGAAGCCGAGCGCCATCGAGCCGGTGCCGAGCCCGACCAGCACACCCCAGCACAGGATGAGCTGCCAGCTCGAGCGCATGAAGACGGTCAGCCCGGAGCCGGCCGAGACCAGCAGCAGCGCGCCCAGGATCACGCGCCGGATGCCGAACCGTTCCATCAGTGCCGCCGCGAACGGGGCGGTGAGCCCGTAGAGCAGCAGGTTCACCGAGACGGCGGCCGAGATCGTGCCGAGCGACCAGCCGAACTCGTCGTGCAGCGGCCGGATCATGACGGACGGCGTGGCCCGGAAGCCCGCCGCGCCCACCAGGGCGACAAAGGCAATCAAAGCAACAAACCAGGCGGGATGGATCCTGTACGTCTTCTGCACGCACCCATACTGCGCAATCCGGCCCGGCCGGACGAGTGGCCGGAAGGCCATCATGCGCAAGAATCGAGCCATGCTTCACTCGATCGCCGTCCTGGCCCTGGACAACGTCGTCGCCTTCGACCTCGGCACCGCGCCGCAGGTCTTCAACGCCGCCCGCCGGGCCGACCGGCAGCGGCTCTACGAGGTCAAGGTCTGCGCCGCCGGCCCGGTCCGCAGCACGGCCGGCTTCACCGTCGTGCCCGATTTCGGCCTCGACGAGCTCGCCACGGCCGACACGATCATCGTGCCCGGGATCGGTGGCGGCGGCCCGGTGACGGACGGCACACTTCCGGGCGAGATCAGGACGGCGTTGCGGGCGGCCGCCGACCAGGGGGCGCGCATCGTCTCGATCTGCACCGGCGCCTCGGTGCTGGCGGCGGCGGGCCTGCTCGACGGCCGCCCGGCCGCCACCCACTGGGCCTGGGGCAACCGCATCGCCGGCCTGTATCCGCAGGTCAACTGGAACTTCGACGTCCTGTTCGTGGACGACGGCGACATCCTCACCTCGGCCGGGGTGGGCGCCGGCGTCGACCTCTGCCTGCACATCGTGCGCAACGACCAGGGCGCCGAGGTGGCCAACCGGGCCGCCCGCCGCTGCGTGGTGCCGGCGTTCCGCGAGGGCGGCCAGGCGCAGTACATCGAGCGGCCGGTCCCGCACAGCGCCGGCGCCGGCACCGAGCCGACCCGGGCCTGGGCCCTCGACCGGCTGGCCGACCCGGTCTCGCTCGAGGACATGGCCGCCCACGCCCGGATGAGCGTGCGCACCTTCACCCGCCGGTTTCGCGAGGAAACGGGGCTCAGCCCACGCCAGTGGCTGCTGCGCCGCCGGGTGGCTCACGCTCAGCTTCTGCTCGAATCGACCGATTTAGGGGTTGACACGGTGGCACGCCGTTCGGGTCTGGGCAGCGCGACGGCGCTACGGCAGCACCTCCAGGCCTCGATCGGGGTGGCGCCGAGCGCGTACCGGAAGACTTTCCGGCAACCCGCGCAATCTGCCTCATAGTGCCTCAGCTCGGCCATTGGACGTCCGATCGTCAGGGGCAAGTAGCACCTTGTCTCCGACGAAGGATGAAATGGACCAGACCTTCCGCCCGCTGCTCGACGCGCTCAAGCAGATCGGCGTCGATCCGCTTGCCGTGGACGCGGCCGCGGAAGAGGCCCAGCGCAGTGGCCGCTCGGTGCGAGCCGTCCTGATCAACGATCAGGTCGTCACCGAGGAGCAGCTGACCGCCGCGGCCGCCCAGGCCTTCGGCATCAACACCCTCGACCTGGTCAGCTTCACCCCCGACCCGGCGGCGCTCAAGCGCATCCCGCTGACCGTCGTGCTGCGCCACCGCGTGCTGGGCCTGTCGATGGCCGACGGCGAGCTCGTGGTCGGCGTGACCGACCCGGGCGACGTGGTGGCGCTCGACGACGTGCGCGCGGCCACCGGCATGACCGTACGCCCGGTCGTCGTCGCCCGCTCCGAGGTTCGCCGGATCATCGAGCGGCTCCAGCGCGAGTCCAGCGACCTCGGCGACCTCGTCGAGGACGAGCAGGACGACTCGGCGATGACCGCCCAGGCGACCAGCGTCGACGATGCCCCGATCGTCCGCTACGTGAACAGCCTGATCGAGCAGGCGGTCATGAACCGCGCCTCCGACCTGCACCTCGAGCCGACCGAGGACGACATGCGCGTCCGCTACCGGATCGACGGCGTGCTGCACGAGGTCGATCTCGTGCCCAAGGGCGTCATGGCGGCGCTCACCTCGCGCATCAAGATCATGTCGGGCGTCGACATCACCGAGAAGCGCGTGCCGCAGAACGGCCGGATCACCGCGATGATCCGCGACCGCACGGTCGACCTGCGTACCGCCACGCTGCCCACGGTCTGGGGCGAGAAGATCGTCCTCCGGGTGCTCGACACCGGCGGCATCGACCTCGACATGAACAAGCTGGGCTTCACCCAGCACAACCTCGACCGCTTCGCCGCCTCGTTCACCAAACCGCACGGCATGGTCCTGGTCACCGGCCCCACCGGCTCCGGCAAATCCACGACTCTGTACGCGACGCTGGGCCGGATCAGCAAGCCGGAGATCAACGTGATCACGGTCGAGGACCCGGTCGAATACCGGCTGCGCGGGGTCAACCAGGTGCAGGTCAACGCCAAGGCCGGCCTGACCTTCGCGGCCGTGCTCCCGGCCATCCTGCGGTCCGACCCGGATGTGGTGCTGATCGGCGAGATCCGGGACGGCAACACCGCGCAGATCGCGGTCGAGGCCTCGCTGACCGGTCACCTCGTGCTCTCCACGCTGCACACCAACGACGCGCCGGGCGCGGTCACCCGTCTCACCGAGATGGGCATCGAGCCGTTCCTGGTCGGGTCGTCGCTGGACTGCGTGCTGGCCCAGCGTCTCGCGCGGCGCCTCTGCGACTGGTGCAAGGAGGCGTACGTGCCGACCGAGGAGGAGCTCGTCGGCTCGAACTGGCCGTTCGAGGACCTGGCCCTGCCCGAGGCGATCTACCGTCCGATCGGCTGCCGCAACTGTGCGAACACCGGCTACCGCGGCCGGATCGCGATCCACGAGGTCATGCCGATCTCGCCCGAGATCGAGTCGCTGACCATCCGCCGGGCCTCGTCCAACGAGATCCGCGAGGTGGCGCTCGACCAGGGCATGTACGACCTGCGGTCGGACGGGCTGGCCAAGGCGGCCGGCGGCTTGACGTCGTTGCGCGAGGTCTCCCGCGTGGCCATCTGAGCGACGCGACCGGCCCATCGTACCCACTGATTATGAATTTTGCTCTATTTCCGGCAAATGGCTGCTAAGGCGGCATGCCCCGGTGCCGAATACAGGTGGCGCCACGAACCGTGAGAGGTTGCCGATGTACACGACCGACCAGCATGTCCCGCACCAGGCCGCACCGACCGAGTCGCCCGCGAGCGCGCCGGGCGATCTCGCCGTGCTCAACCAGATGCTCGTGACGCTGGTCGAGTCGCGCGGCTCCGACCTGCACCTGACCGTCGGCACCCCGCCGATGATCCGGGTGCACGGCTCGCTGCAGCCGCTGCCCGGCTACGGCTCGCTCAACTCGTCCGACACCGCGCTGCTGGCCCGGGCCGCGGTCTCGGCCGACCAGTGGCACACCTTCCAGGAGAGCCAGGAGCTCGACTTCGCGCACAGCATCGTGGGCGTCTCCCGGTTCCGCGGCAACCTCTACGTCCAGCGCAACTCCTGCGGCGCGGTCTTCCGGGCCATCCCGCACGAGATCAAGCCGCTCGACGAGCTGGGCATGCCCGACTCGGTGTCCCGCTTCGCGCACCTCCCCCGCGGCCTGGTGCTGGTCACCGGCCCGACCGGTTCCGGCAAGACCACGACGCTGGCGTCGATCCTCGACCTCGCGAACCGCAGCCGGGCCGCGCACATCATCACCATCGAGGACCCGATCGAGTTCCTCCACCCGCACAAGCGCAGCGTGGTCAACCAGCGCGAGGTCGGCTCGGACACCGAGGACTTCGCGGCCGCGCTCAAGCACGCGCTGCGGCAGGACCCGGACATCATCCTGGTCGGCGAGCTGCGTGACCTCGAGACGACGGCGACGGCGCTGACCGCCGCCGAGACCGGCCACCTGGTGCTGGCGACCCTGCACACGCAGAGCGCCACGCAGACCATCGACCGCGTCATCGACATCTTCCCGCCGCACCAGCAGCTGCAGATCCGCGCTCAGCTGGCCGCGTCCCTCCAGGGCGTGGTCACCCAGGCGCTGGCCCCGACGGCGGACGGCAAGGGCCGGGTGGTGGTGGCCGAGATCCTGACCGCCACCCCGGCCATCCGCAGCCTCATCCGCGAGGGCAAGTCGCACCAGATCCCCTCGTTCATGCAGGCCGGCGGCTCGGAGGGGATGCTCGCCTTCGACCAGAACCTGGCCGAGAAGGTCCGTGAGGGCAGGGTGACCCTCCAGGTCGCCCTCGAGCTCTGCCACTCGCAGGAAGAACTGAAGCGACTCATCGGCCGGATGTGATGCCATGCCCGCAACCAAGACGTTTCACTACAACAGCATCGACGCCAACGGGCGCAAGTCGAAGGGCACCGTAGAGGCGCCCAACGAGGCCGCGGCCACCCACATGCTGCGGCAGCGCGGCGAGGTGCCGCTCGAGGTGACCCTCGCCGGCCAGGGCCTCAACAAGGACCTGAAGATCCCGGGACTCGGCGGGCGGACCAAGCTCAAGGATCTCGCGATCTTCGCGCGGCAGTTCGCCACGATGACCTCGTCCGGCATGTCGCTGCTGCGGTCGCTCTCGATCCTCGAGGAGCAGACCTCGGCGGCGTCGCTGAAGAAGGCGATCGGCGAGACGCGCACCGACGTGGCCGGCGGCGTCTCGCTGTCCGGCGCCATGGCCAAGCACGACAAGATCTTCCCGCGCCTGATGATCGCCATGGTCCGGGCCGGTGAGACCGGCGGCATGATCGACCGCGCTCTCGAGCAGATCGCGGACAGCCTGGAGAAGGACACCGCGCTCCGCGGCAAGATCAAGAGCGCGCTGACCTACCCGGCGATCGTGCTGTGCTTCACGTTCGTCCTGATCGCGGCCGTGCTGATCTTCATCGTCCCGATCTTCGAGGGCATGTTCAAGAGCCTCGGCGGCCAGCTGCCGGCGATCACCCAGTTCCTGGTCGACGCCAGCCACAACATGTGGTGGATCGGCCCGCTGGTGCTGATCGTGCTGATCGGCAGCTCGGTCGGCTACAAGCAGAAGAGCCGGTCGAGCGCCGATTTCCGGCTGCGGGTGGACCGCCTCAAGGTGCGCGCGCCCGTCTTCGGCTCGCTGTTCCAGAAGCTCGCGATGAGCCGCTTCTCCCGCAACCTCGGCCTGCTGCTGAACGTCGGCGTGCCGGTGATGCAGGCGCTGGCCGTGGTCGGCGAGACGACCGGCAACGAAGTCATCAACGTGGCCATGAAGGACGTGCAGGCGGCCGTACGGGACGGCCAGCCCATGTCGTCCGCCATGCGACACCACAAGATTTTCCCCGAGATGGTCACCCAGATGGTCGAGGTCGGGGAAGAAAGCGGTCAGATCAGTCAGATGCTCGACAAGGTTGCCGATTTCTATGACAGGGAAGTCGACAGCGCTGCCGAATCCCTGACCGCGTCGATCGAACCGATCATGGTGCTCGTGATGGGCGCCGTGGTCGGCGGCATGGTGATTTGTCTGTACCTACCGATGTTCACCATTTACCAGAACATTCAGAGCAACTGAGCCTCAAGTACCGCCGCCGGCGACCGAAATGAATCGCCGCGACGACCGCACAGCCGGTCGAGACCCGGGTGCCCGAACCCGGTGAACCACCAGCACCGCCCCTTCCCCGCTCCACACCCACCGAGAGGCACCCCCAATGCAGGAAACGATCAACCGGCTCCGCGCCAAGAAGGGCGACGAGGGCTTCACGCTCATCGAGCTCCTCGTCGTCGTCGTCATCATCGGCGTCCTGGTCGCGATCGCCGTCCCGGTGTACCTGAACTACCGCAAGGGCGCGGCCGACAAGTCGGCCCAGTCGGACGTCCGCGGTGGCGTCAGCGCGGTCGAGCAGTTCTACACCGACCACGGCAACACCTACCCGGCGACCGCCAAGAGCGCGTCCGACGGCGCGGCCGTCACGCTGGCGATCACCGGTGACACCAACACCCAGACCATCACGGTGTCGGACAAGACCCAGGTCAGCTACGTCCTGGCGGCCAACGGCCTCAGCTACCTGCTGTGCGGCACCAACAGCGGAGGCAGCAACAAGTACTACGTCTACAACAGCCTGAACGGCGGCTCGGTGAAGGCGACCAGCGCGGCCATCAGCCTCACCACCTGCTCCTGACGAACGACGGTGGCGCCGGTCCCGCGGCGCCACCACTCACCGACGACGAGGCCGAGGAGGTCCGGACATGCCGCAGGCGTTCCTGCTCTGCGTCGCCGGCCTTCTCGGCCTCGCGGTCGGTTCGTTCCTGAACGTCGTGATCTACCGGGTTCCCCGCGACGAGTCGCTGATCCAGCCCGGTTCGCACTGCCCCCACTGCGGCGCCGCGGTCCGCAACCGGCACAACGTGCCGGTCCTGGGGTGGCTGATGCTGCGCGGCCGGTGCGCCGACTGCGCCGCCCCGATCAGCGTCCGTTACCCGCTGGTCGAGGCCGGCACCGCGGCGCTCTTCGTGGCCGTGGCCGCCAAGTTCGGCTACTCCTGGGAACTGCCGGCCTACCTCTACCTGGCCGCCGTCGCGGTCGCGCTCGCGGCCATCGACATCGACCTGATGCGCCTGCCCGACAAGATCGTCCTCCCCTCGTACGCGGTGGCGCCGCTCCTGCTGCTGCCGGCGGTGATCGCCGAGCACAGCTGGGACGCCGCCCTCCGGGGCCTGGCCGCCGCCGCCCTGCTCTTCGCCGGTTACTTCGTCCTCGCGGTCCTGCCCAAGGGCATGGGCTTCGGCGACGTCAAGCTCGCCCCGCTGCTCGGCTTCTACCTCGGCTGGCTCGGCTGGGGCTCGGTCCTCATCGGCGCGTTCGCCGGTTTCCTGCTCGGCGGCGTCGCCGGCGTCGTGCTCATGGTCGCCCGCGCGGCCACCGGCAAGACCCGCGTCCCGTTCGGCCCGTACATGCTCGCCGGCGCCTTCCTCGCGGTCTTCGCCGCGGCGCCGATCGCGGACTGGTACGTCAGCTTCCTCCTGCCACCGACCGTCTGAGAAAGCGAAGGGATTGCGATGGCTGGCGTCATCCCGATCGGGCTGGACATCGGCTCGTCCTCGATACGTGCCGTCGAGGTCCGCCGCAACAAGGACGGCTACGCGCTGAACAACTTCGGCCAGATCCCGCTCGCCCCCGGCACCGTGACCGGCGGCGTCGTGCAGGACCCGGTCGCCGTCACCGCCGCGCTCAAGCAGCTCTGGGCCGCCTGCAAGTTCGGCACCAAGCACGTCAGCATCGGCGTCACCCACCCCCAGCTGGTGGTGCGCGAGATGTCGGTGGCCAACCTCCCGGCCAAGGAGCTGCACCAGGCGCTGCCGTTCCAGGTCAAGGACGCGCTGCCGCTCGCGGTCGAGAAGGCCGTGCTCGACTTCCACCCGCTCGAGGAGCCGGGCAGCAACCCGACCGTCCGCGGCCTGCTCATCGCCATGCCCCGCGACGCCGTGCTCACCGCCGTCGACGCCGCGCAGAAGGCCGGCCTGCACGTCGGCAACGTCGACCTCGCCTCGTTCGCCCTGCTGCGTGCCGCCTCCCGGCTGGACACCCAGGTCGAGGCGATCGTCGACATCGGCTCCGACGTGACCAGCGTGGTCGTGCACGCCGACGGCGAGCCGCTCATCGTCCGGACCGTCCCGCGCGGCGGCACCGA
This sequence comes from Actinoplanes sp. NPDC051537, assembly GCF_055586105.1. Lineage (NCBI taxonomy): Bacteria > Bacillati > Actinomycetota > Actinomycetes > Micromonosporales > Micromonosporaceae > Actinoplanes > Actinoplanes sp. NPDC051537. Next base: position 309,336 of record NZ_JBVJIU010000008.1, read on the forward strand.
GATCACCGCGTCCATCGCCACCCGGCTCGGCGTTCCCGAGCAGGAGGCCGAGGCGATCAAGTGCCACTACGGCCTGCACGGCGACGGCGACCCGGTCACCGCCGAGGCGGCCGGCGAGGCCGTCCGCCCGCTCGCCAGCGAGCTGCGCAGCTCGTTCACCTACCTCGCGTCGGGCGAGCGGCAGAAGCAGGTCACCCGCCTCGCGCTCTGCGGCGGCAGCGCGCTCATGCCCGGTCTCGCCGAGCACCTCCAGCAGCAGCTCGGCATCACCGTCATGTACGCGGACGGCGCCAGCCGGCTGCGCGACACCCGCCGGGGCCGCGAGCGCGGCTTCGACAGCTTCGTCCCGTCGGCCGCCGTGTCGATCGGCCTGACCCTGGGAGCGGCAGCCTGATGAGCACCGGCACCACGGCCCTGATGCCGCTCGACCCGGCCGTCTCCCCGGAGCAGGCCACCCGGATCCTGACCATCCGCACCAACCTGCTGCCCGACGAGATCACGGCGGGCCGCAACGCCCGGCGCATCCGGTTCTTCCTCATCGTCGCGGTCGTCCTGGCCGTCGCCGTGATGGGCGGCTGGTACGTCTACGCGGTCAAGCAGCGCAACATCGCCCTTGCCGACTCGACGTCCACCGACAAGCAGGTGAACCACGTCCAGGGCCTGATCAACCAGAAGAAGTACTCGGACGTGCAGAAGGACATCGACACCGCGAAGACGCTGAACGACGACCTCAAGTCCACGCTCGCCCGCGACCTGCCCTGGGACACGCTGCTGAACCAGATCCGCGGCACCGCCACCAAGAAGAGCGTGACGATCAGCGCGATCGTCGGCACGCTCGCCCAGCAGGAGAAGTCCACCGGCGGCACGGCGGGCAGCGCGGTCTCCGGCGTCATCGGCACCCTGCAGATCTCCGGCCGGGCCAAGGACAAGAAGACCGTCGCCGACTTCGTCGACGCGATCGCCACGATGACGGCGCCCGGCGGGCCCGCGGTGACCAACGCCTACCTGACCTCGGCGACCGAGCAGGGCGACAGCTCCGAGGACCCGACCAAGACCTGGATCTTCACGATGACCGCCAGCATCACCGCGAAGGCCGAGTGCGGCCGGTTCACGGGCCAGTGCCAGAACGGAGGCTACTGATGGGCGCCCGGCGCACCGACCGGCTGTGGCTGATCGGCGGCCTGTTCGCGATCATCGTGATCGTGGCGGCCGCGTACCTCCTGGCGATCAAGCCGGTGAACGCCAAGAAGGCCGAGTACCAGGGCATGGTCGAGGACTCGGCGGTCACCCTGCTGAGCCTCAAGCGCGACCTCGCCGACCTCGAGAAGAAGTACAACGAGCGGGCCAAGTACACGGCGGCCCTGAGCGTCGTGCGCGGCCACCTGCCGCAGAGCTACAGCGTGCCCGACTTCGTCCGGGCCGTGCAGATCTCCGGCATCGCCGTCAACGTGCGGGTCAGCGGCATCAGCGTCGGCGCGCCCGAGAAGGTGCTCGACTCGGAGACCGTCATCGCGGTGCCGATCACGCTGACCGCCTCCGGCAGCGCCGACGACATCAGCCGGTTCTTCCGCCGGCTCCAGCAGACGCAGACCCGGGCCGTGCTGATCAACTCGATCAACCTCGGCACCGGCACCTCGGCCACCGAGATGGCGGCCACGACGATCATCAACGCGTACTGCACGAAGACCACGAAGACCTGCGTCACCGGAACCTGATCAGCGGATCCGCCAGACCCGTATCTCGCCGGTGATCGACGGGCACACCAGGTAGTCGCCGGCGGCCTCGCAGCGGAACCAGGCCACCTGCTCCATCGACCCGAGCGTACGCAGGTCGCCGGTGGCCGGGTCGGGGATCAGCACCCACGAGCGGGCGCCCTCGGTGCGCAGGATCAGCCGGCCGAGCTGCCGGCTGTGCCCGAGCGGGTGAACCACGCGGCCGGTGCCGGCGTCCAGCAGGGCGGCCTCGGCATCCTCCTGGTTGTCGTATGCGAAGAGCCGTCCCGCGTCATATCGGTACGCGATCCCCCAGGCCGGCTGCTGCCACCGCACCGCCCCGCCGGCCGGGTCGACGGCGCTCACCCACCGGGTGTCGGCCACGCAGAGCACCGGCCCGCAGTCGGAGACCGTGCCGGTCGGGCCGCCGACGGCCCGCCACAACGGGCTCAGCGGTCGCACCGAGTAGGCGGTCAGCGACGTCTGCCCGCGCAGCCGGCGGGACAGATAGAGCCGGTCGCCGACCACGCTCACCGACACGAAGTTGGTCAGCGCCTGCCGGTCGGTCTGCGGCTCGAAGCTCAGCCCGAGGTCGCCCTCGGCCAGCACCGAGCCGTCGGCGTAGGAGAGCACCACGACCTGCCCGGTCGACCCGACCGCGACGATCCAGGGCGAGCGTCCGGCGAAGAGGTCGTCCGGCCCGAGGAAGCCGCCGGGGTCGACGGCCCGGGTCCAGATGGTCCGGCCCGACCGGGCGTCGGCCAGCCGCAGCCGGGACTGCCCGCCCACGCCGTCCTGGCTCAGCACCCCGCCACGCCCGGTGGCGATCACGACCGTGTCCTGGGACTCCGCCGACCACAGCGGCCGGCCCGACGCCGCGTCCAGGGCGGTCAGCCGCTGGTCGGCGCCGCCGGAGAGCACGAGCACCGTCCCGGCGTCGTCGTCCGCCCACAGGTTCTCCACGTCCCGGTCGAACGGCCGGGCCCAGATCCTGCTCCCGGCGGGCAGGGCGTACCGGCGTACCTCCGTGGTGGTCGACAGGAAGAACGACCCGGCACCCAGCCGGACCGAGGTGACCGGGTCGGCCACCGACAGCACCGGGGTCAGCCCGGGCCGCGCCGGCACCGCGGCGCTCAGCGTGAACAGCACGGCGGCCACCACCGCCAGCAGCAGCCACGGACGGCGGCTCACCGGCGCGACCTCGACCGGCGCGGGCGGCGCCCGGTCGAGATCGATCAGGGGAACCCCGGCGACCATGGGTTCAGCATGCCCGGCGAGTGCCGGGAGCGACACCTGGTCACGGTGAGTACTCTGCCCGTATGTCTTATGCGGTCCCACCGACCCGCACCGCCGCCGTTGTCCGGCAGTTACGCAACGAGATAGTGACCGGGGAGCTTCGGCCGGGCACGTTGATCAAGGATGCCGAGCTGGCCGGGCGCCTCGGCGTCAGCATCACCCCGGTGCGGGAGGCGATCGCGCAGCTCTCCGTCGAGGGCCTGATCGACATCGCCCCCAACCGCACCCGCCACGTCACCCGCGTGACGCAGAAGAACGCGCTCGAGCTGATCGACGTGATGAGCGTGCTGGCCTGCGCCGGCTTCGAGTGGGGCGTCGACAACCTCACCGAGACGCATGTCGACCTGATGCGCCAGCGGCAGAAGGAGTTCGTCGAGGCGCTGCGGGCCGGCAACGTGCTCGCCGCCAGCGCGGCGGGCGCCGATTTCAGCACGATCGTGATCCTGGCCAGCGGCAATCGCGAGCTGCAGTCCATGGTGGATCTCGTGGTCGCGCGGACCATGCGGATCCTCGCGATGACCGCCGAGAGCGGCCTGTGGGACGTGTGGATCGAAGGGCACGACGCGATCATCGAGCGGCTCGAGGCGGGCGACGCCAAGGGCGCGCTGGCCCGGTACCGCCAGATCTACGTCGACTACCGGTCCCGGGTCGAGCGCGAGCTCTTCGAGGATCAGTAGGTCTTTTTGATCTGCTCGACCGCTTCGACGGCGGGCAGGCGCACCGCGAACCGGGTGATCCCCCAGCGGCGCTCGACCTCGCCGAGCTTGGCGACGATCTCGTCGAGGGTGCCGGCGAAGACGTAGGGCACGGCGACGACATCCGCTTCGTCCTCTTCCCACTCCTTCGCCCATTTCGCGTACGTCGCGCCGGCGTCGTCGGTGACCTCGAAGCGCTGCACCAGCGCCTCCGTCGGCTTGCCCCCGCAGATCTCGACCTGGGCGTCGACCTGGTCGCGGGTCCAGCGCGTCTCGTGCATGTGCCCGTCGGGGAGTGTGCGGCCGAGACCGGAGAGGCCGATGAGGTCGGCGTTGGCGGCGGCCCAGCGCAGCAGCCGGGCGTTGCCGCCGCCGAACAGCAGGGGGACGCGCTCCTGCACCGGGCGCGGTTTTTCCAGCTCCCCGTCGAGCAGGGCCCGGGTCCGCTCCCCGACCGCGATGCAGTGGTCGACCCGGCCGCGCACGTCGGGCCTCGACTTGCCGACCGCCGCCCACTCGGCCGGGGTGTGCCCGGCGCCGAGGCCGAGCACCGCCCGGCCGCCGGAGACGACGTCGAGCGTGGCGACGTCGGAGGCGAGCAGGATCGGCTCCCGGACGCCGGCGTTCGACACGTACGAGCCTAATTTGATCTTGCTGGTCACCGCGGCCGCCGCCGCCAGCGCCACGAAGGGTGAGGCGCACGCGCCCGGATGGTCGGCGACGTAGAGCGAGTCGAAGCCGATCTTCTCGGCCCGGCGGCCGAGATCGAGCCAGTCGGCGGCGGCGGTCGGTTGCGCCTGGAGCGAGAAGGTCACCATCGGCCGATCCTCGCCGCTCCCGTCGCGCGGGCCCAAGCCGTTCTGCCGAGAGCAGAGGCCGCACCCCGGATGCAACCAAGATCTCGTTGATGGGGAACCTGCCGCGGTCGATCAGCCGGACAGCCGCACAAAGGGAGCACCCGATGAACCAGAACTTGATCCTCATTGCCGAGGACGACGCCGACATCCGCGACATGCTCACCTTCGCCCTCGAGTCGGCCGGGTACCGCGCCGTGGCGGCCAAGGACGGCAACACCGCCGCCCGCATCCTGACCGTCGCCAAGCCGGTCGGCCTGATCACCGACGTCCGGATGCCGGCGCTCAACGGCATGGAGCTGTGCCGGCTCGCGCGCCGCACCCCGAACATCCGGGACACCGCGATCCTGATGATCTCGGGCAACGCGCACGCCTACGACGTCGACGCCGGGCTCGAGGCGGGCGCCGACCGCTACCTCCAGAAGCCGCTGTCGCCGCGCCGGCTCGTCTCCGAGCTCCAGGAACTGATCACCAACCGTCACCCGTCCGTCGTTACCGGGGGTATCCGATGATGCTGACCGAGCCGCGCGCCGACGAGTTCGTCAAGGCGCTGACCTCCGCGCCGATCGCCGCGCCCGCCACGCCGACCGTCCTCATCGCCGACGACGACGCCGACATCCGGGACGTCATCGCGTTCAAACTCCAGGTGGCCGGCTTCACCACGCTCAGCGCCGACAACGGCCGCTCGGCGCTGAACCTGGCGATCGAGCGCCGCCCCCGCATGATCATTCTCGACGTCACGATGCCCCAGATGAGCGGCCTCACGGTCTGCTCCGAGCTGCACTCGCTGCCGGCGACGGCGCGGATCCCGGTGCTCATGATCAGCGGGAACAGCCGGCCGGACGACATCGACCTCGGCTACGCCAACGGCGCCGACGACTACCTGACCAAGCCGTTCAGCCAGCGCGAGATGCTGCGCCGGGTGAACGGGCTGCTGGCACGCTGATGCTCCGGACCATCGGATTCGCGCTGCTCTACCTCCTGGCCACCGCGGCCGGGAGGCAGACCGTCATGGACTCCACGAACCTCAGCCTGGTCTGGCCCGCGGCCGGCGTCCTGGCCGTGTGGTTCGTGAGCCGGCGGCGATCCCGATGGTTCGGGGTGGACGTCCTCCTGCTCGCACTGATCACGCTCGGGGTCAACCTCGCGACCGGGGCGACCGCCCGCGAGACGGTCGTCTTCGTCCTCGCCAACCTGGTGCAGGGCCTCGCCTTCGCCACCCTCTTCGAGCGGTGGCTGCCCGGCCTGTGGACCCGGGGTGGATCGCCGCTGACCCGGCCGGCCGAGCTGTGGCGCTTCATCGCCGCCGCCTCGATCAGCACGGTCGGCGGCGCCGGTGTCGGCTCGGCCGGGATGTGGCTGATCACCGGCCACTACGCCGGGGAGTCCGCCGTGGTCTGGCTGGCCCGCAACACCGTCAGCATCCTGCTGATCGGCGTGCTGGCCGGCCGCCGCCCGCCCGTGTCCTGGCGCGGCGGGGAGCTGGCGGCCGTCTTCGTCGCCTCGGCGTTCGCCTACGGCCTGGTCTTCGGTTACGTGAACGGCGCGCCGCTGGCCTTCGCGCTGATCGCCATGACGGTGTGGGCGGCGCTGCGCCTGCCCACCGCCGCCGTGATCCTGCACGACCTCGTGTTCGGCGTGGTCACGATCCTGTTCACGCTGCACGGCACCGGCCCGTTCGCCGCGATCCACTCGAACCCGCTGCGCGCCCTGGTCGCCCAGCTCTTCGTGGGCACGGTCGCGGTGGTCGGCCTCGCGCTGGCGCTCGGCCGCGACGAGCGGGAGGCGCTGATGGCCCGGCTGCGTGCGTCGGAGAAGGAAGCGGTCACCGTCGTCGACGCGATGTCCGAAGGGCTCTGCGTCATCGACGAGGACGGGCGTTTTCGCGTACGCAACCCCGCCGCCGCCCGCTTCATCGGGGCCGGCGTGCCTTCGTCGTCCGGCGAGATCAGCCGCTCGTACGGCCTGTTCCACCCGGACGGCTCGCCGCTGGCCGAGGAGGACATGGTCTACCGGCGCCTCTTCACCGGCCGCTACGAGCAGCCTCTCGACGTGCTGATCCGCAATCCGGCCACGCCCGACGGCCGCATCGTCCAGGTCAGCGGCGTCGAGCTGGCGCCCGCGGCGGACGGCAAGCGGCAGGCACTGGTGGTCTTCCACGACGTGACGGCCGACCGCCGGCACCGCGACGAGCTCGCCTCGTTCGCCGGCGTGGTGGCGCACGACCTGCTCAACCCGCTGACCACCATCGAGGGCTGGTCCGAGGCGCTCGCCTCGGAGCTCGAGGACGACGTGGTCGCGGGCGGCAGCGTGGCCCGCATCCAGCGCGCCGCGGTGCGGATGCGGAGCCTGATCAACGGCCTGCTGGCCTACACCACGGCCCGCGACGCGTCCCTCTCCCCCACCGCGGTGGATCTCGACGAGGTGGTACGCGACATCGCCACCGGCCGGCTCGACCACGCCGCCAGCACCGGGGCCCCGGCGCCGCGCTTCGACCTGGGTGACCTCCCCGTGGTCGACGCCGACCCGGTGCTCGCCCGCCAACTGCTGGAGAACCTGATCGGCAACGCCATCAAGTACACCGCCGACGGCGTGGTGCCGCGGATCGCCGTCTCCTGCTCGCGGGCGTCGGACGGCTTCGTGCAGGTGGCGGTCGACGACAACGGCATCGGCATCCCGGCCGGCCAGCACGAGGCCATCTTCCAGAACTTCCACCGCGCCCACGCCGGCGCCGGCTACGCCGGAACGGGCCTGGGCCTGGCCATCTGCAAGCGCATCGTCGAACGCCACGGCGGCACCATCACCGCCGCGGAGAACGGCGCCGGCGGCTCACGGATGACCTTCACCCTGCCCGCCCGGCGCGCCCACCACTTCTCCACATCGGGTACCTAGCGTTCGGCGCATGCGCGTCACGATGATCCTCCCGGCGTTGACCGAAGCCCGGACCCGGCCGATCAAGTACTCGCTCTTCCCACCGCTGGGCCTCGCCACCCTCGCGGCCTACCTGCGCGACGACGACGAGGTGCGGATCCTCGACGAGCACGTCGAGAAGATCCCGGTCGCCGACGATCGCCCCGACCTCGTGGTGATCCAGGTCTACATCACGTCGGCGCGGCGCGCCTACGCGCTGGCCGACAGCTACCGCGAGCGCGGCGTCTTCGTGGCGATGGGCGGCCTGCACGTCACGTCCCTGCCCGACGAGGCCGCGGCCCATGCCGACGCCATCTTCCTGGGCCCGGCGAGGACACCTGGCCACGCTTCCTCGCGGACTTCCGCCGGGGCGCGCCGGCGTCGCGGTACGTGTCGACGACGCGCACGCTGCACGGGCTGCCGCCGGTGCGACGGGACCTCATCCGGCGCGAGCGTTATCTCGTACCCAATTCGATCGTGGTTTCCCGGGGTTGCCCGCACCATTGCGACTTCTGCTACAAGGACGCCTTCTTCGAGGGTGGCAAGAGCTTCTACATGCAGCTGGTGGACGACGCCCTCGCCGAGATCGACCGTCTCCCCGGCCGGCACGTCTATTTCCTGGACGACCACCTGCTGGGCAACCGCCGCTTCGCCGAGGCGCTGTTCGCCGGCATGGCCGGGATGAACCGGGTCTGGCAGGCGGCCAGCACGGTCGACGCGCTGCTGGCGCCCGGCCTGCTGGAAAAGGCGGTCGGCGCCGGGATGCGCAGCGTGTTCGTGGGCTTCGAGACCATCAACGCCACCAATCTGCCGACCCAGCGCAAACGGCAGAACGTGGGCCGCGACTATGCGCAGGTGGCCCGCCGGGTGCACGCCGCCGGCGCGATGGTCAACGCCAGCTTCGTCTTCGGGATGGACGACGACACCCCCGACGTCTTCGACCGCACCGTCGACTGGGCCGTCGCCACCGGCCTGGAGACGGCGACCTTCCACATCATGACGCCGTATCCGGGGACGGCCCTCTTCCGCCGCATGGAAGCCGCCGGCCGCATGACACATCGGGACTGGGATCGGTACGACACCCGCCACGTTGTCTACCGCCCCGCGCTCATGACGCCGGCCGAGCTGGAACGGGGCTATTGGCGCGCCTATCGGCGTTTCTACCGCTGGCCGGCCATCTGGCGGGGCGCCGCGCCGAAACCGCTCCCCGCGCGGGTGCGGCATTTGGCGTACGCGGGCGGGTGGAAGAAGTTCGAACCGGTCTGGAACGCCCTGATCCGTTCGCACCAGGTGCTGCGCGCGCTCCCGCTGTTGGAACGGACGCTGGCGGGTTGCCGGGCCGTGCCGGACCCGGAAGGCTCGTGACCATGGAACCACCCGAGACGATCGAGGCCGGCGACCTGGTGCTGCGACGCTGGCAGCCGGAGTGGGCCGCGGCCGCCACCGACGCGGTCAGGGAGTCGCTCCCGCAGCTGAAGCCGTTCCTCCCGTGGGCGAGCGACGAGTACGACGCGGCCGATGCCGAGAGTTACATCGAGCGAGCGACGGCGAACTGGGCCAAGGGCTCCGAGTTCAACTACGCCATCTTCACTCGTCCCGGCGTCCTGATCGGCAGCATCGGTCTGATGACGCGGCTTGGTCCCGGCGTTCTCGAGATCGGCTACTGGCTGCGCACGTCGCACGCCGGCCGGGGGCACATGACCGCCGCCGTGATCGCCGTCACCGAGGTTGCCCGGGCCCTGCCCGGCGTCGACCGGGTCGTCATCCGCCACGACGCCGCCAACGGGGCCTCGGCCGCGGTGGCGGCCAAGGCCGGCTTCGCCGAGGTGGCCCGGGCCGAGGTGACTCCCGAGGCGCCGGGCGAGACCGGCGTCGAGGTCATCCGCGACCATCTTTGAGCGCGGCGACTCGCCGCGGCCGGTAGCAGCTCGTCGACCTCGTCCCCGTCGGCGCCGGCGGTCAGGTCCACCCCGATCACCCGCCTCGCCGACCATGAGGTCCCGGGGAAAATTGTTCCGGCTTGGCGTCGGATCCGGGGCCGGCCGTTCGTAGAACAGGTGAGAGGCGGCCGCCGGAGGTCGCCGCGACGAGGGAGTCACGAATGACGCGGTACTTGATCTCGTTCAACGACGGCGCCATGGACCACATCCCCGACGAGGACTTCGCCGACGTGGGCAAGGCCGCGCACGCGGTGGTCCAGGAGGCCATCGACGCCGGCGTGTGGGTGTTCGGCGGCGGACTGCGACGGCAGCGGGCGAGCATCGTGGCCACCGACGGGCTGGTCACCGACGGGCCGTACCCGGAGACGAAGGAGGTCATCGGCGGATTCGTCGTCGTCGACGTGGCCACCCGCGAGGAGGCCCTGGTGTGGGCGGCCAAGTTCGCCTCCGGGTGCCGCTGCGCGCAGGAGGTCCGGGAGATCATGGACGACCCCGAGTACGACGCGATGCTCCGCGCGGCCGGCTGAGCGCCTTCCGGGATCAGTGCCGCTCGAGGATCAGCGGTGCGCCGGAGGCTTGGTTGCCGGCCGCCCAGGCGTGCGTGGTGCCGGCCCGGGCCGAGACCGCCCAGAGGTCCGGCGCACCGGTGCTCGGCGCGGCCACCCGGGTCCACTGCGTACCGTCCCAGTGCTCGGTCAGCGGGGCGACGTACGGCGTGTCTGCCAGCAGTTGCGGGCCGACCGCCCAGACGTCGCCGGCCGCGCGGGCGCTCACGCTCCGCAGGTACCCGCCGTTGCCCGGGATCGCCGGACCGGGCACGACCGACCAGGCGGTGCCGTTCCAGTGCACCAGGGCCGGTTGGATCGTGTCCTGGACGGTGGCCGGGTCGAGCTGCCCCACGGCCCACGCGTCGGTGGCGCTGACCGAGGTCACCGACCACACCCGCAGCCCGGCCGGCATCGGCACGAGCGACCACGCGGCGCCGTCGAAGTGCACCGAGAAGGCCGCGGTGACATGCCGGCGCGGGGAGAAGCTGCCGACCGCCCAGACGTCGTTCGCCGACCGGGCCGCGATGGCCGTGAACGAGCTCGCGCTCGGCGACGGCGTGGTCACGCTGCTCCAGGCCGTGCCGTCCCAGTGCTTGACGGTGTCCCCCACCGCCCAGGCGTCGGCCGGCCCGAGATCGGCGACGCCCTTGAGCGTGCCCCCGCCCGGCACCGGCACCGGGGCCCAGGCGCTGCCGTTCCAGTGCATGGCGATCGGCGACACGACGATGTGGTAGCCCGGCGGGTGGGTGCTCACCGAGCCGACCGCCCACGCGTCACCGGCGGCGCTGCCGCTGACCCCCCACAGGGTGGTGCCGATGCCCTGCAGCGGCACCGGCACGTCGGTCCAGGCCGTGCCGTTCCAGTGCAGCGAGATCGGATAGGTGGGCGTGGCGGTGGGCGGCTGCACGTAGCCGACGGCCCACGCGTCGGCGTCGGTGCGCCCGTCGACCGCCTGAAGGCTGGTGAACTGAACGTCGGCGTTGGGCACCGGCACCGAGCTCCAGGCCCCCGCCGCGGCGAGGGCGTTGCCGGCGGCCAGAACCAGGGTGGCGCCCACCGCGGACAGCACCAGACCGCTCCGTTTGATCGCTCGGGCCATGGTCGTGTTCCTCCCACCGGCAGTCTCTTGCTGTCAGCCTGCCGAGCGGTCCTGACGCGGCCCTGAAACGCCGCTGAAAACCTGTCAGCCGAGCAGCGCCTCGAGGTCGGGAAGCCGGCGGAACAGGTCCGGGAGGCCGCGCACCCCGTTGCCCGCGGATTCTTGCGACAGCGCGAGTTCGGGGCCGGTGCCGGCCTCGACACCGGCCACGCAGCGCATGATGTTCCACCTGGTGTGCCCCAGCCAGCCGCCGATCAGGAAGACGAACCAGCTCGGGCCCCACTTCGGCAGCGCTCCGCCCCCGTTGCCGGCGCGGTAGCCGTCGAGCACCGAACGGAAGACGGCGGGCTCGATGTCGTCGAAGCCGGGCCCTTTCGCGAGGCTCAGCGCCGTCGAGCCGAGTTCGCCGGAGAGGTCGAGCATCCCCGAGAGCTCCCAGTCGAGCACCACCGGCCGCCCCTCTCGGGCGAGCAGGTTCCACGGTTGGATGTCCCGGTGGGTCAGCACGACGGGCCCGGGTCGCTCGCAAGTATCGACAAAGTCGGAAATTTCGAGGAACATCCCGACCTGGGCGGTGAGCTCGCCCGCCCACGGCTGCCCGGTGGCCGTCGCCCGCTCGGCGAGTTCGGCCCAGTCCCGTGACACCGGCTCCTCGCTCTCGCCGTACGTCCATGCGACGTCGAGCGCGTGAATGCGCGCGAGAATCTCCCCGACCTCGAACGCAAACGCCGGCGACACTGGTTCTTCGGGCACTTTCTCGCCTTCGACCCACCGGTGGACAAGCATGTCGCGCCCCACCGAGATCGGCTCCGGCATCGGAACACCGGCGGCAAAGGCCGCCCGCTCAAATCGAAACACGTCCTCGGCGCGGTAGACCGCCCGGCGATCGAGGAGATTCAGCTCCTTGACCGCGAACGACCCTTGCTCGGTGTCGAGCCGATACATCCGATTGGCGAACCCGCCGTGCACACGAACCATCGGCCGAACCGGCGCGCCGAGATGCGAGAGATCCACCCCACGCAATTTAGAGGCGGCAGTTCATCGATGCATCCGCTTTGCGGAAGTCCGCAACCCGTCGAGTGATCCTTGTCAATCGCCGACGCTCGCACCGAGACTGTCGCGCGTGGACAGACGTCGACACGATACGGGGGACAAGGGAATGAGCAGACTGATCCGCAGAATCGTGCCCATCCTGGCGATCGCCGCGGCCGCCTTCGCGGTGGCGCCGACCGCCCCGGCCCAGGCCGGCTTCTTCAACCAGCTCGTCGCGGCCTACAACCTCGACGGCCGCGAGGAGTGGTTCTGGGGCAACGGCAATGACAGCGGCTACGTGTACCACAAATGGGCACCTATCCGAGGCGGGATTCCGTCCAGCGGGGAGTACCGACTGGTGGGCAGCGCCAACCAAGCCTTCCTCCCCAGCAGCGGGCTGGGCGCCACCAGCAACAACGACGGCCGCCTGGAGGTCTTCGCCCGCGGCTACGACGAGAAGCTCTGGCACACGTACCAGCTGACGCCGGGCGGTAGCTGGAGCAACTGGCAGCCGATCAGCGGCCGCATCAGCCCGTGGACCCCCCTCGAGGCATGGCTGGACGGTTCCACCCGAACCATCCACGTACAGGTACAGGGCGTAGACGGCTACACCCACGTGTTACGCCAGCTCGCACACGACTGCTGCTGGAACACCGTCTGGGAGTAGCCAATCGCAGACCAAGCCGTACGACCGCCGCTCGATCGCGAAGCGCCCCGCCAGGCGGAGCGAAGCGACCGCCGCCACCCACCGCACCAACCGCACCCAGCGCAACCACAGCACCCAGCGCAACCACAGCACCGCGGGGTTTCAGGGGGCTCGGCCCCCTGAGCAGACATGACGAGACGGCCTAGGCTCGCGCTTCCCGCGAGCATAGACCGCCTGCCGTCTCGTGGAGCTGAGGGGACTCGAACCCCTGACCCCCACACTGCCAGTGTGGTGCGCTACCAGCTGCGCCACAGCCCCTTGCCGTCCCCGGTCACCCCGGGCACGGAAGAAATACTACACAACCCACCGGGGTCAGTTCAGGAGGGGGTCCGGTGGGAAGTGGGCCACCGCCGCCAGGATGTCGCCCTGCCTGCGCAGCACCATGGCCCACAGGTCGTCGGGGCGGTTGATGAACGGGTCGCCGGGGAGGGCGTCCAGCAGGAACCACGAGCCGGAGGCTATTTCCTCCTCCAGCTGGCCCGAGGACCACCCGGAATAGCCCGCGAAGACCCGGATGCCCGCCACGCTGTCGCGGATGCGCTCCGGATCGGCCGACAGGTCGACCGTGCCGAGCGAACCCGCCACCTGGTGGAAGCCGGTCACCCGCTTTTTCACCTCGGGGCGGGTGCGCGCCAGGCATATCGCCGACTCGGGCTGCACGGGGCCGCCCTCGAAGAGCACCGCGGGCTCGCCGGCCAGCTCGCCCCAGCCGCCGAGGACGTCGGCCACCGGGACCTCGGTGGCGCGATTGAGCACCACGCCGAGCGCCCCGCCCGCCTCGTGCGCCACGAGCAGCACGACCGTACGGTCGAAGTTCGGATCTTTGAGAGTCGGTGTGGCCACCAGCAATCGGCCGGTCATCGACTCCATCGACCGGCCTCCGATCCGCTGTCCCTCGCTATGCACGGGCTGCCCACAGCGCTCGCAGGTCGTGTTCCACCAACGCCATGCTCAGCACATTAGCCCGTGATTCCGGGGCCGGATAAGGTCTGCGCATGAACCCAACGGCGGAGATCGGCGTCATCGGCGGGTCGGGGCTGTACGCGCTCCTCGAGGATGCCGAGGAAATCGAGGTGTCCACCCCCTACGGTTCGCCGTCCGACCCGATCACGGTGGCGCGGGTGAGAGATCGGCGTGTCGCGTTCCTTCCGCGGCACGGTCGCGATCATCGGTTCCCGCCGCACAAGATCCCATATCGGGCCAACCTGTGGGCGCTGCGGTCGTTGGGCGTACGGCAGATTCTCGCCCCCTGCGCCGTCGGTGGCCTGCGTCCGGAGCTCGGCCCGGGCACGTTCGTGGTTCCCGACCAGCTGATCGACCGGACGAGCGGGCGGGTGCAGACCTTCTACGACGAGGGCGCCGTGCACGTGTCGTTCGCCGACCCCTACTGCCCGAACGGCCGGCGCGTCCTGCTCGAGAGCGACGTCCACCCGGTCGACGGCGGCGCGATGGTGGTCGTCGAGGGGCCGCGCTTCTCGACCCGGGCCGAGTCCCGCTGGTTCACCGCGATCGGCGGCTCTGTCGTGAACATGACCGGCCATCCGGAGGCGGTCCTCGCCCGCGAGCTCGCGCTCTGCTACACGACGATCGCGCTCGTCACCGATCTCGACGCCGGCGTCGAGGGCGACCACGGCGTCACCCAGGAGGAGGTCTTCCGGGTGTTCGGGGAGAACACGGAACGGCTCCGCGGCGTACTGCTGCAGGCCGTCACCAGGCTCCCCGCCGAGCGTGACTGTCCGTGCGCAACCGCTCTCGACGGGATCAAGCTTCCCATCGACCTCCCTTAGTGGGGCGAGCTTAAGCAAGAGGTCGTCGGCACGTCACCGTTCATTGAAATCGTGCTGCCGTGCGGAAAGATCACGCCTTGTCGCGCGCCGTCGGCTTTGCCGGATCAGCGCTCGTCGCCGTGGGCGGGCTGGGCGCCGGCGCGTTACCGGTAGGTGTCCCGTTCTTCGCCGGCGGCCATCATGCCCGGCTCGGCCTGGTCTGCGTCTACTGCGGACTGGCCCTGCTCCTGCTCGCCTGGTGGTGGTACGGCCGGACGCCGCGGCACCACCGGGACAGCGACTGGGTCACGCTCGCCCTCTGGGTGTCGCCCCTGCTGCTCGCCCCGCCGATGTTCAGCCGCGACGTCTACAGCTACCTCGCCCAGGGCCTGATGATCGACCAGGGGCTGGACGTCTACCGCCACGGGCCGGCCCTGCTCGGCGGGATGGTCGCCGACCAGGTTCCGGCCATCTGGCAGCACACTCCCAGCCCGTACGGGCCAGTCTTCTTGATCGTTGCCAAGCTGATCGCCGGCCCGCACCTCCTGCTCGGGATCGTCGCGATGCGCCTGGTGGCGCTGGCCGGCCTGGTGCTGCTGGCGGGCGCCGTCCGGGTGCTGGCCGACAGCGCCGGCATCAACCCGTCGGCGGCGACCTGGCTGGCCGTGCTCAACCCGCTGGTGCTGATTCACCTGATCGGGGGCGCGCACAACGACGCCCTGATGGTCGGCCTGCTGGCGGCGGGCCTGGCCGCCGCCGTACGCCATCGCCCGATCGTCGCCACGCTGCTGGTCGTCACGGCCGCCCTGGTCAAGGTGCCGGCCGCGCTCGGCCTGATCGCCGTCGCCGCGATCTGGGCCACGCAGCTGCCCGGCCGCCGCCCGTGGGCGCGCGCCGCCGCCGGGGTGACCGCCACCGCCGTCTCGGCCACCGTCGTGATCACCGCGGTGGCCGGCACCGGGTACGGCTGGATCGGCGCGCTGAGCACCCCCATCTCGGCCCAGAACTGGTCGATCACCGGGCTGCTGGGCCGCTGGACCGCCGGCTTTTTCGGCACCGCGGCCGCCGCCGACGTCTGGCGGTGGGCCGGCACGCTGGCCGTCGTGGTCGTGGCCGGCGTCGTCTGGACGTACCGGCATCGGATCGGCCCGGTCTACGCCCTCGGGATCGTCCTGGTCGCCCTGGTCGTCTTCGGCCCGGCGATCCGGCCCTGGTACGTCGTCTGGGGCCTGGCTCCGCTCGCCGCCGTGGCCGGGCACCCGCGGGTCCGCGCCCTGCTGGCCGGCTTCTGCGCGGCGCTGGTGCTCGTGGTGCTGCCCGACGGCTTCGCCGCCGACGCCGAGCGCGTGCTCCTCGCCGTGCTGGGCGTCCTGATCGGCATCGCCGCGTTCCTGGTCGTGCGCGTGGCCGTCGCGGCCCCGGTTGCCCTGCGAATCGCCCGATGACACGAGCGAAACAGGTCGCGCTGGTCATCGGCGCCGCCGCGATCGTTGCGGTCTTCCTGACCACCATCCCGACCTTCCGGCACTTCTTCGATCTCGGCGTCTACCGCGGCGCGGTCCGGTACTGGCTGGTCGACGGGGGCGAGCTCTACGAGTTCCGCTACCAGGACACGCAGTACGGCTTCACCTATCCCCCGTTCGCGGCGCTGGTCCTAAGCCCGCTCGCGATCACCTCCTGGCCGGTCGCGGTCGCGGCCTCGGTGGTGATCAACGCGGGCGCGGTGGCGCTGCTCCTCCGCTGGTACTTCGTGCCGATCCTGCGGCGGCGCGGGTGGCCGGTGTGGACGCCGTGCGCGCTGATGTTCCTGGGCTTCCTGATCTTCGAGCCGTCCCGCGACACGTTCAGCTACGGGCAGGTCAACCTGCTGCTGCTCGTGCTGGTCTGCGGCGACCTGCGCAACAAGCGCTTCGGCGGGATCGGCATCGGCCTGGCCGCGGCGATCAAGCTGACGCCGGTGATCTTCATCGGCTACCTGCTGCTCACCCGGCGGTACCGGCAGGCGATCACGGCCTCGGTGACCGCGGCCGTCGCGACGCTGCTGGCGCTGCTGGCCGCCCCGGACGCGTCCCGCGAGTTCTGGACCGACGCGTTCTGGGACACCGGGCGCATCGGCGAGATGTACCACGTCTCCAACCAGTCGCTGCGCGGCGTCGTGGCCCGGCTGGACGCGCCGGCGACGTGGTGGCTGGCCGGCGTCGCGCTGGTGGTGGCCTATTGGTGCTGGTGGGTCCGGGTCCGCCGGCCCGACCAGGTGACCGGTTTCGCGGTGACCGGCGTGGTCGCCTGCCTGATCAGCCCGATCACCTGGGTGCATCACCTGGTGTGGCTGATCCCGGGCGTGTTCCTGCTGCTCGACCGGGTGCTGAGCACGCCGGTCAGGGAGACGCGGCGACGCCGCCTGGCCGTGCTCTTCGCCGGCTTCGCCGTCATGAGCAGCAGCATCGTCTGGATCTGGTGGGCGCATCCGATCGGCTGGGCGGCGTTTCCCGGGAGCAACGCGTACGTGTGGCTCAGCCTCGCGTTGCTGCTGGTGCTCACGCGTCCGGTGTGGGCGCCGGCCGCCCCCGTGCGCGAAGTCCGGCTCACGGGATCGCGACGGGGACCGATAAGTCCCTCGTAGGCGTCCGCAGCCGGCGGGCCCACGGGACGAAGGATGTGCGGTTGCCTCGCTGGGCGAAGTTCGTCGTGGTGACCCTCTCGGTCCTGGCCGGCCTGGCCGGCGCGGGCTTCGGCGCGGCCGTTCTGTTCGCGCGCCACTACGAGGGCGAGGTGGGCCGGGAGGACGTGCTCGGCCAGGCCTCGGCCCTCCCGAAGATCACCGAGGCGCCCGAGTACGTCGTGGTCACCGGCGGGCGGCCGACGCCGACACCGGGCACCACCGGCGAGAACGTCCTTATCCTCGGCGTCGACACCCGGGCCAACTGGACGCAGAACCAGTCCCGCAGCGACACCATCATGCTGGTGCACGTCGACGCCGATCGGCGGCATGCCAGTGTGGTCTCGTTCCCGCGTGACTCCTTCGTCTACATCCCCCCGGTGGCCGGGCGCTGGGCCGGGGGCAAGACAAAAATCAACGCGGCGTACGCGTGGGGCGGCGCCCCCCTGGTGGTGCAGGTGATCAGCCATCTCACCGGCCTGTCGATCGATCACGTGATGCGGGTCGACTTCGCCGCCATCCGGAAGATCACCGACACCGTCGGCGGCGTCGACGTGAAGGTCAACAAGGCGGTCACCGACGGCCGCACCGGCTACCGCTTCCACGCCGGGGTCAACCACCTCGACGGCAAGCGCGCCGAGATCTACGTCCGCCAGCGCTACGGCCTGGCCCAGGGCGACTTCGACCGGGTCAAGCGCCAGCAGCAGTACCTGCACGCGCTCAGCGACAAGGTGCTGTCGATGGGCGTGCTGACCAACCCGATGCGGATGAGCTCACTTCTCTCCGAGGTGGCGAAGTCCCTGGTCGTGGACGCGAACCTGGACCTGACCGCGACCGCCCGCGAGCTCTCCGGCCTGCGCAGCGAGGACCTGTCGTTCACCACGATCCCGTCGACCGGCTTCGTCCGCTCGGCCGCCGGAACCGCGAACCGCCTGGACACGGCGGGCTGCCGGGCGCTGTTCCTGGCGCTGAGCACCGACCGGATGACGGACTACTTCCGCACCCACCGCGGCTACCAGGCGATGACCGGCGCCTAGCGCTGTGGCGGCGTACGCCGGATGGCGCGCACGTTGGCCTGCGGCGGCTCGTTCGTCGTGGCGGTGCGCATGCCGCTCAGGTAGCCGTCCGTCTCGCGGCGCTCGCCGTACTCGGTGGTCAGCTCGGCCATCCGCTCGCTGAGCACGCGCAGTTCGTCCTCGCGATCGTCGGCGAGCTCCGCCCGGAGATCGTCGAGCCGGGCCGCCAGCTCGTCGGCCGAGATCCCCGGCGCCGGACCCGGGCCCGACCGGCGCAGCTGCCGCAGGATCTGGTCGCGGGCGAAGACCACCAGCACCGCGAGCCAGGACAGCACGAAGAAGCCGGTCACGATCGAGAAGACGGCCAGCGGGCGCATGTTGGGCGGCGGCGGAGGCATGCCGCCGGGACCCGGCGGTGGCGTCGTCCCAGACGGCATCTGGGTCAGCACGGTGACGATCAGGGCGCCGGTCGCGGCCACCGCCACGATGAACAGGATCACGAGCAGCTTGCTGGTCTGGAGGTGCCACCCTCCGGAGTGTTGGTCAGCCCCCTGCTCGGCCCTCTGCTCGGTCACGGTCCGAGGCTAGTGCGCCGGGACGTTTCGCGCGACATCGACCAGCGGCAACGTCCGCTTGAGACGGCAATCTGTCACCCGGATTTGCGACGGCGGAGCACCCGCCGGTACGGCTCGAGCATACGATCGAGCACCGTTTCCAGCGCCTCGCGGTCGGCGCGCGGGATCGGCGAGTCGTCGGCGAGCATGCGGGCCAGCTCGTGCACCAGCGGGTGGGCGGCGGGGACGGCGGCCGGTGGCGGGCCGTTCAACCGATCCGGGTAGGCCGCCAGGACCAACTCGTTGATGCTTTTGCCCAGGACCGGGGCAATCCGTTCGATCGATTTGATCGTGGGACGCTGCTCCTCGCTGAGCCACCGCAGCACCACCGAGGGATCGGTGCCGACAGCCCTCGCGAAGTGCGTCGGCGTCGGGAAACGGGCAGCCAGGATCGCCTCCTTGAGGTAGACCCCGAACCCGGTCCCAGCCATCCGCAAAGCATAGGACGAGCACGGCCATTTGCCCGTACGCGGTAAGGACAGCCCCGCTCGGACCGGTGACCGATTGGCTACGGCGTCCCGCGCTGCTACCGTCATTGTCTCGATAACCAACGGCTGGCTCGCCGAGAGGTGGTGCACCGTGAGGAACCTGCTTCGCCGTCTTGTCGCGCTTCTCGGACCGCGCCGGCGACGGCCGGTTCGCCCCGCGGCCGCGCCCGCTCCCGAGCCGGCGCCGATGACTCCGGGTGCTCCTGTGGCGGCGGGAGCACCCGGTGCGGCGCCCGCCCCGCCCCGGCGCCCCCACCACGACAATCGCCGCTTCGGCCACTTCGCCGGCACCGGCACCAATGAGCCGCGCCACACCTCGCGCATTTAGGAACGCTCGTTCTTGACTGACCGTTCCTAAACCCTCTACGGTCGTACCCATGGGACGACCGAGAGCGTTCGACGAGGCCGAGGTGGTCCGGCAGGCGGTCGACCTGTTCGCCGGCCGGGCGTTCGACGGTGTGTCCGTCGACGACCTGGTGACCCACCTGGGCGTGCACCGCAACAGCCTCTACAAGACCTTCGGCAGCAAGCGCGGCCTCTACCTGGCCGCCCTGCGCCGTCACCGGGACGAGGTACGGCCGCTGCTGGCCGAGATCGCCGCGGCCGGCGATCCGGACCAGGCCCTGCACCGCGCCCTCACCGCCGACCTGCGCCTGTTCCTGCTGGCCACGGTCGAGCGCGCCCCGACCGACCCCGAGGTGGCGGCCGAGGTCACCTCGATCCTGGCCGGCCTCGACGCGGCGCTCGAGCCGCACGGCATCGCCACCGCCACCATCCTGGGCCGGCACCTCCGCGCCCGCATCAGTTAGGAGTTCCGCCATGGCACAAGTGAGCATCGACGACGACCGGTTGATCGTGGAGATGCAGGGCCTCGACAAGCTCTGGTCGCTGCGCAGCCGCCTGGAGATCCCGCTGGCGAACGTCCGGGGCGCCACCGGCGACCCGGGCGTCGGCCGCGAACCCAAGGGCATCCGCACGGCCGGCACCCACTTCCCCGGCGTCGTCACCGCCGGCAGCTTCCGCGTCGACGGCGAGCAAGTCTTCTGGGACGTGCACAACCCGGCCAAGGCCGTGGTCATCGAGCTGGCCGACGAGCGCTACTCGCGGCTGATCATCGAAGTGGACGACCCGCACGAGGTCGTCGGCCGCATCGAGCAGGCCCTTCGCACTCAGTAAATTGTCATACCCGTCCGGAACCATGTGGCGATGACCACACCGGCCATCGAGACATCCGGATTAGTCAAGACATTCGGCGACCATCGCGCGGTCGACGGCGTCGACCTCTCCGTGCCGGCGGGCACGGTTTACGGCTTGCTCGGCCCCAACGGCGCGGGCAAGACCACAGTGGTCCGCATGCTGGCCACCCTCCTGCGACCCGACGGCGGGGCGGCCCGGGTCTTCGGGCACGACCTGGTCCGCGAGGCCGACGCGGTTCGCGGCCGGGTCAGCCTCACCGGGCAGTACGCGTCGGTCGACGAAGACCTGACCGGCGCGGAAAACCTGATCCTGCTGGCCCGCCTGCTCGGCTACCCGAAACCGAAGGCCCGCGAGCGGGCGGCCCGGCTGCTGGCGGCGTTCGGCCTCACTGAGGCGGCCGACCGCCAGGTGAAGAAGTACTCGGGCGGCATGCGCCGGCGCATCGACATCGGCGCCAGCATCCTCAACACACCCGACCTGCTCTTCCTCGACGAGCCGACGACCGGGCTCGACCCGCGCAGCCGCAACCAGGTGTGGGACATCGTGCGGGTGGTGGTCGCCAACGGCACGACGGTCCTGCTGACCACGCAATACCTCGACGAGGCCGACCAGCTCGCCGACCGCATCGCGGTGATCGACCGCGGCCGGGTGATCGCCGAGGGCACATCCGGCGAGCTCAAGTCGTCGATCGGGGCCGGCACCGTGCACGTCCGGCTGCGCGACGCCGGGCAGCGGCCCGAGGCCGAGCGGGTGCTGGCCGAGGAACTGGGCACCACGGTCCAGCTCGAGTCCGACCCGGTGGCGCTGACCGCCCGGGCCGACGCGTCCGGCTCCGACCGCGGCGCCGCCGAGCAGGCGGCCCGCGCGCTGGCCCGGCTGGCCGAGGCCAGCATCGTCGTCGACGACTTCGCACTCGGCCAGCCCAGCCTCGACGAGGTGTTCCTGGCCCTCACCGACCGTCCGCTCGCCGACGAGGAGGCCGCGGCATGAGCACCACGCAGACCCCGGAAATCGCCGCCTACACGCCGTCGTCCGAGACGCTCGGCGCCGTCCTCGCCCGCGGCGACCAGCCGCGCCGCCCGAGCGCGTGGTCGGCGTCGCTGTCGTTCGGCTGGCGCGCCGCCCTGAAGATCAAGCACGTCCCCGAGCAGCTGTTCGACGTGACCGCGTTCCCGATCATCATGACGCTGATGTTCACGTACCTGTTCGGCGGCGCCCTGGCCGGCTCGACCCGTGAGTACCTTCAGTTCTTCCTGCCCGGCATCATGGTGACCAGCGTCGTCATGATCACGATGTACACCGGCGTCGGCCTCAACACCGACATCGAGAAGGGCGTCTTCGACCGCTTCCGCACCCTGCCGGTGTGGCGCCCCGCCGCCCTGGTCGGCATGATCTTCGGCGACGTCCTGCGCTACATCCTGGCCGCCACGACGATCATGGTGGTCGGCCTGATCCTCGGCTTCCGGCCCGCCGGCGGCGTGCCCGGCGTGCTGGCCGGCATGGCCCTGCTGGTCGTCTTCTCGTTCGCCTTCTCCTGGGTCTGGACCATGTTCGGCCTGCTGCTGCGCTCCGAGAAATCGGTGATGGGGGTCAGCATGCTGGTCCTGTTCCCGCTGACCTTCCTGAGCAACGTCTTCGTGGCTCCCAGCACGATGCCCGGCTGGCTGCAGGCGTTCGTGAACGTCAACCCGATCACGCACCTGGTCACGGCGATCCGCCACCTGATGGCGGGCGCGGTCCACATGCCGTCCCTCACCTGGACCCTGGTGGCGAGCGCCGGCTTCGTGCTCGTCTTCGGCACCCTGACCATGCGCCTCTACAACCGACGGTAGGCAACGCGTCAGGTGGCGAGCCGGGCGATCTCGGCGGCGGCCAGCCGGAAGCCGCCGTGATCCCGGCGCGGATGCCGCTGGCGAGCCCGAACGCGAAGAACGCGGTCCCGCTCGTCTCCGGCCCGCCGAAGTGGGCCGGGTCGACCAGGTTCACGTTGAAGAGGCCGTCCGCGCGCGGGGCCTTGGTGAGCGAGCGGGCCAGCCCCTGGATGTTGTAGCGGAACTCGGGCCACCGCGTGCCGAGGCCCGGGTCGAGGGCGAGGCGACCGGGCGGCCTTGGCGGCCTGGTCGCGCCACGCCGGTGGTCCGGTGGAGGGCCATGAAGTAGGTCGCCCGCGCCCACTGGTTGTTCCCCGGGTCGCCGTGCGCGCCGATCGACTGGTCGTTGACCCTCCGCGCGACCGCGATCACGTCGGCCCGGGACGGCAGGACCGAGGCCGGCGCGGCGGCGGCGAGCGCACCCCGCGCGGGCAGGATCGTCGCACCGGCAACGCCGGCCGGCAGCTGACGGCGGCCGTGTAGTGCTTGCGATTTGCAACCGCTAGGCGTTACCGTCTCGGCAAGTGGTTGCAAACCGCAAGCAGAAGGGGGCGCCGTGCTCAAGCAGGTCGCGGAAGGTGTGCTGGTTCACGAGAGCGTGTTCTGCCAGAGCAACGCCGTTGTCGTGCAGGGACGGGCCGGGGTGCTGGTCATCGACCCCGGGGTGCTCGGCGAGGAAATGGCGTGCCTCGGCCGCGACCTGGCCGGCATGGGCGCGACGGTGGTGGCCGGCTTCTCCACCCACCCGCACTGGGATCATCTGCTCTGGCACGCCGACCTCGGGGCGGCGCCCCGGTACGGGACGGACCGATGCGCGGCGACCGTCCGCGAACGGCTGCCGGACGCGGCGGCGAGGGCGCGCGTTCGCCCGATGATCCCGGCCGACATCGTCGAGCAGGTGCCGCTCGATCTGCTCGGGCTCATCACCGGCCTGCCCGCCGGGACGACGCTGATTCCCTGGGACGGTCCCGAGGTTCGAATCGTCGAGCACCGGGCCCATGCCGCGGGCCACGCGGCGCTGGTGATCGAGGAACGCGGGGTTCTCGTCGCCGGCGACATGCTGTCCGACCTCTTGGTTCCGATGCTCGACCCGAGCACCGCCGGCGATCCGGTCGCCGACTACCTCGCCGCGCTGGAGCTGCTCGAAAGCGCCGCGGGCGACGTCGAGGTCCTCGTTCCCGGCCACGGCTCGGTCGGCGGAGCCGATCAGCTGAAGGCGCGGCTCGAACGCGATCGGGCATATGTCCACGCGCTGCGCGACGGCGGTCCTTTCAGCGATCCGCGGCTCGGCCCGAACGGCAACGACTGGTCGCCGGGCGTCCACGAACGGCAGCTCCAGGGTCTCGCCCAACGAGCTCAGACGCCGGGCTGAGGTGTTCTCAGTACGCCACCGAATGCGTGTCGCTAGCGGGCGTGGCTGGGCAGGCGGGCGACGAGGGCGCGCAGCTCGGTCAGGCGGGACGGGTCGTAGCGGCGGCCGGCCGTGTCGACCACCTCGGTGACGCCGGCCAGCAGGGCGGCGGCCCGGGCGAAGTCGCCGAGCTGGGCCACGGCCTGGGCGGCCAGGTAGTCGCAATAGCTGGGCGGCGCGCCGGCCTCGCGCAGCTGGGTCGTCAAATGCAGGGCCACCTCGTCCAGGCCGGCGGCCAGCAGCTGGCGGGTCAGGAAGTCGGTCGCCTGCAGCCACTGCGGGGTGCCGGGGAACAGGTCGCGCAGTGTCTCGAACGTGTCGACGGCGTTCTGGCGGCGGTTGGCGGCGGCGAAACTGCGGCCCAGGTCGAGCAGGGTCCGGGCGACCGCGGCGGGGTCGGGGGACGGCGCTGCGGCCAGGTCGTCGAGGTCGCGCTGGCACAGGGTTACGTTGCGGCGGGCCTTGGCGGCGCGGGTCACGGGGTCGGCGTAGCCGTCGTGCCGCAACGTGATCGCGTCGCGTGGCGCCGCGGCCCACACCGGCGGGTTGCCTTCTCGCGTGACGGGCTGCTCGTGGACCCGGCCCCGCCAGCGTGTCCGGTCCGGGCGGTACAGGCGGAACTCGCCGTGGGTGTACGGCGTCTCGTCGTGAGCGTTGTCGATCTCCACCCGGACCACGTCGGCATCCCGAGCGGCCAGGAAGTCGCGCAAGCGGGTGGGGTCGCCGGTGAAAAGCTGGTCTGCGTCGATGGCCAGCACCCAGTCGGCGGTCCAGCCGGCCTGCGCTGCGTTCCGCGCGGCGGCGAAATCCTCCGGCCAGGCGCCCTCGGTGACCCGGGCGCCGAGCTGGGCGGCCAGCGACGGGGTGCCATCGGTCGAGCCCGTGTCATGGACGTGAATCTCGTCGACTACGCCCGCCAGCGACGCCAGGCAGCCGGGCAGCGCCGCGGCCTCGTCTCGGACGATCAACGCGGCGGCCAGATATGTGCTCACAACGGTCAGTTCGGCATATATCCCGCCGCGCTGAGCTGCCGCGCGGAGCGGGCCCGAAGCGCTCGCCGAAAGTCGATAGCGTGGCACCGTGGAGATTCGGCTGACGCTGCTCGGGCCCGTCGCCTATGGCGGTGTCGAGATCGGTGGATCCCGGCTGCGCGGGCTGCTGGCGCTGCTCGCCGACGATCTCCGCACCGGTTGCGGCACAACGCGCCTAGTCGAGTCGCTGTGGCCCGATGAGCTGCCCGAACATCCGGCCAAGGCGCTGCAGACCGTTGTCTCGCGGGCGCGCGCCAGGCTGGGCGCCGACGTCATCGTGAGCACGCCGGCGGGATATCGGCTGGCCCTCGCCGAGTCCGAGGTGGACGCCTCCGCGGTGCTGCTGGCGGCCACCGCGGCCGAGCGGTCGCCGGAGCCTGGGAAGGCGCTTGCCCACGCCGACGCGGGACTGGCGCTCTTCGCGCCGAAAGAGGCGGGAGCGACGGGAGACGAAAGCGACGACGACCCGGTCGCTGCGCTGCGGCGAGCGCGCGAGCCCGTCCGCCGGCGGCTGGAACGGGTGCGGGCGCTGGCCCTCGCCCGGCTGGGACGGCCGGCCGAGGCGGCCGGGGCGCTGCTCCCGCTGGTCGAGGCGGCGCCGCACGACGAGGAACTGCTGCTCGCCCTGTTGCGCATCGAGACGCCGACGGCGGCGCTGGGCCGATACGAGACCTACCGGCGCGCCTTGCGCGAGGATCTCGGACGCGATCCGGGGCCGGAGCTGCAACGGCTGCATCGCGACCTTCTGCTGAGCGATTCCCCGGCCGAGCACCATGGCGTACGTCATGAGCCGAACCAGTTGCTCGGCCGAGACAGTGACATCGCCGCCGTGATCGCGCTGCTCGACGCCTCCCGGGTGGTGTCGGTGGTCGGTCCGGGCGGGCTGGGCAAGACGCGCCTCGCGCACGCCGTCGCCCGCGGCGCGCGCCAGCGGGTGGTGCACTTCGTCGAGCTGGCCGGCGTCGCGTACGACCGGGATGTGGTCGGTGAGGTCGCCGCGGCGCTGGGCGTGAGCGACGCCGGGACGGCCGGCATCGTCGAGGCGTTCGGGCCCGGTTCCGCGTTGCTGGTGCTCGACAACTGCGAGCATCTGCTTCAGGGGGCCGCTGACCTCGTACGGGAAATGGTGTCCCTGACCCCCGATGTGCGCGTGTTGACCACCAGCCGTGCGCCGCTCGATTTGTCCTCGGAGGCGGTTTATCCGCTTCCCGAGCTGGGGCTTTCGACCATGGCCGAGTTGTTCGAACGGCGGGCGCGAGCGGCGCGCCCCGATGTGGGTCTTCCTCCCGCGGCCGTACGGGATCTGTGCGCGCGTCTGGACGGACTCCCGCTCGCCGCCGAATTGGCCGCGGCGCGCGTCCGGGTCATGTCGGTCGGCGAGATGACGCGCCGCCTCGACGACCGTTTCGCCCTTCTGCGCGGCGGCGGACGGGACGCCCCCGAGCGGCACCGCACGCTGCACGCGGTGATCGACTGGAGCTGGCACCTGCTCGGCCCGGACGACCGTGCGGCGATGCGGGCGCTCTCGGTGTTCCCCGGCGGCTTCACCGCGGCCGCCGGCTTCGCGCTCTCGGGCGATGACACCGTGGTCGAGCGGCTCGTCGAGCAGTCGCTGCTCAAGATCGGAGACGAAGACGGCGACGGGGACACCCGGTTCCGCATGCTGGAGACGGTCCGTGAGTTCAGCGTGGCCCGCCGGGAGGAGGCGGGCGAGACGCCGCGGGTCGTGGACCGCTTCCTCGCCTGGGCCCGTGACTTCGGGTCGCGCCAGCAGGACGCCGGCATCGCCACCGATCTCACGCCGGTCGTCGGGGCGATCCGGGCCGAGCAGGACAATCTGCTTCAGGCGCTGCGGTACGCGCTCGACCGGGAGGACGGGCCGTCGGTCGCCGTCGCGGCCTCGCTGCTCGGGCTCGTGTGGCTCACCGAGTCGAACCTGGTCCGCCTCGCGGCACTGGCCGGCGACGTGCAGCCGATCCTGTCCCGGGTGCGGCCCGAGGCGGAGATCGTCGAGCACGTGCGGATGGCGGCGGTGGTGTGCGCCGTCGGCGCGTACCTCACCCGTAGTGATCCTCCGCGGCGTGCGCTCGTCACGCTCCGCCGTCTCCCGTCGCCCGACGACGACACCGTGGTCGGCGCCGCGCAGCGTGCCCTCGCCGCCACCGACGTGCCGGCCATGCGCGCGCTCGCCGAGAGTGACCGGCCGCTGGTGGCCGCGCTGGCCGGCTACGCGCTGAGCTTCCTCGCCGAGGTCCGCAACGACCTCGATCTCGCGCTGGCCGCCGCGCGCCGGATGCTCGCGTGCCTTCCCGCCGGCGCCACGCCGTGGATCCGTGCGCTCGCCCACGCCCGGATCGGCGAGCTCTGCCTGCAGTCCGATCCCGCTCGCGCGCTGCACCACCTCGGCGCCGCCATGGCGCTCATGGAGGAGCTCGGCGCCGTGTCGAGCGCGGCCCGGGCCCGGTGGGCGATGGTGCTGGCGCACCTCCAGCGGGGCGCGTTCGACGAGGCCGAGCGGGGGCTCGACCAGCTGGCCGAGGTGAGCCTGCTCGAGGAGGCCGGCCGGCAGATGTTCGACACGTGCGCCCGGGCCGAGATCCTGCTCGGCCGCGGCGACGTGGACGGCGGCCTGCGGCTCTGGCGGGAGGCGGCCGGGCGGCTGCGCGCGGGGGACGACTCGTGGGCCCGGGAGGTGTGCGCGGTCGCGGTGGTGGCGCACGCCCGGTTCGGGCGGCTCGACCTGGTCGGTGACCTCGCGGCCACGCTTCCGGGGACGCTCGCGGCGATGCTGGCCACCGCCACGGCGGCGGATCTGCCGGCCTGCGGGTCGGTGCTGCTGGCGACAAATCCTTCCGACGTACGGGTGATCGCGCTCGCCGAGCGGCTCGGTTTCCGCCAGGACTTCCAGCCGACCATGTCGCTCGCCCGCCTCCGCGACGTCGCGGCGCGGACCGATCCGGAGGCGTACGCCGAGGCGGTTTCGTCGTACGCCGGCCTGGACGAGGAGGGGTTGCTGGCGGCTGCCCGCTCAGCGGTGGGGATCGCGCCGGAACAGGGCTCGCGCCCATAGGTAGCCGCCGAGCGCGAGGGCCACGCACCAGGCGACCGCGACGATCCAGGTGTGGCCGACCGGGGTGCCGAGCAGCAGGCCGCGCAGCGTGTCGATGATCGGCGTGAACGGCTCGTGCGCCGAGAACCAGCGGACCGCGCCGGACATCGCCTCGGGCGGCACGAACGCGCTGCTCAGGAACGGCAGAAGCTGCGTGATCAGGGTGAACGGGGCGGTGGCCTCGGCGGTCTTGGCGGCCAGACCCACGGCGACGCCGAGCCAGGTCATGGCGATCGTGAGCAGCGCGAGCACGCCGGCCGCGCCGAGCCAGCCGAGCGGGCCGCTGTCCAGACGAAGGCCGAGGCCGAGTGCCACCAGAACCACGAGGACGGCGCTGAGCAGCGTACGGACGGAAGATCCGACGACGTGGCCGGTGAGGACCGACGTGCGCGAGATCGCCATGGTCCGGAACCGATTGATGATCCCCTCGGTCATGTCCCGGTTGACCGCCAGCGCCGTCGTGGTCGAGCCATATCCGACCGTCATCAGCAGGACGCCGGCCAGCACGTAGTCGATGTAGTCGGCGCCGCGCCAGGACGAGCCGAACCCGGCGCTCAGGGTGCTGCCGAAGACGCCGACGAAAAGCAGGAGCAGCAGCACCGGCAGGCCGATCGTCATCACGATCGCCCCCGGGTTGCGACGGGTGTGCCGGACGTTGCGCCACACCATGGTCATCGCGTCGCTCATCGGACGGCCTCCTTGGTCTTTCCGGTCAGCGCGAAGAACACGTCATCGAGGTCGGGGGTGTGCAGGGCGAGCTCGCCGACCTCGACGCCGGCCCGATCGAGCCGGTCCAGCAGCGCGCGCAAGGATTGCGCCCCGCCGTCGCTCGGCACCTGAAGGGTGAGCGTCTCGTCGTCGCGGGTCCCGTCGCCGAGTGCGCGCGCCGCCGCGTCGAGGCTGGTCGCGTCGCCGAACTGGAGGCTCACGTGGCCGCCCGGGATGGCCCGCTTGAGCTCCTCCGGGGTGCCCTCGGCGACGATCCGCCCGCCGTCGAGCACCGCGATCCGGTCGGCGAGCTGGTCGGCCTCCTCCAGGTACTGCGTGGTCAGGAAGATCGTCGTGCCGCCGGCCACGAGGTCGCGCACGATCTGCCACATGAGCCGCCGGCTGCGCGGGTCGAGCCCGGTCGTCGGCTCATCGAGAAAGATCACGCGGGGCCGCCCGATGAGCGTCATGGCCAGATCGAGCCGGCGCCGCATGCCGCCGGAGTAGGCGGACGCCAGCTTCTGCCGCGCCTCCGCCAGATCGAACCGGTCGAGCAGCTCCCCGGCCCGCCGGCGCCCCTCGGCCCGCCCGAGGTGATGCAGGTCGGCCATGAGCAGAAGGTTCTCCTCGCCGGTGAGCAGCCCGTCCACCGCCGAGAACTGCCCCGTGACCCCGATCGCCGCCCGCACCGCCCCGGCCTCGCCGACCAGGTCGTGCCCCGCGATCCGCGCTTGGCCGCCGTCGAACCCGATCAGGGTCGACAGGATCTGCACCGCCGTGGTCTTGCCCGCCCCGTTCGGCCCCAGCAGCGCGAACGTGCTTCCTTCCGGCACCTCGAGGTCGATCCCGTCGAGCACGACGGCGCTCCCGAACGATTTGCGCAGCCCAGCAACCGATATCGCCGCTTGCATGCCCGCTCCCCTCGCGACCGCGGCCCTGGCGGCCACGACGGGGGAAGCGTGCACTGAGCCGGATTCATCGCGGTGTCACGCCGGTGTCATCGCCGCATTCTGCGGGGGCGGTCGGTTCGCCGGCGGCCACCAGGTTTTCGTTGGTCTCGGTGGTGGTGGCGAGCCGGGTGAAGGACGGCCCGACGATCAGGTCGATGGTGTCGTCCCGGCGGACCGGATCGAACAGCATCGTGACCTCGCCTTTCACCTCCGCGCGCAGCAGGGCCGCCGTGCCGATCGCGGCCGGCCCGTAGCGCAGGGCGGCCGCGCCCGCGACGTTCTGGCCGGTCGTGGTGCCGACCACACGGAACCGACGGGTACCCAGCTGAGCGGCCGTGGTGTCCACCGCTCCGGCCGGGGCGCCGCCGTCGACGACGCGGACATGCACGTCGGCCGGATCGTCCGGCAGGGCGAGGACGCACTTCACGGCGGGATTGACGGCGGGCCTGGCCGGGCTGACCGGCGGGATGTCGGCGGCCGGCGCGGCGCGGAAATGCGGCCACGAGACGGCGAGCGCGATGGTCGCGGCGACGGCGCCGGCCGCGGTCAGGGCGGCGAGCTGCCGGCGGGCCCGGGTGCGGCCGCGGGCGCGTACGGCGGCGGCGGGCCGGACCGGCAGGTCGCGCACCTCGGCCTCCAGGTCGCGCAGGCGTTCAGGCACGGAAGGTGACATCGCTGATCTCCTCATCGTGATCGTCGAGCAGCCGGGCGAGCGCCGTTCGAGCCCTCGACAGCCGCGCCTTGACCGTTCCCTCCGGCACGCCGAGGCTCGCGGCGATGGCCTGGACCGGCATGTCCAGCAGGTAGTGCAGCGCGATGACCTGCCGCTGCGGCTTCGGCAGCCGCTGCAGCGCGTCGACGACGGCCACCCGGTCCGGCGACGGCCCGGCGGTCGTCTCGGCCGGCGGCCCCATCCGGGCCCGAGCGGCAACCCACCGCCCCAGGCCACGCCACCGGTTGACCAGCAGCCGCCACCCGACCGCGCGAACCCAAGCCTCCGGGTCGTCGTAGCCGGCCACCCGAGACCAGTGCTGCCAGGCGCGGGC
This sequence comes from Actinoplanes sp. NPDC051537, assembly GCF_055586105.1. Taxonomy (NCBI): domain Bacteria; kingdom Bacillati; phylum Actinomycetota; class Actinomycetes; order Micromonosporales; family Micromonosporaceae; genus Actinoplanes; species Actinoplanes sp. NPDC051537. The sequence goes on from NZ_JBVJIU010000008.1 coordinate 339,994, forward strand.
GAAGGCCTCCTGCGCGACGTCCTGAGCCTCGGACCGGTCACCGCAGGCGGCATAGAGGTAGAGCACGACGCGCCGAACCGCCGCTGAGTAGAAGGCGTCAAAGTCGGCGCTGTCGCTGCCCGTCGGTGCTCGCACACCTATAAACACACCGCATCGGGCCTGCCGGTTACACCGGCTGGCGAAATTCTCGCGGGCGCCTACGCGCGAACATCGGGAGCGGAGTCCCTCGGCCCGAGCTGACCGGGACGTGTCCCGCCCGTGGCCAGCATCGTGGCCTGCGCCGGAAGGTAGGCGAAGAGCAGGCCGAAGAGACACCCGACGGCGAGACCGACGCCGTGGTTGTTGGTCAGCGCGCACAAGATCACGGTGGCGACCGGAACGAGAACGGCCAGCCGGCGCAGATCTCTTCGTGCACCCCGGAGGGCATATCCCACTGCCAGGGCACCGACCAGACCGCAGATCGCCACCGAGTTGCCGGCGCCGTGCGGCGACCAGCCGGCCGTGCTGACGATGTGCGACACCACCCCGGCGACCAGGTAGACGACCAGTGTCCAGAGATTCCCGAGCACGCGCGCCGCGACCGGGGCGACCACAACCAGCGCGGCGAAGTTGAAGAGCACCTGGAACCAGCCGTCCGAGTTGACCAGCACCGCGGTCAGGCACCGCCACCAACCGCCGTCGGGGTCGCGCTGAAGAGCATCGATGAGTGCCGGGTGCACGGTCTGCGCGACGGCCATCACGGCCATCACCGCAACCAACCCGGCCGCCACCGGCGGAACGGGCCGCCGCCACATCGCCCGTGCCACCTCCCACGGCGGCTTCCGCCCTCCCGGCTCGGTCAGCTCGAGCAGCACCTGGCTACCCGCGACAATCACCGCGGCGGCACACAGATACAGCACCACGCCCATCTCGCTCCCCCGATCGCCGACCCGACGCCAGCCTCCCACTCCCCGGCGCGCCGACGCCGTGCCGAACGGGTCAGGCAAACGCATGACATTCGTCCTGATCGACGGCTTGGCTCTCAGCTCGCGCATTCTGCGAGCAGGGGGCGGCATCCTCTGGAGAACTGGCCGACCGGCCCGACACTGGACTAACCTCTTAGCTAAGGAGGTCGTCATGTCCGAGGCATCCGCACAGTTCAACATCCACGACGCCAAGACAAACCTCTCCCGGATCATCGATCGGGTCGAGCACGGTGAAGAGATCATCATCAGCCGCTCCGGCACACCGGTCGCCAAGGTGATCCCCCTGAACCGCAGGGTCGATCGGGTTGGCCGCGGAAGCCTCAACGGTCAACTCACCATGACCGACGACTGGGATTCCCCCGACGTGAACGAGGCCATTGCCCGGGACTTCGGACTCGCCTGATGAGCCTGCTCCTCGACACTCACATCGTGCTGTGGTGGCTGTCGGACGACCCCACCCTCGCGGCCGGGATCAAAGACCGTCTCGACCACGAGCCAGACGTCTACATCAGCGCCGCAACGATCTGGGAAGTGACGATCAAACACTCGATCGGCAAGCTCCAAAAGCCCGACGATCTTCCCGAGCGCGTACGCGACAGCGGCTTCCGACACCTGGACATCACCGCCGGACACGCCATCGCAGCGGGCCGGCTCCCCCTCATCCACCGCGACCCGTTCGATCGAATGCTGATAGCCCAGGCGAAAGCCGAAGACTTGACGCTGGTGACCCGCGACGCCGAGATCGCAAAATACGATCTCGAAATCTTGGCGGCGTGACCACACCGACCCACGGAAATCACCGCATTGCTGCGTTCCCTAGCGCATCGAGAGGCTCGCGGTGGGTGTTGTCAGCTTGGGGATCGATCCCACGTACGGCCTGCCCGTGTACCAGGTCGAGGACCAGCGGTACGACCTGCTGGGTCAGTGGCTGACCGCCGACCTCGACAGGTTCTTTCTGGTCACCCTGGACGCGCTGGCGATGGCAGATGACGTGGCTCGCGGCGGGCCGCCGTTCGAGGAGTGGAGCAGCGAGAACTACGCGGTCTCCTTCACGCCGTCGGCGCTGCTGATCACCAACCTGTGGACGCCCGGCGCCGAGGGCGAGTTCCCGGCCGAGGTCGCCCGGGCGGCGATCGAAGACTACTGGCGTTTCCTGGTCGCTCAGCCGGAACGACCAGCCGTCCGGGAGTACCGCCCCGACCTCCCGAAATGGCAAGCCGACCTGCTCCGATGGGAGGAGAAGTGGGGCCGCACGCACCCATACCGCGGACGCCTCTTCTAAACGAACAATCCCCGGCGGCCAGCCGAGCAGGGGCAGGGGGCAAGGGGCAAGGGGGCAAGGGGGCAAGGGGCGGAGCCCCAGCAAGCGGACCGCAACCGTCGTCCGAGCGCAACCGCCGCACCGTGGGGGGTTCGGGGGGCTCGGCCCCCCGGCAGGCATGACGAGGGGCCCCGGTCCGCGCATTTTGCGGACACAGGGCCCCAGCCACTCGTGGAGGTGCCGGGAATCGAACCCGGGTCCTTCGTTGTTTTGTCAGGGCTTCTCCGAGCGCAGCTCACTATGCCTCTACTCGCCCCTACCGATCACATGAGCAAGTCGGTATGACGGGGCCAGTCGCTGATTAATCTCGCCGTGCGGCCCCCGCGACCGGGGCCGGTTGGCCAACCTCCTAGCTGATGCCGGAAGTCTGGGACGGAGGTGCTCCCAGTCCGACAGACCCGCTACTCGCCTCAGGCGGCGAGAGCGAAGTCGCGCTGATTGTTATCGGCGCTTATTGGTTTCCGACGACCGATTCTCGAGACGACGTCGGCTTCCTCGGCTCGCTTCCCCTGTCTCCACGTACGAAGTCGAAACCAGTCACCCCCCAGTTGAAATCAACCTTGCAATCTTAGCTCACCGAGCATCTGCCGCCCACGACGGTGCAGCCCGCGGGCCGTGCGTCGCCGCGGCCGGTCTTGCTCACCTGGTAGCCGAAGCTGACCGAGGCGCCGGCCGCCAGCGGGCCGCCGGTCAGGGTGATGGTGGAGCCGCTCTGCGAGCCGCGCGCGCCCCAGGCGCCCATGTAGCGCAGGTTGTCCTGGCCGGAATGACTTACCGTAATAGTCCAGCTTCGGGCGACATTTCCGGTGTTTCGGATGCGGCCCATCGCGACGTAGCCCTGCTCCCAGCTGGCGCCCACCGACAGCGTCGCCGCCAAGGTGTCCGGCGCGGCTGTGGTGCGGCTGGGCGTCGGGCGGCTGGTAACCCGAACGGCCGCGCGCGACGTCGCGGAGGCGCGCGCGGAGGGCCGGGCCGAGGTCCGTGACGGAGTAGCCGAGGGCGACGAAGAGGACGGCGACGCAGAAGAAAGCGACGCAGAGGGCGACGGCGCCAACGAGACCGTCACCTGCGGCATCGACGGCAGCACGACCGTAGGCTGCCGCGACGCCTCGGCCGGACCGACCGCCCGCACCGCGACCCACACCACCAGCATGACGAGAACCGCGGCGGCGCCGCTCAGGACGATTCGGGCGGGACCGAGTGGGCGCGCCGAGTGCTTCGCTGCCAACGGGCATCCCTCCGGGTGATCTAGGACCGCCCGGCACAGTACCTGATCAGGACATGCCTTTGCTGCGCCGACCCATCGCCCGGGTGATCTCCCGCTGCGCATCGCGGGTGGCCAGGTCCTGCCGCTTGTCGTAGCTCTTCTTGCCCCGCGCCAGGGCGAGCTCGACCTTCGCGTACCCGTTGTGGAAATAGACCTGGAGCGGCACCAGAGTTATGCCCTCATCGCGCAATTTTCCCTGAATTTTCCGGATCTCTTCCCGGTTCAGCAGCAGCTTGCGGATGCGCCGCGGCTCGTGGTTGGTCCACGTGCCCTGCGTGTACTCGGGGATGTGCAGCGAATGCAGGAAGATCTCGCCGTCGCTCTCCTGCCCGAACGCGTCGGTCAGTGAGGCCCGCCCGGCCCGCAGCGACTTGACCTCGGTGCCGGTCAGCGCCATGCCGGCCTCGTAGGTGTCGAGGATGGCGTAGTCGTGACGGGCCTTGCGGTTGGAGGCGACGACCTTTCGGCCCTGTTCGCGTGGCATGAACAAAGCTAACAAAGACAGGACGGGAGATATTGCAGGGGATTCCGCGGTACGCCGTCGAAGCGCGTCTCGAAGTGCAGATGGTTCCCCGTCGACGCGCCGGTGGTCCCGACCCGGCCGATGACCTCGCCCCGGCGCACGTACTCCCCCACGTGCACGAGGATCGCCGACTGGTGCCCGTAACAGGTCTGGAAGCCGACGCCGTCGATCCGGCCGTGGCTGACGCAGGTGTAGTTGCCGTAGCCACCGTTCCAGCCGGCCCGGATCACGTGCCCGGACGCGGCCACGTGGATCGGCATCCCCCGCGGCGCCGCGAAGTCGGTGCCCGCGTGCAGCTGCCAGACCCGGTAGAACGGGTCGTACCGCTCGCCGAAGTCGCTGGACTTCCAGCCGTTCACCGGCATGAGCAGCTTCCCGCCGCCGTACCGCCCGTCCCCCGACTTCATCGACCAGCCGCGCAGCGCGGACCGGATCCGCCGCTCCTCGGCGACCGCGGCGCGGTAGCGGGCGAGCACGGCGGCACGCTGGGCGGTGGCGACCCGGAGGGCGGCCTGCCGGCTGAGCGTGAGGCGGGTGAGGGCCTGCTGGGCACGCACGGCGGCGGCCTGGGCGCCCCGGGCCGCGTCGACCTTGGCCTTGGCCTCGGCCTCGGTCACCTCGGCCTCGCGCTTGGCGAGCCCGGCCCGGTCCTGGGCGCTGCGGGCGGTGGCACGGGTCCGCAGGAGCCGGTCGACGTCCTCGTTCTGGGTGCGCATGAGCTGGTCGACGAGGCTGAGCCGATCCATGATGTCGGCCGGCCCGGTGGCGTCGACCAGCACGTTGATCCGCGAGAAGGTGCTGCCCATGTAGGTCGCCTGGGCGATCTGGTCGACCCGGGCGCGGGCGTCGGTGAACTGGCCCTGCGCTTCCCGGAAGTCGCCGGCGACCTGGGCGTAGGCGGCGCGGGCGGCGTTGGCCCGGCGTCCGGCGGTGTTGGCCGCGGTGATCGCGGCGGCCACGGCGCCGCGCGAGGTGGCGACGTTGCGCTGGGCGGCGGGCATCGCGGCGGTGGCGGCCTGCAGGCGCAGTGCGGCGAGGCGCGCCTGGGTGGTGGCATTTTCCAGTACGGCCGAAGCACGGTCCACGGCCCGAGCAGCCTTCCCGGCATCTCCGCTGTCGGCGGACGCGGGCGACGGAGCGGCAGCCAGGCTGACAAGGCACGCGAATACCGCGATTAACGGCCTATGCCGGCATTTTGACCACACGGGGACCCACCGTACCCGCGAATCCCCCTGATATCGCCTAAATCGCCCAACGGCCGCGAACCCCGTACGGGAATCGCGGCCGTTGTTTGTGATCAGCTATGGAACGTCAAACCTTGAGGTAGAAGCGCAGCGTGACCCACGCGGTGACCGCGCTGACCACCGCGCCGACGCCCGCCAGCAGCGGCAACATGAGCCACACGTTGCTGTTGTGCACGGGTGTCAGGATGCTCGTCAGCGCATGCAGCTTGTGGTCGAGCAGCACCACCTTGCCGACGAAGAGCACCACGAAACCGATGACCGAGCCGATGACGCCGGCGACGACGGCCTCGAGCACGAATGGCGCCTGGATGAACCAGTTGGATGCGCCGACCAGTTTCATGACCGCGACTTCTCGCCGTTTGCTGTACGCCGCCACCTGGATCGTGTTACCGACCAGGAGCAGCGCCGCGACAGCCATGAAGGCCGCCACCCCCAACGAGCCGAACTGGAAGCCGTTGAAGATGTTGAACACCTTGTCGAGCAGCGTCCGCTGATCGATGACGTCCTGGATGCCCGGCATGCCGTTGATCTTGTCGGCGAAGGTCTTGTACTTCTCCGGGTCCTTGAGCTTGACCCGGAACGACTCGGGCAGGCTGTTCGGGCCGACCGACTTGACGAAGTCCGGCGAGTCCGCCCAGAGCTGCTGGAAGCGGGCGAACGCCTCCTCGCGCGACTCGTACGTCTTGTCCTTCACCAGCGGGTCGTTGGTGATCGCCTGGTCGATGGCGCTCCGCTGCGCTTCGGTCACATCCGAGCGCAGGAAGATCGAGACCTCGATCTCGCCGTAGTAGTAGTTCTTCATCTGGTCGACCTGCAGGTAGAGCAGGACACTGGCGCCCAGCATGAACAGCGAGACGGACATCGTGATGATCATGGCGATCGTCATCGTGACGTTTCGCCACAAGCCGACCAGGACCTCGTTGAAGACGTACTTCAAGCGCATCGGGGGGTTCCTTCCGGGACTCCGCGTCTTGCAACTTCAGTTGGGGATGGGACGGAGCCAGGAGACAAGGGCTCAGCCGTAGACGCCACGGGCCTGGTCACGGACGATCTGTCCGCTCTCGATCTCGATGACCCGCCGGCGCATCTGGTTGACGATGTTGGAGTCGTGCGTGACCATCACGACCGTGGTGCCGGTCCGGTTGATCCGGTCCAGCAGGCGCATGATCTCGATCGAGGTGTCCGGGTCGAGGTTTCCGGTCGGCTCGTCGGCCAGCAGGATCAGCGGACGGTTCACAAAGGCGCGGGCCACGGCCACACGCTGCTGCTCACCGCCGGAGAGCTCGTGCGGGTAGCGGTGCTCCTTGCCGCCGAGGCCGACGAGCTCCAGCACCTCGGGCACGACGCGCCGGGCGACGGCCTTCGTCTTGCCGATGACCTCGAGGGCGAAGGCCACGTTCTCGTACGCCGTGCGGTTGGGCAGCAGGCGGAAGTCCTGGAACACGCAGCCGATCGAACGGCGGAAATGCGGGACCTTCCACGACCGCAGTGTGGTCACATCCTTGGCGTTCACCATCACCTTGCCGCGGGTCGGGGCGACCTCGTGCAGCAGGAGCTTGATGATCGTCGACTTGCCGGAACCGGAGGGGCCGATGAAGAAGACGAACTCACCCTTCTCAATGCCCACGCTCACGTCGTCCAGCGACGGGCGAGACGCCTTGGGGTACGTCTTCGTCACGTTCTCGAGCTGAATCACGGGACGGTAGTCTACGCGGTGTAACGAAAACGCCAACCCCGGCGGGTGCGCCAATCTGCACTCCCCATGCCGGAACAGGCGTTCCGGGGGACGGCGCCTGACCGAACGTTCAAGCGCCGTCGCCGTACGTGGCGATCTTGCCGTCAGCCGGCGATCTGCGTCTGCTTGCGCCAGCGGATCCCGGCCTCGATGAACTCGTCCAATTCACCGTCGAACACCGCAGACGGGTTGCCCGTCTCCTGCTCAGTACGCAGATCCTTCACCATCTGATACGGGTGCAGGACATAGGACCGCATCTGGTCGCCCCACGATCCGGTGGTGTCGTGCTTGAGGCCGGCGAGTTTCGCCTCCTCCTCCTGGCGCTTGCGCTCGAGCAGCCGGGCCTGCAGAACGCGCATGGCCGAGGCCTTGTTCTGCAGCTGCGACTTCTCGTTCTGACACGTCACCACGATGCCGGTGGGGACGTGGGTGAGGCGCACCGCGGAGTCGGTGGTGTTAACGCTCTGTCCACCGGGCCCCGACGAGCGGTAGACGTCGACCCGGACCTCGTTCTCGGGGATGTCGATGTGGTCGGTCTGCGCCACGACCGGCATCACCTCGACGCCGGCGAAACTGGTCTGCCGGCGGCCCTGATTGTCGAACGGGCTGATGCGGACCAGGCGGTGGGTGCCGGACTCGACGCTGAGCGTTCCGTACGCATAAGGCACTTTTACCGCGAACGTCGCCGACTTGAGGCCGGCCTCCTCGGCGTACGACGTGTCGTAGACCTCGGTCGGGTAGCCGTGCCGCTCGGCCCAGCGCAGGTACATCCGCATGAGCATCTCGGCGAAGTCGGCCGCGTCGACCCCGCCGGCGCCGGCCCGGATGGCCACGACCGCCTCCCGGGAGTCGTACTCGCCGGAGAGGAGGGTGCGGACCTCCATCTCCTCGATCGCCTTGCCGAGCGACCCGATCTCGTCGCCGACCTCGGCGATCGACCCCTCGTCGCTCTCGGCCTCGGCCATCTCCAGCAGGAGTCCGGCGTCGTCGAGCCGGGTGCGCAGGCGCTCCATCCGGCTGATCTCGCCGGACACGTACGAGAGACGGCTGTTGACCTCCTGCGCGCGCGCCTGGTCGTCCCACAGGTCGGGGGCGGAGGCCTGCTCCTCGAGGTCGGCCTTGTCCCGGCGCAGCTTGTCGACGTCCAGGACATTCTCGATGTTGCGCAGGGTGGCGTCGAGGGCCTTGAGTTGCTCAGGAAAGTCGGCAGCGGTCACGACACTCAAGACTACGCCGCCCGGCCAGCGTTCCGGCCGGGCGGTCAGGTCGGACCATCAATTCGCGGGTGCGGTCTTCAGCCAGCTCAGCGCGGCCTTGTGGTAGGCGACGGCGAACTCGAGCGCGGCCGACCCGTACGCGTCGCCGTTCTTCTTCGCCTCCTTCGCCTGCTCCTTGGCCATGGCGAGCGCCTCCGAGTGATACTCGCTGGCGCCGCTGTAGAGAGTGGCAAGCTGGCCGCCACTGTGCTGCTCGCCGAAGGCGACACGCAGGGCGACGGGGTTGCGCAGGGCGTCGCGGCCGGGGGCCTCGGCGAGCCACCGGCTGAAGGCACGCTTGCCGGAGGCGGTGATGGCGTAGGGCTGGCTGGAACGGGGGCCGGGCTTGCCGAGTCGGACGAACCCCATGTCGGCAAGAACCGGCAATTCGCGGTAGACCTGGCTCCGCGTCATCGACCAGTAGGGCCCGAGGCGGCGTTCGGCAGCCGCCATGAGCTGTCCGCCGGTCATCGGCCCCTCGTGAAGCAGGCCGAGCAGAGCGGCAGCCGTGGGATTGATTTGAGTGTCGGGCATGCCTTCTAAGCTGCCACTTTGTCGCGCCCACGTCCAGGATTTCGCCCGATCCGTCCAGTTTGCGTCTCCACAAACGACTGTCCCGCACAGACAGTCCGACCACGAGGGTCGAGACGGCGCGTTTAACCGGCAAGCAGTGGTGTGACCAGCTAAAATGGCCCTAGCAAACCGGTCAGACGGCGATGCCGGGCAGCAACCACCCGAAAAGGTGCGGAACGGCGGCCATAAACGCCGCAGGCACCCGCAAAACCGCACGATCGGCTCATCTGGGGTGGCGCCACCGCGGCCACCCGGCGGTCGCCCGCCGCGTACCCTGAGCCCCATGAGTGCCCAGGCTCCGCACGACGAGCAGCCCTCGTCGAACGGTCTTCTCCTCGCGCTCGTCGCGCTCCTGTGGATGGCCGCCATGCTCTGGTCGGCGCGCGCCACCATCACCGGGCGCACCGACGCCGAGATGGAGGTGACCTCGACGGCGTACGCGTTGCCCGGTGCGGTGACCGCTTCGCTCGCAACCGGCGCCGCCGTGGGGCTGGCGCTGCTCGCCCTGATCGCCCGGCGGCGGGAGCTCGGCTCGACCGCCCGGTTCGCGGTCGCCACCGGCGCGGGACTCGTGCTCGGCCTGCTCGGCGCGCTCTCGATCATCACGATCAACACCGAGGGCTGGATCTACGCGGTGGTCGGCGGCACCGTCGCGGCGGCGGCCACGATCGGCGGCGCGCTGGCCGGCTTCCGCCGGCCACGGGTGCTGACCGCGGTCTGCTGGGGCTCGATCGGGGTGTTCCTGGTCGGATTCCTGCTCAACATCTTCCAGAATCCGGTGCTCAAGGCGCTGGGCTCGGGCTCGACCGACTCCTCACAGGCGAGCGCGGCGCATTGGTTCACCTTCCTCCAGGCGATTCTGTCCGGCTTGGCGGCGGGCCTCATCTCGTACGGGATATTGCGCCGTTTCCGTGGTCGGGCTGGTGGCCCGGACGTGCCCTGGCCCCTTTACGCGGTCGCCGGCGCCGGGCCCGGTCTCCTGCTGGTGATCGGCGAGGGCCTCACCCGGACGGCCGGCGCGCGCGTGCTCGACCTCGCCGGCAAGGTGAGCGAGCTGGAGCTGGCGGTGCAGCAGATGCTCAGCGGCGCCCGCTTCAACAACGCGCTGATCGTCCTCTTCGTCGGCGCGATCAGTGCCGCGATCGCCGTGGGCCGCACGATCAAGCCGGCCGCCGAGCCATCCGACGAGACCCAGGCCGCGCCGGCCGCCGCCGCCGAATAGGGCGGCTCAGGCCAGATCGTCGAGTTCGGAGACCGCGTACCACTCCAGCTCGTGATCCTCGGCGCCGTCGACGGTGAACTGCGCGTCCGGATCGCCGGCCAGCGCCTCCTCGACCACATCGGCCGCCGCCCCGACCTGCTCGGCCGCGTCGGCGCTGTCCACGTGGATCGAGGCCACCTCGGTGAGCGACACCGGCTGCGGCAGGAGCACGGCGCTCGAGCCGAGCTCCACGTCCTCACGCACCAGCGCGCTCGCCGCCACGTCGGCCGAGACCACGACCCGCCGCCGCGGGGCCGCCGGATCGTGCCGGAGCAGCTGGAGCGCGGCCTGGGCGGCGCGGGTGAAGGCGACGTACTCGAGCTCCTCCTCGTCGCCCTCCGCATACCACTCGCGGAGCGCGGGAGTCACCGCGTGCGCGGTCAGGCCGCCACCGCCCAGCTTGCCGGAGTCGCGCAGGGCCGCGAGCAGCGGCACGGTGGCCGGCACGTAGACCCGGACCAGCTCGGTGATCGGCACGTCTCCTCCTGGGGTATGGACCGTCCCCGTAGTACACCGCCGCGGCGTTACCGGGAAGGCCCATTCCACCAGTCGTGTCCGGATCGTGGCGTGTCGGGGCCCTTCTTCTTCAGCAGCCGCAAGCAGCCGCGATGGGCGCGGTGAGCGGGTCGGTCGGGGCCACCACGTCGCCTTCGGACGTACGCAACGGGAAGCCCTCGCGAACCCAGTATTCGACGCCACCGATCATCTCCTTGGCCGGGTACCCGGCGAGCGCCAGCGCGAGCCCCGCGCGGGTGGACCCGTTGCAGCCCGGCCCCCAGCAGTAGGCGACGACCGGCACGCCCGGGTCGAGCACCTCGGCGGCACGCGCCGGGATCTCGGCGGTCGGCAGGTGGACGGCGCCCGGGATGTGCCCCTGCTCCCAGGCTTCGCGGCTGCGGGTGTCGATCAGCACGAAACCGGCGTCGGCGTCGAGCATCCCCGCGCGTACGTCCGAGACGTCGGTTTGAAATTCGAGGCGCGCCGCGAAGAAGGCCGCCGCGGTCTGGGTGTTTGCGCTGGTGATCGTCATGGTCATCACGCTACGGCGGCCCGGTGACGCAGAACATGCCCATTCCACGGCCACTCCCAGGGATCACCGAGGATTGCCCGGTACATTGCCGCCATGACCGTGGACTCCCCACTCGACCGGACGGATTGGCACCTGCTCGCCGAGCTCCAGCGGGACGGCCGCGCCTCGTACGCCGAACTCGCCCGGGCCGTCGCCATGTCCGCGAGCGCCGTGGCCGAGCGCATCCGCCGGCTGGAGGAGTCGGGCGTGATCGCCGGCTACCGGGCGACGGTCAACCCCGAGCGGGTCGGGCTGACCGTGATGGCCTTCATTCGCCTGCGCTACCCGACCGGCAACTACCGCCCGTTCCACGCCCTGCTCGACGCGACCCCCGAGATCGTCGAGGCCCACCACGTGACCGGCGAGGACTGCTTCGTCCTCAAGGTGCTGGCGCGCTCGATGCGCCACCTCGAGGAGGTGTCGGGCCGCATCTCGGGCCTCGGCCCGGTGACGACGAGCGTCGTCTACTCCAGCCCGCTCTCGGATCGAGCCATCGCCGAGCCGTCTTATGACCCGTCAAGCGACCGCAAGCAATCGGTGGCAAACTAGGCCGGTCGAGAGGTCGATCGCGTGGAGCCCAGGTTCTTGCTGCTGTCCGACGTCGCCGCCGAGCTGAACGTCTCGGATTCGCAGGTCTACCACATGGTCCGCAGCGGCGAGCTGCCCGCGATCAAGGTCGGTGGGCGCGGCCAATGGCGGGTCGAGCGGGCCAAACTGGAGGAATACATCCAGCAGAGGTACGCCGAGACCGCCGAGTGGGTCGCCCAGAACCCGCTGACCGAGTAGCCCGGTTTATCGCTCTTCCCGCATCGGTGGTGCTCTTGGACGGCGCCGTTGACGGTGCTTCGCGCGCTCGGCCAAGATGGCGGTCGAAGGCAAACGAAGGCAAACGCAAGATTAAGTCGAGGGTGCTGGCATGAGACGGACGGTGGAGATCGCTCCGGGCGGGCCGCGGCCCTCGATCAGCCTCCGCCCCGCGCCGCCGTGCGAGCCCCCCTTCGACGACGAGATCGAGCCGGCCGTCTGGGCAACCGCCCACCAGCTGGCGCTCGATTGGTCACCGGAGGCGCTCCGCCGGGCCCGGGCGGGGTCGCCGGGCGCGGCCGCCTCGCCCGGGTGGCCCGGCGAGCCCGCATCGCCCGCGTCTTCCGCCGGGTCCGCATCGCCCGCGCCTTCCGCCGGGTCGCCCTCCCCCGCCCGGCCGCCCTCCCCCGCGGGGCCGCCCTCTCTCGCCGGACTGTCCTCGCCCGCCGGGCCGTCATCCCCCGCCGGGCGCGCGTCGCCGACCAGGCCCGCGTCGCCGCCAGTGCCGGTTCATCGGGCGGCGGTGGCCGGGGCATCGCACGACGCGAAGCTGGCGGTGCACCGCTTCGTCCGCATGTGCGTCGAGGTGCTCAACGGTCATCGGCCACCCGCCCACCTGCGAACCCTGTCGCTGCCGAGCGAGGCCGCAAGCGTGGTGACGCAGGGCCTGGCCGGCGCGCGACGGGTGGCCGAGCTGCGCCGGAAGGCCTCCCCGCCCGGCCGCCGCCCTCCGAAGCGCCCGGCCCCGACGGCGGTCATCCGCTTGCGGCTGTGCGAGCCCCGCCCCGGCGCGGTGGAGGCCGCCGTGGCCCTGGTGACCGGCGAGCGCACCTGGGCGATGGCGCTGCGGATGGAACTGCACCAGCAGAACTGGTCGGCCACCCTGCTCCGGCTCATCTAGCCGGCCCGGCCCCCGGGGCGCTCACCGGAGCGATGGCCGGTGGGCGTCCCGGGCTCAATCGAAACGGCCCGCCGGGCGAGCGTCCCGGGCCCAGTCGAAACGGCCCGCCGGGCGGGCGTCCCGGCTCCAGACAAACAGAACGGCCCGCCGGCGAGAACGCCGGCGGGCCGTGGTGAGCGGGCTGGATCAGGCGGCCCCGGGGGCGCCGTGGCAGCGCTTGTACTTCTTGCCCGAGCCGCAGTAGCAGGGGGCGTTGCGGGACGGGCCGTTCGACGACTCGGCCGCCTGGTGGGCGCCTCCGCCGCGGCGGTTGGCGGCGCTGTGCGCGGGGGACGCCGGGACCGGTGAACCGCCCCCGCCGATGCCCAGGGCCGGCGCCTGCTGGATGACCGGCGCGCCGTCGCCGGCCTCGCCGTCGATTGCGGGGGCCGTGTACTGCAGGTTCTGCGGGCGACGGCCGCCGCCCAGGCCCTTGGCCCGCACCTCGACGCGGTCGGAGTCGGCCATGTTCGCGTCGCCGGGAGCGCCGACGGCCGAGAGCGGCACCGCCTTGCTCGGGTCGACCGTGACGGTCGGCGCCTCCTCGACCTGGACCTCCAGGTTGAAGACGAAGCCGACGGCCTCCTCCTTGATGCCGTCCATCATCTGGTTGAACATGTCGAAGCCCTCGCGCTGGTACTCCACCACGGGGTCGCGCTGGGCGTACGCCCGAAGGCTGATGCCCTCCTGGAGGTAGTCCATCTCGTAGAGGTGCTCGCGCCACTTACGGTCGATGACCGCGAGCAGCACCTGGCGCTCGAGCTCGCGAACCGCTTCGGTGCCCAGCTCCTCCTCGCGGTTGGCGTACGCCGCCGCCGCGTCGTCCTTCATCTGCTGGGTGAGGAACTCCTGGTCGATCGCGTTCCGCTCGCCGCCGGACTCCTCGACGATGTCGTCGATGGTGAGGCCGACCGGGTAGAGGCGGCGCAGGTTCGTCCAGAGCTGATCGAGGTCCCAGTCCTCGGCGTAGCCGTCCGAGGTGGCGGCCAGCACGTACTCGCCGACCACGTCATCGATCATGCTCTTGACCTGGTCGTGCATGTCCTCGCCGTCGAGCACGCGCCGGCGCTCGGCGTAGATGACCTGGCGCTGCTTGTTGAGCACCTCGTCGTACTTGAGGACGTTCTTCCGGATCTCCGCGTTCTGGCCCTCGATCTGGGTCTGGGCACTGCGGATCTGCCGGGTCACCATCTTGGACTCGATCGGCACGTCCTCGGGGATGTTGAAGCGCTCCATGACCGCCTCGACCGCGCCCGCCCGGAACCGCTTCATCAGGTCGTCCTGCAGCGACAGGTAGAACCGGGACTCGCCCGGGTCGCCCTGCCGGCCGGAACGACCGCGCAGCTGGTTGTCGATGCGGCGGGAGTCGTGCCGCTCGGTGCCCAGCACGTAGAGGCCGCCGGCCGCGATCACTTCCTCGGCCTCGGTGTCGCAGGCGTCCTTCCACGCGGGGAGGACCTCCTCGAGCGCCTTCGCGTACTCCTCGGGGCTCTCGACCGCGTCGAGTCCGCGCTGGTGCAGCTCGGCCGAGGCCAGGAACTCGGGGTTGCCGCCGAGCAGGATGTCGGTGCCACGGCCGGCCATGTTCGTCGCGACCGTGACGCCGCCCTTGCGGCCGGCCTGCGCGATGATCGTGGCTTCCTGGGCGTGGAACTTGGCGTTCAGCACGCTGTGCGGGATGCCGCGGCGCCGCAGCAGCTGCGAGAGGATCTCGGAGTTCTCGACCGAGACGGTGCCGACGAGAACGGGCTGGCCGGTGACGTGCCGCTCGGCGATGTCCTCGATGACGGCCTCGAACTTGGCCTTCTCGGTCTTGTAGATGACGTCCGGGTGGTCGATGCGGATCATCGGCCGGTGCGTCGGGATCGACACGACGCCGACCTTGTAGACCTTGTTGAACTCGCCGGCCTCGGTCTGCGCCGTACCGGTCATGCCGCCGAGCTTCTCGTAGAGCCGGAAGTAGTTCTGCAGCGTGATGGTCGCCAGGGTCTGGTTCTCCTGCTTGACCTCGACGCCCTCCTTGGCCTCGATCGCCTGGTGCATGCCCTCGTTGTAGCGGCGGCCGTGCAGGATGCGGCCGGTGAACTCGTCGACGATGAGGACCTCGCCATCCTCGTTGACGATGTAGTCCTTGTCCCGCTTGTACAGCTCCTTGGCCTTGATGGCGTTGTTCAGGTAGCCGACGAGCGGGGTGTTCACCGACTCGTAGAGGTTGTCGATGCCGAGGCGGTCCTCGACCCGGGACACGCCGCGCTCGGTGATCGCGACGGTGCGCTTGGCCTCGTCGACCTCGTAGTCACCCTCGCCGTCCTTGCCCTTCTGCAGGCGGCCGACGATGGCGGCGAACTCCCCGTACCACCGGGCGGAGTGCTCGGCCGGGCCGGAGATGATCAGCGGGGTACGGGCCTCGTCGATCAGGATCGAGTCGACCTCGTCCACGATCGCGAAGTTGTGACCGCGCTGAACCAGCTCGTCCTTCGACCACGCCATGTTGTCGCGCAGGTAGTCGAAGCCGAACTCGTTGTTGGTGCCGTACGTGATGTCGCAGTGGTACGCCTCGCGGTGCTCCGAGGACGGCCGGTTCGGCAGGATCACGCCGACCGTGAGGCCGAGGAACACGTGCACCCGGCCCACCCACTCGGCGTCGCGCTGGGCGAGGTAGTCGTTGACCGTGATGATGTGCACGCCCTTGCCGCTCAACGCGTTGAGGTAGGCCGGGAACACGCCGGTCAGGGTCTTGCCCTCACCGGTCTTCATCTCGGGGATGTTGCCGAAGTGCAGGGCGGCGCCGCCCATGAGCTGCACGTCGTAGGCCCGCTGGCCGAGCACCCGCTTGGCGCCCTCCCGGGCGACGGCGAACGCCTCGGGCAGCAGCGAGTCGAGGGACTCGCCGTCCTCGTACCGCTCCTTGAACTGCTGGGTCCAATCTCGCAACTCGTCGTCGGTAAGATCGACGTAGTCATCCTCAATCGAGTTGACCGCGTCCGCGATCGCCTTGAGCCGGCGCACCATGCGGCCTTCGCCGGCGCGTAGGACCTTTTCCAATATCGACACGGGTCAGCGCTCCCCTAGACAGTCTGCCGAACCATCGTAGGCACCCTTCCGCGGAACCTGTGACCCGAGCCTCCGGTTAACCGCACAAAGGGTACGAAACAGGGCATGAAGTTCGCTCTGGGCGCAGCCATTCCGGCAGGATCAACCCCGAAACGGCCACATCCACAGGAGGATTCTTGAGCCCTGCCGAGATCAACGGTACCGGTGTGCGACTCCGGGCATATCGCCCGGAGGACGCGGACGCGGTCGCCGCCGGTTACGACGATCCGCTCAGCTATCGCTTCCTGCCGCCGCTGCCTTCGCCGTTCACGCTCGCGCAGGCCGAGCGCTTCCTCAGCGAGGGCGTCGCCGCGGTCTTCGCGGAGGGTGGCGCCCTGTACGCGATCGCCGATCCCGAGACCGACGACCTGCTCGGCGGCATCGGCTTCGACAAGGTGGTGCCGAGCCGCGGGCAGGCCGAGATCGGCTACTGGGTGGGTTCCTGGGCGCGCGGCCGCGGGGTCGCCACGGCGGCGGTCCGCGCGCTGAGCGCGCATGCTCTCGGCTCCGGTCTCGAGCGCCTCGAGCTTCTCACCCATTGGGAGAACGCGGTGAGCCAGCGAGTCGCGCTGGCGTCGGGTTTCCAGCGAGAGGGCGTACGCCGGGCGGCGCTGCCCGATCGTGACGGCGGCCGGGACGACCTCGTCGTCTTCGCCCGGCTGGCGACCGACGACGGCCTCCCGATCGAGCGGGCCCTGCCCGACCTGCCCGGCGGCGAGCTCACCGACGGCGTCGTGCGGTTGCGCCCGCTCGACCCGGACGACATCGAGTTCCTCACCACGCTGCGGTCGCTGCCCGAGGTGTGGTCGACCAGCGTGCCCGCGACGCCGCCGACCCACGAGCAGATCCGGCGCCGCTGCACGCGCGCGGCGGCGCACTGGCTCGAGGGCACCCGGGCCGACCTGGTCATCGTCGACGCGGCCACCGGCGAGCCGGCCGGTGAGATCGGCCTGTTCTACCAGGAGCCGGCGACGGGCCAGGGCATGATCGGCTACAGCGTGATGCCGGCGTTCCGCGGTCGCGGCTTCGCGACCCGGGCGGCTCAGCTCGTCGCGCTGTGGGCGTTCGCCGAGACGGACATCGCCCGCCTCATTGCGGGCGCGCTGCCGACGAACACGGGTTCCCAGCGGGTGCTGGAGAAGGCGGGCTTCCGCCGAGAGGCGTACCTGCGCTCGCGCCTGCCCGGACCGGACGGCGCCCGCACGGACGACGTCCAGTTCGTGCTCCTCGCCGAGGACCTCCTCGCGGAAGGCCCTCGGCTGGACGGCTAGCGGGTCAGGCGGTCCCCTCCAGCGAAAGAATGCCGTAGTCGTAGCCGCGCCGGCGGTAGACGACGCTGGGCCGGCCGCTCTCCTTGTCGAGGAAGAGGTAGAAGTCGTGGCCGACGAGCTCCATCTGGAAGAGGGCGTCGTCGACGGTCATCGGATCGGCGGGGTGTTCCTTCTCCCGCACGATGCGCCACGGCTGGTCCCCGTCGTGCTCGACCAGGGCGGTGGCGACGGATGACTCTTCGGCTTGCTGCTCGGCCAGGCTGAGGTCGGTGGGCAGGCCCGCGGTCGCGGCCGCCACCGAGACGGGCGCATGCCGCCCGCGGTGGACACGGCGGCGGTCGGCCGATCGGCGCAACCGTCCGTCGAGTTTGGTGATGGCGCAGTCCAGGGCTGCGTAGAAGTCCTTGGCGCAGGCCTCGGCGCGGATGACCGGGCCTCTCGTCATGACGGTGATCTCGACCCGCTGGCACGTGTCGGACTGGCGCGGATTGCGCTCGTGGAACAGCTCCACGTCGGCCCGGATCAGCTTCTGGTCATACCGTTCGACCTTGCTCAGCTTGTCGGCGACGTGTTCCCGATAGTGGTCGGGAACCTCTACGTTGCGGCCCTTGACGACAATGTCCACTCGTGACCTCCCCCAACGTTTGTTCTTCGGGCGCCCGTACGACGATGGGTGCCGGGGGCGCCGAACTGCGACGCGGTGTGCCGGTTGCGGTCAGGCCGTGCCGAGGATCTTGGCTACGTGGCGTGACCGATCGCGAATGAGACGACTCCTTTCCGGTGGCGGTCTGCTCCACACGCTCCCGGTGGCGGATAGGCGATGACGCTTACCCTCGTCACCAAGACGCTAACGTGCCGATGCTCCCGCGTCACCCCTCGTTTCGGATAGCTGATCGCCGAGGTTCCGCCTTTTCGGTACCCCTGGGCGGTAATCACGCGAAACGGCCTTGCGCAGCTGAGTGGCGGCCAGTACCGCAGCGCCCGCGACCTGCATGTTCGCCTCCTCGAGACGACGTCTCACCGCGGCCAGAGTGGCGCCGGTCGTGAGGATGTCGTCCACCACCACCAGCGTGCACTTCCTCAGCGTCGCGTGTCGGGAAAACCCGATTCGCCCGGAGCGGATTCGCAGCGAATTCTCAGCCGCCACACGGCGTTCGGCGACGCTAAGTGACGCTGAGTCCGGGCGAGGTAACGCTTCGAGTGGCCGGATGACGTCAGCGTCCCAACCGGCGGCACGCAACCGCCGCACCGCCTGTCCGGCGAGGCGTGCCATGTGGTCGCCGTGCCGCTCGCGGGCCGCGGCCCGGGTCGACGGCACCGGGATCAGCGCGACCGGGAGGCCCTTCGGCGCGAGCGGGACGACCGCGGTGGCGAGCAGGCTGCCGAGCGGCCGGGCGAGCCGGTGGCGGGCGCGCTCCTTGTACGCGAGCAGGGCGCCTCGCAAAGGGCCCTCATACGGCCCCACGGCCACGCAGCGGGGCAGGCCGGGCGGAGGCGGTGCGGGCGCCGTCCGGAACGGCCGTAGCGCCTCCAGCCCGGTCGCGCAGTCACGGCACACGCCGTACGTCATCGGGAGACGCTCGGCCCCGCAGCCGGCGCAGGCGGCCGGCAGCACCAGATCGGCGAGATCGCCGAGCAGCGCGAGCACCTAGTTCAGGAAGAACGGCGCGGTCGGGCTGATGCCCGCCGCCGGGCTCGGCGTCGGCCCGGCCAGATCGGCGGGAGCGATCTTCAGCGGATCGGTGAGCACATCCCAGGCGCCGCCGGGCGCCTCGAACCACTCCCAGTCGGAGTTCTCCTCGCGGTCCGGCTTCGACGGGTAGGCCGTGAGGTAGGTGACCGCCCGGTTGCCGATGTCGGGAAGGCGCGTGTACTGCAACGCGCCGTCGACCGTCACGTCCACCACCGCGTACCGCGCGCCGTCCTCCCGGACGCCGGCCACCGCCAGGTACGTCTCGCTGCTCCACGCGACCGCGGTC
The DNA here is from genome assembly GCF_055586105.1 of Actinoplanes sp. NPDC051537. Lineage (NCBI taxonomy): Bacteria > Bacillati > Actinomycetota > Actinomycetes > Micromonosporales > Micromonosporaceae > Actinoplanes > Actinoplanes sp. NPDC051537. The sequence goes on from NZ_JBVJIU010000008.1 coordinate 359,295, forward strand.
ACCGAGCTGAACGTGGGCGGCAGGAGCTGCTCGGGCGAGCCCATCGTCATCGTGTCGCCGTCGGTGTCGAGCACCGTCCGGTAGAGGTGACCGCCGGAGACGATCGCCACCCGGTAGCCGTCGGGCGCCACCGACACGGCCGTGATCTTGCCGGGGTTCCCCGGCCAGTCGACCGGCTTGGCCCGGGCGCCGTCGGCGGTGAAGCTGTAGAGCCGGCCGCCCGCGATGATCAGGCCGATCGCCTTCGAGGGGTCGCCGCCGGCGGTGACGGCCCAGACCGGGCGGCCGAGGGCGCCGACGATCCCGGGCACGTTCTTGAGGTCGGCCTGCTCGCCGTTGCGCGCCGCCGCCACCCGCAGCTTGGGCGTCTTGCCCGCGGTCACCACCGCCGCGTACGTGTGCGTCGCGGACGTGTTCATCGCGGCCGACGAGATGCCCTTGTTGTCGGCGTCCTTGAGGACCGGGATCGGGTCGCCGGCGTGCGGGGACCGGGCCAGCCGCCGGATGGCGTCGTTGTAGATCGCGAAGCGATCGGGCACGTCGACCAGGCGGTCGGTCGGGTTGCTGTCGTAGTAGTCGGTGCTCGAGTAGCGGACCGGGTCGGCGTGGCCGATCTTGAGCGCGAGCGTGTGGGGGCCGAGCTGCCGGAACGACCACTGCAGCTGCCGGCGCAGCCGGTCGAGCGCCTGGGTGTCGCCGGAGGGCACGGCCTGCCCGCTGAGCGTCACCTCGAGCGTGTCGTCGGTGGCCGCGGGCACGTTGTCGGGCGCCTGCGTGCCGTCCGGCAGACCGTGCGCGGCGTCGACCAGCCAGGCGGCCGGCCCTTTCACCAGCCAGGTCAGGATCGTGGTGGGCTGCTGCACCTGCGGCACCGCCCGCGGCATGTAGCGCAGGTCGGGGATCAGCGCCGTGTTCGCGCTGTTCCAGAAGTAGATCGTGCGGCGCTGGTAGAAGTCGTCGAGCGCGGTGTCGGTCAGCAGCAGCACCCGCGGCGCCTCGGTAATGAACAGGCCGCTCTTCCCCGAGACCGTGCCGACCCGCAGCGTGTACTCGGTGGTGGCGGTGTCGGTGCTGGGCTCGAGCGAGCCGTTGGCGCGCAGGGTGCCGACCGTCTGCGCGTTGAAGGTGATGTTGGGGTCGTCCTGGTTGACGAGCGGGCTGCCCTTGAGCCGGATCACCCGGACGTCGGGGCCCGCCTCGAAGTTGGCCTGCGCCCGGTCGGAGAGGAACGCCTTGACCCGGTCGATGGCGCCCTCCTGCTCGCCCGCCGCGGCCTCGAGGTAATAGCGGACGAGCTGGCCCGCGTCGGTGGCCGAGCCGCGTGAGTTCGGAACGGCGGGGATCGAGTCGTCGGAGACGGCGGCGCCGTTGGACGGGCCCTCGCCGAGGACGGAGACGTTCGTGTCGTCGGGGATGCCGCAGCCGCCCACCAGCAGCGCGGTCATCGTGACGAGCAGGGCGATCGTCCGGCGCATCAGACCACCTCGGCCGTCTCGTCGGGAGCGGCCGGGACGACGGACGCCTCGATCGCGGGAAGCCGGTCGCGCGGGATGAGCGGCAACGGCGCGGAGAGCAGCCGATCGCCGGCCCGGACCGGGAGGGTGAGCCGGAACTGGGCGCCGTCGCCGGGCGCGCCCCACGCCTCGAGCCAGCCGCCGTGCAGGCGCGCGTCCTCGGCGCTGATCGACAGGCCGAGCCCGGTGCCGCCGGTCTGCCGGGCACGCGACGGGTCGGCGCGCCAGAACCGGTTGAAGACCAGGCGCTCCTCGCCCGGCTTGAGGCCGATGCCGTGGTCGCGCACGGCCACCGCCACCGCCGACTCGTCGCAGGCCAGGGTGATCTGCACGGGCCGGCCCTCGCCGTGCTCGACCGCGTTGCCGACCAGGTTGCGCAGCACCCGCTCGACCCGGCGCGGGTCGACCTCGGCGATCACCGGGGTCTCCGGCAGGCGCAGCTCGAGCGTGACGCCGACCCGCTCGGCGAGCCCGGTCAGCCGGTCGGCGACCCGCATCACGATCGGGACCAGATCGGTGTGCTCGGCGTCGAGCGCGGCGAAGCCGGCGTCGAAGCGGCTGATCTCGAGCAGGTCGGTGAGCAGGCTCTCGAAGCGGTCGAGCTCGGCCTGCAGAAGCTCGGCGCTGCGCGCCACGGCCGGTTCGAACTCGTCGCGCTCGGAGAAGATCAGGTCGGCCGCCATCCGGACCGTGGTGAGCGGGGTGCGCAGCTCGTGTGACACGTCCGAGGTGAAGCGGCGCTGGAGGCGGGACATCTCCTCGAGGCGCACGATCTGGCGCTGGAGGTTGGCCGCCATCTGGTTGAACGACGCCGCGAGCAGGGCCAGGTCGTCCTCGCCGTCGACCCGCATGCGCTGGTCGAGCAGGCCGGCCGAGAGCCGCTGGGCGGTGCGCGAGGCGTCCCGCACCGGGAGCACGACCAGGCGGGTGACCAGGCCGGCCACCACCCCGAGCAGGATGACCAGGGCCAGGCCGGTGACGAGCACGGTCGTGCGGATCTGGTTGGCCGCGCTGTCCTCGGTGGTCAGCGGGACCATGTAATACAGCTCCACGTGACCGAAGCTGGTCGGGACCGGCGTGCCGTACACCAGAAATTTGATCTTCTGGCCGCCGACGTCGGCCGTGCGTACCTGCTCGGCCTTCTTGCCGTCGCGGGAGACCGCGCGGATCAGCTCGGGCGTGATCAGGTCGTCGGTCGGCGTCTTGCCCGCCGTGTACGCCGCGATGTCGGAGAACTGGTCGGCCCGCATCGAGACGATCGAGCCGCCGGACTCGGCCCGGTCACCGTCGGCCAGCGTGTCGACGGTCGTCTTGATGGTCTGCGGCAGCTTCGGGTCGCGGGCCTGCCGGTGCACGCTGAGCTGGGACGCGGCGTATTTCAGCTTGCCCGCCATGGACGACTCGACCTCGTCCTGCGCGCGGTTGAGCAAGATCTTGGCGCTCCGCTCGGCCACGAAGAAGCCGAACGCGCCGACCAGCAGGCTGGAGGCGACCAGGGTCAGCGCCACGATCCGCAGCTGCAGCGAGCGGCGCCACTGCCGGCGGCCGGGCGCCGACCAGTGCTCGAACCGGCGCCCGAGCACGCGAAGGTACCGCCGCAGCACCCGCAGGGTGCGGCGGACGGGCATCGGAAGCCAGCTCGGAGCGCGCATCTCGCGGCAAGGTTAGCCGCTCGAGTCGATCAGCCCGTGCCGGCCTTGTAGCCGACCCCCCGCACGGTCAGGATGATCTCGGGCCGCTCCGGGTCCGGCTCGATCTTGGCGCGCAGCCGCTGGACGTGCACGTTCACGAGCCGGGTGTCGGCCGCGTGCCGGTAACCCCAGACCTGCTCGAGCAGCACCTCGCGGGTGAACACCTGCCGCGGCTTGCGGGCGAGGGCCACCAGCAGGTCGAACTCGAGCGGGGTGAGCTTGACCTCCTCGTCGTCGCGGCTCACGGTGTGGGCCGGGACGTCGATGGTGATCTGGTTTCCGGGCGGGCCGATGGTGAGCATCTCCGGCGCGGCGTCCTCGCCGCGACGCAGCCGGGCGCGCATGCGCGCCACCAGCTCCTTGGGCTTGAACGGCTTGACCACGTAGTCGTCGGCGCCGGACTCGAGGCCCAGCACGACGTCGACGGTGTCGCTCTTGGCGGTGAGCATCACGATCGGGATGCCGGACTCGGCGCGGATGGCCCGCGCCACGTCGATGCCGCTCATGCCGGGCAGCATGAGGTCGAGCAGGACGATGTCCGGCCGGCTTTCCCTGAAGGCGGCCAGGGCGCGCTCTCCGTCGGCGACGAAGGAGGGCAGGAAACCCTCGCTCCGCAGAACGATGCCGAGCATCTCGGCCAGCGCTGGATCGTCATCGACGACGAGTACCCGGGCTCTCATGCGGTCCAATATTGCACTGTCCTCCCAGACCCCGCGTACCCCGGTACCGATCTCTGTTCGCCGGAGCCTACGCGAAGAGCACGCGACCCCAGTAGTCGTCCGGACCCGTGACGCCCGGCGGACAGGCGAAAAGGCCGCTGGAGACGTGCCGGACGTACTCGTTCATGGCGTCGTGCCGGGCGAGATTGAGCTGGATCGGCACGAAATGCGTCCGGGGATCACGCTGGTACGCGATGAAGAACAACCCGGCGTTGAGCCGGCCCAGCCCGTCCGAGCCGTCCACGAAGTTGTACCCGCGGCGCAGCAGGTGGGCGCCCTTGTTGGTGTCCGGGTGCGCGAGCCGCACGTGCGCGTCGACCGGGATCAGCGGGTCGCCGTCGCCGTTCTTGCTCACCAGGTCGATCTCGTCGAACTCCTTGGCCTGGCCGAGCGCCGCGCCCTCGCCCTTGGTGCGCCCGATGATGTCCTCCTGCTCGCCGAGCGACGTCCGGTCCCAGGTCTCGACCATCATCCGAATCTTCCGGGTGACCATGTACGAGCCGCCGGTCATCCAGTCCGGCCCGTCGCCGGGCTGCACCCAGAGGTTCTGCTTGAGCAGGTCGGCCTCCTCGGCCTTCAGGTTGGCGGTGCCGTCCTTGAAGCCGAAGAGGTTGCGCGGGGTGGTCTGGCTGGTGGAGGTCGACGACGTACGCCCGAAGCCCAGTTGCGACCAGCGGACGCTGACCACGCCCATGCCGATCCGGGCCAGGTTGCGGATCGCGTGCACCGCCACCTGAGGGTCGTTCGCGCAGGCCTGCACGCAGATGTCGCCGCCCGAGATGGCCGGGTCGATGGTGTCGCCCGGGAAGTGCGGCAGGTCGGCGAGCGCGGCCGGCTTGCGGGCGGCCAGCCCGAAGCGGTCCTTGCCGGACGCGTCGCGGAACAGGCCCGGGCCGAAGCCGACGGTCAGGGTCAGCCCGGAGGCCGGCAGGCCGATCGCCTCGCCGGTGTCGTCGGGCGGCGCCTCGAGGATGCCGGCGGTGGCGCCGACCGGGCCGGCGTCCTGCCCCGCGGTCATCCGCGCGGCCGCCGCCGTCCAGTCCTTGAGCAGCTGGATGAGCTGCTGCCGGTCCTTGGTGACCACGTCGAAGGCCACGAAGTGCAGCCGGTCCTGCGCCGGCGTCACGATGCCGCCCTGCGACGCGCCGTAGAACCGCACCGCGTCCGAGGTCGGCGCCGCCGCCTCGCCGGAGTGGTCCGAGGTGACCAGCGCGCCGCCGACGGCCGAAGCCCCGGCGATCCCGGCCACGCCGACGCCGGCGAGCGCGATGGCTCGCCGGCGGGAAACCTTGTTGTCCGCCATGACCCCTACTTCTGTGCGATCACGCCGGCGATCTTGCTGATCGGCTCGGCGAGCGCGTTGATGACGTCGGACAGGCCCTTGAGCTGCTCCTGGGTGAGCTCGTTCTGGAGCTTCCACCCGTCGCCGACCCGGTACTTCGCCAGCTCGTTGTCGACGGCCGTGAACGCGGTGTCGATCTGCTTGACCAGCTCGGGGTTGCGCTGCTCGAGCGCCGGCCGCAGCGCCGCGACGGCGGCCTGGGAGCCGTCCACGTTGGCGGCGAAGTCCCACAGGTCGGTGTGCGAGTAGCGGTCCTCCTCGCCGGTGATCTTGCTGGTGGCGACCTCGTCGAGGAGCTCCTTGGCGCCGTTGGCCAGCTGGAGCGGGGACAGCTTCTCGGCCTGGGCCTTGGTGACGACCTCCTTGACGTCCTTGACCAGCTGGTCGGCGATGGCGCCGTCCTTGCTGACGTCCTTGGTCACCCAGAGGTCCTTCTCCAGCTTGTGGAAGCCGGTGAAGGGCAGCTCGGCGGTGGCGTCGTCCTCGCGGCCGTCGATCTTCGGGTCGAGGTCGCCGAAGATCTCGGCCACCGGCTCGATCCGCTCGTAGTAGGTGCGGGCCACCGGGAACAGCGTCTTGGCCTTCTCGATGTCGCCGGCCTTGACCGCGTCCGCGAACTCGGTGGTCTTCTGGACCAGCGCCTCGCTCTGCGAGGTGATGTAGCGGGTGTAGCTGTCGGCGGCCTGGCCCAGCGCGGCGTCCTCGGAGAGCGCGGCGGCCGAGCCCGAGACGGTCAGCGCGTTCCGGATGCCGGCCCCGATCATGCCCGGCTTGCAGGCGGTCTGGTAGGTGCCGGCCGGCAGCTCGACCCGCAGCTCACGGGAGAGGCCGGGGGTGATGTTCTCGATCTCGCCCATCACGCGATCGCCCGCGGCGTACACGTAGAACTCGGTGACCTTGGAGCCCGAGTTGGAGACGGTGAAGACGTGCGTGCCGGCGTCGAGGGTGTTCTTGGCGACCTCGCAGCCGGTGTCGGATGCCTTGACCGTGATCGGGCCACCGGAGGCGGCCGTGCTGTCGTCCTTCTTGCCGCCGCACGCGGCGACGGCGCTGATCGCGACCAGCGAAAGGACCAGAGGGGCGGAACGGCGCACGGGGGTCTCCTATGCCTGCGGTGCGGGGGCGGGAGCCGGGGCGGGTCTGCGCGCCGGCCAGAGGAAGAGGATCAAAACGGGCAGGGCGTACGCGACCCAGGCGATCAGCTCGAGCACGGTCGGCTCGGCGGTGATGTTGAACATCCCGGCCAGCAGCGTCGCGTACCAGGTGGAGGGGTCGAGCACGCTGCCCGCGTGGTAGGCGACGTTGTTGATGCCGGGCAGGATCGCGGCTTCCTGCAGCGAGTGGACGCCGTACTTGAAGATGCCGGCGGCGACCAGGATCAGCAGCACGCCGGTCCAGCGGAAGAACACGGTCAGGTTGATCCGGACCGCGGTCGCGTACATCAGGTAGCCGATCGCGATCGCGGTCAGGATGCCGCCGAGCAGGGCGATCAGCGGGCCGCCGTTGAGGTCGGCGCCCTGGACCGCGGCGTAGAAGATCAGCGAGGTCTCGAGGCCTTCGCGGACCACCGCGAGGAAGGCCATGAAGCCGACCGCGAGCGAGCCGACGGCCAGCGCGTCCTGGAGCTTGTTGCGCAGCTCGCCGGCGATGCCGCGGGCGGCCCGGCGCATCCAGAAGATCATCCAGGTGACGAAGCAGACGGCGGCGATCGAGGTGACCGCCTCGAACAGCTCCTGCTGCTTGTAGTCCTTCAGGATGGTGGTCTCGGTGTAGCTGAGCAGCCAGCCGAAGAGCACGGAGAGCGCCACCGCGGCGGCGACACCGGCCCACACCAGCTTCAGACGGTCCTTGCGCTCCGACTTGACCAGGAAGGCGATGAGGATGCTGACCACCAGCGTGGCCTCCAACCCCTCGCGCAAGCCGATGAGGTAGGTGGCGAGCATGTCACTCCGTTAGCTAAGGCGTGCCTAAGTTAGGTTGGGCATACCTTAGCCAAGCGGGTGTCCTGCTCGTCAAGTGCCCCCTACCTTTCGTAGGTAGGTCACAAGAAAGGGCGGCCCCCGTCGAGGGCCGCCCTGATCGAGGGAAAGCTACGGCCGGTCGAACTCGCCGGCCCGGACACCGGCGATGAAGCCGGTCCACTGGGTAGTGGCAAAGGTGAGCACGGGACCGTCGACGTCCTTCGAGTCGCGCACCAGCACGGCCGCCGGCACGTCCGCTACCTCGACGCAGTGCCCGGCGGCACCGCTTCGAGTGCTCTTACGCCAGGTGATGTTGGCGTCCTGCATGGCTGTCCCCTTCCAAGGATTGAAAAGCACGTCCATTCTTGGCTCAGGACGCCGACTCGTAGCCGAGCGCTTCCTCCCTTTCAGCGATGGCCGTTCGGCTCGCTTCTGCAGGTAAGGCACGTTCCCGCAGGTCATCGAGGGCTTCGCGATAGACCGTGATCTCGCTCGGCTTCACCCGGAAGAGACCACCGGTCAGCCCCTCACTGTGCACAATCGGACTACGCGAGCCCGGCTCGAACTCGAGCACCATGAACGACTCGGTCTGCCCGGCGTGCGCTCCCGCCGAGAACGGCAGGATCCGCAGGTCGAGCCCGGGCCGGTGGGAGTCGGCGAAAAGCTTGGCGAGCTGGCGGCGCAACACCGCGCGGCCGCCGACCTCGCGGTGGAGCACGGCCTCGTCCAGCACCATGAGCAAGGTGGGCGGCGGCTCGCGGGTGAGCACGGCCTGGCGGGCCATCCGCAGGGCGAGGCGGCGCTGCAGGACGGCCGGGTCGGCCACGTCGGCGCCGACCTCGATCACGGCGTGCGCGTACTCGTCGGTCTGGAGCAGGCCGGGGACGACCTGCGCCTCCCATTCGCTGATCAGCACGGCCTCGGCTTCGAGGGCCACATATTCGTCGTACGGGTCGGGGACCGACGACCGGTACGGCGTCCACCACGCCCGGGCGCGGCCTCGGCGGGCCAGGTCACGGAGGCGGTCGCTTTCTTCCGTCCGTACGGCATAGACCGCCAGGAGCCGATCGAGATCATCGTCGGTGATGGACGTGTGCGCCGTCTCGATGCGGCTGAGCTTGGACTCGGACCAGCCGAGGACGGTCGCCACATCGACCGCACGCCGATCGGCACGAAGCCGGCGCAGCTCGCTGCCCAGCTCGCGCCGCGCGGTGGAAGTCGGCCTCGCCACGCCGCCACCATAACCGCGGATCGGTGGCTGTCTGCAACTTGCATCGCACACTATGCACTTGCACGCAGGTCAGGGGGCATGCCGTAATGAAGATGAACGACGGGATTCACGGTGGCGGCAACCGCCGTTCTCCCGGCGGAAACCGAGCCCCCGTCCAGCGGGCGGACGGGGGTTCGGGCCCGTTCAGTATCGGTAGTGGTCGGGCTTGTAGGGACCCTCGACGGCGATGCCGAGGTACGCGGCCTGCTCCTTGGTGAGCTCGGTCAGGCGCACGCCGAGCGCGTCGAGATGCAGCCGGGCCACCTTCTCGTCCAGGTGCTTCGGCAGCACGTACACGCCGATGGGGTAGTCCCCGGTCTTGGTGAACAGCTCGATCTGCGCGATCGTCTGGTTCGAGAAGCTGTTGCTCATCACGAAGCTCGGGTGGCCGGTCGCGTTGCCGAGGTTCAGCAGGCGGCCCTCGGAGAGCACGATGATCGAGTGCCCGTCGGCGAAGCGCCATTCGTCGACCTGCGGCTTGATGTTCACCCGCGTCACGTCGGCGCGCTTGGTCAGTCCGGCCATGTCGATCTCGTTGTCGAAGTGGCCGATATTTCCGACTATGGCCTGATGCTTCATCTGGGCCATGTGCTCGTGGGTGATGACGTTGAAGCAGCCGGTCGCCGTAACGAAGATGTCCCCATATTTCACGACATCGTCGATGGTCGCGACCTGGTAGCCGTCCATCGCCGCCTGAAGCGCGCAGATCGGGTCGACCTCGGTCACGATCACCCGGGCGCCCTGGCCGCGCAGCGACTCGGCGCAGCCCTTGCCGACATCGCCGTAGCCGAAGACGACCGCCACCTTGCCGCCGATCAGCACGTCGGTGGCCCGGTTGATGCCGTCGATCAGGGAGTGCCGGCAGCCGTACTTGTTGTCGAACTTCGACTTGGTGACCGAGTCGTTGACGTTGATCGCCGGGAAGAGCAGTGTGCCGCTCTGCTGCATCTCGTAGAGCCGGTGCACGCCGGTGGTGGTCTCCTCGGTGACGCCCTTGATGCCGGCCGCCACCCGGGTCCACCGCCGGTCGTCCTCCTCGAGGCTGCGAGCGAGCACGCCGAGGATCACCGCGTACTCCTCGGAGTCGGCGGTGTCGGCGCTCGGGACCGCCCCGCGGCGCTCGAACTCGGCGCCCTTGTGCACGAGCAGGGTGGCGTCACCGCCGTCGTCGAGGATCATGTTGGGACCTTCGCCGTCCGGCCACAGCAGGACCTGCTCGGTACACCACCAGTACTCCTCGAGTGATTCGCCCTTCCACGCGTACACCGGAACGCCCTTGGGTTTCTCCGGGGTGCCCTCGCGCCCCACCACGATCGCGGCGGCGGCATGGTCCTGGGTCGAGAAGATGTTGCAGGAGGCCCACCGGACCTCCGCGCCGAGAGCGGTGAGCGTCTCGATCAGCACGGCGGTCTGAATCGTCATGTGCAGCGAGCCGGTGATCCGGGCGCCGCGCAGCGGTTTCCCAGGCCCGTACTCCGCACGCAGCGACATGAGGCCGGGCATCTCGTGCTCCGCCAGCTCGATCTCCTTACGCCCGAACGCGGCGAGCGCGAGGTCGGCAACCTTGAAGTCACCGTCAGCAACCGTCCGCGGACGGCTGGGCAGGGTGCTGGTCATTCGATTGCTCCTGGTGTGCGGAATTTGGCGGCGATTTACCGTACGCCTGGGGGCGGTTGCTGGGGGTGGTGGTTGGGGGGACCGCTCCCGATTGGCTTTTTGTTCCGCTCGGCGCGGGACCGCTCTGGCCGGCTCAGCTCCGCCGTGGTCCTGTCCTGGCCTGCTCGCCGCAGCCTTGCTCCGCCGCGGCTGTCCCGGCTCAGGTCTGCCCCCGGCTCAGGTCTGTCCGGCTCAGGTCTGCCCAGGCCGCGCGCCGTTCCGCGAAAGGCGGCCAATAGCGAACGGGGCGACAGGCCTAGACCCGCCGCCCCGTTCATCCCCCCGGTTTGGTACCGCGCGCGTCCGTGGGACCCCCCGATCACCAATGACGCTGCGTGGTTATAGATTCACACTCCGCAGTCACCATTGTCAAGCAAATCCGGAAATTTCAGGTTTTGCCCCGCCTGCGTGTCGCTTCGGCCGTCACACACCGCTCCGACTGGACTTGGCTCAGGCCCCGTCGAGCCTCAGCTGCCGGCCGACGATCTGCGATCGAAGCGGTTGTCCACAGGCGCGATTTGACACTCCCCCAGCGGAACGCCGCACACTAGTTCCGGGATGGTCGGCCCCCCTGGGTGGGCGGGTAGGGACCAGACACGAGCACGGTGGACTCACGAGCGCGCTGGGCATTACAGACGAGACCCACAAGAGCCCGGCGACACCCACAAGAGGGGGGCGCGACCCACAAGAGCCGGGCGCGACCCACAAGAGCCGGGCGCGGCAGGCAGTAGGCCGCCAACCCGACGCGGCACCACCGCAGGCGCGGCGCCACCGCAGGCGCGGTGGGCAAACGCAGGCGCGGTGGGCAAACGCAGGCGCGGTGGGCAAACGCAGGCGCGGTGGGCAAACGCAGGCGCGGTGGGCAACCGCAGGCGGCGAGCACCGCGTCCCCAACGCGGCACGCAACGAAGCTGCCAACCACAAGGCTGCGACGCGCCAAACGTCCCTCATGGCCCCAGCAGGCCCCGCGCGGACATTGACGGCGGAATCAGCGGGCCGCGACCCGCAAGAGGCGTCAGCCAGGAACAGCGGCGACGAACGCCTGCCCCGTACCCGCCAGCTTGACCTTCCCAGCTCCGGCCGGCGCATAGGCCACCGAACCCCGCGTCAGCTCGACCGGCGTCCCATCCACCGACTCACCCGCGAAGAGGTCGCCGGAGACGGTCAGGATGATTCGGGGGCCCTCGACCGGGATCTCCAGCGGCGGGCGGGTTCCGTCCAGCTCCAGGCGGTACAGGACGAAATCGGGGATCGGGACCGGCCAGGTCAGGATGCCGGGCGCGACCTCGGTGGCGTGGAGGATCGGGTCGTCGAGGACGTCGAAACGCAGGACCTTCAGGAGCTCGGCCACGTCGACGCGTTTCGGGGTCAGGCCGCCCCGCAGGACGTTGTCGCTTGCGGCCATCAGCTCGACGCCGGCGCCGTGCAGGTAGGCGTGCAGGTTGCCGGCCGGCATCCAGATCGCCTCGCCGGGCTCCAGGCGCACGTGGTTGAGCAGCAACGCCACCAGGACGCCGGGATCGCCGGGGTAATGGGCGGCCAGGGATGAGGCCAGGTCGGAGGCGCCGGACACGACAACCGACTCGACCAGGGCTTTGCGGTCTTCCGGCGGCCAGGAGAGCAAGGATTCGACGGCCGTACGCAGGTCGCCGTCCCGCAGCGACTTGGCGACCGGCGTCAGCGACGCCACGCCGAGCGCCTCGATGTCGTCGGCGGCGGCTGACGGTGCGCGGAAGCCGCAGAGGGCCTCGAACGGGGTCAGCGCGACCAGCATCTCGGGCTTGTGGTTCGCGTCGGTGTAGTTGCGGGGCAACGACGGGTCGGCCCGCTGGCGGTCGAACGCCTCCCGCGCGTACTCCAGGTCGGGGTGCGCCTGCAGCGACAGCGGGGCGTCGGCGGCCAGCACCTTGAGCAGGAAGGGCAGGCGGGGGCCGAAGTCGGCGACCACCCGCTCGCCCAGGTGCTCGACCGGATGGGTGGCGATCAGCGCGTCCAGGGTGGCGCCGCCGACCCGGGACGGGCTGTCGGGGTGCGCGCCCAGCCACAGCTCCGCCTCGGGGCCCTCGGTCGGGGTGGGACGGCCCTGGAGGTCGGCGATCACGGTGTGGGAGCCCCACGCGTAATCGCGGACGACGCCGGTCAGCGGATACACGGTCATAGCGGACAAAATACCAATCTGTCAGCCGGCGGCGGCCGAGGCGCCCTCGGTCACCGTGGGGGCCTTGCGCTCGTGGTAGATGTCGGGCTCGATGTAGATCACCCGGGCGATCGGCACCGCCTCGCGGATGCGCACCTCGGTCTCGTCGATGCGCTGGGCGAGGTCGTCGGCCCGCTCGGCCCGCGGCACCGCGATCTTCACGGCGACCAGCAGCTCCTCGGGACCGAGGTGCAGGGTCTTCATGTGGATGATCCGCTCGATGCCGTCGCCCGCGAGGATCGCCTTCTCGATCTTCTTGACGTCCTCGGGGTTCGCGCCCTCGCCGATCAGCAGGCTCTTGGTCTCGATCGCCAGGACCACCGCGATGGCGACCAGCAGGACGCCGATCGCCGCGGTGCCGATGCCGTCCCACACGCCGTTGTCGGTGATCAGCGTGAGCACCACGCCGAACAGGGCCAGCACCAGGCCGATCAGGGCGCCGCTGTCCTCGAGCAGCACGACCGGCAGCTCGGGGGCCTTGGCCCGGCGCACGAAGTTGACCCAGGTCGTCTTGCCCCGGGTGTGGTTGGACTCCTTGATCGCGGTCCTGAACGAGTAGCCCTCGAGCCCGATCGCGATGACCAGCACGACGACCGGCACCCACTTCCACGAGTGGATCGCCTCGGGGTGCTGAATCTTGTGGTACGCCTCGTACAGCGCGAACAGGCCGCCGACGCTGAACAGCACGATCGACACGATGAACGCGTAGATGTAGCGCTCGCGGCCGTAGCCGAACGGGTGCTCCGGGGTGGCCTTGCGCTGGGACTGCTTGCCGCCGATCAGCAGCAGGAGCTGGTTGCCCGAGTCGGCCACCGAGTGGATCGCCTCGGCCAGCATCGAGGACGAGCCGGTCAGCAGCCAGGCGATGAACTTGGTGACCGCGATGCCGAGGTTCGCCGCCAACGCGGCGATGATCGCGCGGGTGCCGCCTTCGGCGCTCACTGAATTCCCTCGGGCATGGGGTTGGACAGCTCCTTCATCTCGCTGATCGCGGGCACGGCCATCGGGTCGAGCCCGTGCGCCAGCGCCAGGTAGAGCGACGCGAAGTCGGGCACGGCGGTGAGCGAGGCGAGCCGCTCGAGCGCCGAGCCGCCCTCGGCGGTCAGCACGTCGCAGCGCACGCCGCGCCGCTCGGCCAGGGTCTGCACGGCGTCGGCCCGGCGCTCCTCGACCGCCACCGGCTCGTCGGCGTCGTCCTCGGGGTTGAGGCCGCCGTCGCGGAAGAGCACCAGGCGCAGCCGGGTGGTGGCGCCCTCCTCCTCCGCCTCGTCGGGGTCGGCGAAGATGTCGCGGGACGACTCGGCGAGGCCGCCGAAGACGCCGTCGAGCAGGCCCACCCGGCCGCGGCCGGCCTCGCCCAGCGCGCCGGCCATCACCGGGTAGCGCGCGTTGGCGGCGAGCGTGTCGCCGAAGCGGCGGGCGGCGACGGTGGCCAGCGGGGACGAGCCCCAGACGATCGGGATCGAGCCGGCCAGGCCCAGGGCCAGCGACTTCGCCGGGTTCACGAACGAGTCGGCGCCGGTGCGGCAGCGCTCGGCGTCGGCGTCGAGCCGGGTCGCGGTCTCGGCCAGGTCGGCCTCGTTGACCTTGACGAGCCCGAGGGCGCGGGCCGCGAGCAGCACCGGCACGGTCAGGCCCCAGAGGCTGGCCCGGGCCGGCGCGCGGCGCGGCACCGGGATGAACGGCGAGCGGGCCCGCTCGGCCATCGCCTGGAGCTCGGTGTCGGGGTTGCCGATCGCGACCAGCCGGGCGCCCCGGCGGACCGCGGCCTCGGCGGCGGCGAGCGCCTCGGGGCTGCGGCCGGAGGCGGAGACCGCGAAGACGACGTCGGCGGCGCCGACCCAGCCCGGGATGCCGGCGCTGCGGTGCCCGATGATCGGGACCGGGCAGCGATGGCCGGCCACCGTGGCCAGGATGTTGCCGGTGAGGCCGGCGGTGCCGATGCCGGCGACCACGACCGCCCGGGGGCGGCCCTCGTCGGACAGCATGCTCAGGTCGGCCTCGGCGGCCAGCGCGGCCGACTCGCGTACCTGGGCGCCGGCCGACGCCGTCGCCCGCAGCATGCCGCCCGGGTCGTTGTCGAGCATCGACTTCTCGTCGTCGAGCAGCGACTGGTCGGGAACCCGGTGCCCGTGCACCCCGGCCGAGCCGTCCATCGGAGCCGCCATCAGTTGCCTTCCGCCGCGGGCTGACGCGCCTCGTCGAGGAGCAGCACCGGGATGTCGTCACGGATCTCGAAGATCCGCCCGCACTCCGTACAGGTAAGCGTCTGTGCGTCCGCGTCGTATGTCAGCGGCGCGTGATGCGTGTCCGGGCAGGCCAGGATGTCCAACAACTGCGGATCGAGGGCCACCGAACTACTCCTTACGGGGTTACGGAACAGTGAGCCCCCTGATCCTAACGGCGGACGATGGCGAGCACTTCGTCGCGTAGAGAAGCCATCTTGTCCGGCTTGGCCGCCTCCACGTTGAGCCGGAGAAGCGGCTCGGTGTTGGACGCGCGCAGGTTGAACCACGAGCCGTCGGGCAGGGTGGCGGTCATGCCGTCGAGCTCGTCGATGGTGGCGGTGGGGAAGGCCGCGCGTACCTCCGCCGTCTTGGCCTTGGCATCGGCCACCGTGGAGTTGATCTCGCCCGACGCGCAGTAGCGCTCGAACTCGGCCGCGAGCTCGGAGAGCGGCCGGTCCTGGCCGCCCAGCGCGGCCAGCACGTGCATCGCCGCCAGCATGCCGGTGTCGGCGAACCAGAAGTCGCGGAAGTAGTAGTGCGCCGAGTGCTCGCCGCCGAAGACCGCGTTGGTGCGGGCCATCTCGGCCTTGATGAACGAGTGCCCGACCCGGCTGCGGACCGGCTTGCCGCCGTTCTCCGTGATGATCTCCGGGACCGCGGCCGAGGTGATCAGATTGTGGATGATCGTGCTTCCCGGAAACTTCTTGAGCTCCCGTACGGCGACCAGGGCCGTCACCGCCGAGGGCGAGACCGCGTCGCCGTTCTCGTCCACGATGAAGCACCGGTCGGCGTCGCCGTCGAAGGCCACACCGAGGTCGGCGCCCTGCTCGCGGATGGCCCGCTGGAGGTCGACCAGGTTGGCCGGGTCGAGCGGGTTCGCCTCGTGGTTCGGGAACGAGCCGTCGAGCTCGAAGTACATCGGGACGATCGTCAGCGGCAGCGCCGGCAGCACCTGGTCGCCGAGCACGGCGGGCACCGTGAAGCCGCCCATGCCGTTGCCGGCGTCCACGATGACCTTGAGCGGCCGGATGCCGGACAGGTCGACCAGCGAGCGCAGGTGCGCGGCGTAGTCGGCGAGCAGGTCGCGGGTCTCCACCCGGGACGGGCCGTCGGCCCCGGCGTTCAGGTCGCTGAGCAGCTGCTCGGCCCGGCGGCGCACGACGACGAGGCCGCTGTCCTGCCCGACCGGCTTGGCGCCGGCCCGGCAGAGCTTGATGCCGTTGTACTGCGCCGGGTTGTGGCTCGCGGTGAACATCGCGCCGGGCAGGCGCAGCGAGCCGGAGGCGTAGTACAGCTCGTCGGTCGAGGCGAGGCCGATGGAGACCACGGCGGCGCCGGCCGCGTTGGCGCCGCGACCGAACGCGGCGGCCAGCCCGGGACCGGACTCGCGCATGTCATGGGCGATCACTATCCGATCGGCGTCGTCGCCGGACTCGCGCAGCATCTCGACGAAGGCGGTGCCGAGAGCTCGGGCCACCGATTCGTCGAACTGGTCGGGCACCACACCGCGTACGTCGTAGGCCTTCACGAGCTTGGACAGATCGGACAACGCTCCCCCTATACCTCCGGACACCCGCTGAGAGTAACGGAGAGTGGGCAACGAACGGGTGGCAAACGGGCACCGCCACGGTTACGTGAACCGATCATGCTCGGGACTTCGGCTTGTCGAGACAGGTGATGCGGGTCACGATGGTGGGGACTGGAGGTGCCCTGTGCCCAACCCGTGGCTCGCCCTCGACCTCGGCGCCGATCCGGCCGAACGGATCAGACAGGTCGGGCGTGCTCACGAGCGCTTTTTGTCCGGCGACGAGCCCATTCTCCCGCCGCAGATCCGCTCGGTCGTGGCCGACTCGTGGAAGCGCTCGGCCGACGCCCTCCCGGGGGCGGACGGCACCGCCCCGATCGACCTGAGCGACGGCGAGCTCGAGCAGTACCGCGCGGCCCATCCTTTGGCCCGAGTTCTCCCGATCTTTCGCGATCTGCTCGGTGGGCTCGCCGAGGACGGCGACCACCTCATGGCGGTCTGCGACGCGTACGGGCGGTTGCTCTGGGTAGAGGGCGCCGCCTCGGTGATGCGCGGGGCCGAGCGGATGAACTTCGTGCCGGGCGCACGCTGGGACGAGGAGCACGCCGGCACGAACGCCCCGGGCACCGCGATCGCCATCGACCACTCGCTGCAGATCTTCGCGACCGAGCACTTCAACCGCACGGTGCAGCGCTGGACGTGCGCGGCGGCCCCGATCCACGACCCGGCGACCGGCCGGCTGCTCGGCGCCATCGACGTGACCGGCGGCGACCATCTGGCCAACCCGCACAGCCTCGCCCTGGTGCGGGCCACGGCGCTGGCGGCGGAGGCCTACCTCGGCAGCCACCTGCCGCCGCCGGCGAGCGCGGGCCGGGTGGCGGCGCTCGGGCGCAACGAGGCGACGCTGACCTTCGGCGGGCGGCGGCAGCGGCTCGGCCGGCGTCATTCGGAACTGCTCGTTCTGCTCGTGGCGCATCCGGAAGGGCGTACGGGCGAGGAACTAGGTTTTGATCTCTATGGCGACGAGGTCAGCCCGGTGACCGTGCGCGCCGAGCTCTCCCGCCTGCGCCGCGCCCTCGGCCCGGAGCTGCTCGAGTCGAGGCCCTACCGGCTGCGCGCCGAGCTCGACTCCGACTTCCGCACGGTGACCCGGCTGCTCGAGCGTGGGCGGGTGGCGGAGGCCCTCGAGGAGTACGCCGGACCGCTGCTGCCCGGCTCCGACGCTCCCGGCGTCACCCGGCTGCGGCGCCTGATCGACGGCCAGCTGCGCGCCTCGGTGCTGGCCACCGGCGAGCGTTCGCTGATGCGCACCTGGCTGCGGGCCCCGTGGGGCGCCGACGACCTGGAGATGTGGGAGGCCTACACGAGGCTGCTCCCGCACGGCTCCCCCGCCCGCCCGCTGGCCGTCAGCCGGGTCCGCCAGCTGGCCGTGGAATACGGCCTTGCAACGCGGTTGCAACGTCCCCGTAACTAGCGTCGGCGGCACCTACCCCCAACGGTGCGGAGGCTGCCATGACCACATACTCACCGCCCGGTTCCGACGGATCGATCGTCAGCTACCAGAGCAGGTACGACCACTACATCGGCGGCGAGTACGTGCCGCCGGCCAAGGGGCAGTACTTCGAGAACCCGACGCCGGTCACCGGCGAGACCTTTACCGAGATCGCCCGCGGCACCGCCGCCGACGTGGACAAGGCGCTGGACGCGGCGCACGGCGCGGCCGACGCGTGGGGACGCACCTCGGTCGCCGAGCGGGCCAACGTCCTCAACAAGATCGCCGACCGGATCGAGGCCAACCTCGAGAAGATCGCGGTCGCCGAGGCCTGGGAGAACGGCAAGCCGGTCCGCGAGACGCTGGCCGCCGACATCCCGCTCGCGATCGACCACTTCCGCTACTTCGCGGGCGCGATCCGGGCCCAGGAGGGCACCGTCGGCGAGATCGATGACGACACCATCGCGTACCACTTCCACGAGCCGCTCGGCGTGGTCGGCCAGATCATCCCGTGGAACTTCCCGATCCTGATGGCGACCTGGAAGCTCGCGCCCGCCCTCGCGGCCGGCAACGCGGTCGTCCTCAAGCCGGCCGAGCAGACCCCGGCCTCGATCCACTACCTCATGTCGCTGATCGGCGACCTGCTCCCGCCCGGCGTGCTGAACATCGTGAACGGCTTCGGCGTGGAGGCCGGCAAGCCGCTGGCCAGCTCGAACCGGGTGGCCAAGGTCGCGTTCACGGGCGAGACCACCACCGGCCGGCTGATCATGCAGTACGCGTCGGAGAACCTGATCCCGGTGACGCTGGAGCTCGGCGGCAAGAGCCCCAACATCTTCTTCGAGGACGTGAACCGCGAGGACGACGACTTCCTCGACAAGTCCCTCGAGGGCTTCTCGATGTTCGCGCTCAACCAGGGCGAGGTCTGCACCTGCCCGTCCCGTGCGCTCATCCAGCAGTCGATCTACCAGGACTTCCTGGCCGCGGGCGTGAAGCGGGTCGAGAACCTCAAGCAGGGCAACCCGCTCGACACCGACACCCAGGTCGGCGCCCAGGCCTCGAACGACCAGCTCGAGAAGATCCTGTCGTACATGGACATCGGCCGGCAGGAGGGCGCCAAGGCGCTGACCGGCGGCGCGCGCGCCGACCTCGGCGGGAACCTCTCCGGGGGCTACTACGTGCAGCCGACGATCTTCGAGGGCAACAACGCGATGCGGATCTTCCAGGAGGAGATCTTCGGGCCGGTCGTGTCGGTGGCCTCGTTCGCCGACTACGCGGACGCCATCAAGATCGCCAACGACACGCTCTACGGCCTCGGCGCCGGCGTGTGGACCCGGGACATCAACCTCGCGTACCGGGCCGGCCGCGCGATCAAGGCCGGTCGGGTCTGGACGAACTCGTACCACCTGTACCCGGCGCACGCCGCGTTCGGTGGCTACAAGCAGTCCGGCATCGGCCGCGAGAACCACAAGATGATGCTGGACCACTACCAGCAGACGAAGAACCTGCTGGTGTCGTACAGCCCGAAGGCGATGGGCTTCTTCTAGAGATGGCTACCAAGGCAACCCGTGTTGATGTCACCACCGCGGCCGCCGACATGATGCGGCGGCTGCGGGGCGAGCACGGTCCGCTGATGTTCCACCAGTCCGGCGGGTGCTGCGACGGCAGCTCGCCGATGTGCTACCTCGAGGGCGAGTTCCGCACCGGCCAGTCCGACGTGCTGCTCGAGTCGCTCAAGGTCGAAGGCGTGGACGAGCCGATCACGTTCTGGATGTCGTCCTCGCAGTTCGAGCTGTGGAAGCACACGCACCTGACGGTGGACGTGGTCCCGGGGCGCGGCGCCGGCTTCTCGCTGGAGGCCCCCGAGGGCGTACGTTTCCTGATCCGTTCTCGCCTGCTCACCGAGGCCGAGCTGGAAGAGCTCGCCGCCTCCTAGTACTCCGGGGGAGGGTCGTGGCGTAGGCGGCTGTACAGCAGGCCGTCACGCCACGCTCCGGCCCGGAACTCGGCCGCCCGGAGCACGCCCTCCAGCTGGAATCCCGCCTTGAGCAGCGCCTTCTGCTCGGCGATGTTGTCCGGCTGGGTGCCGGCCTGCACCCGCTCGACCGGCCAGTGCTCGAAGATGTAGTCGGTGAGCAGCGCCTGTGCGCGCCACCCGATGCCGCGCCCGCGGAACTCCGGCTTGAGCGCGATGCCGATGTCGTACCACTCGCCGCGCGGGCCGTAGTGGCCCTTCAGGTACGAGACGATGCCCGCGACCTCGCCGTCCGCCTCGACCGCCAGGCGCCCCACGTCATCGCCGAGGAAGCCGTTCTCCGCGAACTCCTTCGCCAGGCCGGCCACCGGCCGGAACCCGTACCAGTTGCCGGGCGCGTAGGACGGGTCCTGGGCGATGACGCGCACCATGTCGAGCTCGTCCTCGCGGATCGGTCGCAGGTGGATCTCCATGTGTCCAGCATGGCCCGATCGATCCGGGGGCGCCGCCCCGTCCGTACCCCTCCCTGTGAGTGAGATAGGTCCCGAAAGTGTGCCGAAGGTGCGTTGGCGACTGGCGATCGACCGCCTGATGCGGGCAGTCTCGTTCGAGCCGACGCCTTTCGATCCACCTGGGGAGGTTTTGATGCGGTTGTCGCGCTCCAACAAGCTGGTGCTCTTCGGCATCGCGATGGTCCTCGTGGCCGTGGCCGGGCGCGCCGCGGCGGACACGACGCCTCCATCGACGACGAAGGCCGCGCCGGCCGTCAGCGCGCCCGCCAAGCCGAAGGCCAAGGTCAAGGCCAAGGCCAAACCGAAGGCCAAGCCTGCGGTGAAGAAGGCGGTCGCGCACAAACCGATCGGCCCGGGCGGCAGCCGGATGATCACCGGCGGCAAAGCCGTGGCGCTGACCTTCGACGACGGGCCCGATCCGGTGCAGACGCCGGCCCTGCTCAAGCTGCTGAAGCAGCAGAAAGTACACGCGACGTTCTGCCTGATCGGCAAGAACGTGCACAAGCACCCCGAGCTGGTACGGCAGATCGTGGCGGGCGGGCACACGCTGTGCAACCACACGTGGAGTCACGACCTGAGGCTCGGCAAGAAGCCGGCCGCCGCCATCAAGGCCGACCTCGCGCGTACGAACGCCGAGATCCGGAAGGCCGCGCCGAACGCAAAGATCAAGTTTTTCCGGGCGCCCGGCGGCAACTTCACGCCCGGCGTCGTCTCGACCGCGAGATCGATGGGGATGTCGTCGCTCTACTGGCGGGTCGACCCGCGCGACTGGGAGCACCCCAAGGGCGAGACGCCGGCGCAGCATCGGGCGCGGGTCATCCAGCGGATCGAGCGCAACACGCACGACGGGGCGATCGTGCTGTCACACGACTACGCGCAGCCGGAGACGATCGCGGCGTATCGGACGCTTCTGCCCTGGCTCAAGAAGCGCCACCACCTGATCGGCCTCTAGCGGGCCGTCCGTGGGCCTCAGTGCGTTGGCGGGATCACTCGTAGGTGGCCGCGGCGGCCGGTCTGGTGGCCGGGGAGGTCCTGCTCGTCGGTGCGCGGCGGAGGCGCCGGCGGCCGGGCCGCCTCACGGACGGCATCCGCGAGCGCGACCAGGTCGTCGGTGGTGGGGGGCGGGGGCGCGAAATCTCCGTCGTGCCGCACGAGCTCCCAGCCTCGGGGGGCGGTGAGGCTGCGCGCATGCGGCTCGCACAGGTCGTACGTGTGTGGCTCGGCGAACGCCGCGAGGGGGCCGACGACGGCCGTCGAGTCGCTGTAGACGTAGGTCAGTGTGGCGACCGCCTGTCGGGGACAGCCGTTCCGGGAGCAGCGCCGTGGGGACCTCACGGCGGCACGTTATCGCCCCGCGGGCTCGCGCGGGGGCCGATGCCTCGCGACACGCCGACCCGCCGCGCATCACGATTCGGGCATGGTCGGGCAGACACGCCGCCCCGTTGGGACGAATCTCCCTCCGGACACGCGGCGAAATGTGGCTGTCACCGAGTACCGCCTGCGGAGGACTAGGCTTGCCGGGTGACCACGAGCCCCGAACGCAGCCGGAGCGACCGGGCGGCCCGCAAGGCCGGCCCCGGGCACCCGGCCCGCCGCGATCGGCACGGGCGCGGTCTGCGCGGGCGTCTGGTGCCGGCCACCGTCCCGCTCGCCCGCACGAAGGCCGAGATCTTCGACGACCTGGTCCTCGACACGGTCGAGAGCCTCGAGCGGCGCTACGCGAAAGAGCTGGCCGGCGTCGAGTTCGCGGTCGAGGACGTTCCGCCCGATCTCAACGTGTACGACTCCGACGTGCTCGAGGACGGCGAGGTGCCGCTGGCCCGGTTGCTGCCCGGGCGGCCCGGCCGGCAGGAGCTTCCCCCTCGGATCGTGCTCTACCGGCGGCCGCTGGAGTTCCGGGCGATGGACCGCGAAGACCTCGCCGACCTCGTCCACGATGTGATCATCGAGCAGGTAGCCAACCTGCTCGGGGTGGATCCCGACGAACTGTCCTAGGTTTCGCTAGGCCACGCGTCGCTTCAGCTTGCGGCGCTCACGCTCGGACAGTCCACCCCAGATGCCGAAGCGTTCGTCGTGCCCCAACGCGTACTCCAGGCACTCGGTCTTCACGTCACAGCGCCCGCAGATCCGCTTCGCCTCGCGGGTCGATCCGCCCTTCTCCGGAAAAAAGGCCTCCGGATCGGTCTGCGAACACAGCGCCCGCTCCTGCCACTCGGGCGCGTCCCCGAGCAGGTCTACCCCTTCAACCTGCGCTTCCATCGGCGTGCCTCCCAATTTCCGCGCCGGCATCACTGCCGGCGCTGACCCCCCACGCACGCGGCGTGTTTTTTGCGGGCCGGAACCGCCGCACCGCGACTGAGCGCAGCCTTCCTACCCACAACCCCACCGAAATTACACGCGTGTAAGACGTGCGTCGTCAAGCCGAACCTGATAAATAGGCCCGTTTCCCCGGCGCGCCTTCGGCGCGTCGTGGTCCCGTTCCTGCCCTATCTCTCAGGAGCCGCACAGGGTTACGCCGCGCTGGCGCGTCGCGTCCAATTTAACCCGATTTGTGACCTTGATGCGCAGTTCGGGGAGGGTCCTGCTTTTTCGGCCCGGGGAGATGGGCCGAACGGGGGTCGTGCCGGGCCTTGTGGATGAAGCGCCGAAGTTGTCGTAGGCGGCTGTTTTACTCACCCCCACCCGAGAGGGCGGGGGCCGGATGATCGCGGCGGGCGGCGGGCGGCGGGCGGCGGGCGGCGGACGGCGGACGGCGGACGGCGGACGGCGGACGGCGAGCCGCGGCTGGCGAGCCGAGGGCTGCGGCCGGGCTGCGGGCGGGCGGGGCGCGGGCTGCGGCGGGCGGGCCGGCTGCGGGCTGCGGGCGGGCTAGCTGCGGGCTGCGGGCTGCGGGCTGCGGGCTGATCATCACGGCGCGCAGCAGGAGGGCAGGGCCCGAATGATCACGGCGGGCGGCGAGAGCGGAACCCGCTCCTACAGGGCGTCACCCGCACCGCGTGGCTCGCGACCGAGAAGCCGGCCGAGCAACGGGTCAACCCCGGCGAAGAACCCGCCCCGCGCCGCCCGGTAGAAGCCCAGCAGGAAGCCCGTCATGCTCTCCGGCTGCCCGGCGGCGGCCCGCGCGGCGATCCAGTCCTCCTCGTCCATCGGCTGATACCGGATGGTCCGCCCCGACAGCTTGGATGCGACCTCGGCGAGCTCGGCGAAGGTCGGCGCCGCGGGGGCGGTGATGGTCACTGGGCCGTCGTACGCGCCCGGCTCGGTGACGATGACGGCGGCGGCTTCGGCGGCGTCCTCGCGAGCGGTCCAGGACACCGGTCCGTCGCCGGGCACGGCGATCACCCCGGTCTCCCGCCACGGGCCGGCCAGCCACCGGAGGCTGTGGGCGTAGAAGCCGTTGCGCAGCGAGGTCCACGGGATCCCGGAGTCGGCCAGGAGCCGCTCGGTGGCGAAGTGGTGCCGGCCGGGGACGAACGGGTTGTCGGCCGCGGCGGCCTGGTGACTCGTGTAGAGGATGCGTTTCGCGCCGGCCGTCACCGCGGCGTCGACCGCCGCGCGGTGCAGGGCGACCGCGTCCGCGGCCGGGTCGTTCGAGGAGACGAGCAGCAGCTGGTCGGCGCCGTCGAACGCCGCCGGCAGGGAGCCGGGGTCGGCGTAGTCGCCGCGCCGGACCTCGACGCCGCGCTCGGCGAAGCGCCGGGCCTTCGCGGTGTCGCGCGCGACCACCGCGATCTCGCCGGCGGGCATGCGTTCGAGCAGGTGGTCGACGGTCGCGCCGTTGAGGGCGCCGGTCGCTCCGGTCACGATAATCATTGCTACGCCTTTCGCGTTATCAACGGAAACAGCTCCACCGTAGCGCCGGTAACCAGTGATAGCAAGTGAGTGTTATCGTCGGTACGTGAGCGACGTGACCAAGAGCCGGGCCGGCACCCGGGCGGCGATCGTCGACGCCGCCGCGGGGCTGTTGCGCGAGAGTGGGCCCGGCGCGGTGACGACCCGGGGCGTCGCCGAGCGGGCCGGCGTTCAGGCGCCGACCATCTATCGCCTGTTCGGCGACAAGGACGGCCTGCTCGAGGCCGTGGCCGAGCACGTCATGGCCACGTTCGTCTCGGACAAGGTCGCGGGCGTGGCGGCGGCCGCGGCGGCGGCGGTCGATCCCCTCGACGATCTGCGCTCGAGCTGGCGCAAGCAGATCGAGTTCGGTCTCGCCAACCCGGCCGTGTTCCGTCTGCTGAGCGATCCGGAGCGCGTCGCCGGCTCGCCGGCCGCCCGCCTGGGCCGGCAGGTGCTGGAGACCCGCGTCCATCGGCTGGCGGCGGCCGGGCGGCTCCGGGTCACCGAGCCACGCGCGGTCGACCTCATCCAGGCCGCCGGCGTCGGGACGATCCAGATCTTGCTGGCGACGCCGCCGGAGCGGCGGGATCCCGCCCTGGCCGACGCGATGATGGAGGCCGTCCTGGGCCGCATCCTCACCGACGCCCCGGCCGGGGCGTCGGACGGGCCGTTCGCGGCGGCTGTCGCCCTCCGGGCATTCGCACCGCAGCTGGGCGCGCTCAGCGACCCCGAACGCCGCCTGCTGGTCGAATGGCTCGACCGCGTCACCGAGGCGCGAGCGAGCCCAGCGACACCTAGGCCCAGCGACGCCTAACCCCAGCGACACCGAAAAGCCGGGCGGGCCCCAGCGACGCACGCCGAGAGCCGGGCAGGCCGAGCGACGCCGAAAAGCCGGCCCGACCCCTAGCGACGCCCGTAAACCGTCGTGCGCTCCACCGCCGGGCGCCCCGCGGCGGCGGCCAGCTCCTTCAGCTCGGCGACCGTGCGGGCCGAGCCGTGCTCGGAGCCGGCCATCCGCGAGATCGTCTCCTCCATCAGCGTGCCGCCGAGGTCGTTGCAGCCGCCGTTGAGCATGAGCCGGGTGCCCTCGTCGCCGAGCTTGACCCAGGAGCACTGGATGTTGTCGATGCGGCCGTGCAGCAGGATGCGAGCCATCGCGTGGACGACCCGGTTCTCCCGCCAGGTCGGGCCCGGGCGGGCGATCCCGGCCAGGTAGATCGGCGCGTTGGTGTGGATGAACGGCAGGGCCACGAACTCGGTGAAGCCGCCCGTCTCGTCCTGCACGCCGGCCAGCACCCGGAAGTGGCCCAGCCACTGACGCGGGTGGTCGACATGCCCGTACATCATGGTGGAGCTGGACCGGATGCCCACCTGATGGGCCGCGGTCACCACCTCGACCCACGTGCTCGCCGGCAGTTTGCCCTTGGTCAGCACCCAGCGCACGTCGTCGTCGAGGATCTCGGCGGCGGTCCCGGGAATCGTGTCCAGCCCCGCCGAGCGCAGTTCCGTCAGCCACTCCCGGATCGGCACGCCGGCCTTCGAGGCGCCGGTGACGATCTCCATCGGCGAGTACGCGTGGACGTGCATCCCGGGAACCCGCTGCTTCACGGCTCGGACCAGGTCCGCGTACGCCGTCACCGGCATCTTGGGATCGATGCCGCCCTGCATGCAGACCTCGGAGGCGCCGTCCCGCCAGGCCTGCTCGGCACGGTCGGCGACCTGGTCGACGCTCAGCCGATAGGCGTCGGCGTCCTGCTCGCGCTGGGCGAAGGCGCAGAACCGGCAGCCCACGTAGCAGACGTTGGTGAAGTTGATGTTCCGGTTGACGACGTACGTGATGTCCTCGCCGTTGACCTCCTTGCGCAGGTCGTCGGCGATGCGGGCGAGCTCGTCGAGGGCCGAGCCGTCGGCGTTGAACAGCGCCATCGCCTTGTCCTCATTTTTCGGGACAAGAAGGGCAGCGGGGTTCTCGGCGGCGAGCTTCAGGCCGGCCAAGACATCCGTCGGTGTCGTCTTTGACGAGGCCGACTTCACATGCGCGGCCACCTCGGTCCAGTCGCCGTAGACGTCGTCGAAATCAGAACGGCGATCGGACGTACGGCCGGAGGTGTCGATGCTGGCGAACAGATCGGTGCGACCGGTGCCGAACGCGTCATCGGGCTCCTGCCAGGGCTTACCGGCCGGGATCGCGTCCTCGTTGGCCAGGCCGTCCTCGCCGGCCAGCGCCGCCACGTGGGCCGCGAGGCGGGGATCGAGCCAGCCCTCGGCGGCTCGTTTGACGTACTCCGGATAGATCGTGAGTCGCTCCCGGAGCTCAAAGCCCGCCTCCGCCGATTTTTCGCGCAGAAGCGCGATCTGCGGCCACGGGCGCTCGGGGTTCACGTGATCGGGGGTGACCGGCGAGACGCCGCCCCAGTCGTCGATGCCGGCCCTGATGAGCAGCGCGAACTCGGCGTCGATCAGGTTGGGTGGGGCCTGGATGCGCGCCCGCGGGCCCATGATGACGCGGGAGACCGCGACGGTGGCCGCCAGCTCGCGCAGCTCGGCGTCGGGCATGCCGCGCATCGCGGTGTCGGGCTTGGCCCGGAAGTTCTGGATGATCACTTCCTGGACGTGGCCGAACTCGCGGGCCGTCCGCCGCATCGCGAAGATCGCGTCGACGCGCTCGGCCCGGGTCTCGCCGATCCCGATCAGGATGCCGGTGGTGAAGGGCACGCCCACCCGCCCGGCGTCGTCGAGGACCCGCAGCCGTACGGCCGGCTCCTTGTCCGGCGAGCCGAAATGCGGGCCGCCCGGCTCGGACCACAGACGGGTCGCCGTGGTCTCCAGCATCATGCCCATGCTCGGCGCCACCGGCTTGAGGCGCTGGAGGTCGGCCCAACTCAGCACGCCCGGGTTGAGGTGCGGCAGCAGGCCGGTCTCCTCGAGGACCGCGATCGCGCAGGCGCGCACGTAGTCGAGGGTGGAGTCGTAGCCGCGCTCGTCGAGCCACTGCCGGGCCGCCGGCCAGCGCTCCTCGGGGCGGTCGCCGAGCGTGAAGAGGGCCTCCTTGCAGCCCTGCGCGGCGCCCTGGCGGGCGATCTCGAGGACCTCGTCGCGCTCGAGGAACGCGGCCGGGAGGCGGTGCGGCACGGTCGCGAACGTGCAGTAGTGGCACCGGTCGCGACAGAGCCGGGTGAGCGGGATGAAGACCTTTTTCGAGTACGTGACGACGCCCGCCCGGCCCGCCTCGCGCAGTCCCGCGTCCCGGATGCCGCCGGCGATCGCGAGCAGCTCGTCGAGCCGGTCGTCGGTGGCGGCCAGCAGCGCGACGGCCTCCTCGGCGTTGATCGCCTTGCCATCGGCGGCGCGTCGCAGCGCCCGGCGGATGCTCGCGTCGGTCGGAACCGGTTCCTCGTTGACCTCAACCACGCAGTGCAGCCTAGGCCGGAAAGTCACCGGGTGCGCCGGTCGTGCTCGGGTGCGCGCAGTGGAATAGGACACGGCCCGCCTTTCCACCGCGTGGCTCGGCCGCCGCGCTGCCTCGGCGGCGCGGCGGCCTCGCTCGGCCGATCAGCTGGGCGTCAGCTGCGCGGCGGGTCCTCGGCCGCCGGGCCGAAGCCGGGGCGGTCGTCGATCGTCTGGGTGCGATCGTCGAACTTCTGGGTGCGGTCGTCGGTCGGCGCCGGGTCGGTGTGCGGGACGACCTGGGTGGGGTCGGTCATCGCCGGGGCGCCCGAGGCGGGCACACCCGAGGCGGGCACGCCCGAGGTCGGCGCCGCCTGGTACGGGCCCTGCGGCACGGGCTGGGTCGGCGCGTTGCCGGCCGGCATCGACATCGGGGCCTGGTTCCACGACGGCGGCGGGGCCGGCTGGCCGTACACGCCCGGGCCGTAGTTCTGCTGCTGCGGCGGCGGGCCGGCCGGCGGCTGCTGCGCCGGGTAGCCACCACCGGGCGGCGGCTGCTGCGGCGGGTAGCCACCACCGGCGGGCGGCGGGAAGCCCGGCTGCCCCGGGGGCGGGCCGTAGCCCGGCTGACCGGGGTAGGTGCCGGGCTGGTTGTACGACGGCTGGCCGTACGTGCCCGGCGGCGGCTTGGGCTTCGCCGTGTAGAACATGTTGCGCCAGATCAGGAACGTCCCGTAGGCCGCGACCGCGAAGACGGCCAGCCAGGCCACCCGGGCCAGCAGGCCCTCGAACGCGCTGCGGGCGCCGTTGTTGCTCGCCTGGTTGATCAGGCCGATCAGCACGCCGAAGAGCAGGCCGAAGACGGCCATCACCGCGTACTCGATCACCGCGGCCAGGACGATCAGGTTGGCCTTGGGGTGCCGCGGCTGGATCATCAGCGACAACAGCACGGCGGCGATCGGGAAGGTGATCGTCTCCAGGTTGATGAAGTTGCCGAAGCTGCCCTGCGTGCGGTAGCCGAACTGGTTGGCCCCGTCCGGAATCAGGTCGATGAGCGCCAAGAACAGGAACACGGCGGTCGCCCCGACCAGGGCATACGCGGCGAGATCGCGTAGCGGGCGAAGGAACTGGCCGGCCGATTTGCCCTCGCCCGGCGCGGGCTGCGGTTGGCTGGTCACTGGTTCTCCCTGACGGATGGTGGGTGAGGTCGGCCCAGCGTAGACCGCCTTCGCATGTGTCGCCGGTTACCCAGGCCCAGGTTCTGTCGTACCCGTGCGGGAGGATGAACGACATGCGGATCGTGGTCCTCACCGGTGGCATCGGCGGCGCCAAGTTCCTCGTCGGTGTGCGCGCCCATGCCCGTGCCATCGGCGCCGACGTGACGGCGGTGGTGAACGTAGGCGATGACGTGCGCATGCACGGCCTGCAGATCTGCCCCGATCTCGACAGCGTGATGTACACGCTGGGCGGCGCGCACGACCCCGAGCGGGGCTGGGGGCGCGTCGGCGAGAGCTGGGTGGTCAAGGAGGAGCTGACCGCGTACGGCGTGGAGCCGACCTGGTTCGGCCTGGGCGACAAGGACACGGCAACCCATCTCGTGCGTACGCAGATGCTCGCCGCCGGTTATCCCCTGTCCCAGGTCACCGCCGCCCTGTGTGAGCGCTGGAAACCCGGGCTCACGATGCTGCCGGCCACCGACGACCGCCTCGAGACGCACGTGGTGGTCGACGTCGACGGCGAGCGCAAGGCCATCCACTTCCAGGAGTGGTGGGTCCGCTACCGCGGTGACGTGCCCACGCACCGGTTCGTCTTCGTCGGCGCCGACGCGGCCAAGCCGGCCCCCGGGGTCGTCGACGCGATCGCCGCGGCCGACGTGGTGCTGCTCGCCCCGAGCAACCCCGTGGTCAGCATCGCGCCGATCCTCGCGGTCGACCCGATCCGCGAGGCGGTCACGGGCGGTCCGGCGCCGGTCGTCGGCGTCTCCCCGATCATCGGCGACTCCCCGATCCGCGGCATGGCCGACAAGTGCCTGGCCACGGTCGGCGCCGAGGTGAGCGCGGCCGGGGTCGGCCGGCTGTACGGCGCCCGCGGCGACGGCGGCCTGCTCGACGGCTGGCTGGTCGACACCACCGACGAGGGCGCCTCGGTGCCCGGGGTGCCGACCCGGGCCGTGCCGCTCTGGATGACGTCCGAGGAGAAAACGGCGCGGATGGTCGCCGACGCGCTGGCCCTGGCCGGTGTCGCATGATTCCCGACAGCCTCGAGATCCTTCCGGTGCGCGGCATCGGCGACGTCACGGCCGGCGACGACCTGGTCGAGCTGATCGCCACCGCCGCGCCCTGGCTCACCGACGGCGACGTGCTCGTGGTGACCAGCAAGATCGTGTCGAAGGCCGAGGGCCGCCTCGTCGAGGTGCCGGCCGACGGCCCCGAGCGCGACGCGGCCCGGGCCGCGACCCTGGTCGCCGAGACCCGCCGGGTGGTCGCCCGCCGCGGACCGACCACGATCGTGCAGACCCACCACGGTTTCGTGATGGCCGCGGCCGGCATCGACGCGTCCAACGTCGACAAGACCCACCTCGTGCTGCTCCCCGCCGACTCCGACGCCTCGGCGCGCCGGCTGCGCGACGGCTTCCACGCGCGCGGTCTCGACGTGGCGATCGTCGTCTCCGACACGATGGGCCGGGCCTGGCGCAACGGCCTGACCGACGTGGCGCTGGGCGCGGCCGGCATCGCGGCGTTCCGCGACCATCGGGGCGAGACCGACCCGTACGGC
This sequence comes from Actinoplanes sp. NPDC051537, assembly GCF_055586105.1. Classification (NCBI taxonomy): domain Bacteria; kingdom Bacillati; phylum Actinomycetota; class Actinomycetes; order Micromonosporales; family Micromonosporaceae; genus Actinoplanes; species Actinoplanes sp. NPDC051537. Next base: position 389,370 of record NZ_JBVJIU010000008.1, read on the forward strand.
AACGAGCTCCAGCTCACCCAGATGGCGGTGATCGACGAGCTGGCCGCCGCGGGCGAGCTGGTAAAGGGCAAATGCGACCAGGTGCCGGTGGCGGTGGTCCGCGGCCTCTCCCCCGCCGCGCCGCCCGCCCCCGACCCCGGCGCCACGGTCCTGCTGCGCGACGCCGCCAGCGACATGTTCAGCCTGGGCACCGCCGAGGCCCGCGCCGCCGGCCTGCGCGACGCCGCCCGCCTGCCCGACGAGGCCCGCCTGCCCGGCGTCCCGGTCGATCCCGAGGCCGTGCAGCGCGCGATCGCCGCGGTCGCCGACGTCCTGGGCCGCACGACGACGGTGAGCCCGGCCGAGGTCCTCCCGCACAACGACGCCACGGCCGCCCTGCACGTGACGTCGCTCGAGCGGGGGCCCGAGGGTCTGATGCGCCTGGGCGCCGACGCGCACCGGTTGCGGGCCGCGCTGGCGGCCGAGGGCATTCTCAGCATCGCGCTCCCCCACGAGGACGGCATCCGGCTCGACCTCTCCGCCCCGCAGGCCGCCCCGTGAGCGCCCGCCGCGCCGGCCGTCTCCGGCGGGTGAGCGTCGAGGCGATGCGGGTCCGGCACAGCGGGGGCGGGCGATGAGCGCGGAGCTGCATGCCGACGCCGTGCGGGTGCTCGGCGAGTGGCGGGCCACGACCGAGGAGGGCGACCTCGCGCGAAAGCGGGCGCTCGAGCTTCTCGGCGACGGCCCGGTGGCGATGAGTCGCGCTCACCGGGCCGGGCACGTCACGGCGAGCGCGCTGGTGGTCGACGGGGACGGGCGCGTACTGCTCTGCCTGCACGGGCGCCTCGGCAAGTGGATGCAGCTCGGCGGCCACTGCGAGCCGGGCGACACGACGCTGGCGGCCGCGGCGCTGCGCGAGGCGACCGAGGAGTCGGGCATCGCCGCGCTGACGATCGACCCCGAGCCGATCGACGTGGACGTCCACGACGTCCGCTGCGGCGCCGGCGATGGCTCCGCGGCCGGCCCATCGACCCACTACGACGTGCGCTTCCTGGTGCACTGCCCGGCCGGCGCCACCGAGCAGATCAGCGACGAGTCGGCGGCGCTGGAGTGGTTCCGGCCCGACGCACTGCCGTCGCCGCTCGCCTCGGCCACCGCCCGGCAGATCCCACCCGCACTACGCCGGCTCGCCTGACCCGCCGGCTCACCCTCCGACAGGACGCGCCTCACCCGGCTCGCCTTGCACCCGGCTCGCCTTGCACCCGGCTCGCCCTGCACCCGGCTCGCCCTGCACCCGGCTCGCCCTGCACCCGGCTCGCCCTGCACCCGGCTCGCCCTGCGCGGGCCAGCTCTCCCCCGGCTCGCCCTGCGCGGTTCGCTGTCCGCCGGCCGGGGCTGATCAGCTCTCGTCGTCGGTGGGGCGGCGCTGGGCGGGGATTTCCGCCTCCGGGGGGCGTTCCATCTTCATCACGGTCATCGAGCGCTTCCCGGAATCTTCCTCGGCCGGGCGGCGGCGGTGGGGCGGGATGATCGGGCTGGTTGGGTCCTCGGCGAAGTTGGGAGCCTCGGCGTCGGCGATCGAGACGGGCGGCGCCTCGTCCCGGGGCGCGGCCGGGCGTAGCTCGATCACCTCGCTTCGGGTGGCGGGGGACGGCACCAGCGTCGGGCGGATCACCTGGGTGCGCTCGTCGTCGACGGTCTTGCCGGCCAGGCGGATCACCTGGGTCTCGTCGCCGCCTACGTCGCCGGTTGCTCGGTTGCTGAGGTCACGGGTGGTGCGCTCGCCCGGCATGGCGCCCGGTGAACGGGCCGGGAACTGCAGGACCTGGGTCCGCTCGCCGGTGTCGAGGGACGGGAACGGCACGACCTGGCTGCGCTCCTCGACCGGGAGCCGGACCACCTGGGTGCGCTCGGCGGCGTCGCCGACCGGCAGGCGGACCACTTGCGTACGCTCGGCCGCGTCACCGACCGGGAGCCGGACCACCTGGGTCCGCTCGGCCGCGTCACCGAGCGGAAGCCGCACCACCTGAGTCCGATCCTCGGGCTCGACGACCTCGGTCTCGTCCTCGTCGGAATCCTCGGAATCCTCGGCTTCATCGGAATCACCAGAATCGCCGGAATCGCCGAGATCTACGGGCTCCTCCTCGGCCTCGACCACGGGCCGGAGAATCAGCAGGGCCACCGGCTCGTCCTCGACCAGAGCGTCGATCGGCTCCTCGTCGGCGACCACCTCGGTCGGCTCCTCATCGGCGACCACTTCCGTCGGTTCCTCATCAGAAGACGACGGCGACGACGACGACGAGGGCGAGGAGGAGGAGGGCGACGACGCCAGCGGAACCGTCGACTCGTCGGGCAAACCCATCAGCACATTCAGCGAAGTCACCCGGCGCAGGACCGTGGTCGGGTCGGCGTCGAGCGACCCGATCACCGCCGTCTCGGTCGCGGCCAGCGGCACCCCGACGGCGGGAGCGGCGCCCCGCACCCGGCCGATCTGACCGATGATGGGCAGCACCGGCGGCTCGTACCGGGCCCACCTCCGGGCGCTCAACGCCGTACAGATCAAGGGAACCGCAAGGATCGCCGCCAAGCCGTAGCCGGGCCGGGAAAGATCGAATCCGTCCTTGGCCACCGCGTGTGGCCAGACGTCGGCGTAAGCCGACGGCGACATCAGCGCCCATGCCGAGATCGCGAGGTAGACCAGGCCGGCGAGCAGCGGACCGGCCGGGGAGAACGGGCCGAGCACGAGGATTCCGTACGCCGCGCCGGCCAGCAGCAGAAGCAGGAGCCCGGTGAAATTTTCCACGGCGAAACCGTCGCGGCCCCGAGCGGTCAGGTCCCCGGTGAGTCCCACGCCGGTCAGCACCCAGGCTGCCGGCGCCAGGACGAGTGCGTAGAAGATCGACCTGATGTGGCGCAACGCTGTCTCCCCGGGTGGCTCTCTCTCCAGGACGCTACCCGCGGCAAGCAAGTCGGCCGCGGGACGAAACGTAGCCGTCATGACCTACCGCACCAGGACAGACGCCAGATCGGCTCGTCCGCGCGGGCACAGTTCGTGAACGAACAGCCAGGGCGGCGGCCCGGCGCACCGGCGGCGGTCGATGTGGGCGGCCACCCCCGAAACGCCCCGCCTGTGTTGCCCGAAGACATAGCCGCCCGGCGGCGCGTGAGCGAGGCTCTGATCCGGCGGGAGCACCGCCGGGCCCGCCGCGCCGCGATCCAGAAGGCCCGGGCTGAACCTTAGTTAAGGTGTGTGCATGACGGGCACAGTGTTGTGGGAGCCGCCGGCGGACGTCCTGTCGACCACGAGGATCGGCGACTACCTGCGCTGGCTGCGAGGCCAAGGGCACGATTTCGCGACTTATGCCGAATTGTGGGACTGGTCCGTCACCGACCTCACCGGGTTCTGGCAGTCGATCTGGGACTACTTCGAGGTCATCGGCCATAGTGCGCCGACCGCCGTGCTGGCCGAGGCGACCATGCCCGGCGCGAAATGGTTCCCGGGCGCCACCCTCAACTACGCCGAGCATGTCCTGCGCATGCCCGGGATCGGTGCGGACGACGCGGTCGTCATCGCGTACTCGCAATCTCGTGAGCCGATCACGCTGACCGCGCGGCAGCTGCGTGACCAGGTGCGGCGCGTGCGTGCCGGGCTGAAGGCCCGCGGCGTCGGCAAGGGTGACCGGGTCGCGGCCTATGCGCCGAACATCCCGGAGACCTACGTGCTGATGCTCGCCACCACGAGCCTCGGCGCGGTCTTCTCGTCGTGCGCGCCCGAGTTCGGCAGCCGCAGCGTGATCGACCGCTGGAGCCAGATCGAGCCCAAGGTGCTGGTCGCGGTCGACGGTTACCGCTACGGCGACAAAGCCATCTCCCGTACGGATGAGATCGCCGCGATCCGCAGCGCCATCCCGTCGATCTCGTCCGTCGTGACGATCGGTTACCTGGATTCCGCGGCCGGTGACTGGGAGTCCCTGACCGGCGATGACGCTATGGAGTTCGAGGCCGTCCCGTTCGACCACCCGCTGTACGTGCTCTACAGCTCGGGGACGACCGGCCTGCCGAAGCCGATCGTGCACGGGCACGGCGGCATCCTCCTCGAGCACCTCAAGATCCTGGCGCTGCACCACGACCTCGGCCCCGGCGACCGGTTCTTCTGGTTCACCACGACCGGGTGGATGATGTGGAACTTCCTGGTCAGCGGGCCGGCCGTGGGCGCGTCCATCGTGTTCTTCGACGGCAATCCCGGCTTCCCCGACATGTCCGCCCTGTGGGACTTGGTCGACTCAGCGGAAATTTCGTACTTCGGCACCTCGGCGCCGTTCCTGATGGCCTGCCGCAAGGCCGGGCTGAAGCCCGACAAGCCGGGCCTCAAGGCGATCGGCTCGACCGGCGCGCCACTGCCGGCCGAGGGCTTCGACTGGGTGTACGAGGCGGTCGGCAGCCGGCTGCAGCTGCAGTCCCTGTCCGGCGGCACCGACGTGTGCACCGGATTCGTCGGCGCCTCGCCGCTGCACCCGGTGATCGAGGGCGTGATCGCCTGCCGCTGCCTGGGCGCGAAGGTCGAGGCGTACGACCCGGCCGGCCGCCCGGTGATCGACCAGCTGGGCGAGCTGGTGATCACGGCGCCGATGCCGAGCATGCCGGTCGGCTTCTGGAACGACCCCGACGGCCGCCGGTACCGCGAGGCCTACTTCGACGTCTTCCCCGGCGTCTGGCGCCACGGCGACTGGATCACGATCGCCGCCGACGGCACGAGCGTCATCACCGGCCGCTCCGACGCGACCCTGAACCGGGGCGGCGTACGCCTGGGCACCGCCGAGTTCTATTCGGTGGTGGAAAGCCTGCCGCAGATCGCCGATTCGGTCGTGGTGCATCTGGAGCGACCCGACGACCCCAATGGCGAGCTGTTGCTGTTCGTCGTGGTGGCCGACGGCGGCGACCTCACCGACGAGCTGACCGCCCACATCCGGCGCGAACTGCGAACGGCCCTGTCCCCGCGCCACATTCCGGACGAGATCTATCAGGTACGCGCGGTGCCCCGAACCCTCTCGGCGAAAAAGCTCGAGGTCCCGGTGAAGCGCATCCTGACCGGCACGCCGGTGGAATCGGCCGCGGCCAAGGGCGCGCTCGCCAATCCGGAGTCGCTCACCGCTTTCGAGGAGCTGGCGGCTAAGCGGTCAACGCGAGAGTGACCTTTTCCGCGGTGGTGCGGGCGTCCAGCTTCGCGGCATTCAGGTTGGCGCAGAGCACCACCGAGGCGCCGACCGCGAGCGGGGCGAAAAGCCAATCCATCGGCTCCGGATAAACGCGCGTGTCGACCAATACCCGGTCACCGGCGGTAAGGCCCAGCTCGGCCGCCCGCTCGGTCGCCGTGCGCAACACGGCCAGGTGACTCAGCTCCACCGGGCCGGCCAGCGCCAGGGCATCCCGATCGATCGGCGCGCCCCGGAAATGGTCGCCGTGGTTGCGCACTTCTGTCACATAGTCGACAAAACCCGGGGGCACCTCGCGCAGCGGCATCGCCAGCGGGAGCAGGCCCGTCGCGAAGCGGTCGGCGGCCGGCCAGTCGTCGCCCGCGCCGGGCGTCGTGAACAGGGCATCCACCGCGGCCGGGCGGCCGGGCAGGGCGACCGCGAGGCCGGCCGCCGACGCGCCGAGAACGATCGCGGCGGACTGCCAGTGCGGCGGCAGCACGACCGCGGCCGTGTCGCCGGGGCCCAGACCGAGGCCGTCGACCAACAAGTTCGCGGTCTTGGAGACCCAGTTGTCCAAGGTCGCGCCGGAGAGCTCGGTCCGGTCGCCGGAGGCGTCGTCGTACCAGGTCAGCAGCGGGGCCGACGGGTCGCGCGCGACTGTGGCGGCGAAGGCCTGCGGGATCGTCGTATGCACCGCACCAACGATAATCGCGTCACGGTGTGTAACCGTTCCTGAACGGGCGATGAGTTCCGGGAAACGGTTCGAATCAGGCGGTGTCGCGGTCACATCTCCGATGCATTCCGGGCGTAGGCTTGCGAGTGGTCTGAATTACAACCTCTTTGGGAGTTGCCTCGTGACCGCCGGTCGCCCCCCGCGAGTGCTCGTCGACGCCACCAGCGTCCCCGCTGATCGGGGAGGCGTCGGCCGATACGTCGACGGCCTTCTCGGCGCCCTCGGCCGGATGGATCCGGAACGGGTCGATCTCGCCGTCGTGGCCCAGCGTTCGGATGCGGAGCGTTACAGCCGCATGCTCGGTGACGCCGAGGTCATCGCCGGCCCGGCCGCCGTGGCCCACCGGCCCGCCCGTCTCGCCTGGGAGCAGACCGGCCTGCCGCTGCTCGCCCAGCAGGTCGGCGCCAAGGTGCTGCACTCGCCGTTCTACACGTGCCCGCTGCGGGCCGGCTGCCCGGTGACGGTGACCGTCCACGACGCCACCTTCTTCACCGAGCCCGAGCACTACGACAACACCAAGCGCACGTTCTTCCGCAGCGCGATCAAGACGTCGCTGCGCCGGGCCGCCCGGGTGATCGTGCCGAGCAAGGCCACCCGCGACGAGCTGATCCGCCTGCTCGACGCCGACCCGACCCGCATCGACGTGGCCTATCACGGCGTCGACCAGGTCGCGTTCCACGCGCCGGCCGACGACGAGAAGGCCCGCGTCCGGGCCCGTCTCGGCCTCGGCGACTCCGGCTACGTCGCCTTCCTCGGCGCCAAGGAGCCGCGGAAGAACGTGCCCAACCTGATCCGCGGCTGGGCCCGCGCGGTGGCCGACTGGCCGCACCCGCCGGCGCTCGTGCTGGCCGGCGGCCAGGGTCACGACGACGAGATCGATCGCGCCGTCGCCGAGGTCCCGTCGCACCTGCGCCTGCTGCGCCCGGGCTACCTGCGCTACGCCGACCTGCCCGGCTTCCTCGGCGGCGCGCTGGTCGCCTGCTACCCGTCCTTCGGCGAGGGCTTCGGCCTGCCGATCCTCGAGGCCATGGCCTGCGCCACGCCGGTGCTGACGACCCCGCGACTGTCCCTGCCCGAGGTGGGCGGCGACGCGGTGGCGTACACAACGGAGGATCCCGACCGCATCGCGTCCGATCTGGCCGATCTGCTGCACGACGAGCAGCGCCGGCTGACCCTGGCCAAGGCCGGCTTCGACCGCGCCAAGGAGTTCACCTGGGCGTCCAGCGCCGACGTGCATGTCACGACCTGGAGACGAGTCGCCGCAGCTTGAGCCACTACACTCTGTGCGCATGACTGAGCCTTGGGGTTCGCTGTACGGCGTGGTGCTGGCCGGCGGAACCGGAACGCGTCTCTGGCCGCTCTCGCGGGCCGGCCACCCTAAGTTCCTGCACCCGCTGACCGGCACCGACGCGTCGCTGTTGCAGGACACAGTCGACCGTCTCGACAAGCTGGTCCCCTCCGAGCGGGTCCTCGTGGTCACCGGCGTGGCGCACGCCGCCGCGGTGTCGCGCCAGCTCAGCCAGGTCCCCGACGACAACGTCCTGATCGAGCCGTCCCCGCGCGACTCGTGCGCGGCGATCGCCCTGGCCGCCGCCGTGATCGCCCGGCGCGACCCGGAAGCGATCATGGGCTCGTTCGCCTCCGACCACCTGATCGCGGACAAGACGCAGTTCACCGAGATCATCCGGCAGGCGACGGCGGGCGCGCAGCAGGGCCTGCTGATGACGCTGGGCATCACCCCGACCCGGCCCGAGACCGGCTACGGCTACCTGGAGTGCGGCGCCGCTGTCGGCGACGGCCCGGTGCTGGCGGTCGAGGAGTTCAAGGAGAAGCCCTCGTACGACGTTGCCGAAAGTTACGTGAAATCCGGCAACTACCTGTGGAACGCCGGCATGTTCGTGTGGCGGGTCGACGTCTTCCTGGCCGAGCTCTCCCGCCAGCAGCCGCAGCTCGCGGCGGGCATCTCGCGGATCTCCCAGGCCTGGGAGTCGCCGGCTCGCGAGGAGGTGCTCGGCGAGGTCTGGCCGACGCTCCCGCGCATCTCGGTCGACTACGCGGTGATGGAGGGCGCGGCCACGGTCGGCCGGGTCGGCACGGTGCCGGGCGACTTCGGCTGGAACGACGTCGGCGACTTCCACACGCTCGGTGAGGTGCTCGCCTCCGACCACTCCGGCAACGTGGTGGTCGGCCGGTCCGCCGAGGACAAGGGCGGCGTGCTGCTGCGCGAGACCGAGGGCCTGGTCGTGGTGCCCACGCCGGGCCGGCTGGTCGCCGCCATGGGCGTGCGTGATCTGGTCATCGTGGACACGCCGGACGCGGTGCTGGTCTGCCCGCGGGACCGCGCGCAAGAGGTCAAGCAGCTCGTCGACCAGCTCAAGGATGCCGGCGAGCTCGGCTACATCTGACGGCTCTCCAGGAAAGACGGGTTCTCCAAGAAAAGCCTGTCCGCATTCGATTAGTACAAATGATCGAGAAATGTAGTATCGTCACCGCATGGCTTCCCCATCGCCGGAGCTCACCAAACGTCAGCGACAGATCCTCACCATGATCCGCGACTGGTCCGACCGGCACGGCTATCCGCCCACCATGCGCGAGATCGCGGCCGCCGTCGGGCTGGCCTCACCCTCGTCGGTCGCCCATCAGCTCACCGTGCTCGAGGAGCGCGGCCATCTGCGGCGCGACGCGCGGGGCTCGCGCGCCGTCGCGCTCCTGCGCGACACCGCGGAAAAGACGGACGAGACACATTCCGATGACGTACGCGTCCCGCTGCTCGGCGCGATCGCGGCCGGCACGCCGATCCTCGCCGACGAGCAGGTCGAGGACGAGTTGACGATGCCGCTCAGCATGGTGGGCCGGGGCACGCTGTTCGCCCTGCGGGTCAAGGGCGACTCGATGGTCGAGGCCGCGATCTGCGACGGCGACGTGGTCGTGGTGCGCCAGCAGCCGACCGCCGAGAACGGCGACATCGTGGCCGCGATGATCGAGGGCGAGGCGACCGTGAAGGTCTTCCGCCGCACCGGTCACCAGATCGACCTGGTGCCCCGCAACCCGGCGTACGACGTGATCCCCGGCAACCACGCCGTGATCCTCGGCAAGGTCGTGACGGTCATGCGCCGCCTGTAACTCACTTGCAAACCGTACGTACGTCTTGTTGAATCGCCGGTATGAGCCGGCGAACGATCCGGGTGCTCTCCGTTGCCACGCTCGTCAACGCGTTCGGCAACGGGGCCTACCTGGCCACGAGCGTGACCTACCTGACCCACGTCGCCGGGCTGTCGCCGGCCGCGATGGCCGTCGGCCTCAGCGCGGGCGCCGCGGCCGGGATCGTGGCGATGACCCCGCTCGGCTACGTCGCCGACCGGTACGGCCCGAAGCGCCTCCAGATCCTGGCGTTGCTGATCCTCGCGGTGGCCTACGCGGCCCTGCTCGCCGTGCGCACGCCGCTCGCCTTCGCGGCGCTGAGCTGCGTGATCGCGGTGGCCATGGCGTTGTCGAAGGGCGCGAACGGCGCCCTGGCGGCGGGCGCGGTCCCGGCCGACGAGCGACTGCGGGCGCGGGCCTTCCTGCGGTCGGCGACGAACGCCGGCATCGGGCTGGGCACCCTCGCCGGGAGCGTTCCGCTGATCGTGCACACCGCCGGCGCGTACGCGTGGGTGCTGTTCCTGAATGTCGGATCGTTCCTGGTTGCCGCCGCGCTGATCACGCGCGTGCCCGACGTCGCCGCTCAGCCGAAACCGGACGGGCCACGCCTGGTCGCCCTGCGTGACCGGCCGTTCCTCGCCTTCGCCACCCTCGATGGGCTGCTGACCAGCGCCTTCAATGATCTGATCAGCATCGGGCTGCCGCTCTGGCTCGCCGCCGGCACGCACGCTCCGCTGTGGCTGATCTCGGCGGCGCTGGTGGTCAACACGGCCGGTTGCGTGCTGTTGCAGGTGCGGGCGGCGCGCGGCATCGACGGTGTGCCCGCCGGCGCCCGGATCGCCCGGCACGGCGCCGCGCTCATCGCCGTGGCGTGCGTGATCTTCGGGCTGACCGCGGGGCTGCCGACGTGGACGGTCGGCGCGCTCGTGCTGATCGCCGCCGTCGTGCACGTGCTCGGCGAGCTCTGGTTGTCCACCGGCAGCTGGGCGATCGTCTTCGGGCTGGCGCCGGAGTCGGCGCAGGGCCAGTACCAGGGCACCTACTTCGCGGGGCGGCAGGTCGGCGACATGATCTCGCCGCCGCTGATCACCTTCTGCGTGCTCGGCCTGCACACGGCGGGCTGGTTCGTGCTGGCCGCGCTGTTCGTGGCGGGCGGGTTCGCGTACCGGCCGATCGTGATGCGAAAGGCCGGCGAGGCCCGGAAAGCGCTCGTGAACGTTGCCTGAATCCTCGGCTCATCGATCGGCCAAGCGCCGCGGCGGATCGATAATTGGATCATAGAATTCCTGTGGAGCGTGGCGCTGGCGACCCTCGGTGTGGTCGTTCCGGGGATCGCCGCCTTTTACGAGTTCGTCCTCAAGGGACGCAAGCGGCTCGGTTATCGGGTCCAGATGGACACGACCGCCACCAACGTGGTGGAGACCGACGATCCCGGCGTTTTCGACCAGCTGCGGGACCCGCTCGTCGACCCGACCCTGGTGCTGTTGCGCATCGAGAACAACGGCCAGACCCATATCGACGAGGACGATTACGCGGTCCTGCACGACAAGAAGGCCGGCGTCACGGTGAGCTTTCCCGGGCGCAAGGTCGTGGGAATGGTCGTCACCGAGCTCAGCGACGACGGAATGCGCTCGTCCTTCGAGGACGGCGCCGGGCTCGCGGTCAAACGCGACCGGATTCTGCTGCCCAAGGTGCCGATGAATCGCGGCGCGCATTACAAGGTGCTGGCCGCGCTCGACACCGATTCCGTGAAGATGGAGTTCTATCCGGCGCCCAAGGTCGCCTGCACGATCAAGGGCGGCGTCGGCGGGGGCAAAATTCAAGAGACCCGCAGCCGTACGGGTACGCCGAAGCGCGCCATCGCGTTGATCGGTTTCCTGGTGGCGATCGTCGTCGCCCAGCTCGTCGTCTTCACCCAGAGCAACAACGGCGCGCCGCTGGACTGCGCCTCCGGCCACCTCAACGTGACCGGCTCGACGGCGTTCGCGCCGATCGCCCGCGAGGCGGCGAAGTCCTATCAGGATCTCTGCCCCGACGCCCGGTTCAGCTTCGACATGCGCGGCAGCGGCGAGGGCCTGCAGTTCCTCGACGAGGCCGGCCGCGAGGGCGACGCCGCCGGTCAACTGACGTTCGCGGACGGCGAGAAGCCCGACGGCATGCCCTCGCTGCTGCCGCGGCCGATCTCGTTCTTCCTGTTCACGCTGGTCGTCAACGCGGACGCGGGAGTGGCCGACCTGACCTCCGATCAGATCGCCCGGATCTACGCCGGGAAGGTCCTCAGCTGGAAGGAACTCGGCGGCGCGGACCTCCCGATCCGGTTGATCAGCCGGAATCCCGGGTCCGGGACGCGGGCCGCCTTCCAGCGCCGGGTGCTCGGCGGGGTGCGCGAGCCCGGGACCAACTCCGACGACTGCCGTAACCGGGACCCGGGCTCGCCGCCGGGCGTGGTGCGCTGCGCGCGTGACTCGACCGACGCGGTGCTACGGACAGTGGCGACGATCCCCGGTGCGCTGGGTTACGCCGAGCTCGGGGCGGCCTCCGGCCACCAGGACCTGCTGCCGGTGCACATCGACGGCCACCCGGCGACCGTGACCGACGCCGACCACGGGACCTACCCGTTCTGGGAGACGGAGTTCGGCTACACCTACGACTCGCCGGCCGCGAACTCGCTGGCCGCCAGCTTCCTGCGCTACCTGACCAACCAGGTGGGCGCCGACATCATCCGCTCACACGGCGACCGCCCGTGCGGCGAGCTGGCCAACCCGCAGCTCTGTCACCCGATTCCCTGAAGCAGGCCGGCCAGTCCGGCCGGGTAGAGCGGGCGATCGGCCCCGAAGCCGCTCAACGGCCGCCACAGCACCTTGGTCCCGGCGTCGTCCAGCACCTCGCCGACGACGTCGCGCGCGTAGAACGACGGGTCGGCGAGCCGGCAGCCGAAGATGAACGCGATCTCGTGCCCGTACCGGCCCATGCCGTGAAAGATGTTCTCCAGCACGCCGAGCCGTTCGACGTCGACCAGCTCCGCACCGAGCTCCTCGCGAAGCTCCCGCTCGAGCGCCGCCGAAGCGGTCTCGCCGAACTCGATGCCGCCGCCGAGGGGGCGGTAGAACGTCTGGTCCTTGGTCGGGTCGTAGTACTCGAACACCAGCAGGTCGTCGCCCCGGCGGGGCACGGCCAGCGCAATGGGCCGGATTGCGGGCATCGCCCGAGAATACCGTCCACATCAGACCGCGGGGTGGCCGCCGGGCGATCCAGGGACTTGAATGATCGGCAGGGCTGACGGGGAGGAGCGAACCGTGGGTGAGGCATACGGCTGGGTGCCGGAGGGTGTGGACATCACGGTGCCGGACGCGTCGCGCGTCTATGACTACGCGCTCGGCGGGGTGCACAACTTCGCGGTCGATCGGGAGTTCTGGCATCGGGCCGAGGCGGCGTTCCCGGGGGCGGCGGCGGCCGCGCGGGCCAACCGGGCCTTCCTCGGGCGGGCCGTCCGGTGGCTGGCCGAGCGGGGCGTGAAGCAGTTCCTCGACATCGGGTCGGGCATCCCCACGCTCGGGAACGTGCACGAGGTCGCCCAGGAGGCCAACCCCGACGCCCGGGTCATGTACGTCGACATCGACCCGATCGCCGTGCAGCAGAGCCGGAGCCTGCTGGCCGGAAACCCGTACGCGCATGTGATCGAGGCCGACCTCCGCGACCCGGAAGGCATTCTCGCCCACCCCGAGGTGCTGCGGTTGTTCGACTTCTCCGAGCCGGTCGCCATCCTGACCGTCGCCGTCCTGCACTTCATCCCGGACTCGGCCGATCCCGCCGGGATCATGAAGCGGCTCGGCGACGCCATCGTCTCCGGCAGCTACCTGGTCGTCTCGCACGCCGGACCGGAGGCGACGCCGGAGGGGCGCGCACTTCAGGAGCAGGCCCGCAAGTTGTACGAGCGGACGCCCACCCCCGTCGTGATCCGTGAGCCGGACGAGGTGGCGGCGCTGATCGGCGGCGACTTCGAGATCGTGCCCCCCGGGGTGGTCGCCGCGACCAGCTGGCACCCCGACCCGGACGAGGCCGACGAGCCGCCGCAGCCGTCGGCGCTGGTCGCGGTGGCCCGTAAGCGCTGAGCGCGGCGGTATGCCGTTTCTTACGCGAAGTGCACGCGAGGCCCCTCTCCGTCACCATGAGTATCCACATTGACCGGATCAGTACGACGAAGCGTGTCGATCATGGCGTTTAGCGCATGACGGCCATCGAGGCAAGAATGGCCCGCAGCGGACGTGAATGGGCATAATTCGGCGGCCGTCACTTGGGAGGGCGGCGTGGGAGGACAGACGCGGATGAGGGCCGACCTCGCCCAGGACTGGCTGCGCGGCATCACCCGCGCCGGCTTCGTCCCCGGCGTACGTGCCAAAGCCCGCGCCGCCCTGCACGATCTGATCGAGGAGATGGTCGCGGCCCTGCGCGCCGAGCCCTTCGACCCGACCAAGGGCCGGCGGATCGGCGCCGAGCTCGTCGATCTACGGATGTCGGCCCCTCCCGTGATCGGGATGACCGTACGGCTGCTCGCCGAACGTCTCCCCGCCGCGGCCGCGAGCGATCAGCAACGCGTGCTGCAGTTGCTCGAGCACCTCACCACCGGCTTCGTCACCGCCCAGCGTGACGCCGCCGTCCAGGCCGCCGAGCAGATGAACCGCTCCGAAAAGATCCACTGGCGGCGGGTGCAGACCGACCTCCAGCAGCGGCTCCAGCACGCGCTGCTGCACGACCCGGTCACCGGCCTGCCCAACGAGCAGCGCCTGCGCCGCCATCTGGAGATGCCGGAGACGCCGCGGCTCGGCCTGTGCCTGCTCGGCGTCGACCGCTTCCCCGAGCTCGACGACACGCTCGGCCACGACAACGCGGGCAAGCTGCTCACCGCCGTCGCGCACCGGCTGCGGCAGCTTTCCGGCAGCGTCCTGGCCCATCTCGGCGATGGCCTGTTCGCCCTGGTAGCGGCCGAGACCGCGGGCCCGGACGAGGTGGTCAAGCTGGCCGACCAGGCGCGGCGCGCGTTGCAGGCGCCGTTCCCGCTGGACGGCCACTCGCTGCGGGTCGACGTGACCGCCGGGATCGCCGAGGGCCGCACCGCCGGCACGAACCCCGACCAGTGGCTGCGCGACGCCCGGCTCGCGCTCGGCTGGGCCCGGCGGGACCGGCACGACCACGCCGTCTTCGAGCCGGCCCGGGCCGAGGACGAGCGCCGCCGGCACCGCCTCGCCGCCGCCCTGCCCGCCGCGCTGGAGAACGGCGAGTTCCTGGCCTACTACCAGCCGCTCTACCGGCTGAGCGACCGGAGGATCATCGGCGTCGAGGCGCTGGCGCGCTGGCAGCGGCCGGACGGCACGCCGCCGCTCGGCCCGCCCGACTTCATCACGCCGGCCGAGCACACCGGCCTGATCCGCCCGCTCGGCCGGGCGCTGCTCGCGCAGGCCTGCCGCCAGGGCGCCGCCTGGCGCCGGGCCGGTCACGACCTGCTGATCAGCGTGAACCTGTCGCCGCTGCAGCTCGGCGAGCCGACCTTCGCGGCCGACGTCGCGGACATCCTGCACCGCTCCGGCCTGCCCGCCGGCAACCTCCAGCTCGAGATCACCGAGAGCACGGCGCTCGAGCAGGGCTACGAGACCCTTCAAAAGCTCAACGACCTGGGCGTACGGCTGGCGCTCGACGATTTCGGGACCGGTTACTCGAGCCTGGCCACGCTGTCCTGGCTGCCGCTGGCCAACGTCAAGCTGGCGGCCGAGTTCATGACCGACGCGGGCGGGCCGGCCGCCACCGAGGTGCTGCGCCACACGATCGCCCTGTGCCACGCGCTGGGCCTCACGGTGACCGCTGAGGGCATCGAGTCGGCGGATCAGGAAGGCTTGTTGCGCGACCTGTCCTGCGACAACGGCCAGGGCTACCTTTTCGCCCGCCCGGCGCCGGCCACCCAGATCACGCGCCGTCTCACTAGACTCGGGGCCGATCCATGGGGGTAGATGATGTCTGACCGCTTTCTCGATCCCGACGCGTCGATGGCCTACCTGCAGAGTTGGAAGGGCCGCATCGACAAGAAGGCCGCCGACACCCAGGCGATGAGCAACCGCCTGGGCGACCTGCGCATCACGGCCGAGGACGACAACGGCCTGGCCAAGGTGACGATCGACTCGACCGGCGTCCTGCTCGACGTGCAGCTCACCGACCGCATCCAGCGGGTGGGCCCCGAGGCCGCCGGCCGCGCGGTGATGACCGCCTTCGGCCGCGCCCGCCTGAAGGCCGCCCAGCAGTCCCGGGAAATCATCACCGAGACGATGGGGCCCGACTCGATCGCCGGCCGCACGATCGCCGAGCGGGTGGAGCAGCAGCTCCAGTCCCACTCGGACGACCGCTGGCCGGGCGACGACCGCTGACCGCCCGCCGGGCGAAAGCCGCCCGCCCGGGCGAGCGACGACCGCTGACCGCCCGCTGAGGGTCAGCGGCGGGTCGCCGCGGTGATCAGGTCGACCACCTCGCCGGGGTGGGTGACCATTGCCAGGTGGCCGGCCTCCGCCTCGACGGTGGTGGCGCCCATGCGGGCCGCGAACTGGCGCTCGGCCGCGGGCGGGATGGCCTCGTCCTGGGTCGCCACCAGGAACCACGACGGCAGGGCCTTCCACGCCGGGACGCCCATCACGTCGCCGAAGGCGGAGCCGGCGATGGGCTGCTGGACGGCGTGGAGCACGCGCGCCCGGGCCGGGTCGACGTCGGCGGCGAAGTGGCCGACGAAGTCGTTCTCGGGCAGCCAGATGAAGCCCTGCTTGTCGGTGACCAGGTGCTCCAGCGCGGGCGGGGTCGGGCCCTGGCCGAGCAGCGCGCCCAGCGCCTCGCCCTCGTCGAGGCCGAAGGCGGCGATGTAGACCAGGCCGACCGCGTTCGGGGCGTCAGTGCCCAGCGCGGTGACGATCTGGCCGCCGTAGGAGTGGCCGGCCACGATCGTCGGGCCGTCCTGCAGCTCCAGCACGTGCCGCAGCCGGGCCACGTCGTCGGCCAGCGACGTCAGCGGAAACTGCGGCGCGGTCACCCGGTGGCCGTCGGCCTGGAGGCGCGCGATGACGTCGGTCCAGCACGACCCGTCGGCCCAGGCGCCGTGCACGAGGACAATGTTCACGATGATCCCCTTCCCTATCAGCGAAGCTCATTGCCATGCTGGCCGACGGGGCTGAGCCGGGGGTATCCGCATGTTTACTGCACCGCCATCGCTGCGGGGCGACGAGTTGTCGCGTCTGTGCCGGCTCGTCGACCCGCCGCCGGCCGCGAGCCACGTGCGGATCGTCGCGGGCGAGCCGGGCATGGGCAAGACGGTCCTGCTCACCGGCCTGATCGCCAGGGCGAGGCAAAGCGGCCTGCGGGTCATGAGCGTCACCGGCCGCGAGTCCGAGAAGGATCTGGCCTTCGCCGGCCTGCACCAACTGCTGGGTCCGGTCCAGGATCGCCTCGCCGGCCTGCCCGACCGCCAGTCGCGGGCGTTGCGCGGCGCGTTCGGCCTGACCAACGACGAGGTCGGCGACGCCCTGCTCATCGGCATCGCCGTCTTGACCGTTTTATCGCAAATATCGGAGGAGAAACCATTATTGGTTGCCATTGATGACTTTCAGTGGCTCGACCAACCATCAGCGGACGCGTTGACCTTCGCCGCCCACCGGATGATCGACGATCCGATCACGATGGTGTTCGCAACCCGCACGAGAGCTAAGACCGACTTCGCCGAAATGATCCTCGAGCCGCTCCCCGTCGAGGACGCCGCCCGCCTGCTCGACCAGCAGCCGAACCCACCCCGGGGCCAGGCCCGCGAGCAGATCCTGACCCAGGCGGCCGGCAATCCCCTGGCCCTGGTCGAGCTGTCCAAAGTGGCGCAGAATCACCTCACCGCCGAGCCACTCCCGCTGACCGACCGGCTCACCGCGATCTTCGCCGTCAAGTTCGAGGAGCTTCCCCCGCCCGTACGGGAAAATCTCCTGCTCGCCGCGGTAGCCGAGGCGGCCCGCGTGCCCGGCGTCAACGCCACCACCCTCGCCCCGGCCGAGAAGGCCGGCCTGATCCGCATCGACCCGGCCGGCCCGCAGTTCACCCATCCCCTGGTCCGCGCCGCCGTCTATCACGCCGTCCCGTTCGCCGAACGAGCCGCCGCCCACCTGCGCGTGGCCGAGGCCCTGCACGACCAGCCCGACCGTCGCGCCTGGCACCTGGCCGCCGCCGCCCTCGACCCCGACGAACGGGTCGCCGCCCTTCTCGAGGAGACCGCCGCCCAGGCCCAGCGACGGGGTGGCGCCGCGGCCGCCGCCCGCGCCCTCGAACGTGCCGCCGAGCTCAGCCCCGCCGCCGCCGACCAGGCCCGCCGCCTGCTCGCCGCCTCCGCCCTGGCCCAGGCCACCGGCCAGGCCGACTGGGTGCGGGACCTCGCCGACCGGGTCCTCCGCACGAACGCCACCCCCGAGCAGCATCTCGCCGCCCGGCAGCGCATCGGCTGGGCCCAGATCTGGTCGGGATACCACGCCGCCGGGTTCGCCGCGCTGCTCGCCGTGGCCGAGGAGGCCGACGCCCCGGAGACCGCCTGGAACTCGCTCTCGTTCGCCGCCACCGTCGCCTACCAGGCCGGCTCGACCGACGATCGAGCCGCCGTGCTGCGCGCCCTCGACCGGATGCCCACGCCCTCGACCGAGCGCAAACTCTGGATCCGGGCGTGCACCGAGCCGCCCGGCGTCGAGGGGCAGATCACCGAGCCGGTCACCCATCCGGTGCTGGCGGGCTCGGCGGCCTGGCTGCTCGACCAGAGCGACCTGGCCGTCCGGTTGCTGCGCGACGAGCTCGACCGGTTGCGCGCGCCCGGCATGCGGGGCGGCAGCGGCGGCGCGATGTCGTCGCTGATGTGGGCGTGCGTCGACAGCGGCCGGTGGGACGAGGCGCTGGCGGTCAGCCGGGAGGCGCGCGAGGTGGGCGCCGCCTACGGGCTCGGCCCGGTGGTCGCCTCGGCCGAGCTGGCCACGGCCTTCGTCGGCATCCTGCGCGGCGACTACGAGCAGCTGGCACACCTGACGGCCGACCCGACGGTGTATCGATCGGTCGCGGCCCGGGTGCGGCATGCCGCCGGGCTGGTGGCCTACTTACAAGGCAACTTCCCCCTCGCGTACGCCCAATTGAGTCACCTCTTCACACCGGAGGGCGAGCCTCTGCACCACCGGGTGTCCTATTTGGCCATCGCCGACCTGGCGGCGGCCGCGGCGCGCGTGGAGCGCCCAGCCCCGATCGGGCGCGCGCTGGAGTCGATGGCGGCCGCCAACCCCCGGATGCGCCAGATCGCCGCCCGCGCCCGTGGCCTGCTCGTCGACCCGGCCCACTTCGAGGACGCCCCGGACGGCTCGCCGTGGCCGTTCGAGCAGGCCCAGCTGCGGCTCGACCAGGGCGAGTGGCTGCGCCGGCAGCGCCGCATCAACGACGCGAAGCCGGTGCTGGCGGCGGCCCTCGAGACGTTCCAGCGACTGCGGGCGACGCCGTGGATCCGGCGCGCCGAGACCGAGCTGCGCGCCTGCGGGGTCTCCGAGCGGACCGAGCCGGACGCGCTCGCCGAGCTCACCGCCCAGCAGCGCGAGATCGTCCTGCTGGCCGGGCGCGGGCTCACCAACGCCGAGATCGCCGACCGGCTCTTCCTGTCCCCGCGCACGGTCGCGTCGCACCTGTACCGCTCGTACCCGAAGCTCGGCGTCGCCGGCCGTCACCAGCTGCGCGACCTCACCCAAGCTCAGTCTCAAACCCGTTGAGCAGCCAGCGCAGCCCGCGCTCGAAGTTGTCGTCCGCGCTTTTCGCCGGCCCGTTGCCGAGCAGCTCGGCCAGGTGCGGGTAGTCGCCGCCGCTCACCAGCTCACGCAGGTAGGGCTGCAATGCCTCGCCCTGGCCGGACCGGGCCTGATCGCGCTCGCGCACCTCGCGTACCGCCACCCCGGTGCTGTAGTCGGCCACCGCCGTGAGCAGCCGCCACTTCCAGGTGGCGTCGGCCGCGAGCCCGTCCAGCACCGCGATCGACTGCTCGCTGTGCCGCAGCATCGTCGGCCCGACATGGCCGAGCACCGACCGCCGGGTGACCAGCTCGACCAGCCACGGGTGCCGGTGCGTCGTCGCCCGCTCGCGGCGGGCGATCGCGATCGTCGCCTCGCGCCAGTCGTCCGGCATCTCGCCCGGCGGCACCAGCGTCTCGGCCGCGATCTCGTCGGCCATCAGGTCGAGCAGGTCTTCCTTGCGCTCGATGTACGAGTACAGGCTCATCGCCCGCGCCTGGAGATCGGCGGCCACCCGCCGGATCGAGACCGCGTCGAGCCCCTCGGCGTCGGCGATCGCGATCGCGGCCGTGACGATCGCCGCGCGGCTCAGCGTGGTGCGTCGCCGGCCGTCCTCGCGGGCCCACACCGGGACCCTGATCTGCTGCTCGCCCATCGCCGCCAGCTTACACCGTAGCGTTTGCCGATACGGTGTACGGAGAAGCGCTACGCTGTATCACATGCTCGACACCGACCTGCGCAACACGTCCGTGGTGGTCGCACTCGGCGCGATCATGACGCTGATCGACTCCACGATCGTCAACGTCGCGGTGCACGTCCTCGGCCGCGAGCTCGGCGCCCCGCTGGCGACGATCCAGTGGGTCCTCACCGCCTACCTGCTGGCGCTGTCCATGACCGTCCCGATCACCGGCTGGGCGATCCGGCGCTTCGGTGCCCGCTCCGTCTGGCTCACCGCGTTGTCCCTGTTCATCGCCGGTTCGGTGCTGTGCGGCGCGGCCTGGTCGGCGGGCAGCCTGATCGCCTTCCGCGTCGTGCAGGGCGTCGGCGGCGGCCTGCTCGTGCCGGCCGCGCAGACGATGCTGGCCCAGCAGGCCGGCCCCCAGCGGATGGCCCGGGCGATGGCGGTCGTCTCGATCCCGGCGATGCTGGCGCCCGCGATCGGCCCGGTGCTCGGCGGCGTCCTGCTCGATCACCTGCCCTGGCGGTGGATGTTCCTGGTCAACGTACCCATCTGCGTGGTTGCTCTGTTCTTGGCCGTACGCCTGTTGCCCCCCGACACCGCCGACCGGAACCCCACCGACCTGGACGTCCTCGGCCTGGCGCTGCTCTCCCCCGCGGTGGCCCTGCTGATCAGCGGCCGCCCATGGCTGTTAGCCGGCGCCGCCCTGCTGGCGGCGTTCGTCGCACACGCCCGGCGCCGGGGTTCGCGCGCGCTCATCGACCTCGGCCTCTTCATGAATCGCCCACTGACCACCGCGGTGTGCGTGCTGTTCGGCTACTCGCTGGCCATGTCCGGCGTGCTGATCCTGATCCCGCTCTACGCCCAGGTGGTGCTGGGCCGCGACGCCCTCGACGCGGGCCTGCTGGTCGCCCCACTCGGCGCCGGCGCGATCGTCACCATGGCGCTGGCGGGCCGCCTGTCCGACCGCTATGGCGCCCGGCGTCCGGCCCTGGCCGGCCTGGCGCTGGTGCTGACCGGCCTGCTGCTGTGGACCCGGGTGGGCGCCGGGGCGACGTGGCCCTTGCTTCTCGCCGCCGGCTTCATCATGGGCTTGGGCCACGGAGCCGTCATCCCGGCGGTGCTGGCCGGCGCGTACCGGTCGCTGGAAAGCTCTTCGATCCCGAACGCCACCGTGGCCTCCACCATCCTGATCCGCCTGGCCTCGGCGTTGGGCGCCGCGATTCTCGCGTTCGTGCTGCAGGCGCAGTTGCGGGCGGGTGGGGTCGCTGGTGCGTTCGCGCACAGCTTTTGGTGGGCGTTCGGGATTACGGCCTTGGCCGCCTTGCCGGCCCTCCTGATCCGGGAGGCGGCCTGATCGTCGCTGGTGGCTTGGCGCCGTCGGCTCCGGTGCCCTCGTGTCCTCGCGCGCCCTCACCGCCCCGCGCCCTCACCGCCCCGCACCCTCACCGCCCCGCACCCTCACCGCCCCGCACCCTCACCGCCCCGCACCCTCACCGCCCGGCGCCCCTCGCCTCACACCCCTCGCCTCACGCCCCTTCCCCCTCACCGCCTCCTTGCCTCGCCCCCGCGGCCCCTCGTCCCGCGCTCCCATCGCCGTCGCGGGCCCGCGTGTCCTCGCCGCCCCTGCTGCTCATCTGGCACAGCCGTCCCGCACACCACGCCGACCGCCCCACCCACCCACCCACCGCTCCCGCCGCCTGATCTCACCCATCCGCTCCTGTGGACAACGGCGAAAAGTTGTCGTACCCCGCTGCTTTACTCACCCCACCCAGAAAACGGGGTGGGGTCGAGTGACAGCCAAGAAGCGGGGTGGGGTCGAGAGCCGCCCAGGAAACGGGGCGGGGCTGAGTAGCCGCCCAGCAAACAGGCCAGGGCCAAGCCGCCACCCAACCAACAGGCCAGGGCCAAGCCGCCACCCAACCAACAAGCAGGGCCAAGCCGCCACCCAAGAGGTCAACTCACCGCCACCCCCACAAATCGCGGCAATCGACGGCTGTCAAATCGGCGGCTGCGCCCCCGAGCCCGATCGGATGAGATACCCAAGGGTTCTGCGTGCCGCGCCCCCGTGGGCGTTCGCGGCCCGGTACCCCTGAACGGCGAGCGACGGAGAGGGGATGCCGCGGGTGGGCACGAAGACAACGGACGTCCCGGAGCAGGCCCGTCCCCCGGCGGTCGAGTTCACCCTGCCCGAGCTGCGTAACGCCTGGTGGGAACACGGCCTGCGGCAGCGGGCGTCGACCGGGGTCCTCGGGGTGTTCGCCGAGCAGCCGGTGCTGCTCAAGCAGGCCGCTCGCATCAGCTGGCAGGCCGATCGGATGCGCACGCTGCTGGTCGTCGCCGCGACCGTGGGTGGCGGCGTGATGTCCACGTTCGGGCTGCTCTCGACGCAGCGGCTGCTCGTGGAGCTGTTCGCCGGCGGCCCGACCCCGGATCGCGTGCGCGCCGCCCTGCCCGCGCTGGCGCTGCTCACGGTGGTGACGGCGGTGCGCGGCGCGCTCGGCATCGCGGTCGGGTACGCGCAGAACGGGCTCACCCCCAGGGTCAACCAGGCCGCCGAGCGGGGTCTGTTCGAGGCCACCACCGCGGTCGAGCTGGGCGCCTTCGATCAGGACGCGTTCGCCGACGACATGGAGCGCGCCACCCGGGGCAGCGATGCCGCGATCGGCCTGGTGCAGGGCATGACCAACATGCTGGCGGGGCTGGTGAACCTGCTCGCCGTCGCGGTGGCGGTGGTGGTGATCAATCCGCTGCTGCTGGCCGCGCTGGTGGTGGCGACGCTGCCGAACGGCTACGCGGCGGTGCGGGCCGGGCATCTGCGGTACGCGTCGTACCTCAACGGCTCCGTCCGGCGGCGACGGCTCTGGGTGCTCCAGCGCCAGATGGCCGAACGCGACTCGGCGCCGGAGCTCCGGTCGTACGCGCTGCGTGGTTTTCTGCTCGGGCAGTACGACATGGTGATGAACGCCCAGACCACCGAGGACCTCGCCCTCGCCCGCCGGGTCACCACCACGACCAGCGTCGGCGCCGTGATCAGCGGTCTCGGCCTGGGCGGCGTCTGGGTGCTGCTCGGCCTGCTGCTCTGGGACGGCCGCATCCCGCTGTCGGCCGCCGTGACCTGCGTCGTCGCCGTGCAGGCGGCCCAGCGCGCGCTGTCGACGGTGACGTTCCAGCTGGACCGCATCTACACCGACGGCCAGTTCTTCAAGGGCTACACCGACTTCCTCGACCGGGCCCGCTCGTTCCTGCCGGCGACGCTGCCGGGACGGCCCAGCGCTCCGGTGCTGCGCGACGTGGCGATCAAGAACGTGAGCCTGCGCTACCCCGATCGGGACGACCCGGCCGTCGACGACGTGAGCCTGACCATCACGGCCGGCCAGACGGTTGCCTTCGTCGGCGAGAACGGCTCGGGCAAGTCCACCCTGGCCGCGATGATCGCCGGCCTGCGCGCGCCCTCCGAGGGAACCATCTCCTGGAACGGCCGGCCGCTGGCCGAGTGGGACCAGGAGTCGCTGCTCTCCCGGGTCGCCGTCGTCCTCCAGGAGCACCACAAGTGGCCGTACACGGCGGCCACCAACATCGCGATGGGCGACCTGACCATCGGCCCCGAGCAGTCCCGGATCGAGGGCGCCGCGGCGCGGGCCGCCGCCCACGAGACGATCCTGGCCCTCCCGCACGGCTACCAGACGCTGCTCGACCGCACGTTCAAGGACGGCCAGGACCTCTCCGGCGGCCAGTGGCAGCGACTGGCCGCCGCCCGCGGCATCTATCGCGACGCCGAGCTGCTGGTCACCGACGAGCCGTCCTCGGCCCTCGACCCACGGGCCGAGGACACCCTGTTCCAGGCGCTGCGCGAACGCCAGGGGCGCAAGACCACGATCCTGATCACGCACCGCCTGGCCAACGTCATCCACGCCGACCGCATCTTCGTCCTGCACGAGGGCCGCCTGGTCGAGGACGGCACCCACGCCGAGCTGATGACCGCCGGCGGCCGGTACGCGGAGCTGTTCACGCTCCAGGCGGCCGGCTACACCGCGCAGCCGCCCAGCCGATGACCGACCGACTGCGGAGAAGCCCACGGGGCCGGACGCCGGCGTCAGCCGTGCCCGGCCCCGAGGACTCGCCGACCGGGTTCGCGGTGCTCTGTGCCGCCTTGCTCATCGCCGTCGAGGTCGAGGTCGATGACGGTGGCGGGTTGATTTGACCGTTCGCCGGGCCGGAGCATGTTCAGCAGTTCCTCGGCCGCCTGGGCCACTTGCGCGACGCTTTCCGTCGTGCGTTCGGCGTAGGAGAGGTGCAGGTGCGGAAGAACGAGCCGGAGATCCAGCAGTTCCATCACCATCCGCGCCAGGGTGGCATTGGCCCGGATGGAGCGTTCCGCGCTCCTTTCCCGGATTTCGTCCGACGCCAGACGCGCCCGCATATCCTGCTCACGAATCTTCGCCGCGGTCCGCAACCGCGCCAATTCCTCGTTCTCGACCGCCCGGGCGGCCGCCGCAATCTTCCTCCCGCGCTCCTTGGAACGCTCGATTATCGCGGCCCGGATCTCCGGATCGCTCAGCAGCTCCTCGGCCTTCTCCACGCGCTCGCGAATACGGATCGGGAGATGCTGTTCGAGATCGTCGTTCAATAGCAGCTGAACCCGATGGGGCCGGGATCGGTACCGGGCATGCTTGGCATGGGAGACGCCGGCGATCCGGTGTTCCGGCGGCCATTCCTTCGCCGTGTAATAGCAATCCTTGAGCGGATTGATGCCGAAACCGATCGCGTCGGCGAACCGGGTGAGCTGGATCTGCGCCTCGCTGGTCCGGGCCCGGGACTCGGCCGGGGGCACCGCTTCGAGAGCAAGGTCGCCGAGAGCCCACCGGTCCACCGGATCCCGGGAGAGCAGGCGCCTGCCCTGGGCGACGAACTCCGCCCAGCCCCGTGCGGACAACGCTACTTCCGGGGCGCCGCGGCGGAGATCGCCCGGGCGGGCTCCCCGGCCGTCAGAGCCGAGAAGTCGGGTGTGGCCACCTGCATCAACCGGCCGACCGCCGTCGTGACGCTGATGCCCAGCTCCCGCTTCATGCGGTCGGCGATTCCCTCGAAGGTCATGCCGACCAGCGCGCAGTCGTCGCGCACACTGCCGCTGACCTTGACGATCTGATCCCCACGGGGGCGGACGTAGTACTCGATGATGAGGTCCTGGTCGTCCGTCGCGACCTTCACCGGGACGGTGAAGCCGTCCCGGGTGACCTTCGCATCGACCAGTAGCAGACCCTTGTGGATCAGCAGGGTCTGCACGGCGCCGGACCGGCTCGTGCGGCTCATCGTGCCCCAGAGGAGCGCCGTGATGTCGGCGACTGCCCGGGCGCGCTCCTCCAGATCCGGATGGTCCTTGGGTTCCCGCTTGAGAATCGTCGCCTCGTCGTCGCGGAGACGAGTTTTCGACAAGAACCCGGGCAACACCCGGTTGATGAGCGCTTCCGAGGTCAGCCCGAGCTGGCCGAGCCTGGCCTTTTTGATCAGAACGTCGTCGTCGCCGGCGAGAACGGGTTGATCGGCATAGATATCGCGCAGGCTGACGGCAAGGGTGTCTTGCTTGAGGACCTTGTTGTCTTCCTCGTAATAGCCTTGAATCGCCAGGGCGTCCAGGGCCAATGGATTATCGCGCCAACTCATGGCAAAGTCCTTCCCTCTTACGGGTCGGCTCCGTTGTGGAGCGTTGCCGTTCCGAGGGCTCGAACGCTATTCCCCGATCAATCGGCGAGGCAAGGCGAGTACTCCTATCGAGGAGATCAGTCCTTCAGAAGCTGCCGCGCCATCACGATGCGCTGCACCTGGTTCGTACCCTCGTAGATCTGGGTGATCTTTGCGTCGCGCATCATGCGCTCGACCGGGTAGTCGCGGGTGTAGCCGTAGCCGCCGAGCAACTGGACCGCGTCGGTGGTGATCTCCATGGCGGCGTCGGAGGCGAAGCACTTCGCGGCCGCGCCGAAGTAGGTCAGGTCGGCGTCGCCGCGCTCGCTCTTGCCGGCCGCGGCGTACGTCAGCTGCCGCGCCGCCTCGAGCTTCATGCCCATGTCGGCCAGCATGAACTGGATGCCCTGGAAGTCGGCGATCGGCTTGCCGAACTGCTTGCGCTCCTTCACGTAACCGAGGGCGAAGTCGAGCGCGCCCTGGGCGATGCCGATGGCCTGGGCCGCGATGGTCACCCGGGTGTGGTCGAGCGTCTTCATCGCGGTCGCGAAGCCGGTGCCCTCCTCGCCGATCATGCGGTCGGCCGGAATGCGCACGTTGTCGAAGTACACCTCGCGGGTCGGCGAGCCCTTGATCCCGAGCTTCTTCTCCGGCGCCCCGAACGAGACCCCCTCATCCGACTTCTCCACGACGAAAGCGGAGATCCCCCGCGAGCGCGAGGAGGGGTCGGTGGTCGCGAAGACGGTGTAGAACTCGGACACCCCGGCGTTCGTGATCCACCGCTTTACGCCATTGAGAACATAGAAATCCCCATCCCGTACGGCCCGGGTCGTCATCGACACGGCATCGGAACCGGCCTCGGGCTCCGACAGGCAGTACGAGAACATCGCCTCCCCCGAAGCGACCTTGGGCAGGTACCGCGACTTCAAGTCGTGGGAGCCCGCGATCAGCAGCGGCATCGTCCCCAGCTTGTTCACCGCGGGAATGAGCGACGAGGAAGCACAGGCCCGCGCCACTTCCTCGATCACGATGGCCGTGGCCAGCGCGTCCGCGCCCGCGCCGCCGTACTCAGCAGGGATGTGCGGCGCATGGAAGTCGGAGGACCGCAGCGCCTCGTAGGACGCCTTCGGGAACTCCGAGGTCTCGTCCGCCTCGGCGGCATTGGGCGCCACCCGCGCGTCACAGACCTCGCGGACCGCCGCACGGATGGTCTCGTGGTCCTCCGGCAGCCGGTACACGTCGAACTCAGACATATGGGCGCGCCCTTTCACAACTGAGAAGCGGAAACCACGAGCTATGTTACCGACGCGTAGCGCGCGCCGACCAGGGGCTTGGTCGTTAAGCGGGACGTGACACATCCCCGCTTGTCGTTCCTAGGCACCGGCTACCTGGGCGCCACGTACGCCATCTGCTTCGCCGAGCTCGGCTACGAGGTGATCGGCGTCGACGTGGACGCCGCCAAGATCGACGCGCTGGCGGCGGGCCGGGTGCCGTTCCACGAGCCGGGCCTGGAGGACCTGCTCCGGCGGGGTCTGGCCGGCGGGCGGCTGCGCTTCAGCACCGAGTACGCCGACGCCGCCGAGCACGCCGACGTGCACTTCATCTGCGTGGGCACACCCCAGCGCCCGGATGGGATGGGCGCCGATCTCACGTACGTCGAACAGGCCGTCACCCACCTCGCGCCGCTGCTCGAGCGCCGCGCCCTGATCGTCGGCAAGTCGACCGTGCCGGTGGGCACGGCGGCGTGGGTGGAGCAGCTGGTCGCCAAGCTCGCCGATCCCGCCCTGGGCGTGGAGGTGGCCTGGTCGCCCGAGTTCCTCCAGGAGGGCTACGCGGTCGAGGACGTGCTGCGCCCCACCCGGATCATCGCCGGCGTCCGCTCGGAGTGGGCGAACAACCTGCTCGCGGCGGCGCACAAAGGGGTTTTCGACCTCGCCGCCACCGAGGACCGCGAGGTGCCGCTGGTGGTGACCGACTTCGCGACGGCCGAGCTGGTCAAGGTGGCCGCGAACGCGTTCCTGGCCACGAAGATCAGCTTCATCAACGCGATGGCCGAGGTGTGCGAGGTGGCCGGCGGCGACGTCACCCAGCTGGCCCGCGCGATCGGCTACGACCCGCGGATCGGCAACCGGTTCCTCCAGGCCGGGCTGGGCTTCGGCGGTGGCTGCCTGCCCAAGGACATCCGCGCGTTCCAGGCCCGGGCCCAGGAGCTGGGCGCGGGCGAGGCGCTGCGCTTCCTGCACGAGGTCGATCTGATCAACACACGGCGGCGGGGGCGGGTGCTCACCCTCGCGGCCGAGTTGCTGGACCGGCCGGTCGGCCCGGCGGGGCCGGACCTTTCCGGGACCCGGGTGGCGGCGCTGGGTGCGGCCTTCAAGCCCAATTCGGATGATGTACGGGATTCTCCCAGTCTCGCGGTGGCGCTGGCTCTCGCCGCGGCGGGTGCGGCCGTCACCGTCTACGACCCCCAGGCGATGGCCAACGCCCGCCGGGTGCAGCCGTCCCTCGCGTACGCGCCGAGCCTCACCGACGCCGTACGCGACGCCGAGCTTGTGGTGATCGCCACCGAGTGGGCCGAGTTCCGCAACGCCGACCCGGTGGCCCTCGGCGAGCTCGTCGCCGCACGCCGGGTCATCGACGGCCGGAACTGCCTGGACCCCGCTCAGTGGGCGCGCGCCGGGTGGACCTTCCGAGGGATGGGTCGCCCGACCGCGTGACGACGTCGGCGGCGTTTCGCGCCCGTTTCCATAGATCTCCGCCCCCGTGAGCCTGTTCTAATGAGGTGTCGTACCGGCATGCTCTGGTTATCCCCACCGAGCGGGCGGCCGGACGGGGTCGAGGAGGTGCCGTGGCGCAGGCTGGACAGTCCGACAGCTACGACGAGGAGCTGTCTCGGATCGATGCCTCGATCGCTGATCTGAAGATCCGCGACATGGCCGCCGCGAAGGAGCGCACCCAGATCGCCGCCAAGATCCAGGCGGCCCAGTTCCAGCGAGACATCCTCGCCCACGCCAACCAGCAGTCAAAGGCGAAAAAGGCGACAAAATCCCGGCGCGTACGGCGAAAGCCCACCGAGGACTATCCGCCCCCGCCTCCCCCCACCGGCCGTGTCGACGAGCCGCCCCCGCCCCCGCCCGGCGCCACGCCGATCGACGAGACCCCGCCGCCCCCGCCCGGGGCGGGCCCGAGTGATCCGCCGCCCCCACCGGCCGGGGCCGCCGCCGGTCCGGCATCGACCGCTTCCCGTCCGACCAGCCCGCCGCCGGCCGGGTCGCGCGCTGCCGGCCCACCGCCGGGCGGGTCGCGCGCCGCGGGCCCACCGCCGGCCGGATCTCGCGCCGCGGGCCCACCGCCGGCCGGATCTCACGCCGCGGGCCCACCGCCGGCCGGATCTCGCGCCGGCGGCCCACCGCCCACCGGATCGCGTGCCGCCGGCCCGCCGCCGGGCGGGTCACGCGCTGCCGGCCCGCCCCCGGGCGGGTCACGCGCTGCCGGCCCACCTCCAGCCGGCGCCCGGGGCCGCCCGACCGGGCCGCGCCCCAGCTGGTCGCCGCCCGGCACCGCGCACACCGGCCCGCCCGGGGCCGCCAGCGACGGCGTGACCGCCCTGGTCGACGACCCGCCGCCGACCGAGCGGGTCGCCCCGGCGCCACCGCGCCGGGCCGGCTTCACCGGCGGCGAGCAGCACCCGCCCGAGGCCTCCACCCAGTCGGTGCAGAACATCCTGCTCGCCCTGGGCGCGCTGCTGATCGGCGTGGCGGCCGTGGTCTTCGCCGGCGTCGCCGTCGACAACCCGCTGGCCCGCGCCACGATCCTGGCCGTCTTCACCGCGATCGCCCTGGTCGCGGCCCCCGGCATCGCCCGCCGCGGGCTGAGCTCGACCGCCGAGACGGTGGCCGGCGTCGGCCTGATCCTGCTGCCGATGACCCTCTACGCGCTGCACGACAGCGCGCTGGCCGGCGGCGATCGGGTGTCGCTGCCGCTCTACCTCGGCGTCACCTTCGCGCTCACGGCGGTGGCCGGCGCCCTCTACGCGACCGCGACCCGGCTCAGCGCGCCGCGCTACGCCACGGTCGTCGCGCTCCAGCCGGTGCCGCTGCTGCTCGCGTACCCCTCGATCCACAGCCCGGCCGGCTGGGGCATGGCCCTGACCGTGGTGGCCGTGCTCGACCTGCTGCTGCTCACCACGGTGATCCGCAGCGGGCGGCTGGTGCCGCAGTGGCCGATCGGCCGCCCGGTCCCCGCCGACCGCGAGACGCTCGCCGACGCCGACGAGGCACACGCCGCCGGAGTCGCCGACTTCGCGGCCCGTGACTTCGAGGCGCCGCTCGCGACACCGCAGCGTCCCGAGTCGCTGCCCGAGGAACCCGACCTCATCCTGCACGGGATGACCGGCCGCCGGCGCTGGCGCTGGCTGCCGACCCGCATCTTCCCGGGGCCGCGCCCGGCCGGCGCCCCGCCCGCGGGCTCGGTCTCGCTCGCCCCGCCGGCCTCGCCGCCGTCCGCCGACTGGCTGCGCGAGCTCACGTTCGCGCTGCTCTGCGTGGCCAGCGCGGGCGCCCTGCTCTACTCCTCGGTGGCGCTGCTCCAGGCCGGCGTGGTCGCCGACGCGATGCGCTCGGGCCTCGTGTTGGTGCTGGCCGCGCTCGCCGCAGTCGCCGCCGCCCACCTGCTCGACAACCTGCTGGCCCGCAACATCACCGGCGGCGTGCTGACCATCGCCGTGATCGGCTCGGCCGCCCGGATCGCCGACGTGGTGTCGCCGCACTGGACGCTGGTGGTGGCCGCGGCCACGATCGCGGTCGCCGGCGCCGTGGTCGGCCTGCTGCCCGCGGCCGTCCGCACCGGGCCCGAGATCGCCTCGGCCATCGCCCTGGTGATCCTCACCCTCTTCCTGACCATCGACGGCGTCCGCGCGGCCCTCGCCCCGCTCCAGGCCGCCCGCCCGATCTGGAACGCCGACACCGAGCACTACGCGCAGCGCATCGCCGAGGCGGCCGGACCGTCCGGCTGGCTGCTGGCGTTCAGCGCCCTGCTGGTCACCATCGCGGCCGCGCTCGCCCTGCCGCGCGCCTGGCGGCACGAGGGCGCCGTGATCGGCGTCGCGCTGACCGCCCTGGCCGTGCCCGCCTCGCTCGGCCTGCGCTGGTCGGAGGCGCCCTGGCCGCTGGTCCTCGGCTCGATCGCGATCGGCGGCGCGGGCCTGGCCGCGAGCACCCGCCGGATCGCCGTCACCCACGTGGCCGCCGCCGGCGCCGTCGGCCTCTTCGGCGCGGGCGCCGCGCTCAGTGCCTCCTGGCTCACCGCCGCCGTGCTCACCGCTCTGGCCGGCGCCGGCGTGATGATCGCCGTGGCCGCGCGCCAGATCCCGATCCGGCTCTACGCCTGGCTGGTCGGCGACTGGGCCGCCGGCGCCGCCGCGCTGGCCCTGCCCGGCGCCGTGGTCACCGGCGCGCTCGCCGTCTCCGACACCGGCAACGGCCCGCCGCCGACCGAGGCCGTCACCGTGCCCGCGCTGGCCGTCGGCTTCCTGGCCGTCGCCGCCACGCTCAGCTACGCCGCCGTCTTCCAGGTCGCCCGCCGCGAGATCAGCGTCCCGCTGACCGCCGGCACCGGCCTCGGCGCCGTCGCGCTGGCCCTGGCCGCCCTGCTCGCCCCCGGCGCCACCGCCCCCGACATCTGGGTCGGCGCGCTGCTGCTGGTCGCGGCCGGCCTGCTGTTCTTCGCCCGCTCGATCGACAACGGCCGGCGCAGCGACCGGGTGCTGGACGGCCCCGACATCGCGGCCGCCGCCGCCACGGTGGCGATCTGCGGCGCCCTGGCCCGGGTGTTCGCGCTGGCCTTCCCGAACGCGCCGCTCGCCGTCGCCGGCGTGGTCGTGCTGATCGTCGCGCTCGGCGTGGCGGCCCTGCCCGACGACTGGCGCCGCGGCCCGGTGCGCGGCCTCGCGCTGGCCGGCGTCGTGGTCGGCGCGATCGCCGGCTGGCAGGCGCTGGCCGGCGGCTTGCGCGTGCTCGGCCTGCACGGCGCGGTCTGGGCCGCCGACCTGTCGCAATACTCGACGACGCCGCCCGCGGGCGCCTGGCAGGCCCCGTTCGCGCTGGTCGTGGTGGCCATCGCGGCCGCCTTCGCGGCGCCCCGCCCCTGGTCGTACGCGATCTCCGCGACCTGCGGCGCGCTGGCGGCGATCGGCACGCCGTTCGCGATCGGGCTGCCCTGGTGGTCGCCGCTGCTCGTGGGCGGGGCGGTCGGGGTCGCGTACGCGATGGCCGCGATCGCCGCCACCGACCCCCGCGCCGCCCTCTGCCGCGCCGCCGCGGCCGCCGCCGTCCTCCTGCACGCCGCCGGCGCCGGCCTCGCCCGCCCCTGGTCCACCGGCCTCGCCCTGCTGATCATCGCCGCCACCGGCGCGCTCACCGCGGCCATGGCCCGCACGCCGGTCGCCTACACGATGGCCCCCGAGAATGCTCCCGCGCTCGATTCCGGCGGCTTCTGGACCCCGGTCATCACCGAGGCCGACCTGGCCCGCGACGACACCGGCATGCCCCGCCACCGCGCCCAGATCGGCGGCGCCGCCACCGGCGCCGTGCTGGTCACGCTGCCCGGCGTGCTGGCCGCGCTCGCCGCCGAGCAGGGCAACAGCGCCCAGGTCGTGCTCACCGCCGCGCTGGCCGCCTCGAGCCTCGGCCTGGCCGTGCTCGCCTCGATCGCCCGCTGGATCCCGCAGTACCTGCCGTGGGCCACCGTCGGCCTGGTGCTGGGCGCGACCGGCACCGCGTTCGCGTCGATCCCCACGCCGTACTCGACCGCCCTCTACGCCGCCGCCGCGGCCCTGCTCGGCGTGCTCGCCGAACTGCTGCGCGGCGCCACCCCCGCGCCCGGCCTCACGGTGGCCCGCAACCGATTCTGGTCCGGCACCCGCTACGAGGCGTCGCGCTGGACCGCCCTGCGCCCGAGCGGCCTGAGCGGCCGCTGGATGGTCGACCCGGCCACCAGCGCGGTGCTGATCGCCCTGATCCCGACGATCCTGGCGCTGTTCTCGATCGCGCCCGCCCTCAAGGCGGCGCTGATCGACCCGCTCCAGCAGGCGCGGCACATCTGGGACGGCCCGATCGCGGCGCTGGCCCAGCCGGCGTCGGGCTACGTCGACGGCACCAGCGTCCTGGCCATCGGCCTGCTCACGGCGGCGGCCGCGCTGGCCGCGATCGGCTTCGGCGGCCGGGCCTCGGAGGCGGTGCCGGTCATCCTCCCCGGCGTGGCGATCACCATCCTGATCGCGCCCATCGCCCTGCGAGCGCCGTTCCCGGCCGCCACCTCGGCGGGCCTCATCGTCTTCACGATCGTCATGCTCGGCCTCGCCCTCACCCCACCACCGATCGCGACCCGGGCCCCGTTGCTGCGTACCACCCGCAATGTGGTTTTCGTGATCGGCCTGCTGGCCGGGAACGCGGGCCTGTCCGGCAGCCTCGCCCAGCAGAACCTGACACTGTTCACGCTCGGCTCAGCCGTGGGTGTCGGCCTGGTGGCGGCGCTGGCCGGCAAAACCCAGCACGCCCGCATCCTCGGTTGGCTGTTCGCCGCCCTGATGGGCCAGCTCTTCGTCCTCGCGGTCGCGGTGGCCGCCGGCGTCGAGCGCTCGTGGGCGTCCTTCGGCGTCCTCGCCGTCGGGGCCGCCCTGCTGATCATCGAAGCCACGGTCCCGCGCCTGGGCCTCCCGCAGTACCGGCCCGAGGCCACCACGGTCGAGTGGGCCGGCTACACGTCGGCAATCCTGGCCGGCGCGCTGGCCTACGACTCCCCCGCCCACCTGGCCGTCCTGCTGGCGGCGTGGGGCGCGGTCCTCGGCCTGGCGGCGTCGCGTTCCGGCCGCTCGGCCAACCAGCGGCGCCTGCTCTTCTGGCTGGCGGTGGCCTTCGAGATCGTCGGTTGGTGGCTCTTCATAGCCCTCGGCGGCGTGGCGCTGCCCGAGGCGTACACCCTGCCGTTCGCGGGCATGGCCCTGGCGGTGGGAATCGTCGAATCCCGCACCCGCACCGACCTGTCGAGCTGGGCCGCGTACGGTCCCGCGCTGCTGGCGGCGTTCGTCCCCACGATCGGCATAGTCCTGGCCGGCAGCGGCGGCGAGTTGCGCGAGGTACTGCTCCTGCTGGGCGCCGTGGCCACGCTGATCGTCGGCTCGACCTACCGCCAGCAGGCCCCGGTAGTAGTCGGCGCCGTGGCGACCGCCATCGCCGCGATCCACTTCGCGGTGACGCTGGTGGGCCCGTGGGTTGTCCTGCTGCCGCTGGGCGTAATCCTGCTGATCTTCGGCGCGACGAACGAAAATCGGCGCCGTACCCGAGAGGGCCTGAAGAACAGACTGGTCGGGATGCGCTGAGTGGTGGGGCGGTCTCAGGCTGCCGGGTGGGGCGCTTTCAGGCTGCCCCGGGTGGGGCGCTTTCGGGCTGCTGGGTGGGGCGCTTTCGGGGCTGCCGGGTGGGGCGCTGCCGGGCTGACGAGCAGGGCGCTGCCGGGCTGACGGGCTGGGCGCTGCCGGGCTGACGGGCTGGGCGCTGCCGGGCAGGGCGCTTGGCTTGTGGACAGCCGAGCAAAAATGTCATAGGCCGCCGGTATGTTGCCCCCACCCAGTGCCGAGGGTGGGGAACGTAACGGCCGCCGCCTCACACGACCGCCTCACACGACCGCCCCACGGTCGCTTCGACCGGCTGGCATGACGCCTAGAGGGAGGCTACCGCCGATCCGACCGCCCCCTCAGTCGGCGAGGCGAATCGCCAGCTCGATCTGCCACTTGGTCTTCATGCGCTCGACCCGCGGATCGGTCAGATACATCTCGTAGCGACACCCGAAGCGATCCCCACCAGGATCTTCAGCGACGTCCATGACCAAGCCGTTCCCGCGAATCCAGTCGATCAGCGCACCATTGGCCCGCCGCCCGTGGTTGACGTAGGTCATCGTGGCGTAGCGCCCGGCCGGCAGTACCCCCGGCGCTGTCCGGCCCACGGGCGTGACCGGCGCCGACGTCTCGATGCCGACCTCGATGTCCATCGGGCCATCCATATCCACCACGCGCAGGCGAAAGAACGTGTGCCCGTCGCCGACCCCCGCGTCGTAGAGCTCCTGCATCAACCGGTCGCGGACGGCGAACATCCCGCGAAACGGCGTGACCACCCGGATCCCCGCGAAGTGCCGATCGGGCTTTTCGGCTACGGCCGGCGGGGTGATGATCTCCATCAGGCGCGGACCAGATCCCGTACGCGATCGGGCTGTGGATTGACCATCGCCCCGCTTGCCGTGATCACCGTCGGCACCGTCTCGTTGCCGTCCGCCACCGCCCGCACCGAGGCCGCGCCCTCGGGGTCGGCCCAGATGTCCACCCAATGCAGACGGTTCGCGTCGCGGCCCAGCGACGCCCGCAACCGCATGCAGAACGGGCAGCCCGGGCGCCAATAGACGATCGGCCGCCCGTCCTCGGCGCTGGCCGCCCGCGCGGTCGCGTCGGGAACCGACTTCGGGAAGGCGCGCGGCGACGTCAGCCCCGCGATGACGGCCAGGACGACGAACAGCACGACGGCGGTGCCGACATTGCCCGCCGCCAATGAGGTCGCCCCGGCGAAGAGCGCGAGGACGAGCATGACGACCGACAATCCCCACCGCCGCATCATGGGGGTGACGCTACCCCAACAGGCGGTCGCGCAGCGCGGCGTCCTTCTCGGCCACGAGCTTCTCGAGACCGGCCTGGAACGCCGTCATCTTGTCGCGCAACGCCGGGTCGGACGCGCCCAGAACGCGCACGGCCAGCAGGCCGGCGTTGCGCGCGCCGCCGATCGAGACCGTCGCGACCGGCACGCCGGCCGGCATCTGGACGATCGACAGCAGCGAGTCCATGCCGTCGAGGTGCTTGAGCGGCACCGGTACGCCGATCACCGGCAGCGGGGTCAGAGCGGCGACCATGCCGGGCAGGTGGGCCGCACCGCCGGCGCCCGCGATGATGACCTTGATGCCGCGGTCGGCCGCTCCCTCGGCGTAGTCGACCATTTTGCGTACGGTGCGATGGGCCGAAACGACGCCGACCTCGAACGGCACCTCGAACTCGGCCAGCGCGACCGCCGCCGCCTCCATCGTGGGCCAGTCGGAGTCGCTGCCCATGATGATGCCGACGACCGGTGCCATTACTCGCCCTCCTGGAGCCACTTGGCGGCCCGGGCCGCGCGGGCCCGCACCGAGTTCATGTCGTCGCCGAGCACGGTCACGTGGCCGATCTTGCGACCGGGCCGCACCTGCTTGCCGTAGAGGTGCACGCGCGCGCCCGGATCGGTGGCGAACAGGTGGTGCACGCGCTCGTCGATCGAGATGCCGCCCGGGGCGCCGCCCAGCACGTTGGCCATCACGACCGCGGGCGCGGTCAGCGTCGTCGCGCCCATCGGGTAGTCGAGCACCGCCCGCAGGTGCTGCTCGAACTGGGACGTGCGCGCGCCCTCGATCGTCCAGTGCCCCGAGTTGTGCGGCCGCATCGCGAGCTCGTTGACCACGATGCCCCGGTCGGTCTCGAACAGCTCGACCGCCAGCAGGCCGACCACATCGAGCGCGTTGGCCAGGTCGATGGCGAGCTGCTGGGCCTCGATCGCCAGCGACTCCCGCAACCCGGGTGCGGGCGCGAGCACCTCGACGCAGATGCCGTCCCGCTGCACGGTCTCGACCACCGGATAGGCCGCGACCTGCCCGAACGGCGACCGCGCCACGAGCGCGGCCAGCTCGCGCCGGAGCGGCACACGCTCCTCGACCAGCAGCGCCGTGCCGGTGGCGACCAGCGCGGCGGCCTCGGCCGGGTCGTCGAGCATCCAGACGCCCTTGCCGTCGTACCCGCCGCGGACCGCCTTGGCCACGACCGGCCGGCCGACCTCGCCCGCGAAGGCCTCGATGTCGGCCGCGGTCTCGACCAGCCGCCACCGCGGCACCGGCGCGCCCAGCTCGGCGAGCCGCTCCCGCATCCGCCCCTTGTCCTGCGCGAAGACCAGCGCCCGCGACCCCGGGAACACCTTCACGCCTTCGCTCTCGAGCGTCGCGATGTGCCCGGTCGGCACATGCTCGTGGTCGAACGTGACGGCGTCACACCCCTTGGCAAACTCACGCAGAGCAGCCAGATCGGTATGCGTCCCGATGTGCACATCGGCGGCCACCAGGGCGGCACTGTCATCGGGCGAGACACTGAGCACGCGCAGTGACTGGCCAAGGGAGATCGCGGCCTGGTGGGTCATCCGGGCCAGTTGCCCGCCGCCCACCATGCCGACTACGGGCAGACCGGTTCGGTTATCCATCGCCCGACAAGCCTAGCTGCGCCCCTCGGCCGGGTTATCCACAGCCCCGGCCAGGCGCTGCTCAGATTCCGTAGCATTGCGGCATGAGCGCTGAAGCAATCGGCAGGAACATGCCTGACGTCATCACGCTCGATGACCTTGCCGCCATGATCTCCGCCGATACGCACGGCCGACGGTACGAGACCAGTCCCGAGGGAGTTCTCTTCGTCGTGCCACCCCCTGAAAGCGATCACGCGGTCGTCGCGAGCCGCATCATGTTCTGGCTCGCTGGCGGCGGCTGGCCGATCGAGCAGATCGTGCAGGCCATCGGCATCCGGATTCCGGGGCCGGACGGCGACGGCGGCCGCATGCCCGACCTCACCGTGTGGTCCAAACCGCTGCCTCGCGGGTCGGTGTGGCTGCCGACCGCCGACATCGCGCTGGCGGTCGAGATCGTCTCGCGCGGTTCCGAAGCGATCGATCAACTGGTCAAGGTCGCCGAATATGCGAGCGCCGGCATCCCTCGCTATTGGACGGTCGCCCGCGATCCCGCCCAAACCATGACTTTGTTCCGGCTCACCGACGGCACCATCTACGAGACGGTGGCGCAAATGCCGCTGTCCGAGCTGCTGGAGGCCGCGCCCGGCGACTTCCTTCAGGCCTGATCGCGCAGGCGGGCGAGGAGGGCCTCCGGGTCGGTCACCGGGCGGTCACAAACAAAGCCGCGGCAGACGTACGCGGTGGGAGCGCCCCCGATGAGGGGACGGGCGGCCAGCAGCGGGACGCCGGGCCGGTCCGGCTCGCCGACGACGATCACGGCGCCGGGCGGAGCGTGGCGACGCGCGGCCTCGACCAGGGCCGCGACCGCGGGATCGGCACCGGCCCGGCCGGCGGCGGCCTCACCGGCGTCAGCCGAAGCGGCGTCAGCAGGCGCGGCGTCAGCAGGCGCGGCGTCAGCAGGCGCGGCGTCAGCAGGCGCGGCGTCAGCAGGCGCGGCGTCAGCAGGCGCGGCGTCAGCAGGCGCGGCG
>NZ_JBVJIU010000008.1:427010-500221 GCF_055586105.1 Actinoplanes sp. NPDC051537
CGTCAGCCGAATCGGCGTCAGCAGGCGCGGCGTCAGCCGAAGCGGCGTCGGCAGGCGCGGTGACGATGGCGATCTCGTAGGGGCCGGCAAGAGCCGCCTCGGCGACGGCCGCCGAGTAACCGGCGAAGCGCGGGTGGCCGCCGATCAGCGGGGCGACCCGTTCGAGCGCGGCATCGGCGGCCTCGCGGTAGGCGGTCTCCCCGGAGAGCGCGGCGTAAGCGACGAGGGCCGCGCAGAGCGATGACGAACCGGACGGCGTCGCGTTGTCCGTCGGGTCGGCCGGGCGGGTGATCAGGCGTTCGGCGTCGTCGGCCGTGTCGTAGAAGCCGCCGTCGCCGGTGGGGAAATGGGTCAGGGCCACGTCGAGCAACGTCTTGGCCAAGGTCAGCCAGCGGCCGTCGGACGTCAGCTGGTGGACGGCCAGGAACGCCTCGGCCACGCAACCGTAGTCGTCGAGCACGCCGGCCGGGTCGCCGACTACGCCGGCCCGGGAGACTCGGCGCAGGCGGCCGTCGACCAGGTGACGGGTGGCCAGCACCTCGGCGATCTCGATCGCGGCCTCGCGGGACGAAGGCGAGCCGGTCAGGGTGCCGTGCTCGGCCAGGGCGGTCACGGCCAGGCCGTTCCAGGAGGCGACGACCTTGTCGTCACGGGCCGGCTGGGGGCGGGTCGCTCGCGCGGCGAGGAGCTTTGCGCGTACGGCCGACCAGCGAGTGACCAACGACGGCTCGGCGGCATCGATGTCTCTCGCCAGCACCAGCACGCTGCTGCCGTGCTCGAACGTGCCCTGCGCGGTCACCCGGAACAGGTCGGCCGCCCACGCGCCGTCCGATGGGCCCAGCGCGTCGGTGAGCTGGGCCGGCGTCCAGGCGTAGGTGAGCCCCTCGACCCCGTCGGCGTCCGCGTCGAGCGCCGACGCCAGGCCGCCGGCCGGCGTGCCCAGGTCACGCCGCAGGAACGCGGCGGTCTCGTCGGCGATGCGGCGGGCGAACGGGTCGCCGGTGAGACGCCACAGCTGGGTGTACGCGCGAAGCAGCAACGCGTTGTCGTAGAGCATCTTCTCGAAGTGCGGCACGGTCCAGTGCGCGTCGACGGAGTAGCGCGCGAAACCGCCCGCGAGCTGGTCGTAGATGCCGCCGCGGCCCATTCGCTCGGCGGCCTCGCGGACCACCTCGAGCACCTCGGCCGAACCGGTGCGCTGGTAGTGCCGCAGCAGGAACAGCAGGCCCATGTGCGGCGGGAACTTGGGGGCGCCGCCGAAGCCCCCGTACGTCCGGTCCTGCTCCTTGAGGAGCCCGGTGACCGCGGCCGCGAGCAGCTCCGCCGAGATCGGCGCCGTGGGACCGCCGACCAGCTGGGCCCCGCCGATCGCCTGCACCACCGCCGCGCCCTGCTTGACCACCTCGTCGCGCTGGTTGCGCCAGGCCTCGCCGACGGACGTGAGCAGGCGCGTGAACTGCGGTTTCGGGTAGTAGGTGCCGCAGAAGAACGGCTCGCCGGCGGGCGTGGCGAAGACCGTCATCGGCCAGCCGCCCTGCCCGGTCATGGCCTGCGTCGCGGTCATGTAGACGGCGTCGACGTCGGGCCGTTCCTCACGATCGACCTTGATCGCCACGAAGCCGTCATTGATCAGCGCCGCGACCGCCTCGTCCTCGAACGACTCGTGGGCCATCACGTGGCACCAGTGGCAGGCCGCATAGCCGACCGAGATCAGGACCGGGACGTCGCGGCGGCGGGCCTCCTCGAACGCCTCGTCGCACCAGGGCCACCAGTCGACCGGGTTGTGCTGGTGCTGGAGGAGATAGGGCGAGGTCGCGTCGGCGAGACGATTGGCCATGCCTCCACCCTCTCACGGCTGGCTCAGACATGTGCTATATAGGAACCG
The DNA here is from genome assembly GCF_055586105.1 of Actinoplanes sp. NPDC051537. Classification (NCBI taxonomy): domain Bacteria; kingdom Bacillati; phylum Actinomycetota; class Actinomycetes; order Micromonosporales; family Micromonosporaceae; genus Actinoplanes; species Actinoplanes sp. NPDC051537. The sequence goes on from NZ_JBVJIU010000008.1 coordinate 428,896, forward strand.
CCAGGTGTGCTAAATAGGCACCACCGAGCGTGCTAGATCGTCACTGACGGGAGTCTTGGCTGAACGCCTACGTGCCTCGCATCGCCGACACTGAGCTCGCCGAGATCCTGGCGGCTCATCCCGCTGTGCTCGTCGTCGGCCCGCGTGCCTGCGGAAAGACCACCACAACGCGGCGATTGTGCCGTTCTGTCCTGCGGCTGGATGTCCCCGCCCAAGCCGCCGTCGTTCGCGCCGACCCCGACGCCGCAGTCCGTGCTCTCGACGAGCCGATCCTCGTCGATGAGTGGCAGCTGGTCCCCGAAGTCCTCGGCGCGGTCAAGCGAGCTGTCGATGACGATCCGCGCCCCGGCCGGTTCATTCTGACCGGCTCTTCCCAGACCGACCTGACCACCGCGGGTTGGCCCGCCACCGGTCGGATCGTCCGGCTGACGATGCACCCGCTCGTCGGTCGGGAGCGGCATGGTGACCCGTCCGCGCCATCACTGATCGATCGAATCCTCGCCGACGGCCTCGACAGCTTCAGCGACCCCTCACCGGGGTCGGACGTGCACCGATACGTGGCAGAGGCGCTGACCAGCGGCTGGCCGGAAGCCCTCCGCGCTCCCACCGAGCGGGCGCGCGACCGCTGGCTGACCAGCTATGTCGACCATCTGGTCACCAGAGAGGCCGCTTCGCTCGGCATCTCCCGAGACCCCGTCTTGATGCGCAGATATCTGCAAGCTCTTGCCGCCAACACCGCCGGCGTGCCGAACCACAAACTGCTCTATGACGCCGCCGGAATCACCCGGCACAGCGCGGTCGGCTACGACGACCTCCTCGACACGCTGATGATTACGCAACGCGTGCCTGCCTGGGCCGGCAACCGAACGGATCGCGCCGTGCGGCTACCCAAGCGGTACCTCACCGACCCGGGCCTTCTCGGCCCGCTCCTGCGCATCGACCAGCGACGCGTTCTGCGCGATGGCGACCTCCTCGGGCGTGTTCTGGACACCCTCGTCGCCGCCCAGCTACGAGCCGAATGCGCCGCCAGCGTTGTCGGCGCCGATCTGTTCCACTATCGCGATGCGAATGGCCGGCGCGAAGTCGACCTGCTCATCGAAGCCAGAGACGGCCGAATGATCGCTGTCGAGGTCAAAGCCACCGCCGCGCCCTCGGCCGCCGACGCTCGGCACCTGGAATGGTTCGCCGAACGCATCGGGTCAGCCTTCGCAGCGGGCATCGTCCTGCACACCGGCCCTCGCGTCTTCCGGCTGGCCGACCAGATGATCGCCGTGCCGATCGCCAGCTTGTGGGCCCAACCCTAAACACCTTCAGGAGGCGTCGTCGGCGCGCAGGGCGCGGATGTTGTCCGGCGCGGCCTCGCTCAGCTGTGTCAGCGCCTGCACGATGCGGTCGGCCGGCATCGGCTTGCAGAAGTGGTAGCCCTGGGCGTTCGGGCAGCCCAGCTCGATCAGCGCGGCCCGCTGCTCGGTCGTCTCGACGCCCTCGGCCACCACCCGGACGCCCAGGCGGGCGCCCAGCTCGACGGCGCCGCGGACGACGGCCTCGGCCGCCGCGGAGTCGATCATGTCGTCCACGAAGGAACGGTCGATCTTGATCTCGTCGACCGGGGCCCGGGTGACGATCGAGAGCGACGAGTAGCCGGTGCCGAAGTCGTCGAGGGAGAGCTGCACCCCGCAGTCGCGCAGCTCGGCCAGCACGTCGTCGACGATGGCCTGGTCGCTGACGGCGACCGACTCGGTGATCTCGAGGACCAGGTTCGAGGCGGCCGCGCGATGGTGGCGCAGGGCGTCGGCCACCTGGCCGGGGAACGCCGGGTCGAGCAGGCTGCGGGCCGACACGTTGACCGAGACCGGCACCTCGACACCCACCGCGTTCCAGCTGGCGGCGGCGGCCAACGCAAGATCAAGAACGCGATGGGTGAACGGGGTGAGCAGCTCCGTGTGCTCGACGGTGCGGATGAAGTCGTTCGGCGAGAGCTGGCCGCGGCGCGGGTGCTGCCAGCGGACCAGGGCCTCGACGCCGGTCGGCGCGGCCGTGACGAGGTCGACGGCGGGCTGGAGGTGCAGCACGATCTGGTCCTCGGCGGCCAGCGCGTCCTGGAGCTCGGCCAGCAACGCCAGCTCGTCGATGGTCACCGCGTCCTGGCTAGTGTCGTAGGTCGCGACCGCCAGCTCCTGCCGCTTGGCCTGGTCGAGCGCGAGCGCCGCGCGGCGTACCAGCTCGGCCAGCTCGACCCGCCCGGCCCGGCCCACCACGACACCGACGGCGATCTCGACCGCCAGCCGGACCCCGGCCACCTCCATCGGCAGTCCGATGTGCTCGACCAGCTCGCGGGCCCGGCGCACCGCCGACGGCAGCGGCGGTGGCGTCTCGTGCAGCGGGGACGACGAGTCGGTGAGCGCGGTCAGGCCGGGGATGAGCAGCGCGAACTCGTCGTCGCCGACCCGGGCGACCAGGTCGGTCTCGCGGGCCAGGTCGGTGAGCCGTTCGGCGATCAGCCGCAGCACCTCGTCGCCGCCGCGGTGGCCGAGCGTGCCGTTGACCTCGCGGAAGCCCTTCACGTCGAGCAGCAGCAGGGCGACGTGGCTGTCGCGCGCGAGCCCGCGCATCAGGCGGTCGCCGTCGCTCAGCAGGCTGCCGCGGTTGTGCAGGCCGGTCAGCTGGTCGTGCACGCCGTCGTGGTCGACGCGCCGGCGCAGCTCGGCGAGCTGGTCGCGGGCCGCGGCATCATGCAGCGCCGCGGCGAGCGCGTCGCCGTAGGCGGATATCGCGGCCTCGTCGCGGGAGACGGGCAGGGTCGGCTCGGCCAGCCAGACGGTCAGTTCGCCGACCACCTCGCCGGCCACGGCCATCGAGCGGGTGATCGCGGGACCGGTCAGGCCGGCGAGCGAGATGTCCTGGCCGGGGCCGTCCTCGGCGTACCGGTGCTCGCCGCCGGGGACCCGCACCTCGATCTCCACCCGGCGGGCGCCGAAGACGTCGAGCGCGCCGCACAGGCCGGCCTCGGCCACATCGGCCTCGGTGCGGCCGGGCAGGGCGGCGGTGGCGGCGGCGAACGCCTCCCACATCCGGCGCTCCTCCTCGGCCCGCAGGTGGAAGCGGTAGGTGCGTTGCAGCAGCCACAGCGCCGGGACGAACGCGAACAGCCAGATCGGCCCGCGCACGAGCGCGAAGACGGCGCCGAGTCCGACCAGGACGTTCCCGACGACCATCGGAACCTTGGCGTACGGGATCCGCGCGAAGATCTGCGCGGTGGCGGCATCCCGATGCAGCGCCAGCGTCAGGGCCGCGAGCCCGAACGTGATGGCCAGGTAGGTGAGCGCTCCGGCAACAAGAGCGATTTGCGTCCGTACGCTGAGGACAGCCGCGTCCCCACCGATCAGCCGCGCCACGGTGGCCGCCCCCGCCGTGCCCAGCGCGAGCGACGCGGCCAGGTGCGCGATCTCGGCGACGTTGCGATGCTCGTCAAGCCAGGAGAGCAGCGCCCAGGCGCCGGCCGCCCCGGCCAGGGTCGCCAGCGGCAGCCAGCCGGGCGGCGCCACCACGTACCCGATGATGAAGGCGGCCTCGCCCCACGAGACCGAGACGACGCCGCGCCCGAGCCGGAAGCGAAGACGCGCGAGTTGACCGGCCGTCACCAGGAGCGCCGCGAGCGCCACCCCGCCCATTACCGAGAGTGGACGATCGTCGGGTCGCTCGACCGGCAGAAGGGCCCCGCCGACGGCCGTGAGAACGGCCACCGCGAGCACGCACGCGGTCAGCGCGCGGACGCCCCGGGAGCGTCCCGCGAGGCCCGCCGCGTCGATCCACGATCGACGGACGCCGGCCCCGAGGACCGGTGGGGCGGTCATGAGTTGTCCCTGTTCACGAGCGGCACTCGCGAATGCACGTGCATCTGCAGGGGAGAAAGGCGGGGGCGGGGAATGGTCATTTTCGGCGCCCCCTTCCGCGCAGGCTCAGGGGTCGTTGAGACCCCCGGCGGAAGGCTAAATCAATCCCGATGAACACAACAAGGGTTGACGCACGAGCCGTGTTTGGCTTTGGTCTGACCAATACGGAGCGTATTGGCCGTCATCGCGCCCTTACCGGCCGCGACGTGGTCAAACGTGGCCGTGATCGCCTTCCGCGCGAGCAGCATCACCCTGAGTAGTATTGCCCTTGACCTCGGTTTCCGTGACGACCGCACCGTCCGCCGATCGATTCTGGTCGACGTCGGAGTGAAGCGGTTCGACACCGGAACGCTCAAGGTCAGCATTGAGCCGGGCAATCTCAGCCTCACGCTGTGTCTGCTGTCCGTCCGTAAAACTGTCGGGAAGCCGACGCAAGCGCTTGTTCATATTGCGGATCAGCAAAACAGTCGCTATGGAGAGCAACACGATGACGAACAAACCCATAGGCCCGGCGAGTCCGCCGGACCGGGTGTCACCGAAGTTGTTGACCGCGACCGAGATGCTATCCACCCCTTAAGACTACGCCGAGAACTCATGATCGCCCCCGGTCAGGGTGGGGCCACCCCTCGATCTCACCGCGCCGCCCCGCTCGCTCCGCGGCTCACCGCGCCGCCCCGCTCGCTCCGCGGCTCACCGCGCCGCCCCGCTCGGTCCGCGGCCGCCCCAAACCCCCAGACGTGCCGCGAGCCCCATCCCCACGGAACGGCCCGCGATCGCCCCGCCGTGAGGGAGGTGGTCGATTTTTCGTCGCCGCGGGGTTTGCGGTGCCGGAAAATCGACCACCTCCCTCACGGCCTCAAGGGGGCGATCGCCCGCGGCGCCGGAGGCGACGCCATCAAGCTCAGGCGGGACGGCCCGAATCAACCAAAGCAACCACCTCAGCGAGCATCGACCGACTCGTGAATCCCGGCGAACAGGTCGGACTCGGGCACCGGGCTGTCGACCAGCGAGCGGGCCAGCTCGAAGTCCTCGGTCGGCCACACCTTCTGCTGGAGCTCCAGCGGGATGCGGAACCAGAAGCCGTCCGGGTCGACCTGGGTGGCGTGCGCGCGCAGGGCGTCGTCGCGGACGCTGAAGTACTCGCCGCACTCGACGCGGGTGGTGATTTTGTCGCCGCGGTCGTCGCGGTCGGACCACTTCTCCAGCCATTCCGTGTACGGCGACTCGAGCCCCGCCGCCAGCATGCCCTCGTGCAGGGCGAGCATGCGCGCCCTGGTCCAGCCGGAGTTGTAGTACAGCTTCAGCGGCTGCCACGGCTCGCCGAGCTCCGGGTACTTCTCCGGGTCGCCGGCCGCGTCGAAGGCCGCCACCGAGACCTTGTGGCACATGATGTGGTCGGGGTGCGGATAGCCGCCGTTCTCGTCGTACGTCGTCATGACGTGCGGCCGGAACTCGCGGATCAGCTTGATCAGCGGCTTGGCCGCCTCTTCCGGGTCCTGCAGGCCGAAGCAGCCGTCGGGCAGCGGCGGCAGCGGGTCGCCCTCGGGCAGCCCCGAGTCGACGAAGCCGAGCCACGCCTGGTCGACCCCGAGGATCTCGCGCGCCCGGGCCATCTCGGCCCGGCGGATGTTGGTGATGTCGGCCAGCACGTCGGGCCGGTCCATCTTCGGGTTGAGCACGCTGCCGCGTTCCCCGCCGGTACAGGTGGCGACCAGCACGCTGACGCCCTCGGCGACGTATTTCGCCATGGTCGCCGCGCCCTTGCTCGACTCGTCGTCGGGGTGGGCGTGCACCGCCATGAGGCGCAGCTGCTCGGTCACCGAAGGACTCCTCTGGTTGAAGAGTGGAAGGGGTCAAGTGCGAAGATGAACTCTGCCATTCTGGCCGATCCCACCGACAAGAACTGCACGAGAGGCCGTCAGGTGAGCGAGACGCACACCACAACTCCGGTGTTCCCGCCGGGTCGCTACGGGCGCCGGCGCGACGGACGCCGCCGGCCGGTGCTGCCGATCGTCATCCTGGCGGTGGTCATCGCCGCCTCCCTGGGGCTGACCTGGAAGCTCTATCAGCGGTACGGGCAGACCGACTACCAGCCGCAGATCGTCGGATGGCAGGAGACGGCGCCGACGACGCTGCGGGTCAAGTTCACGGTCCGGGTGCCGGCCGGGGCGAGCGCCGAGTGCGTGCTCCGGGCCCGCGACTACAACGGCAACGAGGTGGGCCGCCGCACGGTCACGGTGAAGGCCGAGCCGGGCGCCACGACGATCACCGCCGAGGAGCCCGTGACCACCACCGCGCGGGCCTCGGTGGGCGAGGTCCTGGATTGTCAACCCGCCGGTTGACCCCCTGTCGGGCCGCCCGGTAATGGTGCAAGATCGAGCAATCCAGGCGTCGTGCGTACCGCTGGTAAGCTTGGTGATTCGCTCCGTTCAGCATGCAACGGTGATGTTGAACGTTTCCCCGTTCACGCAAGGAGATCGACCGTGTCCAGTTCAGAGGCGCCCAAGACTTGGCTTTCTCAGGACGCTTACGACCGGCTGCAGGCCGACCTCGACGAGCTGATCGCCGCGCGGCCCGCCGTCGCCGCGGAGATCAACGCACGTCGCGAGGAGGGTGACCTGCGGGAGAACGGTGGATACCACGCCGCCCGCGAGGAGCAGAGCAAGCAGGAAGGCCGCATTCAGTACCTCAAGGAGTTCCTGCGCAACGCCGAGGTCGGCGAGGTGAAGACGGCCGACAAGGTGCAGCCCGGGTCGGTCGTGACGATCTACTTCGACGACGACAAGACCGATACCGAGACCTTCCTGCTCGGCTCGCGCGAGATCGCCTCCACCACCGACCTGACCGTGTACAGCCCGGAGTCGGCGCTCGGCAAGGCGATCATCGACGCCGGTCCCGGCCAGACCGTGACCTACACGGCGCCCAGCGGCGCCGACATCAAGGTCACCGTGGTCGAGTTCGGCCCGTTCGAGGGCTGATCTCCCCAAGGCCGGCGCCGCCTCACGGGGTGGCGTCGGCCAGCATGGCCACCCGGTAGCCCGACTCCCGCAGCACCTCGATCAGCGTCGCCGAGTGGTCCGGCCCCCGGGTCTCCACCGACAGGGCCACCTCGACCTCCCCGAAGCTCAGGCGCGGGCTCTCCCGGACGTGCGCGACGTCGACCACGTTCGCCCGCTGCTCGGCGATCCGGCCCAGCAGCCGCGCCAGCTCCCCCGGCCGGTCGTCGCAGCGCACCGCCAGCCGCAGGAAGCGGCCCGCCGACGCCAGCCCGTGCTCGATCACCCGCAGCAGCAGCATCGGGTCGATGTTGCCGCCGGAGAGGATCGCCACCACCGGACCGGCCGGCGGCATGCAGGCCCCGGTCATCAGCGCCGCCACGCCCGCCGCCCCGGCCGGCTCGACCACCATCTTGTGCCGCTCGAGCAGCATCAGCAGGGCCGCCGACAGATCGTCGTCGGTGACCGTCACGACCTCGTCGACCAGCTTGCTGACGTGCGCGAACGTCAGATCACCAGGGCGCAGCACGGCGATGCCGTCGGCGATGGTCAACCCGCGGTCGAGCTTCTGCGGCGATCCGGCGGCCAGCGAGGGCGGGTACGCCGCGGCGCCCGCCGCCTGCACGCCGACGATCCGCACATCCGGCCGCAGCGCCTTGACCGCGACCGACACGCCGGAGATGAGCCCGCCGCCGCCGACCGCGGTCACGATCGTGGTCGCCTCCGGCAGCTGCTCGAGGATCTCCAGGCCGACCGTGCCCTGCCCGGCGATCACGTCCGGGTGGTCGAACGGGTGGATCAGGATGGCGCCGGTCTCGTCGGCGAAGTGGCGCGCCGCCTCCAGCGCGTCGTCGACGGTCGTTCCCGCGTACTCGATCGCCGCTCCGTACCCCTTGGTCGCCGTGACCTTGGGCAGCGGCGCGCCCTCCGGCATGAAGACCGTGGCGCTCGCGCCCAGCAACTCGGCCGCGAGGGCGACACCCTGCGCATGGTTTCCGGCGCTGGCGGCGACCACACCGCGCTTGCGCTCGGCGTCGGAAAGACGGGCGATTCTCGTGTACGCGCCACGCACCTTGTACGACCCGGCCCGCTGCTGGTTCTCGCACTTCAGCCAGGCCGGCACCCCGAGGATGTCCGACAGCGGGCGCGAGTGGATCAGCTGGGTCGGCTCGACGACGCCGGCGATCAGCTCGCGCGCGGCCTCGATGTCGGCCAGCGACAGCAGTTCGAGAGGTGCGGTCATGGGGACGATGGTGCCACCACGTCATCCGAAGGCGTGACGCTGCCAGGGGTTGAGGACCTCGAGCTGGCCCGCGAGCGAGAGAAGCAGCAGCTCGGAGTCGGGCGGGCCGACGATCTGGACGGCCAGCGGCAGCCCGTCCGGCCGCACCCCGACCGGGACGACGATCGCCGGGAGGCCGGCCACGTTCCAGGGGGCGGCGTACGGCGCGTACCTCATGTTGACCATCATGTTGTGCCGCCAGGAGCCGGTCGAGTACTGCTCGGCCGGCGGGGGCGCGGCCGCCAGCGCGGGGGTGAGCAGCACGTCCACGTCCCGGTCGGCGAAGAACTTGATCGACTGCTCCCGCCAGGCGTCCCGATGCGCCTGCTTGACCAGGCCCGCCTTCCACGCCCACTTGCCCAGCGCGATGTGCCGGCGGGTGCGCGGCTGAAGCTTGGACACGTCGAGGTTCTGCGATTCGCGGTAGGCCGATGCGAACCAGGTGGCCAGCACGCGTACGCCCAGCGCCGTCGGATAGCGCGGATCGGCGGTGAGCGTGTCGTGTCCCGCCTGGGTGAACAGCTTCGAGGCGGTGGCCACCGCGTTCCGGTTGGGTTCGTCGGGGCGGATGCCCACCACCGGCGACTTGGTCGAGACGCCGATGCGCAGCTTGCCCGGCTCGATCAGCTTCACCGGGTCGCGGCCGGCCAGCACCGAGAAGCCCAGCACCGAGTCGGCGACCGTGGTGGTGAGCACGCCGTTCTCGACCAGGCCGAACCAGTCGTCGATGCCGAGCTCGGCCGGGATCACGCCGCGGCCCGGCTTGAGGCCGACCAGCCCGCAGCAGGCGGCCGGGATGCGGATCGAGCCGAGCCCGTCGTTGCCCTGGGCGATCGGCACCAGCCCGGCCGCCACCGCCGCCGCCGACCCGCCGGACGAGCCGCCCGGCGTGCGGTCGCGGTCCCACGGGTTGCGGGTCGGCGCGTCCTCGTCGTCGGTCACCGCCCACAGGCCCATCTCGGGCATCCGGGTGACGCCGACGACGATCGCGCCGGCGCCACGCAGCCGCCGTACCACCTCGTGGTCCTGCTCGGCGACCGGCTGGCGGGCCGCCGCCGAGCCGCCCCAGGTGGGCAGGCCGGCGACGGCGGTGTTCTCCTTGACCGCGACCGGCACGCCGGCCAGCGGAAGGTTCGCCAGATCCTCCTGGTCGTCGACCTTCTCGGCCTCGCTCAGCGCCTCGCCCGCCCGGATCACCCGGAACGCGTCGAGCGAGGGGTCGGAGATGGAGATCTGCTCGATCGTGTCGGCGACGACCTGCGTGGCGGACACGTCACCGCGCCGTACCGCCCGGGAGATCTGTTTCGCGGTGGCGCCCACCCAGCTCGAACCGTCCGACATGCCATGCTCCGTAAATATGTGTCAGCCGAGCGCCTGCTCGAGGTCGGCGAGCAGATCGTCAACGCTTTCGATGCCGACAGACAGTCGCACGAGATCGGCGGGTACTTCAAGCGGAGAGCCCGCAGCGGACAGGTGTGTCATCTGACCCGGGTGCTCGATCAGCGATTCGATTCCACCGAGCGACTCCGCCAGTACGAACAGTTTCGTCCGGTTGCAGATCGCGATCGCCGCCTCGGGACCGCCGGCCGCCCGGAACGACACCATCCCGCCGAAGCGCTGCATCTGCTTGGCCGCCGTCTCGTGCCCCGGGTGCGACTCCAGCCCCGGGTACAGCACGCTCTCCACGGCGGTGTGCTCACCGAGGTACCGGACCACGCGCTCCGCGTTGTCACAGTGCCGCTCCATGCGTACGCCCAATGTCTTGATCCCCCGCAGCGTGAGCCAGGCGTCGAACGGGCCGTTCACCGCGCCCATCGCGTTCTGGTGGAACGCCAGCGTCTCGCCCAGGTCGTCGGTGGCGGCCACCAGCGCGCCACCGACCACGTCGGAGTGTCCACCCAGGTACTTCGTGGTCGAGTGGATGACCACGTCGGCGCCGAGCGCGATCGGCTGCTGGAGATAGGGCGACGCGAAGGTGTTGTCGACGGCGAGCATCGCGTCGTACTCGTGGGCGAGCGCGCCCAGCGCGGCGATGTCCGCGATGTTGAGCAGCGGGTTCGTCGGCGTCTCGGCCCAGATCATCCGGGTGTGCCCGGGCCGGAACGCGGCGCGCACCTGGTCGATGTCGTCGAGCGGCACGGCGGTCCAGTCCAGTCCCCAGTTCTCGAGCACCTTCGAGAAAAGACGGAAGGTTCCCCCGTACGCGTCACCGGGGATCACCACGTGATCACCGGGCCGGCAGACGGCGCGCAGCAGCGTGTCCTCGGCCGCGAGCCCGCTCGCGAAGGCCAGCCCGCGACGGCCGCCCTCGATCGCGGCCAGGCACTCCTGGAGCGCGTCCCGGGTCGGGTTGCCGGAGCGGCTGTACTCGTACCCGAGGCGGGGCGCGCCGACGGCGTCCTGCGCGTACGTGCTCGTCTGGTAGATCGGAGGCACCACCGCGCCGGTCCGCGGATCCGGCTCCTGGCCGGCGTGGATGGCGAGGGTGTCGAAGCCGTAGCTGTTAGCCGTCATGCTGCGCAAGGCTAGTCTCGCATCGTGGCGGACTGCGTGTTCTGTGCGATCGTGGCGGGCTCGGTTCCCGCCTTCAAGGTCGTCGACGTCCCTTCCGGTGTGGGATTTCTCGATACCCGGCCGGTGTTCAAGGGCCATGTGCTGGTGGTGCCCCGTGCGCACGTGGTGACGCTGCCCGACCTGCCCACGCCGTCTTTGCCCGGATATTTCGGACTTGTTCAGCAGGTGGCCGCCGCTGTGCCGGCGGCTCTCGGCGCCCAGGGCACCTTTGTCGCGATAAATAACGTGGTATCGCAGTCGGTGGCGCACCTCCACACGCATGTGGTGCCTCGGACAAAGGGGGACGGCTTACGCGGCTTCTTCTGGCCGCGCACCAAGTACGCGAGCGACGAGGAAGCCACCGAGTACGCCGCCAAAATCGCCTCCGAACTCGGGTAAGGGTTACCTAACCTCCGGCGTTGCAGAGACCGGATGAAGGGAGTGACCGTGTTCCTGCGGCACAAGAAGCTCGAGCTGCCCACCCCCGACCAGGCCCTGCCCGGCCGATTCCTCGAGATGCCGGTCGCCGACCGGCACGTCGTGCTCGGCACCCCGCTGAAGGGCCCGTGGCCTGCGGGTCTCGAGGTCGCCGTCTTCGGCATGGGCTGTTTCTGGGGCGCGGAGCGCATCTTCTGGCGCCTGCCCGGCGTGTATTCCACGTCGGTCGGTTACGCCGGCGGGTTCACCAAGAACCCGACCTACGAGGAGGCCTGCTCCGGCTCCACCGGTCACGCCGAGGTCGTGCAGGTGGTGTACGACCCCAGCAAGATCGCCTTCGAGGACCTGTTGAAGGCGTTCTGGGAGAACCACGACCCGACCCAGGGCATGCGCCAGGGCAACGACGTCGGCACGCAGTACCGCTCGGCGATCTACACGACCACCGACGACCAGCTGCGGATCGCGAAGGAGTCCCTGGAGGCGTTCCAGCCGGTCGTGACCAAGGCCCGCCACGGCGCGATCACCACCGAGATCAAGCCCCTGACGACCTACTACTACGCCGAGGACTATCACCAGCAGTACCTGTCCGACGCGAAGAACCCGTACGGCTACTGCAACCACGGCCCCAACGGCATGACCTGCCCGGTCGGTGTCGCCCGGGTCGCCGAGTAAGCACCCCGGCAGAGGGAAGCGTCACGCTTCCCTCTGTTTTTCGACGAACGACTCCCATTTGCCGTCGCGGTAGCCGCTGGCAAGCCGGTAGTAGTCCTCATTTCCCGAGCTCGCCAGCTTCACCGTGGCCGCGATCAGCGTCGCCAGCAGCGCGAGGCCGAGCACCGCGTTGACGCTCGGATACCACTGCGGCAGCAGCTCGAACTCGAACCGGTCCTGCGCCGAGGCCTCGGCGTTCGGGGCGGAGGCCGCCGGGTCGCGGCCGGCGACGAGCCAGACCAGCAGGAACGGGCCGATCAGGCCGGTCGCCCACCAGGTTGTCACCCGGGCCCAGGGCCACGGCCGCCGCACGGCGAACGCGAGGACGGCGACGATCAGCAGGACCACCCCGACGATCACGGCGTCGGTCCGCAGGCCCTCGGCGATGTGCGCGCGGGCGTGGTCGAGGGTGGTGCCCGCCTTCGAGGGCAACCGGGCGTACTCCGCGAACGTCGCGTTGAATCGGCGCCCGGCGATCAGGCGCCCGGCCAGCATCGCCAGGGCCGCCACGGCCGACGCGGTGAGCAGTCGTGACGCGGTTCGGACGGCGCGCGGCATGTCGGTCACGGGCGCAGATTAGGGCCCCGAACCGACCCCTGTCCATGCGCGCGGATTTCACGCCTGTGGCTGAAAAAGATCGACATGTCCCGACATGATCCGCACACTGGAGATCGACGCTGCCACCCCCGGGAGGTGCACCCATGCCGTCCTTCAACAACGAGGAGGAGCGAGCCGCGTGGGCTCTCGCCGAGTCGCTCTCCGATCAGGCACGCACGATGATGCGCCAGGCCGAGGCCGCGCTCGAGACCTGGAAGCTCGGCAAGGAGATGAACCGCCTGCGCTGCGAGCGCCGGGGGATCAGCGCCTCGGACGCCGAGATCCGCTGGGCGGAATCGGCCAACTCGAAGAACGCGCTCACCGACAACAACTTCCACGTCGGGCTCGCCACGATGTATTTCGGCGCCGCCACCGCGAACTACTCGCGTGCGCTTTATCTGCGCAGCCGCGGCACCTATCGCTAATGCCTCTAGTCCTGCTGATCGGTGCCGTGCTCGACGACCGGGGAGGCCGCCGGCTTGGGCGAGCGGGGGCCGTCGGGCGTCGCGGCCGAGGCCGGGGTCGCGAGCGCGATGCCGAGCACCGCGCCCGCGCTGATCAGGCCGAGCCCGGCGAGCGAGACCCGTCGCGTCTCGGACTTCTCCATGAACTACCTCCAGCCGACATGGCGGGGAAACCGGCCTTCAACGGTGCCAGCCGGAGCTGAGACAGAGCTGTGCAGAACCTGCCAATCGATTGGTCTGTGTCGGGGGCCGTCCGTCGGGCAACATGAACGTATGGAGATCGCCGGCGAAACAGAGCGCAAATACGACGTTCCTCAGAGCTTCGTCATGCCCTCGCTGGTGGGCACGGCCGGCATCCGGGACGCGGCCGCGGCCGAGACGCACGATCTCGACGCCACATATTTCGACACCGACGAGCTGATCTTGATGCAAAACCGCCGGACATTGCGCCGGCGGACGGGCGGTGGCGACGCGGGCTGGCATCTCAAGACGCCGGGCAGCGGCGGCAGCCGCACCGAGCACCGGATGCCCCTCAACGGCGACCAGAACACCGTGCCGGCCGAGCTGCGGGGGCAGGTCCGGGCGATCATCCGGCGCAAGCCGCTCAAGCCGATCGCCCGGCTGCGCACCCGCCGGATCGAGACGCCGCTGCGGGACGCCGACGGCAACACGCTCGCCCTGGTCGCGCAGGACCAGGTGACGGCCGAGGCCGACGGCCGGAGGCAGAGCTGGCAGGAGATCGAGGTCGAGCTGGTCGACGGCGACGTGGCGCTGCTCGATGCGGTCGAGCGCCGCCTGCGCAAGGCGGGCGCCAAGCCGGCGGCCGGACCCTCCAAGGTCGCTCGCGCGCTGAACGGCAGACTCTCCGACGTGACGCCGACCAAGGTCAAGGGCAGGAGACCCAACCCCGTCTTCGCGTACGCCCAACAGCAGCGCGACGCTCTGACGGAATACGACCCCGGCGTCCGTCAGGGCGATCCGGAGTCCGTGCACAAGATGCGTGTCGCCACCCGGCGCCTGCGCGGCACCCTCAAGACGTTCAAGCGCTCGTTCCCCGGGTTCGCCGAGGTCGGCGACGAGCTGAAGTGGCTCGCCGACCTGCTCGGCCAGGTGCGCGACGGCCAGGTGCAGAAGGGCAAGCTGCTCGCCGACGTCGAGCAGGCCGGACCCGATTTCGCCGAGGCGGCCCAGCGCATCACCCAGTACCTCGACGGCCAGGTCGAGGAGGGCCGGGCCGCGCTGGGCGAGGCGCTGGAGAGCGAGCGGTACCTCGCACTGCTCGACAAGGTCGACCGGTTGGCGTCGCTCCCGGGCAACGGCGAGCCGGACCCGCGCCGCCGCGCCCGCAAGAGCCTGCACAAGGCCGACGCGCTCCTCGACCAGGCCCTCGCCGACGGGATGGATGCCGAGCTGCATGAGGCGCGCAAGGCGTACAAGAAGGCTCGCTATGCCGTTGAAGTTTTCGCGCCGGGCGCCGGAAAGCCGGGTAAAGGCCTGGTCAACGCCCTGACCGACCTCCAGGACGTGCTCGGCGCCCACCAGGACTCGGTCGTCGCCCGCGAGCTGCTGCACGAGCTCGGGCCGGACAGCTTCTGGTTCGGCGTGCTCTGGGGCCGGCAGGAGCAGATCGGCAAGGACACGTACCGCGAGCTGCCCGTTGTGGTGGAAGCTTCGCGGAGGAAGAAGCTTCGTCGCTGGATGGGCTGACGTTCATCTGAACGGGGTATGAAGAGCCCATGCAGGCGGAGGCGGAGTACCAGGACGAACAGACCACCACCCAGCCGTACGACGGGCCGATCACGGCGCTCGGAGGCTATCGCGTCGCGGACGACGACGATGACGACCCGGTGCTGCTCAACGCGGACGGCTCGCCGGTCGACACCTGGCGCGAGGATTACCCGTACGACGAGCGGCTGACCCGCCAGCAGTACGACCACGACAAGCGGCTGCTCCAGATCGAGCTGCTGAAGCTGCAGAACTGGTGCAAGACCACCGGCGAGCGGCTCGTGGTGCTCTTCGAGGGGCGCGACGCGGCCGGCAAGGGCGGCACGATCAAGCGCTTCATGGAGCACCTCAACCCGCGCGGCGCCTCGGTGGTCGCGCTGGAGAAGCCGAGCGAGCGCGAGAGCACGCAGTGGTACTACCAGCGCTACATCAGCCACCTGCCGTCCGCCGGCGAGATCGTGCTGTTCGACCGCTCCTGGTACAACCGGGCCGGCGTCGAGCGGGTCATGGGCTTCTGCACCCGCGCCGAGTACCTCGAGTTCATGCGCCAGACCCCGGAGCTCGAGCGCATGCTGGTGCGCTCCGGCGTTCACCTGGTCAAGTTCTGGTTCTCGGTGACGCAGGGCGAGCAGCGCACCCGCTTCGCGATCCGGCAGGTCGATCCCGTACGGCAATGGAAGCTCTCGCCCATGGATCTTGCGTCGCTCGACAAGTGGGGCGACTACACCGAGGCCAAGGAGGCGATGTTCTTCTACACCGACACCGCGGACGCGCCGTGGACGGTCGTGAAGAGCAACGACAAGAAGCGGGCCCGGCTCGAGGCGATGCGGCACGTGCTCAGTCGCTTCGACTACGACAACAAGGATGACGAGGTGGTCGGCCGCCCCGACCAGCTGATCGTGGGCCCGGCGTCGCTCGCGGTGGAGGGGACCGAAATGTCCCCGCGCGTATTCCCTCGCCTCTAGTGATGTTAAAAGCGTTGGCATCGCCTCCCCTGCTTGGTTAACGTGGCCGTACACGTGAAGGGAGGTGGTCCGAAGTTGTATACCAACGGGACTCGTGAGGTGGCTGTCCGCTAGCCGCTGTCCTCGACAGCTTCGTTCTGTTTGACGAATGACGTCGAGACCGTGTGGCAGCGGTCCGGCGAGTATCAGGCAGCCACCCGACCCCCGGGGATCCGGCCTTGTCCGACCGGACCACTTCGCTTCGTGTGTTGCGATGCGTCGTGGATGACCCCCGGGGGTCGACCCATTTCTGGAGTCCGTTCGATGCGCGAGCTGGCCGTCCTCGGCACCGCGAGCCAGGTGCCCACGAGACATCGCAACCACAACGGCTACCTGCTGCGCTGGGACGACGAGGTGATCCTCTTCGACCCGGGCGAGGGCACCCAGCGCCAGATGCTGATGGCCGGCCTCGCGGTCACCCCGATCAAGCGGATCTGCATCACCCACTTCCACGGCGACCACAGCCTCGGCCTGCCCGGCATCCTCCAGCGCATCTCGCTCGACAAGGTGCCGCATCCGGTGGCCGTGCACTATCCGGCCGAGGGCCAGGAGTTCTACGACCGGCTGCGGCACGCCACCAGCTACTGGGACAACGCCGACATCGTGGCCGCACCGGTGAGCGGCGCGAGCTTCACGACGGAGACCCCCGCGGGGCGACTCACGGCGCTGCCACTCTGGCATTCCCTGCCCACGTACGGCTACCGCCTCGACGAACCGCAGGCGCGCCGCATGATCCCGTCCCGGCTGGCCGCCCACGGCATCTCGGGCCCGGCCGTCGGCGAGCTCCAGCGCACCGGCCGCCTCGGGGAGGTCACGCTCGAGCAGGTGAGCAAGCTACGCCCCGGCCAGAGTTTCGCCTTCATCATGGACACCGGCCTGTGCGACAACGTCTACGCCTTGGCCGCCGACGTAGACATGCTGGTGATCGAGTCAACGTTCCTCACCGAGGACGCCGAGATGGCCCGCCTGGTCGGCCACCTGACGGCCGCCCAGGCCGCCGCCGTGGCCCGCGAGTCGAACGTCCGCACCTTGGTGCTGACCCACTTCTCCCAGCGTTACCAGGACCCCCAGCGCTACCTGGACGAGGCAAAGGCCGAATTCGGCGGCACCATCGTCCTGGCCGAAGACCTGGCCCGCATCCCCGTCCCATCCAGATCAAGTTAGGTCCTTGCGTTCCCATCCTGGTGGCACCTTCGGGAGCCCGATGAGCACGTCCAGGCCGAGCTGGTCACCACGTTCGGGGAGGTGGCGTCGAACGCCTCGGCCAGCGTGCGGAGTGTTAGTCGCGCGAGCAGATCGGCATAGAGCTTCTTCGTCTCGGCTTCCTCGCGCGGCACCGTCATCAAGCCCTTCGCTTTCGTATAGCGATAGGCGGGCCCGATGGTTCCTCTCACTCAACAGCGCGCTGACAGCTTCCGTCCGGAACTCCACCTCCGCCGCGCGGCGAGCCTCTTCCTCGGCATCGGCCAGGCCCTTCGAGACGGCGGTCTCCTGGGTCCTCGCTCGCTCCTCCGCGAGGCGGCGCTTCTCCTCCACCTGCCGACGGTGCGCCAACTCGCGCGCCGCCTTTGTCGCGGCTTGAGCCGCCAGCCGCTGTGCCTGAACTTCCTGTTTCAAGCGCGCCGCATCAGCCTTCCTGGCTGCCGCCTCGGCCTGCCTGGCCTCGCGTTCGGCCTCCGCTTGCTGACGCTTCTGCTCAGTTACGAGAGGGGAGATCGGCCGCCCGGCGCCAGTGGCGGGAAGGCGGCGTGCGCCGAAGCGAGGAAGTCCCGGTGGGCGTCCCCGTGAGCGGTGGCTGCCACGTAGAGGGCGTCGACCGCGGCGGCCAGCGGGTCGTCCATGGCCAGGGCCAGCAAGGCCGGGAAGGCGGCCGCCTGCTGCACGAAGTTGGCCGGGCCGCCGGGCACGGTGATGACCGTGTGTGGGACCTCGGGGTCGGAGAGCAGGCGCTGAAAGGCGGCCTGCGAGTCGGTGAAGCTCGCCGGCAGGTCGCCGCCGGCGTCGGCGGTGGCCAGGGCGTCGGCTATCCAGGCGACGCTTAGCAGGCCGGCCACCTCCAAGGCCCGGCGGGCGGCCCAGCGAGCCACCTCCCGCTGGCGGTCGGCGGGCATCTCGGCGACGCGGTCCAGCAGCGGACGGTCCATGCGGGCCAGCAGCGCGGCGCGGGCAGGCAGGAGGCGTACGCGGTCGGGCGGTGGCGGGCCGCCCCACGTGGCGGCCTCGCGCTCGGCGTTGTGGCGGCGGACGGCCTCGGCCCGGGCCGCCTTCTCGCGCAGGGCCGCGTCCCACGCCGGCGGGGTGCCGGTGGCAGTGGCGAGGCGGTCGAGCAGGTGGTCCCAGATCAGGCCGAGCGCGATCGCGTCGCGGGCCGGGACCTCCTCGTGGCGGACGGTCAGGCCGGCCGCGCCCGAACCGTCGGCGTCGATTCGCAGTCTCACCGCGGTCGGCTCGTCGTCGGGCAGCGGCTCGGGGCCGGCCCAGCGCCAGGTCAGGGTGCGGGTGCGCAGGCCCTCGGCGACCGTGCGGAGGCGGATCTCGAGGTCGCCGGCGGGCAGCGCGCGGTCGGGCGCCGGCTGGGTCAGGGCGGCGGCGGGGTCGGCGAGCAGGGCCTGGGCGGCCGGCAACGGCACGGGACGGCGCCGGACGACGGTCGCGCGGGAGCCGGAGCCGTGATCGGCCGCCCTCGAGCCGTTGACCAGGCCGAGCATCGCCCACTCCGCCGCCTTGCCGAGCTGGGGCGACCAATCGCCGCGCGAGCCGTCCGAGCGCAGCGTCAGCAGGCCGGGGTCCTCGGCGACCGGCCACACGTGCACCTCGTGCTGCTCGGGCGGGTCGTCCTCGGTCCGTACGGACTCGTGCACGCGGTTGCGCGCGTGCACCCGCACCCGGATCAGCCCGGGCCGGCCGACCGCGACGGCGGTGAGGCCGTCGGCGCTGCCGCCCATCAGGCCGTGGACGGAGAACGTGCCGGTCGGACACCAGAGGGTCGCCTCGCTGATCGCGTCCCAATCGTCCTCGGCCGCGGACACCGGCTGATCGGGAAGGGCCACCACGCGGATCTCGATGTGGCCGGTGTGGGTGCCGGCGAAGGCCGTCAGCTCCCCCGGCCCGCCGACGTGCACGAGGTCGTCCCCGACGGTGTAGATCTCCAGGCCGTTCCGCTCCGGCGAGGTGTGCACGAGGTACTGGCAGTAGTCCACGAACAGTCGCACGAAACCGTCCACTGAGCACCCCCGTCGGGAGGAGTGTCCACGATTTGATCTCGACTCGCGACCCGGTCGCTAAAGTCCGGTGATGACTGCTTTGTTGCGTACGGGAGAGGACTCTGATCTTCCCGCGGTGGGCGCGTTGCACTTCCGATCGCGCAGTGCCGCCTATGCGCACATCCTCGCCCCCGACACGCTCGCGTCGCTCTCGGCCGCCGCGCTCGCCGAGTGGTGGACCGAACGCTGGAAATGGGAGCGCGACACGCACCGGCTGACCGTCGCCGAGGACTTCGAACGCGTCGTCGGCTTCACCTACGTGGGACCGAGCGAGACCGAGGGCGCGTCCGAGCTGTACGCGATCCACGTCGACCCGGTGCTGGTCGGCACGGGTGTGGGCCGGCTGCTCATGGAGAACGCGTGGACGCAGCTGACCGAACTCGGCGGCGATCGAGCGGTCCTATGGGTGCTCGAGGAGAACGAACGGGCGCGGCGCTTCTACGACAAGGCCGGCTGGCAGGCGGACGGCGTGACCCGGGTCGAGGCGGTCGGCGGTCAACCGGTGCCGCAGTTGCGCTACACCCGGGACCTGCGCTGATTGTTGCCCGGGTGGCCCCCAGTTCCCCACCCGGACACTCCCCCGTGTTCCTCTGCCTCCATCGTGCGGCGCGGGGTCGGTGCGGCACAGGAAGCGGACCGGCAAGCGACCGGCAAATCAGCCGGCGAGCTCCAGGTGGAACCGTTCCCGTTCGTCACCCTGAAGGCCGAACGCGTCGGCGAGCAGGCGGGCGGTCTCCGGGCGCGGCCGTCCGCCCCGGCCCGACTCGAGGTTGCGGATCGTGCGCACGCTCAGGCCGGTGCGCTCGGCCAGGTCCTCCTGGGACAAACCGCGACGCAGGCGGTGGGCGCGGATGCCGGGCGCGTCCTGCTTCCGCACGGGCGTGAGCTTGGCGCGTACGGCCGCGGCCTGCGGATGTCCAAGATCGGCCAAGATTTCGTACGCCTCCCGCCAGCGCTCCTCCGCCGTCGGCCGATCGCCGAGCGTCTCGTAGAGGTCGCCGAGGTGGCCGAGGATCTGCGCCTCGACGGCCGGGTTGCCGGTGCGCCGGGAGAGCCGCAGCCCCTCCTCGAACTGCCGGGCGGCCTCGTCGTGCTCGCCGGTGAACAGGTGGAGCAGGCCCAGGCTGTCCCGGGTGACCGACTCGTTCTCCCGGTCGCCGGCCGCGCGCTGCAGCTGCACGGCCCGGGTGAAGTAGGGCAGCGCGGTGCGGTTGTCGCCGCGCTGCGCGTGGTACCAGCCGACGGCGAGCGCGGCTTTGCCCTCCCAGATCGGGTCGCCGAGCGTGCCGAACAGCTCGAGCGCCCGCTCCGCCTCGGCCAGCGCGCGTTGCTGATCGCCCTGGAGCCACCACAGGTAGGACAGGATGAATCGGCACTCGGCCGTCCCGGCGACGTCGCCCGCGTCCTCGACCAGGCCCAGGGCGCGGCTCATGTGCAACTGGGCCTCGGCGAAGCGCTGACGGCGGGCGTCGGCCACGGCGAGGAAGGAGTACGCGTACGCCAGGGCAGGCCCGTCGGCGAGGGTGGCCGCCGCATCGAGCGCCACCGCCCAGGCCGCGCCCTCGTCGTCCCAGCGGCGCTCCTCGTGCAGGAAGGAGTCGAGCGCCCAGCTCAGCTGCCAGGCCTGGGTGTCGAGGCCCTCGTCCCGGGCCTGCCGGACGGCGGCCAGCAGCGTCTCCCGCTCGCCGGTGAGCCAGGTCAGCGCGGCCTTCATGTCGCCGACGGGGCTCGGCCGGGCGTCGTCGGCGGGCTCACCCAGCGTCATCGGGATCGGGGCCCGGGTCGGGTTGAGCACGAGGTCGGCCTGGTAGGCGGTGTGCGTGTAGTGGTCGAGCAACCTGGTCAGGGCGGCCCGGCGCTCGGCGGGCTGGTCGTGCTCACGGGCCAGCTCCCCGGCGTACGCGCGAAGGAGATCGTGCATGTGGAAACGCCCGGGGCTCGGCTCGGTCAGAAGAGCCGTCTCGGTGAGCTCGCGCAGGAGGCGACCGGCCTCGGCCGGTGGGCGACCGACCAGAGCCGAGGCGGCGGCGACGGCGATGTCGGGGGCCGCGACCAGGCCGAGCAGGCGAAAGAGACGGGCCGTTTCCGGGTCGAGCCCGTGGTACGACCAGGAGAAGACGGACCGCAGATCGTCGAGGGCCGCCAGGCGCCGGGACGGGCGGCGCAGCTCGGCGGTCAACGCGGCGAGGGCGGCCAGGGGATGCCCGGAGGTGCGCACCCGGGCGGCGGCCAGGGTCACCGCGAGCGGAAGGCCGCCGCAGGCCCGCACGATGTCGAGGGCCGACTCGCCGGCGAGGGCGCCCACCCGCCGCTGGAAGAGCTCGATCGCCTCCGGCTCGGGCAGCACGCCGAGCGCGATCGGGCGCGCCCCGACGGCCGCGACCAGGCCGGTCAGCCGGCGGCGGCTGGTCACCACCGTGCGGGTCTCGTCGCCGGCCGGCAGCAGGGGCAGCACCTGCTCGTCGTCGCGGGCGTTGTCGAGCAGCAGGAGCAGGCGGCGATCGGCGGTCTCACCACGCCACAGCGCCTGCCGGCCGTCCTCGTCCGGTGGCATCCGGTCGGGGGTGACGCCCAGGGACTCGAGCAGGAGGCGGAGGGCGTCGGCGGGCTCGCGCGGGGCGGCACCACCGAAGCCGCGTAAATCCAGATATAAGCGGTTTTCATGGGTGGCCGTTTTGGCCCAGTGGATGGCGAGAGCGCTCTTTCCGCAGCCAGGCGGACCGGAGAGCACCACAACGGCGGTGGGCTCGCTCAGCGTTGCCATCTCCGCGTCGCGTCCAGTAAATGACGCTATGTCGGGGGGTAGTTGCGCCGGGGCGGGCATGGCGGTCGCACCACCTCCATATTGGACCGCCCCAACTATAGGTGGGCGGGAGCGCGCGACCGAGATATTGCGGGGGAACCTGTGGTCACGCGCTCCCGCCAACCGCCCCGCCCAAACCGGGGGTCGCGCCTGGCCGGAGGCGCTGGACCAGCGGAGGCGTGCCGGTCCTGAACCAGTTCAAGGGCGGGTCCTGTTGCGGGATGCCGCGGCGCTGGCGGGGCGCTGCGGTGTCACCGCTGGGAGACGTCGACCGGGCTGGGAAGCCGGGGCCTGCCGGGGGAGGTCAAGCTGACGGCGACGTCGGAGCCTTTATGTATTTATCGGGCCTTTATTGATTTATCAGTCAAAATATCCGCGGTTCGTCCGCGGGCTCCGGTAGCCGTGCCGGTCGTCGGTCCGCAGGCCCGGCATGGCCCGGATGCTGTTCAGGTCGTGCCGCGCGGTCCACGCTTCGCGCCACGGCCGGCGGGAAGCTTCCTCGGCCCGCTCGGCCAGCCGCCGCGGCGCGCACGGCCAGCGCCATCCACACCAGACACAGTTGCCCTCGTGGTCGCCATCGGCATGGCGACCCAGCATCTGCTGGGCGTCGCGCCAGAGCATCCGGTCCACGATGTCGGCCGGTGGGTCGGCGATGACCATCCGTCACTCTCCGTCGGGTTGTACTGCAACCTCCGGTACGACAGATACAACCGCACCGCCCCTTCGCGTCGCCGCACTTTCTGTCCGACTGTGGCGACTATCCGTGACGGCTCTCATTTCGCTTTGGGCGGACGGCCCTCCGGCATCGACTTTTGCCGGCCGTTTGTTGAGGCGGTCATGGATACCGAACACACGGGAGTCGACCCGACTGAGGCGCTCGACGCCTACAGCCGCGTCGTGACGGGTGTCGCCGCCAGCCTCCTGCCCTCGGTCGCCGCCCTCTCGGTGCGTACCGCCCGTGGCGCCGGCGCCGGCTCCGCGGTCACCTTCACCGACGACGGCTTCCTGCTCACCAACGCCCACGTGATCACCGGCGCTTCCCACGGCACTGCGGCCTTCGCCGATGGAACAGAGTCGAATTTCGACGTGGTCGGCGCCGACCCACTCTCCGACCTGGCCGTGGTCCGCGTGCAGAACTCCGGCGCCCCCGCCGCACCCCTGGGCGACGCCGACACCTTGAAGATCGGCCAGCTGGTCGTGGCCGTGGGCAACCCCATGGGCCTGGCCGGCTCGGTCACCGCCGGCGTGGTCTCCGGCCTGGGCCGCTCACTCCCCGCCCGCGACGGCCGCCGAGTGCGCATCATCGACAGCGTCATCCAGACCGACGCCGCCCTGAACCCCGGCAACTCGGGCGGCGCCCTGGCCGACGCCACCGGCACGGTCGTAGGCATCAACACCGCCGTAGCCGGCTACGGCCTGGGCCTGGCCGTCCCGATCAACTCCACCACCCGCACCATCATCGGCGAGCTGGTCGCCTCGGGCCGGGTCCGCCGAGCCTGGCTGGGCGTGGCCGGTGTGCCTACGCCCCTGCCTCCCGCACTGGCTGATCGCCTGGGCCAGAAATTGGGCCTGCGCGTGGTCGAGGTGGTCCCCGGAAGCCCGGCCGGCACTTCCGGTATCTACTTGGGCGACATCTTGATCTCGGCGGGCGGCCAGGCCATCCAGACGACGCAGGCCCTCCAGCGCCTCATGCTCGGGCCGGCGATCGGGAAGAGTTTGCCGATTACGTTGCTTCGCAAGAATGCCCTGGTGGATGTGGTTAGCGTGCCGGCTGAGCTCGGCTGAAATTTGCCGTCGCTTGGTTTGGCGATGGGCGGGGGTGTCCGCCTGGTTGGAGCGTGGTGGGCTCAGGTCGCTTAGAGGCGAGCGCCCGCGGTGGAACGCCGCATCGTTGACCCGCGCGCATGGCCTGTCAAAGCTCGTCGGAGCGGATGGCTCGGACGCCACTCAGGTGCGCGCCCGCCTGGCCTTGCACGCCGGGGTACACCCCGCCCGCCCAAGGGGGCCGACCAGCCACAGAAATGAGTGTGCCGGGTGCCGCTGGGGCGGTGTCAAATCGCGGTTGTGGACAAGCGGTTCGATCTGGATGCTTGCCGACGGCTTGAGGTGGCGACTCATCAGCGCGCTGGGAGTTCCCGCTGATGACGGAGCTTGGTGGGGTGCGGTTCACCGGGGCGCCGCAAGTTTTCAGGCCGCATGGCGTGGGGCGGAGGCGGGGGCGCGGGGCCGGGGGCGGGGAGCGAGGACGCGGCGCGGCGCGGGGCGAGAAGCGAGGACGCAGCGCGAGGCGAGAAGCGAGGACGCAGCGCGAGGCGATGAGAGAGGACGCAGCGCGAGGCGGGACGCGGCGGGGAGCGGGGACAGGGCGCGGGAACGCGGAGCCGAGGCGCGCGGCACGAACCAGCGAACACGACAGAAACGGGCAAGCGGCCAAACCCACGCAAGCGAGCGCGACCAAACCCAGCGAGCGCGGCAAGAGCAGGACCATACCCAGGCGAGCGAGCAGACGGCCCGCGACCACCCCCGAAAGGGCGACCGCGGGCAACCCACATCAGGTCAGATGAGCCAACAGGTCCTGCCGGGTCAGGACCCCGGCCGGCTTCCCATCCACCAACACCATCGCGGCGTCGGCCTTTTCCAGCAGGCTTACTGCCTCGGTCACCGGCTGGCCGCCGCCGATCAT
This sequence comes from Actinoplanes sp. NPDC051537, assembly GCF_055586105.1. Taxonomy (NCBI): domain Bacteria; kingdom Bacillati; phylum Actinomycetota; class Actinomycetes; order Micromonosporales; family Micromonosporaceae; genus Actinoplanes; species Actinoplanes sp. NPDC051537. The sequence goes on from NZ_JBVJIU010000008.1 coordinate 453,308, forward strand.
GGGCAACGGGTCGCCCATGTGGCGCTCTATGGTGTCGTGCAAGTGGGCCTGGCCGGTGAACAACGCGTCGAGCAGGGCCTTTTCCGCTATTGATCCGGCCACCTCGCCGGTTACCACGGGGGGCTCGGCCTTCAGGACGGGCAGCTGCGAAACGCCGTACTCGCGCATGTAGTCGATCGCGTCGCGGACCGTCTCGGTGGGGTGGACGTGGATCAAGGGTGGCATCCGGCCGTCCTTGCCGGCCAGGGCATCCGCGACGGTGGGGGCGTCGCCGCCCGTGCGGAGGAAGCCGTAGCGGGCCATCCAGTCGTCGTTGAAGATCTTGGACAGGTAGCCTCGGCCGCCGTCGGGGAGCAGGACCACGATGACGTCGTCGGGGGCGGCCTTGCGGGCCACCTCGAGCGCGGCCACCACGGCCATGCCGCACGAGCCGCCGACCAGCAGGCCCTCCTCGCGAGCCAGCCGCCGGGTCATCTCGAACGAGTCTGAGTCGGAGACCTCGATGACGTCGTCGCAGATGTCGCGGTCGTAGGTGGTCGGCCAAAAATCTTCACCAACACCTTCGACCAGGTACGGCCGGCCGCTGCCCCCGGAGTAGACCGATCCCTCGGGATCGGCGCCGATCACCCGTACGGCGCCCTGTTCCTTCAGATATCGCCCGACGCCGCTGATCGTGCCCCCGGTGCCGACGCCCGCCACGAAGTGCGTGATCTTGCCTTCGGTCTGTTTCCAGAGCTCGGGGCCGGTGTCCTCGTAGTGGGAGCGCGGGTTGGCCGGGTTGCTGTACTGGTCGGGCTTCCAAGCGCCGGGGACCTCGCGGGCCAGCCGGTCGGAGACGTTGTAGTAGGAGCGCGGGTCTTCCGGGGCCACCGCCGTCGGGCAGACGACGACCTCGGCCCCGTACGCGCGAAGGACGTTCTGTTTGTCCTCGCTGACCTTGTCGGGACACACGAAGATGCATTTGTAGCCGCGCCGCTGCGCGACCAGAGCCAACCCGACCCCGGTGTTTCCGCTGGTCGGCTCGACGATGGTGCCACCCGGCCGGAGAATCCCGGCCTCTTCCGCGTCGAGCACCATCCGCAGGGCGATCCGGTCTTTAACCGAACCGCCGGGATTGAAGTACTCGACCTTGGCCAGCACCGTGGCTTCGATGCCCTCGGTGACGCTGTTCAGCTTCACCAGGGGTGTGTCACCGATGATCTCGACGACGTTGTCGTAGTAACGCACGCTTTAGATTACGACGACGTGGTCCCGCCGCTTCTCCCACTCCAGGAAGCGCTCGGTTTCGACGAGCACGGCGCCGGCCAGCCAGGTGATCATCACGGCGTCGTCGGCCAGGCCGACGACCAGGAGGAAGGCTTCCGGAATAAGATCAATAGGCGAGACGACGTACGCCGCGGCAGCCGCCATGAGAGCGACCCGCACCCCGCCGTCGTACTCCCCTTTCGCCGTCGCCTTCAGCATGCGAGGCACCGCCGCCAGCCGTTTGCTCACCGACGGCCCGCCTCGAGCGCCCGACATGAGTTGCTTGGCCAGCGCAGTGAACGCCGCCGTCCGTTTCAGCGTTTTCGCCATCACTTCCCCTCTCCGCAACTCCAGCATGACTTGCCTGCGCCACGATGGCGTCGCCGGAACTCCGGCACGACTTTGATTTACCCTTCGCCCGAACGAGTTAGCCTCGAAATCCAAGCCGGATCTGGAGGGGGACCCGTGAGCGGCATCGAGTTCACCGCGGAGGACCGGCGGCGGCTCAAGCTGGCCGGTCAGATCGTCGGCGGCGTCACCGGTGGGCTCGCCGTGCTGAGCGCGGGCTCGGCGGGGCTGCTGATGCGGCAGGCGGCGGACGCGCGGCGGGTGATCCCGCTGGCCGAGGCGCCCCCGCCGCGGGGCGACGGGGTCTACGGGGCGAAGTTCGGCGGCAAGCCGATCACGATGGTCATTCTCGGCGACTCCTCGGCGGCCGGGTACGGCGTGCACCGTCCCCGCGAGACTCCCGGCGCGCTGCTGGCGACCGGCGTGTCGCGTCGCCTCAGCCGGCCGGTGCGGCTCTACCGGGTCGCCGTGGTCGGCGCGATGTCGGCCGGATTGCCCTATCAGGTGGACGCCGCGCTGGAGTACGAGCCGGACGTCGCGGTGATCCTGATCGGCGGCAACGACGTCACCCACATCTCGGCTCGGGACCAGGCCGTGCGCTACCTCGGCGACTCGGTGCGGCGGCTGCGCGAGGCCGGCTGCCGGGTCGTGGTCGGCACCTGCCCGGACATCGGGGCGATCCAGCCGATCAAGCCGCCGCTGCGCTGGCTCGCCCGCAAGTGGAGTCGCGACCTGGCCGCCGCACAAACCGTCGCGGTGGTCGCGGCCGGCGGGCGTACGGTGTCGATCGGCAACCTGCTCGGGCCGATGTTCGAGGCGGATCCGGTGCGGATGTTCAGCTCCGACCACTTCCACCCGTCCGCCGAGGGCTACGCGCGGGCCGCGTCCGTGGTGCTGCCGACCCTGCTCGCGCTGCTCGGCGAGGAGGATCGGCCGGCCGCCGCGGTGGGTGTGAGCGATCTCGAGACCGCGGCGCAGGAGGCCGTACGCGCGGCCGGCACCGAGGTCAGCCCGGCCAAGTCGGGCGGGCGCCGGGCCACGCTGCGTCGGCATCCGTGGTTCGGCGAGCCGCGCACCTGGTTCGGGCACAAGGCAACGGTTCCGAGCGGCCCTTCCGCGACGGGAGCCGTAGGGTGGACCCCAGCGGATCATTAAGGCCGCAGGGTGACGCAGGGAGGCGAGAGATGGCGGGGCTGAACGCACGAATCGGCAAGGCGGCGGCCACCGGCCTGCTCGCCGGCGCGGTGGGCGGCATCGCCCTGCTGGCCGGCGAGGTGCTCGCCGCGAAGGCCCGCCGGTACGCGAAGCCCACCATGGGCCTGGCCCTGCGCACGTCGATGGGCAAGATCTCGGCGCCCACGCTGCGGCTGGTGCTGCTCGGCGACTCGGCCGCGATCGGCGTCGGCGTCGAGTGGCTCTCCGAGACGGTCGGTGGCCAGCTGGCCCGGCTGCTCGCCGAGGGCACGGCCGAGACCGGCGAGCGGCACGTGCTGCTCTCCAGCGTGGGCGTGGCCGGCTCCCGGGCCGCCGACCTGGCGACCCAGGTGGCCCGCGCGCTGCTCGGCGACCGACCGGACGTGGCCGTGGTGCTGATCGGCGCGCACGACGCGACCAGCATGCGCAGCCCCGAGGAGGCGGCCGAGCTGCTCGGGCAGGCCGTCCGCCGGCTGCGCGAGGCGGGCGTGCGGGTGGTCGTCGGCACCTGCCCCGACCTGGGCGCGCTGCGGGCGATCGCGCCGCCGCTGCGCCAGGTGGCCGGCATGCTGGGCCGCCGGATGGCGAAGGCGCAGACCAAGGCGGTGCAGGAGGCCGGCGGCGCGGTGGTCGACCTGGCCGAGGAGACCGGCGCCGTGTTCCGGGCCGACGCGGGCACGTTCTGCTACGACGGCTTCCACCCGTCCGCGGACGGCTACCGCGTCTGGGCGCACGCTTTGTATCCCGCTGTCGCAAAAGCAGCGCTGAGCCCAATCTGAAAAGCGGCGGGCGTGTGATAAATCTGCACTCGCAGAGGTTGTTACTGACCGGTTAACGTTGGGGTCATGCCGGAAGCTGTCATCGTCGCCACCGCGCGCTCCCCGATCGGCCGGGCCGTCAAGGGGTCGCTGAAGGATCTGCGCCCCGACGACCTCGCCGCCACGATCGTCGACGCGGCGCTGAACAAGGTGCCTCAGCTCGACCGCACCCTGATCGAGGACCTCTACCTCGGTTGCGGGCTGCCCGGTGGCGAGCAGGGCTTCAACATGGGCCGCGTGGTCGCCACCAAGCTCGGCCTCGACGGCCTGCCCGGCGCGACGATCACCCGGTACTGCTCGTCGTCGCTGCAGACCAGCCGGATGGCGTTCCACGCGATCAAGGCGGGCGAGGGCGACATCTTCGTCTCGGCCGGCGTCGAGACCGTCTCCCGCTTCTTCCGGGGCAGCTCCGACGGGCTCCCGTCGGCCGCCCAGGAGCTGGTCGGCGGCGGCTGGGAGAACCCGTTCTTCGCCTCCGCCCAGGAGCGGACGGTCGCCGCCGCCCAGGGTGGCAAGACCTGGCACGACCCGCGCGAGGACGGCAACGTTCCGGACGTCTACATGGCGATGGGCCAGACGGCCGAAAACCTGGCGCAGATCAAGGGCATCTCCCGCGAGGAGATGGACGAGTTCGGCGTACGCAGCCAGAACCTCGCCGAGAAGGCGATCGCCGACGGCTTCTGGGACCGCGAGATCACGCCCGTGACGCTGCCGGACGGCTCGGTCGTCGCGAAGGACGACGGCCCGCGGCCCGGCGTGACCATCGAGGCCGTCTCCGGGCTCAAGCCGGTGTTCCGGCCCGACGGCCGGGTCACGGCCGGCAACTGCTGCCCGCTGAACGACGGCGCGGCGGCCGTGGTCATCATGAGCGACACCAAGGCCCGCGAGCTGGGCATCACCCCGCTGGCGCGGATCGTCTCGACCGGCGTCACCGCCCTCTCCCCCGAGATCATGGGGCTGGGGCCGGTGGAGGCGTCGAAGCAGGCGCTGAAGCGGGCCGGCATGACGATCGCCGACGTCGACCTGGTCGAGATCAACGAGGCGTTCGCGGCTCAGGTCATCCCCTCGTATCAGGACCTGGGCATCCCGATCGAGAAGCTCAACGTCAACGGCGGCGCGATCGCGGTCGGCCACCCGTTCGGCATGACCGGCGCCCGCATCACCGGCACGCTGCTGAACTCGCTCGACTGGCACGACAAGAGCATCGGCCTCGAGACGATGTGCGTCGGCGGCGGTCAGGGCATGGCGATGGTGCTGGAGCGCCTGAGCTGAGCTGATTCGCCCCGGAGTCTTCCGCCGGGTTCGGTCTGCCACGAGCGGCCGGGCTCGGCGGTTTTCATTTCTCGGAGGGCCGCCCATCTCAGAGGGCCGGCGATCTCAGAGGGCCGGCGATCTCAGAGGGCCGCTCGCAGCTTGTCGACCGCGGTGGTGGCCTCGGCCAGGACGGCCGGCGGCGGGTCGGCGGCGAGCAGGTCGTCGGCCATCACGCGGAGCTGGTCCGGGAGGATCATGTCGTGCTCGCGCGGGACCGGGCGGCGGGGGCGGCCCTCGGCGTCGGCGCCGAGATCGGCGAGCAACTGCACCAACCCGAAGGTCCGCTCGGCCCGGGGACCCCGCCATCGCGGCTGCTCCCAGTGACGCACCTGGGAGAGGAGCCGCTCGATCGAGGTCGCGAAGTCGGTCACGCGGCCGAGCGTAGCCGCCGGCGTGCGAACAGCGACGCGGGCATGGCGACGCGGGGCGGACACGGCGATGCGACGCGGACACGGCGGCGCCCGGACCGTGGGAGGACGATCCGGGCGCCGAGGGTGAAGCGTCTAGTCTCTGCTGCTGCCCTGGAGATAGCTGAGCAGGCGCAGGATCTCGAGGTAGAGCCAGATCAGGCCGACCAGGATGCCGAACGCGCAGGTCCACGCGTAGCGCTGCGGCAGGCCCATGCGGACCGCCTGCTCGATCTGGTCGAAGTCGAGGATGAAGCTCAGCGACGCGACCACGATGCAGACGATGCTGAAGATGATGCCGATCGCGCCGTTGTCCCGGATGCCGGTGTGCACGCCGAACAGCGAGAGCACGAAGTTGATCAGCATGAGGACGAACAGGCCACCGATCGTCGCGATCAGGCCCTTGGTGAACCGCGGCGTCGCCCGGATCACCCGCGACTTGTAGAGCGCGGCCATCAGGAAGAAGACGCCGAAGGTGGCGACCACCGCCTGGAGGACGATGCCGTGGTAGAAGGACTCGAAGGCCTTGCTGACCATGCCGACGAAGGCGCCCTCGACCACCGCGTAGGCCACCACGAGGGCCGGGTTGGCCATCCGCGAGAACGAGATGATCAGACCGAGGACCAGGCCGACGATGGCGGCGCCGATCCAGGCCGGGCCCTGCAGCGAGTCGGGGATCAGGTTCCACGCGGCGATCGCCGAGATGCCGGTGATGCCGAGCAGGACCACGGTCTTGACGACCACGTCGTCGATCGACATGGCACGGGCGACGGGCGGAGCGGCGTAGCCCGGCGTCGTCGGGTACGGCTCGCCATATCCGTACCCGGAGGCCCGCTGCTGCTCGGCCGCCTGGCCCAGCCGCGTGAGAACCGGGTTCGAAGATTTCACTGCGTCCAGCCTCCTGATTCCTTCTCGCGTCAAAGATCCCACGAGGTTGAAGCACGTCATGTGCTGCCGTTCCAGGGTACGGCGTTGGTCCACTCGTTGCCTGCGACAGAAGCTGTGAGCAGGCTGGGAAGATATTCGTCTACCTACGCCGCGGTGGTGGGGTGATCGGCGGCTTGGTGCCGCCGGGCAGGCCGGGGAGCGTGGGCAGCGCGCCCTTGCCGTTGCTGGTCTCGATCTCGACCACGCCGCCCTTGATCGTGCGGCCCTCGGGGTTGGTGCCGGCCGCCGTGCCCGCCGGACAGGACGAGTCGACGGACGACGAGCTGAGCCAGACCGAGAACCCGGCGTTCTCCAGGCGGTTGCGGGCGCTCGAGATCGAGTCGCATTCCACATCCGGGATGCGGCGCTGGTCCCCGTACGCAATCTTGCGATTTTCCGGCTTCTTGAATTGGATCTTGGGCTTGCCCTTCATGTAGTCGGCAAGCGTGTTGTAGACGGCCGGATTGACCTGGTAGTGGCGCAGATGGTCGGAGTGGTTCTGATAGTCCGGGTTGACCAGATAGCCGGCCACCACCAGCGACGTCGTCCCCGCGATCAGGCCGGCCGTGCGGTCCTTGTCGGTCGTGCCCGTCTTGCCGAAGACCGGGTGGCCGACCACCGACCGCACCCCGCCCGCCGTCGCGCCGTGGCAGGAGCCGAGCTGAGCCGAGTCGCCCACCGGGCAACGCGTCGCGTCGAGCGCGGCCCGGGCCACGTCCTTGCTGGTCGCGCGCATGCAGTGGGACTTGCCGACGTCGAGCTTCTCGCCCGCCTGAGTGGTGATCCGCTCGATCGGCGTCGGCTCGCAGTACATGCCGTCGGCGGCGAGCGTCGCGTACGCGTTCGCCATGTCCAGCGGCGTGGTGGCCGAGACGCCCAGGGTGAAGGCGCCCCACTGATGGGCGCGGCCGGGTGAGGCGTAGTCGGCGTCGCTCTCCGACCGGAACTGCACGCCGAACCGCTTGGCCACGGCGACCACGTTCTCGGCGCCGACCCGTTCCTCGAGCGGCACGAAGAACGTGTTGATCGACCGGCCGAACCCGGTCCACATGTTGTAGATGCCCTCGCCACCGCCGCCGGAGTTCATCGGGCACCAGAAGTGCGTGCCCTTGCAGGCCGAGTCGCTGCCGGCCTCGATGATGTAGTGCGTTTTCGCCTGCTTCTCGGCCTTGATCGTGTACGCGAGCGGATAGCCCTTCTCCAGGGCGGCCACCATGGTGAACATCTTCATGACCGAGCCGGCCTGGTAGCCGGTGATGTCCCCGCCGCCGGTGAGCAGCGGGTTCGTCGTGTTCGGATACGTGCCCCGCTTACCCTGCTTGGCCTTCCGAGGGTCGGCGGAGATCCCGTTCTGGGGGTGCGCCGGGTCGTCGAGCTTGTAGCGCCGGTTAGCCGCGAGCGCCCGCACCTTCCCGTCGCCGGGCTCGACCGCGGCCAGCAGCAGGGCGTTCTTGTTCGTGTCCTTGATCTGGTCGGAGATCCGCTTACGGGCGCTGGCCTGGGCCTTGATGTCGAGGGTGGTCGTGATCCGGTAACCACCGCTCTTCAGGCGACGCTCCCGGTCGTACGGCGTCTGGCCGAACTCCTCCCGGCCCATCCACCAGCGGTAGAAGTAGTCGCAGAAGAAGCCCCAGATGTTCTTGGCGACCGAGACGCAACCGTTCGCGGTCGGCTTGGCCTTGCTCGGGATCGCTTCCTTGATCGCCTTGTCGGCCTGCGCCTGGGTGATCGCCCCCAGCTCGACCATGCCCGGGATCACGTAGTTGTTGCGGCGCTCGGAGAGCTCCTTGTGCCCCTCGGCGCTGGTCGGGTTGTAGCTGGTCGGCGCCTTCACGATGGCGGCAAGCATGGCGGCCTGCCCGATCGTGAGGTCCTTCGGCTTCTTGTTGAAGTAGACCTGGCTCGCGGCGAAGACGCCGTACGCCTGGTTGCCGAAGGGAGCAATGTTCAGGTAGCGCTCGAGGATCTGGTCCTTGCTCAGTTCCTTCTCGACCTGCAGCGCGTACTTCATCTCGGTGACCTTGCGCTTCGGCGTGTCGACCGTGGCCTCCACCACCTCCTGCGGATTGGTCGCCGAGTAGGCCAGCGACATGCGTACCCACTGCATGGTGATCGTCGAGGCGCCCTGCTTGGACTTGCCGTTGTTGTTGTTGACCAGGGCGCGCGCGACGCCCTTGATGTCGACGCCTTTGTGGTGGAAGAACTCCCGGTCCTCCGCGGCCACGATGGCGTCGCGCATGTACTTCGAGATGTCCTTGAGCGGGACGTCGCTGCGGAACTCGTCGTAGAACTGGGAGATCTGCGTCTTGTTGTCGGCGGCGTAGATCCGGGTGATCTGCGGGGAGCTGAAGTCCTTGAGCTCGCTCGGCAGGCTGGCGAAGGTTTCCCCGCCGGCCTTGGCGGCGAGGCCGGACATGGCCGCGGCCGGGAAGACCCCGGCCGCTACCACGACTCCGGCGAGAGCGCCGCAGATCAACAGATTTGTCGTATTGAGGAAGATGTTGTGATCACGTCGGCGCATCCAGGACGTCACCGCATCACCATCCGCGACTCGACTGACTCTGATGTCAGGCTGAAGAGATTCGAGTCAATCAAACAGCTTCATGTCAAGACCGAACAGCTTCACGTCACGACCGAGCGGAAGTAGACGTCGGTGAGGTAGTCGTAGGTGAGCTCGGACTGAAGCGGCTGATTCCCTGCTATTTCGGTGTACGCCAGAGCGAGAAGCCTCTTCAGCTCTCGGATGGTCATCGGGCGAGCCGTCAGCAGCCGATCGATCGTCTCCTGGCTGATCTGCGGCAGGCGAGGATCGGTCACCCGCTGCCGGACGAGGGCGACCGCGTCCTGCGTGGACACCGGCGAAAGGTGCAGGAAAATGCCGCTGTCAAGGCCTAGTTCGCGACGATTCAGCGGCTCCTCCGACACCACGTCCACCACGTACAGCAGTCCCGGGTGCTGCTCCATCGCGAACCGGCGGAGAACAGGCATGTCGGTGACTTCCGGCAGCCGGATCAGCGCGACCGTGCCGGCGGCCGTCAGTCGGTAGCCGATCTCGGCGAGCGAGGTGGCGGCGCCGTCGTGGAAGTACGACAGCTCATCGCGGATCCGCGCGAAGATCTCCTCGGTGCTCTCCTCCATCGCGCGCGGGCCTTGCAGGTCCACCGTCATCAGCTCGACCCCGGCCTCGACGCATCGGCTCCGGAAGAGCCCGGCGCAGCGATTGCCGAGCGAGGTGCGACCGGAACCCGGCAGGCCACTGATCGCCACGAAGCTCCCGGTGCGCTGGACGTCGGCCGGCGTGCAGCGCGCGGCGAACTCCCGGAAGGCGTCGTCGCTCCCGCCGGCGTCGACGAAGTGGTCGCCGTCCTCGGGGAAGCGCAGGGGACGCATCTCGAACGGATTCGTGACCGCGGCCGGGACGGGCAAACCAAACGGGATCCGTTCGAGGATCCTCTCCGCCGGGATCATCCACGCGGACGGGAGATCGGCGCTGCTCTGCAGGGCGAAAAGACCGACCATGGCGCCCGAGGCGCTGTCGATCACGCCGCTGCCGGAGAAGCCCACGAGCTGCCACGGGTCGATCACGCCCGGCGAGTCGAGCCGGACCAGGTCGCCGCGGGATGCCTCGGAACCGCCCACCACGAAGCGCATCCACACCCCGTCGGGCCGGTCGGAGGGGAATCCGAGCGCCCTGGCGTTCGCGCCCCGGGCGTCGGCAGCCGGCCGTACCGTCGCCGGACTGATGTCGCCGCCGGCCCGAACGTCCAGGCGCAGCACGGCGAGATCCGGCTCCGGGAACCACGCGGTCGCCCGTCCCCGGATCACGGGGTGCCGCCCGGCCAGCGGGAAATCGACCAGGAACGGACCGTGCGGCGGTTCCGGACCCCACCCGAGAACGTGGGCACAGGTCAGGACCTCGTCTTCGGAGATCAGCACACCACCGCCCACGAATCGGCCATCGATGCCGCGGATTCGCGCCTGCCAGCGGTGCGCGGCCGGCTCGCCGGCGGTCACGCCGAGCCGGCCCGCGGCCGGCTCCGGGACCTGGACGAAGGGCTCGGCAGCGGCCCGGGCCGGACCGTCGGCGTGCGCGGCGAACGCCGGGAACACCGGACCCGCGCCGCCCGCGTGCTCGGTGACGTACCGCGACATCGCGCTGGTCACGCGCGCGGCCTCGGAGCGGCGTAGCTCGGCCCGCAGCTCGGCCCGGGCGCCGGTGACGAAGACGTACATGCCCTCGCCGGTCTGGTTGAGCAGGCCGCCGAGCAGGACCTCGGCCAGGATCGACGGGCTGTCGCCGGCCGACGTCACGTGCTGCACCAGGCGCATCGTGTCGAGCGTCACCGGCACCAGCGAGAGGCAGACCGCCAGCTGGTACGCCTGGGGCGACGCCGTGGACCGGAACCGCTCGACGGGACTGAGCTCGTCGAGCACGGCAAGTGGCGGCGACTCCGGCGGCTCCGGGCGCAGCAGGGCGACGGCCAGCGGCACCTCGCCGCCCCGTCCCGCGGTGAGCCGCGCCCACGCCCCGAGCGCCGCCGGCTCGAGACCGACGACCGGCAGCGGGACACCGGCGGGAACGTGGCGACGACGGTAGCGGGTGCGCAGGCCGGTGTTCGGGACGCCGGGGGCCGGCGCGCTCACCCGGGCGGCGACGACCGGCAGTCCCGTACGCAGCCACATCTGCTCGGGGAGGGGCTGGAGGACCACCACCGGTCCGGTACGCGCCCACGCGCGCAGCCGGCCGGCGACCGACCCGTCGCGCCAGCCCTCGGCCACCCCGTCGGTGAGCACGAAGAAGAGGCGGCGCCGGCCGGCGTCCACCAGCTGAGCCGGGCGAAGGCCACGGCCGGGGCGGAAGACGCGTACGTCCCGGAAGGCGCCCGAGCGGGTGAGCAGGGCGGCCAGACCGGCCGACAGATGACGCCAGATCTCCATCGAGGGCGCGGTGTCGACCGCCAGCACGGCGTCGAAGTGCCGCTGACGGCCGGCCACCAGCTCCGTCGCCCACACTCCGGTCTCCGCGATCGCCTGGGCGGTCGCCGCCTCGTCGAGCACCGGCCGACGCGGGTCCTCCGCCCGCAGGCGCAGCGGGCGCAGGGCACGTTGCAACCGCCGGGCGTTCGGCAGCGCCGGCGCCGCCGGGCTACGCACCGGGAAGCCGCTCAGCGGCGCGGGACCGGCCTCCGACGGCGCGGCCACCGCGACGGTCCGCGGCGCCGGGTGATCGTCGCCGTTCGTGGCCGGTGGCGACGGATCCTCCGGCTCCGGCGCCGGCTGCGCGGCGGCGCCGGGGCGGTCGGCGAGCGCGGCGACGTCGAGGCGGCCGGCCAGCCAGATCGCCTCGGCGAGCTCGCGCGCGGTCGGGCTGACCCCGGCCCGCCGGAGTCTCTCGACCAGTCCGAGAACGGTCACCGGCCGGGCGTGCCCAGGTCGCGCATGACCAGTTCGGCGAGCTCACTCGGTGTGCCGGCCCCGGTCTGCTCGCCGTGCATCGTCACGAAGAGGGCGTTCAGAAGCTGGTCGGTGGCCATCTCGCCGGCCGTGCGCCGCCGCAGGAACTCGGCGATGACCTCGTACCCGTCGTCGAGCGCCTCCGCGCCGAGGTGTGCCTCCACAATCGACGCGAGCTGGTCCGCGTCCGGCTCGGGGATGTCCAGCCGCAGGCAGCGGCGCAGGAACGCGGGCGGGAAGTCGCGCTCGTCGTTGCTGGTCATCACCACGATCGGGAACGCCCGGCAGCGGACCGTGCCGTCGCGGACGGGCGCGGTGCCGGCGGAACGGTCCAGGCCGACCTCGACGTCGTGGACGCGGTCGGCGACCCGTTTGAGCTCGGGGATCGTGAACGAGCCCTCCTCGAGGGCGGTCAGCAGATCGTTGGGCAGGTCCACGTCGCTCTTGTCGATCTCGTCGACGAGCAGCACCCGGGGCCGCTCGGTGGGCAGCAGCGCGGTGCCGAGCGGCCCGAGCTGGATGTAGTGGCCGATGCCCGCCGCCGGCCGCTCCTCCGCGGGCAGGTTGGCGTCCTGCAGCCGGGCGATCGCGTCGTACCGGTAGAGCCCGTCCTGGAGCGTGGACCGGCTGGTGATCGGCCACCGGAGCACCGGGCCGAGCCCGAGCTCGTGCGCCACCGCGTACGCGAGCGTTGATTTGCCCGTCCCCGGCCGGCCCGTGATGAGCATCGGCCTACGCAGCAGGATCGCGACGTTGACCAGATCGATCTCGCGGGGGCCGGCGCGGTAGGTGCGGGCCCGCTCCATCTCGTTGGGATGCGGCTCGTCCTCGATCGGCCGCTCCACCACCGGCTCGCCCCGGAACTGACGCCAGGGCGGCGCTTCGGGCAGCTCCCACTCGTGCGGTACGCCGTCGCCTTTGAAGATCTTCGCGGTCAAGGGCTGCCGTCCTGTCATATCCGGGGCGGTTCGGTCAGGGCCACCGTCTGCGTGACGGCGCGACGAGGGTCGTCCCAGATCAGGACGATCTCGTGGCAGGGCGTGGACGCCGGGGTCTGCCGGGCGGCGTCGATCCGGATCTCCTGCGCCAGCGCGGGGAGGCCGGCTCCGGGCCGCTGAACGAGCCGAGGGCGCAGCGCCCGGGCGAAGTGGGCGCCCGAGCACTGCGGGCCGCCGGTGCCGTTGTCGTGCTCGGCGCAGGTGTCGCGGCGCCAGGCGACGGCGGGAACGCCGAGGTCCAGGGCGGCCTCGAAGAGCTCGGTGACATGCGGATCGGAGTCGGGGCGACGGGAAAACACCATCACCGACGTACGCTCCTCGGCCTCGAGCTCGGCGCTGAGCTGCTCCCCGTCGAGGGTCTCCTCGCAGGTGGTCCAGCGCACGAGCCCGGTGCCGCCGGCCAGGTGCTGCCAGCGGCGTAACCAGTCGGCCCGGATGTAGGGGTCGGCCTGCCGGTCTAGGTCGCGCAACACGACGCGATAGCCGCGGCCGAGGTTCGTCTTCTTCCGCTCGATCGGGCGCAGCTTCTCGAAGGGCTCCGCGAAGAGGGAGCGCGGGACGACGAACTCGATCATCGTTTGGCTGCCCTGCCAGCACAGCGCCGCGCGGAGCTGGTCGCACGCGAGTGCCGTCACCTCGTCGAGGGTGTGCCGCGGCGACTCGTCGCAGTAGAGCCGTTGTCCCCGGCCGGCGGCGTCGCTCACGCTCACCGTCAATCGGTAGCGGTCCTCCTCGGCGCAGCCCGGCGCGATCTCGACGGTGACGACATCCGGCGGCGGCGCGGCGGGCGGTGGAGCGCCGGTCATCGGCAGGCCGCGGCTGGTCGCGTACGTCTGAGTCCAGTTGCGCAGGGCCGGGAACCGGTGACCCAGGCGCAGCAGCGCCCGTTCCCCGTCGGCCGCACGCGTCCCGCTGTCGAGGAGCGCGTAAGCCACGTCGAGCACGGTGTCGAGCCGGGCGTCGGGCGGGCGGTGGTTCGGCGCGGACTCCAGGTAGACGCGGCGGAGCTCCGGTTCGTCCATCGGGGGCAGTTCGGCGAGGAGACCGAAGAGCTCGACCTCCTCCCCCGGGGTCAGAACGGCGCCAGGCACGACCGGCAGCCGCGCCCGCAGCGCGGCCCACTGCTGGTTGGCGCGATGGAAGCGGTACGCGGCGAGCAGCACCTCCCGGCGCCGGTCCGCGGGGAGCTGACGAAGCGCCTTGACCGGCACGATGTAGCCGCCGCGGTCGGTGTCGACCTCGAGCGACGTCTTCACCAGCGCGCACACCGCGCCGCTGGTCAGGTCGAGGACGGGGCCGCCGGACATGCCCGGCCGAATCTCGTTGGTCTTGAAGAGCCAGAAGTTCGACTCGTATCCGCCGTAGTGGCCCTGGACGGTGGCCGGGGCCAGGTCGTCTTTCTCGCTCCGCCGGGAGTAGCCGAGGGCGGTGAGATCGGACTCGCGGGCGTACTCCATCTCGGCGAGCCAGGCGCACGGGTGCTCGGGCGGATCGGTGACGGCGATGAGCGCCAGGTCGGGAAAGCTCCGGACGCGACTCTGCGGGGTGGTGTCGGGGGTCTGCTCGATCACCGTGCCGGTGAGGTCGTGCCCGTCCCAGCGGAGCGCGACCTTACTGTCCACACCCGAGGTGACCACATGCGCGCAGGTGAGCACAATGCCGGGCGCGATCCACACCCCGGACCCGCCGTCGTCGGGCCGGTCGCCGACGCGCACCAGGCAGCGTTCCGCCAGCTCGCGGAGCGCGACGTGGGGATCGGTCACCGAACCGACCCTAGCCGTCCTCAGTGGCCCACGGGAAGGTCGCGCCTACGGACCGGTGATCAGGGCCCCGAAGGTGGTGGCCAGCCAGGGCTTGCGGCCGCCGGCCAGCAGCCGTCCGCGGGCGATCTGGCCCCACTGGCCGGACCGGCCGAAGCCGACCTCGAGGAACGCCACCGGGTCGGCCGAGATCCAGCAGTCCGGCCGTTCGCCGGCCGGACCGGTCACGGCCGTTCCGTGGTCGACGCTGATCAGGTAGCGCGGGCCGCCGCGCAGCCGCAGCTCGAAGGTCGCCTCGAGGTTCGCGGACCGGTCCCGGTCGAGGTAGCTCGGCACCATCGTCATGACGCCGTCGATCACGCGCAGCGCGTCCGCGCGGTCGATCGGCCACGGCTGCCGGCTCGCCCGGGCGACGTCGAGGCCGTGGATCAGCAGCTCGCCGAGCAGGGCCGAGGTCATCGTCGCCCAGCTCATCGCGATGCCGTTGCTGACCGTCACCGGCCGTTCCGGCGGCTCGACGGCCCGGAAGCCCGCCACCGCCGGGACCAGCCGGTCGGCCAGGCTACCGAGGTCACGGTCGGGGTCGCCGCTCAGTTGGACGGCGTTGGCGGCGGCGTTGAGCCGGGACGGCGGGCCACCCTCGGTGGGGTTGTTGCGCCCCTGCGCGTACGCGGTGTAGTCGAGGAACTCGTGCACGAGGTGGGCGGCCGTCTCACCGACCGTCCAGGTCAGGCCGGGCACCCGTGCGGCCGGATCGCCCGCGGCCCGGATCACGGCCGCCGTCCGCTCGGCCGCCCTCAACATATCGTCAGTATTTAACATAGCAGCACTATGTCAAATGAGCGCTCCGCCGGCAACGGCTATACATGCGGGGTGAGGTCCAAGCGAAACCCCAGCCTGCGCGAGGAGCAGGTGGCCCAGACCCGGGCGGCCCTGGTCGCGGCCGGGCGCGACCTGTTCGGCCGGCAGGGCTACGCCGCGACCCCGGTCGAAGACCTGGCCCGCGAGGCCCGGGTGACCACCGGCGCGCTGTACCACCACTTCCCGACCAAGACGGCGCTCTTCGAGACCGTCTTCGAGCAGGTGCACACCGAGCTGCTGGCCCGCTCGGCCGACGCGGCGTCGCGGGCGGCCGACGAGATCGCCGCGCTCGGCGTCGGCTTCGAGGCCTTCCTCGACGGCATGCTCGTGCCCGAGGTCCAGCGCATCCTGGTCACCGACGCGCCCGCCGTGCTGGGCCTGGCCCGCTTCACCGAGCTCGACGAGCGGTACGCGTTCGCCACGATCGCCGCCGAGCTGCGGGCCGCCGCCGAGGGCGGCCGCCTGCGCGTCGACGACCCGGACACCCTCGCCCGCCTGCTGCTCGGCGCGCTCACCCGGGGCAGCATGCTGATCGCCGGCGCCCCCGACCCGCGCCAGGCCCGCGACGCCGTCGTCCAGTCCCTCCGCCTGCTGCTCGCCGGCCTGACCAGGTGACTTAATACGGAACTCATATGATGCGGTTCTCGGACCATACAGGTTCGAGAGGAGATCGGTCATGGCTGTTCTGGTTACCGGGGCATCCGGGCTCGTCGGACGCGCTCTCGTCGACGAGCTGGTCGACCGTGGCGTGCCTGTGCTGGCCGCCACCCGCAACCCGGCGGCGCCCTTTCCCGAGGGCGTGACCGCGGTGACGCCGGGCGCCCTCGACGGGGTGGAGGCGATCTTCCTGAACGCGCGGGCGGTCCCCGACCCGGCGCCGTTCCTGCGGCGGGCGCGCGAAATCGGCGTACGCAAGGTCGTGGCGCTCTCCGCCGCCAATGTGGACGAACCTCTGGACGAGCAGCCGTCCCGGCTCGCCGGCGACCGCAACAAGGAGGGCGAGGACGCCGCCGTCGACAGCGGCCTGACCTGGGTGAGCCTGCGGCCGAGCACGTTCGCGGCCAACTCGGCGGGCTCGTTCGGCCCGGCCATCCGCGCGGGCGACGTCGTCCGGTACGTGTACGGCGGCTTCGCCGAGTCGCCGCTGGACGAGCGCGACCTCGCCGCCGTGGCCGCGCACGCGCTGCTCGGCGACGACCTGGACGGCCGGCGGGTCACGCTCACCGGCCCCGAGGACCTGTCGCACGAGGAGATGGTGTCGATCATCGGCCGGGTGCTGGGCCGCCCGCTGCGGTTCGTGGAGATCGCACCCGGGGACGCGATCCCCGGCCTGCCCGCCGCCTTCGTCACCGCGCTGATGGCCCGCTACGCCCGGCACCTGGACAAGCCCCAGTTCCCGGCCACCGGCGCCGTCGCGGCGATCCTCGGCCGCCCGGCCCACACCTACGCCGACTGGGTGGCAGCGCACGCCACCCGGTTCGCGCGCGCCTGAAGGCCGGGGCGTGCCTCCCGGAATCCTCCGCCTTGGGTGAGGCGGTGCGAGCGTGCGGGCCGGTTAGCTGAGCAGCGCCGGCCTCGTCCACCCTCCCCGTTCCCGACGAGCCGGCGAGCTGGCAGGAGGTGGGCAGCTTGGCCGTCACCGTCACCGTCACCGTCACCGGCTAGGTCGTGAGCCTTCAGCACGACCTCGCCGATCTCGCTCGCGTCAGCCTGCTCGCCGCGCTGGCCCCGATCCTGGCCGGCCTTCTGCCGCGCGGACGTGTGCCGCAGGTGGTGATCTTCATTCTGGGAGGAATCCTCCTCGGCCCGGACGTCCTGGGGTGGGTGGACCCGGACAGCATCGAGCTGTTCGCCAACGTGGGCCTCGGGTTCCTGTTTCTGCTGGCGGGCTACGAGCTCGAGCTCCGTCTGTTTCGCGAGCGGGCCGGGCGGCTCGCGTTCCGGTCCTGGCTCCTGACCGCGGTGCTGGCGGTCGTCGTGACCGGTGCGCTGGAGCTTGTGGGGTTCGTTCACGCCTTCGTGCCGGTCGCGATCGGACTGACCACGACCGCGCTCGGCACGCTCCTGCCGATCCTGCGCGACAACAACCTCCTGGCCGGCCGATTCGGTCAATTCATCATGGCCTCCGGAGCGGTCGGCGAGTTTCTGCCCATCCTGGCCATAGCGATCTTCCTCAGCGCCAACGGGGCGTTTCTCGGCCTGATCTCGTTGGTCGTCATCGCCGGAATCAGCCTGCTGTTCACGTTCGTTCCGAGGCTGGTTCGGAACGAGAGGGCCAGAAAGATCGTCGCCGAGGGCGAGCACGCGACGTCGCAGACCACCCTTCGCTGGACCATTTTCCTGCTCATGGCCCTTCTCGTGATCGCTGCGGACTTCGGGCTCGACGTGGTGCTCGGGGCCTTTCTCGCCGGAGTGGTGCTACGCCGTTGGGCGCCAGGCGACGTGCACGCCCTGGAGGCCAAGCTCGATGCGGTGGGCTACGGATTCTTCATCCCGATCTTCTTCGTGTCATCGGGTCTGAGCCTCGACCTTCGGTCGATCGTCGAGGCGCCGGCGCGGCTGGTGATCTTCTTCGTGCTGTTCCTTGCCGTGCGTGGCGTGCCGGCCCTGTTCATCTACCGCCGCGATCTGCCCAGGCGCCGGCGGGTCCAGATGATGCTGCTCACCGCGACCGCGCTGCCGCTGCTCGTCGCGCTGGCCGAGATCGGTCTCGAATCCGGGACGATGCTGCCGGAGAACGCCGCCGCGCTCGTCGGCGCGGGCGTTCTGTCGGTCATCGTGTTTCCGTCCGTCGCGATCGGTCTCGCCCGTTCCGGCACGCGCGACCCCGTCGGCAAGATGCCGGGTATCGACGACAGCTAGAGCTCGGCCCCGCGCACCTCTTGCCCGTGCGCGACCAACGCATAGATCACCACGACGTCGAAAGTGATCGCGATGACTCCCCAGACCGGATACGCCGGCATGAAGAGCATGCTGGACAGCGCGCTGACCGCGGCGACCACCACCCCGGCCACCCGTGCCCAGAGCGCGCCCACGAAGATCCCGATGCCGGCGGCGATGGCGACGACCCCGAGCACGAGGTGCAGCCAGCCCCACGCCGTGTAGTTTCCGGCCACCACCAGGTCGCCCTTGCGCGCGATGTAGAAGGTGTGGTGGAAGATCGCCACGATGCCCTGGATCACATGGAAGACACCCAGCAGGAACAGCATCAACCCGCCGAACACGAGGACGCCGACCCAGCCGGTCGTCCCGGGCACCGAGTCCTGCGGGGAGGACCGTTCGGTCGCGTTCGCACTCTGTCCGGACATCCCACCATCCTGCGGGCGCGCCCGTTGCGGACACGCCATCCGCCGCGGATGACCTCGGCATGGGCGACGCCGGCCGTCGTCTCACACTGGCGTGGCCGGCGAGCTCCCGTCACCTGACTGCTGGATGAGCGGCCCGGTCGCCGAGCCGCCGAGCCCCTGCCGGTCGGCGCCGGCCGCGAAGGCCCGGTCGCCTGGGTCGGCGAAGGAACGCTCCACGATGGTGTCCAGCGCCGTGAGCTCCGCCGCCACCGCGGGCCGCCGGTCCGCGCGTACGTCGTCGAGCAGCTCTTCGAGCATCGCGCGGAGGCGGCGGCACACCTGCGGCGACGTCGCGCCGTACTGACGGATCTCGGTCACCGCAAGACCGAGGTAATCCACCCACGTCCTGGCCGGCAGCACGACCCGGAGGCGACCCGCCTGATCCCGCAGTCCCAAGGGGGTCCGGAGCTCGGCCCGGCCCAGCACCCGCACCAGGTCATCGATGTAGTTGAGGACCTGAGTAGCGGTGGTCGGGTCGTTGACCGCCGGGGACAGCGCCCGGATCGCGATGTCGACCAGGATGCGCAGTGCGAAGGCCGGGTCCTGGTCGATGGTCCGCTCGCGGCCGAGGGCGACCATGGCGGCCAGGTGCCGCGGGTTCGGCGCCGTGCCCTCCCCGTACACCTCCATCACCACCGCCCCGCCCGACACGAAGTCGCCGACGGCGCAGGTGATGACGAGAAGGCAGTCATGCCGGACCGCCGCCGCGAGAAGCCCATGGTGGTGGACGGCTTGAACGGCGCCCGGCCGGGCGGATCGCACGATCGCCAGCGGTTTTCCCGCCGTCGATGCCGAGCGGTCCCCGGCGCTCTCCACCGTTCGATCCGTGGAGATCGCGGTGACTACCGTGCGCCCGGCCGCGGCGACCTTCGCCGCCACGGCGACCGGGCGCAGTCCGTGTGCGAAGTGTTCGAGGTAGACCAGCAACAGCAGCACGCTGCCACCGGCGGCGACGCCGGCCACGGTGACGCCAAGGCTGGGGACGGAGTTCTCCTCGATGCGGCGGAGCAGCCCGTACGCGAACCCGAACGTCGCGGTGAGAGCGGCCAGCACGATCTTCTGCATCCGGTCGCGATACCAGAGGCGCATGAACCGCGGCGACAACGTCCCGGTGGCCATCTGCACGACCAGGACGCTGATCGTGACAACGAAGCCGAGCAGCCCGATGGTCGCCGCCACAATCGAGGACAGTGCGCTGGAGGCGGTGCCGGCGGAGTACTGCCAGGCGTCCGGAAGGTGGATGCGGTGCTCCAGCCGGTCGTCGAGCCCGGCCAGGACCACGCCGGCCGCTCCGCCCAGCGCCGGCAACATCCAGAGGCTGCCCTTGAGGTACTGACGGATCCGGAAGATGAACGCCCAGGACATCGATCACCCGCTTCGGTTCGGCGCCCACCCGACCGCAGTGTCGACGAGGTCCGCCCTCGGGTCCGGCCGGTGATCGTCGCCGGGCGTGGCCGGCCTCAGCGCTAGTCAGGCAGGTACCGCCAGGCGCGACATCCTCCCTGACGAATGAGCGGCCCGGCCGCGGGCGGATCGTCTTGGCCGATCAGGTGGGGCCTGGCGGGTCGATCTGAGCGGGCTTCCGCCGTCGTGGGCCGGCGTCGACGAAACCGGCCAGCCATCGCGCCGAGGGGACGGCGTCGATGAAGACGGCCTTGACCAGGAGGCTGAGCGGGATGGCGAGCACCGCGCCGAGCGGACCGAGAACCCAGGACCAGAACGCCACCGAGGCCACGGTCACGGTCATGGACATCCCGACCGCGTCGCCCACCACCTTCGCCGGCAGGAAGGTCGTCACGATCGAGTTCAGGACCGTGTAGACGACGATCACCAGCAGCATGCTCTGCCAACCCTGGGTCAGCAGCGCCAGCAAGGCCGGCGGCACCAAACCGATGAGGAAGCCGACGTACGGGATGAAGTTGCACACCGCCGCCAGCAGCCCCCAGAGGAATGCCAGCGGAATCCCCAGGATCAGCAGGAAGGCCGTGTCCAGGGTGCCGACGACGATCGCGAACACTCCCGTGATGGCCACGTACCGCCGGGTGTTGGCGACGAAGGCGGCGAGCGCCCCGGCCAGCCGGGGATGGTCCTCCCGCAGCGCGACGGACCGGCCGTTGATCTGGGCGGACTCGATACCGACGAACAGCAGCAGGCTGTAGACGAGAACCAGGCTCGCGGCGGTTCCCACCAGCGAGGGGATGTGCGCCGTGAGCCAGCCGGCCACAACCGGCAGATCGATGCCGCGGACGATCTCGCGAATCTGCGCCGGGCCGACACCGAGCGTGGTCAGGAACTCGGACAGGTCGCGCCGGGTAGCGGCGGCTTCGGCGAAGTAGCGCGGCAGGACCGCGGCCAGCCGAGCGATCGCGTACACGATGATCGCCGCCAGCGCGAGCAGGACCCCGAAGATCGACAGCATCAAGGCCGCCAGCGCCAGGACCGCCGGAACTCCGCGCCGCACCAGCGAGGTGTGCACCGGGTAAACCAGAATGACGATCACCAGCGCGAACGCCGCCGGAGTGACCAGCCAGGCCAACTCGCGCAGACCCAGCACGGTGATCACGATTCCGCCGAGAACCACGAAGGCGGTGACGGAACGCGGCACCTTGAACCCCGTTGATTCCACACCAGGCTCCTTAATGTCGCGGCTTAATGTCGCGGCGACTTGATGGCGCGGATCTCTCCTGAGCCGTCGCTGAGCAATCTAGCGGCAACCCGGTGCGACGTGGGCACCTGCGGCGCCGCTCGCACCGGCCGTGGTCAGGACGATCTCACCCCCCACGGGTGAGCCCCCGTGCGGCGGATGTAGGCCAGAATGCGAGAGCACTCGGCGTCTCGGAGGAGCAATGGCCGTCCGCTGTTCGGGCTGCGCTCGCCGGGCCGCCCTGCTGCTGGCGGGTCTCGTCGCCGCCCTCATCTTGGACGGGCCGGCCAATGGCGCGGAGCCATCCGACCCGGCTTCCGCTTCCGTTTCTGCTTCCGCTTCCCCTTCCGCCTCCGCTTCCGCTTCCCCTTCCGCCTCCGCTTCCCCTTCCGCCTCCGCTTCTGCTTCCCCTTCTGCTTCCGCGTCGGTCTCCGTTTCCGCGTCCACCCAGCCTCCGCCCAGCACGTCACCACCGCCCTCCCCGACGCCCGCCCCGGCGCCGGATTCGGCGGGGTCCCCCGCGGCGGCGCGGTCCGGCATCGCGGTGTCCACACTGCTCGCGGCGCTGGGTGCGCTGCTGGCCGCGGGCGTGTTCGCGCTGGCGATCCGCCGCCGAACAGCGCGTGGCACCCGCCGCGAGACGGGCCCGCTGCCGCCGCAGCCGGATGTCTCCCGATCGCTCGTGCCCTTCCTCGTGGCCCTGGGGCAGGCGCTCATCGACGGCGGTGAGCCGGTGTCCTCGGTCCAGCAGATCCTGGGCCGGGTGGCGGCGGTCAACGGCGTTCCGGATGCCGAAGTCGTCGTTCTGGCGACGGCGTTGTTCGTCACCGCACCCACGTTGGGCACGGTGCAGACCGCGGTGGCGCCCGCCGGCACCGAGCAGCTTCGGCTGGAGCAGATGGACGCCCTGCACCGGCTTGTTCGGTCGGCGGAACGCGGCCAGGTCCGGCCGGCGGACGGGCTCGGTGAGCTCAACCGGATCCGCCGCATGCCGACGGCGTTCGGGCCGGCGGTCCGGGTCGCCGGCTATGTCCTGCTGTCGGCGGGGCTCGCGCTGGTTCTGCGAGCGGACTGGCTCGGCCTCTGGGCGGCCGCCGTGCTCGGCGCGGGCGTCGGCCTCCTGCAACTGGCCACGGAACGGGCGCCGGCGCGGTGGCAGCCGTTCCTTCCACCGTTGTACGCGTTCGGCGTGGCGGGCGGGACCTTCGTACTCGTCCGGCTCGCTCCGGGCACGGGAGCGTTGGCGCCGCTGGCCGCGCCGCTGGTGACGTTCCTGCCCGGCGCGCTGCTGACGACGGCGGCGATCGAGCTGGCCACCGGGCAGATGATCTCGGGCGCGGGTCGCCTGGCGTCCGGCAGCATGCGCCTGTTCCTGCTGGCGCTCGGCATCACGAGCGCGGCCGAACTGGTCGGCGCCCCGGTCCAGACCATCATCGGGGTCAGCGCCCAGCCGTTGCCGGTCTGGACGACCTGGCTCGGCGTCGCTCTGTTCGGCACCGGAATCGTGCTGCACCACTGCGCCCGCCTGGCCTCCCTCGGGTGGCTGCTGCTGGTGCTCTACATCGCGTACGCGGGGCAGGTCATCGGCGGGTTCTTCCTGGGCGGTGTGCTGTCGGCCTTCGTCGGAGCGGTGCTCATGACCCCCGTCGCCCGGCTGGTGGCGCGCGCGCCGAACGGACCACCGGCGCCGGTCAGCGTCCTGCCCGCCTTCTGGCTTCTGGTGCCGGGAGCGCTCGGCCTGCTCGGCGTGACCAAGTACCTCGGCGCCGACCCGCTGGACGGCCTGAACACCCTGCTGTCCACCGCGGCGACGATGGTCGCCGTCGCACTCGGTGTGCTGCTGGGCAGCGAGATCCGGTGGACAGCCCGCCAGGGCCAGGTCGCCAACGGCGGGGAGCGGGCTCACTTGGCGAAGAAGGCCAAGTGATTGCCGTCTGGATCGGGCAGAACGAAGACTCGGCGGCCTGCCTGGTCCTTGTGGGGTTCGTCGCGCGGCGTGAAGCCGTTGGCCAGCACGAAACCGTAGGCGTCATCGATGTTGTCGACCTTGAGGTAGAGGGTGCCAGCGGCCTCGGCTGCGGTGTGCGCCTCGGTGGAGAAGGTCAGCCAGAACCAATTGACGTAGCAGGTGTACTCGTGGTCGGTGCGTTTGCCCGGACGGAAGCCGAGGGACTCGTAGAACGCGGCGGTCCTCTCCAGATCGCTGCTGGGGTAGACGAGGCCGGAAATGCTGCCGATCTTCATGACGTGCTCCTTTCTCCTACTCCTTTGTCGGATGCCGTCGTGCATGTGTGACAGCGATGCCTCGCCGGCACCGCCGCGGCCATTCGGCTGATTGCGGTCGGGAAACCCAATGGGAACTGTGGAGGGACCGCAACGAGGCGGCTTGAGAGGGGCATCGCGTGGGACTTACCAGACGCACGATCCTCAGGGGCGCGCTCGGCGCGGCCGGGTTCACCGTCGCCGGAGCCGTGGATCCGCTTTCTCAGCGAGCCGCGTCCGCACACGTCAGCTCAGGCGCGGGAACGACGTTGGCACGCACCATCGTCCGGGGCGCGGCCGGCGCCGGCGGCTACGCTCCGTTGACTGCCGCGGCCGGCGAGCCTTTCCTGTTCCGTGGGGACCTGGCCGGCGTGTCCCGCCATGCCTGCCGCCGCCGGCGGGTGCTGACCTGCTTCGCGCAGCTCACCGACGTACATGTGATGGATGTGCAGTCGCCGGCCCGGTTCGAATATCTCGATCAGTACAGCGCCATTCCCGGCCTGTCGGATCTCGGAAGCGCCTACCGTCCACAGGAGATGCTGAGCGCACAGGTGGCGGATGCGATGGTGGCTCAGTTGCGCCGGGTGCGCCGCGGCCCGGCGACCGGCGCGCCGGTGCGGTTCGCCGTGGTCACCGGCGACAACACCGACAACTGCCAGTTCAACGAGCTGCGCTGGTACATCGACCTGCTCGACGGCGGCACGATCCGGCCGGACTCCGGGGACACCGGGCGGTACGAGGGCGTGATGGACGACGTGGCGCCGGACCCCTACTTCTGGCATCCGGAGAGCGGGTTCGGCGTGCCCACCGCGGCGTACGGATTCCCCCGGACGCCCGGCCTGCTCGATGCCGCGCGCGCGCCGTTCCGGTCGGCCGGTCTGGATCGGCCGTGGTACGCCGTCTACGGCAACCACGACGGCCTGGTCCAGGGCAACATACCCGGCATCGACCTGCTACGACAGATTGCGACCGGCCCGGTGAAACTGACCAGCCTGCCGCCGTCGATCCTGGCGGCGCCGCTTCCGGCGCAGGTGCAGTTCATCGCGGGGCTGCTGCGGCTGGATCCGGCCGCGGTGGCGAAGCAGCTGGCCGAGGGAGGCCGACGATTCGTCACTCCCGATGCCCAACGGCGGATCGTGGACCGCGGCATCACCATCGAGGAGCATTTCAAGACCACCGGCGGCCCGGTCGGGCACGGATTCACCGCCGCGAACCTGGCCGCCGGCACGGCCTACTACACCTTCAACCGAGGGCCGGTACGGGGCATCGTGCTGGACACCGTCACCAGTAGCGGCGGTTCCGAAGGATCGATGGATCCGGTGCAGTTCGCCTGGCTGGAGGCGCAGTTGCAGGCGGCGAGCAACCAGTGGCTGGCCCCGTCGGGCGAGGTCGTGCGCCGCCGCGGCGGCACGGACCAGTACATCATGATCTTCAGCCATCACACCATCGAGACGATGACCAACGTGTCCGACGGCAGCGGCCGGCTCGGCGGCCCGCAGGTGCGGGACCTGCTGCTGCGATACCCGAACGTGATCGCCTGGGTCAATGGGCATACCCACCGCAACCAGGTGTCGTCGCATGCCCGCCCGTCCGAGGCGGCCATCGGCGGCGGCTTCTGGGAAATCAACACCGCAGCACACATCGACTGGCCGCAGCAGTCCAGGATCGTCGAGCTGGCCGACAACCTGGACGACACCCTGTCGATCTTCTGCACGATCATCGATCACACCGGCCCGATCTCCCGGGGCAGCCGGCTGACCGAGACGGCCTCGCTGGCCTCGCTGTCCCGCGAACTAGCCGCCAACGACGTGCCGAACCGGACGGACGCCCGCCGCGGCGACCTCGTGGACCGCAACGTGGAACTGCTCGTGCCAAACCCCATCTCCGCGCACAGCCGGCATCGCGTCCCGGTCGCCGCGATGAGCGGGAGCTGACCGGCAGGAGTGTGGGCGCATCGCCGGCCCGGCGAAAGAGCATGCGGCGCCCGGAGGGCGAACCCCGGGCGCCGCACGACGGCTCAGAACAGCCAGGGCCACCAGCTGCCGGTACTGAAACCGGTCGACCACTGGTAATCCGTGCAGGTCGTCGTCGTCGCGAACCGCTGGTCGTCGAAGATCGCGATGACACCCGCGTTGTAGGTACCGAGCCCCCAGCCGATCCCGGTGACCTTCATTCCTGGGTTCTGCGCGACCACCTGGGCGAAGGTCAGCGTGGCCGGCCCTCCGGCCGTCTGCGGGAGCCCGTTGATCGTGGTGGAGCTGGTCCAGAGCGGGCCGGTCATCACGTTCCACTCGGTGCGGACGTGACGCTGCGGGTTACCGGTGCCGAGCGTCATGAGGTAGTAGTACGGCTCGTAGACGAGCACGCCGTCGCCCTGCTGGGTGCGCACGTAGATGTGGTACGCGGGCAGCGCGGCGTCGTTGACGATGTTGTTGTTGCCGGCCCCGGTGTCGAGCTTCATCGTCTCGTAGTTCATCTCGGTGACCGAACTGGCCGACACCGGCAGCAGGAAGTTCGCCCGCCACGACACCTTGTCCGCGTTCGTGGACTGCGCCGTGGTCAGCTTGATCCCGTCCGCCTGCAGGGTCGCCGTCGCGCTGCCGACCTTCTGCACGCCGCTCGTCGAGGTGTGCTTGTCGACCCCGCAGGGCCGGTGCGACGAGGCGCTGGCCGGCTGAGCGCTGACGGCCAGCGCACCCATCGCGATCATGGTCAGCCCGGCAGCAGCGATCCGCCGTACCCGGACTCGTGATTTGACATTATTGAAAGTCATGCCCAAAAAGTACCGCTTTCGCCGTTTTTCCCAGCGATGTCGCGGCGTTTAAGTCCCTCGATCGAATTACACTTGCATTCTGCATTCGCGACGGGAGGCCGACCGATTACCGGGCCGTCGGACAGGTGCCCACGCTAAGCAACGACAATGCCGAAACCACAAGACCGCAACCGGCGGGCAGAAGACCATTCGGATTCAGGCCACTCAACGCGGAGACCGTCGCCAACTGCGTCTGAATGCCGCCGGTAACGGAGAACATGCGCGTCACGCTGGCGGCCGGCTGCCAACCGCCACCGCCGCTCTGCGTCGCCACCACCGCGCACACGCCGCCCGCAAGTAGCGTCACGGCCGGCCCCGCGACGGCGCACACGGCCGGCGTCACACTGACGAAAGTGACCGGCAGACCGGAGGAGGCCACCGCCGGCAGCGTTCGAACGCCTTCGGTCAGCGCCGCGTCCGCAGGTTGCGGGAACGTGATCACCTGCGCAGCCGACTGCACCGGTGCGACAACCGCCGGTTGCACTACCACCGCAGCCGCCGGGTCCGCAGGCGTCACCACCGCAGCCGCCGGGTCCGCAGGTGTCACCACCGCAGCCGCCGGGCCCGCAGGCGTCACCACCGCCGGCGTCACCACCGCAGGCGTCACCACCGTCGGCTGAACGACAGCGGGAATCGTCGGAATGACCTGGGGCACCGTCGCCGGGTCCGCAGGCGCCACCACCGCCGGCTGCGTAACAGCCGGAACCGTCGGAATGACCTGCGGCGCCACCGCCGCCGGATCCGTGACCGACGGCACCAGGACGGCGCCACCTCCCGCAGGTGTGATCCACACCTGCGGCGAGCCGGTCGAGTCGAGACCGACCGTACCGCCCGCCGGGACCAGGCTCGACCCGCCTGCGCCACCGCCGTACGCCCCGCCTCCGCCGCCGCCGTACCAGCCGCCGCCTCCACCGCCACCGCCGACGTTCCGGTCGATGAGGTGTCCGCCGGCACCACCGGCGCCGAAGCGGCCCGCGCCGCCGTCCGTCGCACGCTCGTCGTCGCACGGATCGGTTCCGCCGGCGCCGCCCGCGGTCAGGGTGCCTGGGCCCGCCTCCTCCGGGGAGCCGCACTCGTACCGCAATCCGGGTTGTCCGGCGTCTCCGCCGGCGACGTCGCCTCCGCCGCCACCGCCGGCCGCCACGACGACTCGTGATTGCAGGTCGACCGACGTGCGGATGTCGGAGGCTCCGCCCCCGCCGGCGGCGAATTTGCCATTCGCCCGGCCGCCACCATTGACACCGCCGGAACGCGTCCGGCTGGCCGACTGATCGGGGCCGTTCCCGCCCACGTAGACCTGAAGCACGGTGCCCGGCGTCACGGCCAGCGGCGCGTCCGCGACGGCACCGTGACCGCCGGCCATGCGGCCGCTACCGCCCCGCCCGCCGACCATGTGCACGAACACGCTCGCTACACCGGCCGGCACGAGGTAGCCGTACGGTCCGCCCGCTCTGGTGAAGACCGCACCTCCGGGCGCTTCCGCACGCTGCGTGACCCCTTCGGGCAGGGACGAAGCGGCCCTCACCGGCCCCTCCACACCGATACCGGCGACAAGAGCACAGGCCACGGCGGCGCCGAGCCGCAGTCGACGGCCTTGGCTCAAAAATGTATTCTGCATCCTATTTCCCTTGTTGCGTGAACCCCCATTACGGGACTAAACGCGAAAAGGGATCAAGCAGATACTCCGCGGCCCCGAATCGGCCGGAGATGATTACCGACGCCAATCTCCACAACCGATCGAGGCAGGTGGACAGGCGGCCTCGGGAAAGTTCGGCTCGGTTCCGGGACACCGCGATCGTCAATCGGACGCGGTCGATCAGCCGGCGGGCGTCGCCGTCGCGGACCGGCACCGACCGCACCGTACGGATGCCTCGCACGATCGACTCAACCGCGAGCCGATAGCCGCCACCGGGTCGGCGCATGCGCCTCCGAAGAGCGGGAGGATCCCGTTGGGGATCCTTTTGCGTGCCCGGGGCGGGTCACCCAAAACACCTCAACCGCCGTCCGCGCCAAGATCAGCCGGCCAGCTCGTCATTCGAGACCGATTCGTCCTGGCATCTCGGAGATAGAGGCGCCTATCGGGGTAGACCGCGCGTGCATATCCGTGCGAATGGTGTTTGCATGGGAATTGTGATAATACGTCCGTACTCGAACCCAAGTGGAGCTGAGGTTACGGCATACGAACTCTTCGATCATTGCGTAGGGCTGTGACCTGGAACTCCCTCTGGCTGGCGAAGGTCCGACTGGGCTGCCGCCCCCGAGCGAACCCGTTCGAGGTGCTGCTCCTGGCGCCAGCTGACGATCATGTTGGTCAGGAGCGCCACGAACTGGGCTCGCTGTTCCGGCGTGAAGGTGTGGTATTCGGCGCGGTCGGGTGAGCTCGGGCAGGGGGTGGCCCGGCCACGACCACGGGGGTTGGATTTTGCGTTTGACCACATGGCCTTCGTAAGCCGTTCGGGCTGGGACGGGGCGTGAAGGGCGAAATCCGATCGGCCATCGCGGTGGCCTGGCCAATCGGAGGGGTTGACTCCCTCGGCGCGGCTCGACCCCGCCGGTGAGCGCTCGGTCACTGCCGGAGAAATGCGTCGCGAGATGTCCATGCCGGCGGTGGTTCAGAAGTGCCCGCGGGGATGGATCGCTGGTCGCCGACGCCGTCGACCTGGCGTTTTCAGCACCATTCAGAGTCCTCTAAGCTGTATTCGGTCGGCGACTGCCCGGCACCTCGGACGCCCTGCGGCTGCGCTCGAGCTGGGCGCGGCGGCCAGAGGTCAAGGAGGACCATGGCTACGCTCGGGGTTGCCTGTACATCGTCGTGTGCCTACCTCGCGGTCGCGGACGGGGAATCCGTTCTGGAGGGCAAACCGGAGCGGCTTGCGTTTCGCGACGGTTTGTCCGATGCCGATCGTCTGGTGGAGTTCGGCAAGGACGTCGTCCGTGCTCTGCGCGACGCCGCGGCGTCTGAGGTTGTGGTTCTGCGGGCTGTTTCTAACTACTCGGACACGCACACCGGATGGACCGATCGCTTGGCGATGGAGACGTTGATACGGCTGGAATGCGCGAAGGCGGGCGTGCCGTGCCGGTACCTGTCGCAGCAGGCCGTGAAGGGCGCGCTCGGGCTTACCGGACGTGGCGGCTTGGCGAAGCTCGGTAAGGGCAGGGTCGCCCGGAGCGGCAAATTCTGGGGCGATGGGCGCGGTGTCGCCGCGCTCGCTGCCGTCGCTGGGGAACAGCGAGCCTGAGGTGATCCACGGTGATCGGCTCGACAAGCCGACCTATTCCTTTCTCCAGACACTGCCCGGGGGTTCGGTCGGCGAGGTCCGGCTCGTCTGGCACGAGCCGCTTCAGCGGATGCTGGTACAGAAGACGATTGACCTGCTCGGGCTCGAGGACGCCGTCGCCTACCGGGAGCCGAGGCTGCTCGATCGAGTCGAACACGATCACGTCGTCAGGATCCGTGATGCCCAACCGGACCGCGACATCCAGCATGGCCTGACTCTCGTGATGGACTATCTGGCCGGCGGGAGCGTGGACGGCGCTCTGCAAGACGGTCATCGTTTCGGGGTCCGCCGGGCGCTGGCCCTTGCGGGGCACATTCTCGACGCACTCGACCATCTGCACGCGAAGCATGGGTTTCTGCATCGTGACGTCAAGCCGGGAAACGTGCTGCTTGACGAGGAGCGGGTGACGGCTTATCTCGGGGATCTTGGGTCGGCCGCGCCGTTGTCGGAGGGTGATCGAACGTGCGAGGCGCACGGCGGTACCTTGCTCTATCGGCCCCCGGAGTACGGGACCGGCATCTTGGACGTGCGGTCAGACATCTACAGCCTCGGGGTGACCCTTCTGGAGATGATCCGCGGGTCGTTTCCGTACGAGAAAATGGACCCCCTGGAGATGGAAGAACGGCTGGGGAGGGGGCGTCGCGCCTTCCCGGATCGCTTTGCGGAGTTTCCACCGTGCGTCAACGAACAAGTACGTCGCGCTGTGCGAGCGCTCATCTCGCAGAATCAGTCGTCGCGGCCGGCCACGGCGATGGACGCACTCCGTCGGCTCCAGCAGTGCAAAACCATCGATTGGAAGGTGTCCGGACCGCGCGACAATGCGCCAGACCAGTGGGAGGGGGCTGGGTTGCCTGGCCGCGACGGGAAGGTTCGTTCCTACCGGGTTGAGACCGTGTCCCTTGCGGGCGGTCCCAACCGTGGGCGCCTCCGTGTCAAGTCCCTCTATCGAGACAGGGACGGCGGAAACTGGCGGCGCCTGACCCCTGACTCTGTGGCTGATCTCGATGATCGGGACGCTCTGGACCGCGCCTTCGCCGCGGCGGACAAGGATGCCTTCCAGCGCTGAGCGGCCCAAAAAAGCAGGTCCGCCTCCGCCGGATGTCGGCGCAGGAATTCACGCCGCGCGGAAGCGACTGATGCCGCGTTTAGCTCCCAGCCTGCGGACGCCCCGGACCCGGCCGCTATCACCAAGCCTTGTGATGTGAGCGAGCGCAGAGCCCGCTCTGCCCCTACAACTCGTACGCCCACGTGCGGGTCTGGCCGAGTGGCGGCCCCGTCGAGCGGATCGGCCAATCCGGCCTCATCGGCTCTTTCACGTAGCTCAAGTAGGGCACGGTGCAGTGGCCATGCCGGATCCACCGGCGCTCGAGTGACTGGGCCGCTGGCGAGCATGGCAAAGATGGCGCCGGCTAAACCGGTCGGCAAGGGTTGAGGGAGAAGATCGGACGAAGGCATCAGTCCGGGTTGAGCCATACCAATCCCTCCCGACTCGCTACCCACAGTGATGGACATGACATGCTGTTGTTACCGCTCGCAGGTACCAGCATGCAGTATCCGTGCCTCTGCCACCAGATTCCTACCCCGAGGTAAACGGGTTACGCACGTGCTCGAACGCCGGGTGCAGGGCCTGCGACCTGGAGGTTCCTCTGGCAGGCGAGCGTCATGTGAGCCCGCCGCGCAGGCCTACTCGAGGTGTTGCGCTTGTCGGGAGTTGACGATCATGTCGGTCAGGATCGCGACGAACTGCGACCCGTCGCTTCGCTCCGGGGCGAACGCCAGGGCTCGTCTGCAGTCGTTGGCTGGCGGGTCCCATAGTCCTACGCGTTAGTTCGGGAACGTCGCTGACATCATCTCTGCAGTCTTCGTGTAACTGAGACTTGTCATCGTCGCTCTTCTACTCACTCTCATTGCGGCTGCGATTGCCGGCACGATGAGTAATTTAGTTTGCGGAACGCTGGAACTTCCCATGGAACTTCTACTGTCGTCTCCGGTCTGACTCCGGAGAAATTAGAACTAACCTCTGGAACTCCCGTTGAAACTAACCCTGCGTACAAACCTGGTCTTATTGCCGTGGTTCTTCCTAGTTATTTCCCTACACCGCTCACCAGTAAATATCCGTCACGGCGACCGAGAGTATTCGCAGGTCAGAGTAGTTCTGGGCGACGGTGCCACACCGTCCGGACTGCCCGGAAGCAGGCGGCGATAGGCGCGCTGCCGCTTACTCAAGAATGCTGCTACGCTGTGTAAGGAAGCGCAATTACGGCGACCCCGTAGTGGGTCGCAGCGCTCAGGAAAGGAGGTGAGAGATGGCTTACGAGATGTGGCAAACGGTCCGGTTCGCCCTGAGAAGCAATGCCCGGACCGCCCGCCTTGCGATTCTGATGTCGATCGCGCTGATCGCCATCATCCTCGTCTACTAAAGTACACGAATTTCGACGTCTTCGCAGTTCAGATGAGCTGCGAAGACGTCGGCCCCTTCTCGACGGTGGACGGTTCCCGCCACGCCAAGCCCCGCCTCGACGCGTGGCCGTAGGCGTCGAACAGCGACATCCCGTCCGGGACCAGCAGCCACCGTCCGACCGGATCCACCTCGCCGGCAACCCCCAGCCGCCCTGCAACGACGGCGGGCAGGTCGGCCGAGGCGAGGTGCGGCATCACCTGCCGGCCGAACACCAGTCGCTCCTCGCCCGTGCCGTCTTGCCAGGGCACCGTGGCTGCACGTGTTGACGAAACCCGTTACCTCACATGCCTCCCGACGTCGAGTCGGACGACATCCGTGCAGCTCGCGGAGGTGTACGCGGCAACCGGCCGACTGTCTCATGCCGAATGGATGATCAGAACCTACGCCGACCCTGTGAGAACGCCGATGTGGCGGTCTTCGAACGGCCGATCTGAGTTCGAACACCGCGTCGAGCTGCAGATTACGGCGTTCGTACGCATTGCCCGGCAGGCCCGCCTCTGCAGGCAACCTCGACGACGCCGTTTCGGTGGCGTCGGCGACCGTTCTGGCCAGGGTGCGGGTACTCGCCGCCGTCGCTGACGATCTCGCGTCCGACAGCCCAGTCCTGGCCACCGAGATCGCCCTCCGCGAGGAGAGAACGGCCCGGACTATCGAGCTTATCCAACACCGCGACAGCGCGCTCGAACATCTCGCACTGAGCTTGGCGCGGGTAGCTTCCGGCATGGGCCCAGACTGTCGCCGAGTCGATTCCCGACCCGGCCAAGCGGCAACAGGCTCTGGCGAATCTGGCGAGGAATCTGGCGTTCACCGGCAGTGCCGACATTGCCGAGCGTGTTGCTAGAGCCTTTCCGCGAAGGGCCCCGTCGCGTGGCGGATCTCGCCAGCGTTGCCTCGCTGCTTGTCGAGCGTGCCGATCCGGCCAGCGCATCGAACTTCATCCGCCTCGTCGAAGGTCTTGCATCCTCGGTGACTAGCCCGCAGGAACGCTCCGAGGTTATGGCAGAACCTCGCACGGGCGCTCGCTCGCGATCAGCCGGATCGGGCGCTCGTGATGGCAAGAGCCGCCGGTCGGTTTGGCCTAGGTGGACGCCACCCGGTGCTGAACGTCGCCGCTGTCATCGCCCGGGTCGACGCGCCTGGCGCCATGGAAATCGCCCGAGAGCGTCCGAATAGGAATCTTGGATTTGGGGCCGAATGGATTGCCGCAGCTATGGTCAGAGGCGGGTTTCTGAACGAGACCCAAATGTTCGCCAAGGGCCTCCCGAATAACGTGATGCGTAATTCTACCATCACGGAACTGGCCACTCTCCTGATGAATCTGGGCCATTTCGACTGGGCGAAGGACTAACAGCATCCCTCGACGAGACACCTGAAGGAGTGATAGTTGCCCTCGTCGAGAAATACGCGGCGCACGGGGACCTCGCCAGAGCCCACGCGCATGTTGAAAGAATTCACGGCCCGTCGTACCTTACGACCGCTCTCGAAGCATTGGTTGAAGCTGCCGCGAGGACCCGAGACGAGGAGCTGTGCCGACATCCGATCCGGCAGACGAAAACGGTGCTGCACAACCACGCCCCGGCATCAGATCGAGTCAGCAAGTTGACCGCCCTCGTCCCCTTCGCTGCTTTCGATCAATCGCTCGCCGCCGGCTTGCTCGAAACTGCCCAGACCGCCGCCAAGCAGATTTCAATGCTCACGGCTCACACGTTCGCTATACAGTCGATCGCCCGAGCCCACCTCAAGTTGGGCAACACAGCCAGCGCCGAAGAAGTCGTCGACACGATCGCCGCACACGATCTGCGGGCACAAACGTTGGCGAGGATAGCCGCCGACGCCCCGGCTAACCTGCGTCGCGGCATGCTTACTCGTGCTCTTGCGCTCGGACACTGGGAGGTGTCGATCAACGAGCTAGGATGACAGGACTCGGCCGAGCTTCTCGCCGTTGCCGAAGAAGCCATTCGAATGGTCACAGCAGGCCGAGCCTTGCACGGGAGCAAGGACATAGACCGCTGGCTCAGTATCCCGGAGCGGGACTCATGGCGGCCTGGACTGGTTTCCTACGTTCGCCTCAGGCTGTAAGAACTACGGCGTAACGGTGGAGGCGACCAGACAAGGGAGACGTACTGAACGACGTCCCACCGAACTCCGCGCGCGATCCGCGATCGTGACGTCGCCTGGCACACGCCTGCTCGCCGACGAACGAGCCTGCTTACGTATCCACCTGCTGCTCGATCGCTGTCTCGTAGAAGGCGTCTGCGAGTGCCATGACGACGGCGTTGATGGCAGGGCCGTCGCTGAAGAAGTAGTCGGCCATGGTGTTGTGGGCCTCCTGGTTGTCGGCCACCGCCTCAGTGACCGCCGCCTGGAAGTCCTGCGATTCCATGAACTGCTTCTTCGAGTTCACCTTGGCCTGGTTGACCAGGTCCGGGTAGGTGAGCAGCCGCTGCACCAGTCCGTACACGAACTCACGGACCTGGGACGCGGTGAAGGACTCGGCGCCGAAGAGGTCGTTCATCTTGTCGATGACGATCTGCAGTGCGACGTACTTCGGCTCCTTGCGGGTGCCGGTGCCGGCGGCGCCGATGCCCTTGAGCTCGCCGTCACCAGTTAGCGAGATGTCGACGGCGGTCGCCTTGTTGTGCTTGACCCCGACCAGGACAACGTCGGAGAGATCGACCTCTGCGCCCCAAGATGTGTCGGCGATGACCTTCTCGAGAAGCCGCAGGAAGATTGACAGTTCCTCCATGTACGGGTCGCCGTAGTCGACGATCTGGCTCATGAAGTCGTAGAGCCTGACGTAGGTGGAGACGTCCTTGCGGAACAGGTCGAGGGTGTTGAGCGTGACCTTGTCGTCGGCTTCGATTGCCGCGGCGTACCGGCGGGCGAACTCCTTTTTGGCCGGGCTGATCGCAGCGGACAGCGCGTTGTTGCCCTTGCGGGTGACCCACAGTTCGGCGACCTGGCGCACCTGTTCCGGCGTGTAGATCCCGGCCTGGGCGAGCTTGTTGGAGAGGTGGACCACGATGTACAGGTCGGTCTCGGTCTCCAGCGTCGCGTTGGTGAAGTAGGGCTCGAACGCGGCCCGGATGTCCTCCGGCTTGTTCACGAAGTCGATGACGAACGTCTTGCGCTTTTGCTCCCCACCTGCGGTGCGGTGAGTGCGGTTGAGTCGGGACAGCGTCTGTACGGCAGTGACCCCGGAGAGCTTCTTGTCGACGTACATCGCCGAGAGCAGGGGCTGGTCGAACCCGGTCTGGAACTTGTTGGCGACCAGCATGATCTTGTACGTCGTGCCCTTGAAGGCGGCGGCCAGGTCTGAGCCGGCGCCGGGGTTGAGGTTGGCCTCGGTGAACTCGTCGTCTTTGCTCGGCTGCGGTCCCCAGTCCGAAACCCACTCCTCGTTCTCGTCCATGGTCACTGAGCCGGAGAAGGCGACCAGGGTGCGGTAGTTGTACGAGGGATCCACGGCAGCCTGTTTGGTGATGTAGGCGTCGAGCGCCTTCTTGTACTTCACCGCACCCTTGCGCGAGTCGGTCACCACCATCGCCTTCGCCTTGCCGTCCAGCAGGTAGGCGACGTTGGCGTGGAAATGCTCGACGATGATTTGCACCTTCTGGCTGATGTTGGTCGGGTGCAGTTTCACCCACCGCATCAGCCCTTTGCGCGCCGCGGACTCCTCCACCTCGCCGCCGTCACCGGTTTCCGCCTTGCCGGCGATCTTCAGCGCAGTGTCGTACGACTGGTAGCCCCTGAGCACGTCGAGGATGTAGCCCTCGTCGATCGCCTGCCGCATCGAGTAGAGGTGGAACTCGACCGGCTTCCCGTCAGGACCTTTGCGGCCGAACAGCTCCAGGGTCTTGTTCTTCGGTGTTGCCGTGAACGCGAAGTACGAGATGTTCTCCGACTCGGCCCGCTCGGCCATCTCCGCGGCCAAGATCGCCTCGACATCGACCTCACCGCCCTCCTCGATTTCCTTGATCTCCTCCGCGGTCAGCACAGCTTTGAGCTTGGAGGAGATCTGCCCGGACTGCGACGAGTGCGCCTCGTCGGCGATCAGCGCGAACCGCTTGCCCTTCAGACCCTTGTCGGCGCGGATCTCGCCGAGGGCGAACGGGAAGGTCTGCACCGTCACCGCGATGATCAGCTCCCCGTTCTTCAACGCGGTCGCCAGCAGCCCAGATTTGGACTTGGCCCCCGCCTTGCGGACGTCCTCGGGGCTGATCGTGGCCACGATCTTCCCCGAGCCGTCGATCTGCCGGATCGCTTCCTGGAGCTGCCCGTCGAGGACGTTACGGTCCACGACCACGATGACCGAGTCGAAGACTTTCTCGTCGTTCACGTGCAGTCGCGCCAGCCGGTGCGCGGTCCAGGCGATGGTGTTCGTCTTTCCTGACCCTGCGGAGTGCTCGATCAGGTAGCGATGTCCCACCCCCTCCTCCCGCACTGCGGCGACGAGGTTTGTCACGGCCTCCCACTGGTGGAACCGCGGGAAAAGCATGCTCGTACGCCGAACCGAGTTTCCGGTCGCGACATCCCACTCCTCCTTGGTCTCCACGATCATTAGCCGGCCGATGATGGTGAGCCAGGCGTCTTTCTGCCAGACCCGCTCCCACAGGTACGCCGTCGCCGACTGCCCGTCCTCGGCCGGCGGATTCCCCGCACCCTTCTCGTGGCCCATGTTGAACGGCAGGAAGTGGGTCTTCTCGCCCTCCAACTTGGTGGTCATCGCGGCCAAGTCGTTGGAGACCGCGAAGTGCACCAGCGCCCGGTGCCCGAACGACAACAGCGGCTCCGGCCGACCGTTGGTCAGCGGATGCCGGTTCTTGCGGTACTGGTTGATCGCCTCATCGACAGACTGAGTGAAGTCGGTCTTCAACTCGACGGTGGCCACCGGGAGCCCGTTGACGAAGAAGACCAGGTCGATGCTGCGCTGGTCAGCGGTGGAGAAGTGCACCTGTCGCATCACCCGCACCCGCATCGCCGCGTACTGCTCGTTGGTGGTCGCGTTCAGGCTGGTCTCGGGGCGGAACTGCGCCATCTTCAACCGGCCACCACCGATGTACTGCACCCCGTTGCGCAGGATGTTCAGCGTCCCACCACCATGCTCGAGAGGCTTGTCGAGCGCCGTGGTCAGCACGTCGAGGAACTTCGCCTGCGTCCCCGCCGCCTTCAACGCCTTCTCGTACGCAGCCTGCTGGGTCTCCTGCAGCCAGGCGAACAGGTCCTCGGGGAAGAGCGCACGCTCCCGGTCGTACCCGGTGTAATCGGCGGAGTAGAGCCACCCGTGGGACTCCAGGTATGCGCAGATCTCGGACTCGAAGACAACCTCGTTGTGATCGGCCATCACGCCATCTCCCACACGTCGATCTGCCCCGTCGCCGCCGCCGTAATCAGCGCAGCGCGACGCTCACGGGCGATCTCGATGAACCGCACAGTCTCGGCGATCAGCGCGTCGATCTTTGCGGTCTGCTCGTCGAGGTAGACCGCGACGGACCGCTGCTCGTTGGGCGACGGGAAACGAAGTTCGATCTCCCTCAGCTTCTCGCCGGTGAGGTGAACGAATGAGACCGACCCGTAGTGATTGGCGTAGTAGGCGGACTCGTAGAGGCGGAGCATCGACCAGTACACGAACCGCCCATCGGCCTGTGATCCGACTCGCAGGCGGTTCACGGTCTTCTGGAACGCGATCCCTGGTGCCGACTTGAACATGAACCCTGGACGCCCGACCGTGGCGCCACCCTCGATTAGGAGGACGTCGCCCGCGCGTAGGTCGAACACCTGCATCTCTGCGTCTGCGAACGGCATCTCGTTGAGGTCCACGAGGTTTACAGAGCCATCCGCACGAACATCTGCTGCCCGTACGTACGGCCGCGGCTGGTCTCCGTCGCGGACCGCACGACCCGCGTCGAGCATCTTCCCCAGACTGGTCTCACCAATGTGCTTTATCCGGCGACGAACCCATGAGTCGGTCGGTGCCAAGGCGGATGAGATGACGGCTCTCCGCCTTTCGCGGAGCATATCGATTAGGTGCTGCTGCTCCTCGATGAGCGTGTCGATGCGGCCGGTCTCGCGGTCAAGGTAGTCGGCTATGGCACGCTGCTCAGGCAGTTGAGGCAGCAACAACGGTCCGTCAGCCAACTCCTCCCGGTTGACTTTTGGCATCTTTACACGCATCGACATCGCGGTGGCGAAGTCGTGGAACGGCTTAGCAGACATGAAGTAGCGAGCGAATCGCGTGTCGAGCCTGTCTGACAGAGAAATTGCGTACATGTCCGCGCTGCAAAGGCAGTCCTCGCCAGCGATTGCCACCTTGTTCAGAGCTGGGCGGATCTTGGAATAGAGGATTTGGCCGGCGGTGGCCACATATTTTCCGCTGTCAGCACCTTGGTCCGCTGCGGTCTCCCGCCCTAGGAGTCGACCGGTGCCCGACTCGATGTGATTCGGGGCAATCAGCACCATGCCTGACCACGGCTCCGCTCGGGGATCGACCTGGCCACCGCTGATGACTACCTCGTAGCGGAAGCGGGACTCAACCCAGTCCTCCGGAATCCTGCCGAGCCAAGGCGAAGCCGAGTTCGTATATGCCCGTTTCAACCTTCAACCTCCCGCAGCAGATCGAGGATCTTGGCGACCTGCTTCTCCAAGTCGGCGTCGATCTCGGCAAGGGGTCGGGGCGGGACGTACTTGTAAAAGTGGCGGGTGAAGGGGATCTCGTAGCCGGTTTTGAGCTTTGTCCAGTCAATCCAGGCGTCCGGGACGTGCAGCTTCACCTCGGCGTCGAAGTACGCCTGGATGACTTCGACCTTGCCGGCCACACCGGCGGTCGAGCCGCCGTAGGTGAAAGGGACGTTCTCGGTGTCGCGCTTTTTCGGGTCCGGCTTGGGCTTGCCCTTGCTGTCGACCACTGGGTTGCCAGACTCATCGAGGAAGGGGCGCTCGACGGTGATGGTCCAGTAGCCGAACTCGTCGTTACGCAGCACCTTGGAGTGGTCCGGATCGGCGTCGGTGAAGTGGGCGTACAACTGGACGACCTTGGCACGGTCCCCCTCGCTGAGTTCACGATTCTTGGCGCCGAGGTTCTTGCGCATCTTGGTCCAGAACGACGAACCGTCGATGAGCTGGACCCGGCCCATGCGTTCGGGGTGCTTGGTGTTGTCGAGTATCCAGATGTAGGTGGCGATGCCGGTGTTGAAGAACATGTTGGTCGGCAGCGCGACGATGGCATCGACAAGGTCGTTCTCCAGCAGCCATTTGCGGATGTTGGAGGGCCCGGACTCGGCGGCGCCGTTGAAGAGCGGCGAGCCGTTCATCACGATGCCGACCCGGCCGCCGCCGTCCTCCGGGGCGCGCATCTTGTGGGCCAGGTGGAGCAGGAAGAGCATCTGCCCGTCCGAAGTCGCCGGGAGGCCGGGGGCGAACCGGCCGTAGGGACCGGCTTCATTGCGCTCTTTCGTTACCGCCTTGGCGTACTGCTTCCAGTCGACGCCATAGGGCGGGTTAGACATGCAGAAGTCGAACTGGCGGCCCTTGAACGCATCATCGGTAAGGGTGTTGCCGAAGGCGATGTTGGTCGCGTCGTGGCCCTTGGCCAACAGGTCGGACTTACAGATCGCGTAGGACTGTGGGTTGTATTCCTGGCCGTACAGGCTCAGTTTCGCGTCGGGATTCTGTGCGAGGAGGTGCTCTTCGGCCAGGGCGAGCATGCCGCCGGTGCCCGCGGTGGGGTCGTATAGCGTGCGGACGATGCCGGCCTCGGTCAGGTCAGCGTCCTTCTCCGCGAAGAGCAAGTCAACGAGCAACCTGATCGCATCTCGCGGGGTGTAATGGTCTCCAGAGGTTTCGTTCGCGGCCTCGTTGAACTTGCGGATGATGTACTCGAACGCATCGCCCATGTCGGCGTTGGAGACGACGTCAGGATGCAGGTCGACTGCCTTGAAAGACGTGATCACCTCGCGCAGCAGTTCCGCCTTCTCGAGGCCGAGGATTTCCTTCTTGAACTCGAAGTACTGGAACACGTCGACATCGGGCGAGAACCGGTCGATGTAGTCGGCTAGGTTGTCCGCCAGCCCGTCGGCGTCAGTCAGCAGGTTGGCGAAGGAGTAGTTCGAGGTGTTGTAGAACGGCCGGCCGGTCGCCTTCTTGACCTCAATTCTGAGCCGGTTGGGGTTGTCATACTTCGCCGCCAGCGCGCGCACTGCCTCGCGGTCAGGCTCCAGGATGCAGTCGAGGCGTCGCAGGATCGTGAGCGGGAGGATCACATTCCCGTATTGGTTGGGACGGTAGGGGCCCCGAAGCTGGTCGGCGATCGACCAGATGAAACTACCGAGCGCGCTCACTAGGCTCCTTACCAGGGTTACTCGACAACAGGTGCTGGACGCCCAGCGTAAGCCGTGCGCCGCGCGCGCAGATACGCCCACAATCTGCAGCGCGCGGGCGTCTTCAGGACATCATCGCGTACCCGGACACCCGCGTACCACAAGGTCGGCAGGAGCGGCGGTTCGCGAGTCGAGTTGCAGGTCGAGGCGCATGTAACTCCACCGTCCGTGTCGGTCGCCGGAAGAAAATCGACCGTGACGAGCGGACGCCACTCGCCGGCCGGTGACCTGGTGATGGTTTGGGCATAAATCACTCCGGTGGCCGACTGCAGCTGAGCGGGATCGATTGCTTTCGATCTTGGGCCGCACGAACCGCATTGGTCAGCGCGTCTAGGTGTGAGCAGTGCTCGATGATCTCCCGGTCTAATTC
The DNA here is from genome assembly GCF_055586105.1 of Actinoplanes sp. NPDC051537. NCBI lineage: Bacteria > Bacillati > Actinomycetota > Actinomycetes > Micromonosporales > Micromonosporaceae > Actinoplanes > Actinoplanes sp. NPDC051537. The sequence goes on from NZ_JBVJIU010000008.1 coordinate 494,183, forward strand.
AGTGAGGTCGCCGTAGGCTCCGAGGAACGCTTTCTCCAGGTCCGGGCGTTTCGACCAAGATCGGGTGGCGAGTCGTACCAAATCTCGGGCCGCAAGATCAAAGCGCGAGTGCTCGAAGTCAATAACGGAAATCTCGATCTTGAACGGCGGGCCTGACGGCACTTCGGGGTCCTTGAACTGCGCAGGTTCGCTACCGGTCAGGTACAGCACGTTGCGCGGCGTGAAGTCGAGATGGCATGGAACGGCCGGTAGCGGCCCAAGCCCGACAAGGTCGCGCAGGTGTGCGCGGATCTCGGCGCGTCGTTGAGCGCTGAAGAGTCCGTTGCCCAACGCCAGCCAGCACTCGCCGCGTTCGCCCAGCCAAGCCGTCATCTCGGGTTCAATTCTTGGTGGTGCGGCGTTGTGGAGTAGCCGCAGGGCTTCACCGCTTTGCCGGTGTGCCTCTCGTTCCGCCCACGACGGAAGTTTAGAGTCGGCGAGCGGGCGCCCCGGTAGGGCAGTCACCACCATCGCCGGTGGATCGTCGTTGACGGCGACAAGTGTGGGTGCTCTGGCACCGAGGACAGGCGTCCATCGCTGATAGGCGTGAACCTCTTGGCGGTGCCGATCCTGGTCACGATGGCGTTTGACGATCACTTCCCCGGCGCTCGTGGCGGCTCGCAGGACGGCGGAGCTGTTGTGACCGGCGTGGAGAGCGACGGGCCGGGCGTCAGGATCGACCAGGCGCTGGCAGATCGTCAGCAGCCGTTCGGTGGGATCACTCACGGCTAGTGCTCGTTGAGGTGCCAGGTGTCATTGTGGGCGGCGAGCATCCACACATGTCTGTCGAATCGGTTGACATGCAGTTGCCAGCGCGTGATGGAGGCATGGCTAGTGACGAAGCCGAGGCCGAGGCGTACGGCAGGTCCTAGTTCAAAAAGCAGCACGTGAGCGGCTTCGATGGTTTCGCCGTGCGCAACGACCAGTATGCGACGTCCGGCATGTTGGTCAAGGATCTGCCGTAGCGCGCTCGTCGCTCGTTCGAGGTACTGGTTCCACGTTTCCGAGCCGGCCGCGTACGGCTGGTTGGGGTTGTGCTGCGGTGGCCCGCCGAACGCCGTCTTGACGTCGTGCCAGCTCTGTCCGTCGGCGTTGCCGTGGTCGGGGCCGCGTATCTCGTCAACAACGGTGATGGGAAGGGCCAGCTCCCCGCTGATCATTTCACTGGTTTCACGGACGCGACGGCGTGGCGAGCCGTAGGCGACGGCGAACGGTCGGACGGCGTGTTCGCTGGCCAGCCGGGCGGCCAGTTGATGAACTTGCTCGCGCCCGTACGGGCTGAGCCCGGTGCAGCCGCGCTCACCACCCACGATTCCGGCGGTGTTGTTGTTCGCTTCGCCGTGACGGACGAGGACGAGTTCGGTGGTGACGGCCACGGGATGCTCCTTCAGGCGGGACGGACTGCGGGTGCCGGCCATGGGCGGACGTGTGGCCACAGGTGGCGGTAACCGTTGCGGTGCAGATACCGGGCGGTGAGCTGGTGATGAATCTCGGCATAGCTAGCTAGCTGGGCGAACGAGCACGAGCTGGCCGGGCCTCCGCAGCTGTGCGTCGCGGTGTTGTAGGCGGTCAATGCGCTTGCGACTTGCGCTTCTGGCAGGAAACCGAGGGTCATGGCCACGGACACGATGAGTTTCGCGAGGTCGTATCCGAACGGGGCGAGGGTGAGGTCGTCGAAGTCGACGATGGCCGGTCCGGCCGCGGTGATAATGAAGTTGCGTAAGTTGGCGTCCTTGTACAACGCCGTAGGTGCGCCGTTCCAGGCGCCCGTCAGCCCGGCGATGACCCCGCCGCGACCGGTCAGGAAATCCGCGATGCGCAGGCCGGTCACCGATTCGAAGGGCCGATCGAGGTGTGCGGCGTGTAATTCCCGGGCGTAGGCGCTGCCGTGCAGCCGTCCAAGCACGGCGGCCAGGTCCGGAAGGTCTTCGTGGTCAGGCATGCGGCCGTCAAGACGGTCAAGAACGAGGTGTGTCGCGGTGCTCGGATGCAGTTGCGGAAGCAGTACGTCGCAGTTGAGGTGGTGGAGCCAGCGCCAGTGAGCTTGGGCGGCGCTCCCGCGTGCGGGATCGGTGTAGCGCTTAGTGAACGCCGCTCGGCTCATGGCCTGTCCGCGACCAGGTACGTCACGGTGGACGTGGCGGTCAGGCCGATGGCCGGTATGGCGTGCTCCAGGCGGTCCGTGAGTCTTGCCGGATTGTCTGCGACATCGGGTGCGAACTGGTATTTAGGGCACGTCGTCGCGTATTCGGCGAGGTGGTAGGCGTCTTGGAACGTGAAGGTGTGGTGCTGGTCGAGTCGGCGGCGTAACCGGAGTCCGGCCGCTCTCAGGACGGTCTCGGCGTTGTCGCTATGGAAGGTCTGGTAGAGGCTGGGCCTGCTGGCGGCCTCGGAGTCCAGGCCACTGGCGGCGACGATCTCGTCTATCTCGTGGTAGCTGCCGGTCGCCTTGGTAGTGATGATCAGCGATCCGTTTGGGCTGACGTGCCGGGCGACCGCGGCGAGTGCGGCTTGCGGGTGTGGTGAGTGGTAAAGGCAGAACGCCATGACGGCCAGGTCGAGGTCGTGCAGCTCGTTCGGCAATCGGTGGAAGTCGGCGGTGACGAGGTGCGCCTGGCGATGGTGGGCGCGTAGCCGATCGCCGACGACGGCCAGCAGGGCCGGTGATTGGTCAACGGCGATGATGGCGGCTCTGGGGTACCGGCGGGCTAGCCGGAGGGTGGTGCTGCCGCGCCCGCAGCCGATGTCGGCCACCCGTACGGGGGTGGGCTGGGCGGCGATGGCCAGCGCGGCGATGGTTTCGGTGGCGTCGGCGCCGCTGGTCTTGGCGCGGTGCAGGACGGTGGTGCGTTGCTCGAGCCGTTCGGCGTCGGCGTAGAGGACGCCGCGGATGACGGCGGTGTCGGTGAAGGGGGTGGTGGAGGTGAGCAAGTTCGCCTCCTCGGGTCGGGTCACGTCGAGGTGCTGGCATCGAGCTGGCGTAGGAATCGGTTGGCCTGTCGGCGGCTGGTCAGCCGGATGTAGCGGGCGTGCTGGGCGTGTTCGGCGAGCAGGTCGGTGACGCGGGGGCGCATGGATCGCCGGTAGCCGAGGATGTATTTGATGAAGGACCAGGTGATGCGGTCGTAGACGCCGTCGGTGTGTTGACCGCCGCGGTAGCGCCACCGGCGTTGCGCGATGCCCCACAGGCAGGTCCGGGCGGGGAGGTCGAGGAAGATGACGGTGTCGGCGCGGGCGAGCCGGATCGGCAGGGTGGAGGCGTAGTTGCCTTCGATGAGCCACCGGTCGGCGGCGACGAGTTCCCGTTGGAGCTCGGCGAACTTCTCCGCCGGTGTCGGATTCCACTGATCGTCGTAATAGAGGGCGTCGAGGTTGGTGACGGCAAGACCAAGGCGCTCGGCGAGGCGGCGGGACAGGACGGTCTTGCCGGAGCCGCCGCAGCCGATGATGGCGATTTTGTCCATGGCGGGCGACGTTAGTCCGGGCGCGGCGCCCGACGGGGTAGGCGGCTCCGTCATCGGTGAACACCTCCCCGGACGAGTTGGGTGATCTCCCAGTCGATGACGTCCAGCTGCCGCGAAAGCCGAAAAGGGTTCAGCCGTGCGAGACATTCGGCCAGGAGATGGGTGTGCTCGTCGGTGCCGGCGATCGCGGTCAGGCGGTGAATCGTCTCGGCAGCCGCGGCCCCGTCGGTGATGTGCAGTTCGGGTGGGGTGAACATGGCGGCGTCCCGGATGTGCATGGGAGTCAGGGGGGCGCATCCGGCCAGGACGGCCTCGAAGATCCGTTGCGTCATGTGCCCGACGCTCGCGTACCGCTCGGGCAGCAGCAGCATGGTGGTAAGCGTGCGGCGGTAGAGGCGGTCCACCTCCGCGAACGGGATGCGGCCGTGGAAGTTGATATGTGGCCACCGTTGTGTGCGGGTCCACTTACCGGCGACCAGGTGGTGATGCTCGGCGGCAGCGGGAGCGAAGTATCGGTCGAACGCGTGGTCACGGTCGTACTGGTTGCCGACGTAGACCAGCGGCAGATCCCGGTGTGCAGCGGTCCAGGTTCGGGGGTTGGCGCGCTCAAGCGTCGTGTTGGCGATGGGAAAGAGCAAGGTCGACGCGCCGGGCGAGGGATGCAGGGCTGGTTCGCAGACCGCGACGTTCCCGATCTTTCGGAGGGGATCGGTTGCCGCCAGTTGCCGGTCTTTGTCCCACAGCAGGGTCCGTACGCCGGCGGCGGTGTAGTGGTCGAGCAGTTGCTGCTGCCGGTGCAGGTCGCAGGTGTGTCCGGGGGTGCCGCAGGCGGTGGTGTTGCGGCCGGGGATCGGCCACCGCCACTCCAGGAACAGCGCATCCATGTCCGATAGGCCGGTGGTGTCCCAATGGTAGGTGCCGGTCAGGTCGAGGCCGGCCTCGTCGCGGTCGCGGTTGGCTTGCAGGAATACGAGGTGGTGGCCGCGTTCGCGTAGGCCGTCGATCAGGGACCGGCGGTGGCTGCGTCCGCCATCCGGGGTGTCGGTGATGCCGTGGCCGAGGAAGCCCCAGAAGCTGTAGCCGATCAGCATGTGGTCACCCACCAGCCTTCGATCATCAGCGCGTCGAGGCCGCTTTCGGTCAGGCAGTCCAAGGCCATGTCGGGGGTGCCGCAGATCGGTTTGCCTTTGATGTTGAGTGAGGTGTTGATCAGCACGGGGTGACCGGTGAGGGCCTGGAACTCGGTCAGCACGTCGGCGAGGAACGGGTTGACGTCAGCGGTGACGGTTTGCACCCGGGCGGTGCCGTTGACGTGCACGATCGTCGGGAGGTCGTGGCGGGTTCGGGCGGTCACGCCGGACGCGATCGACATGTACGGGGTCGTTTGAGGCAGGGTGAAGTAGTCGGCTGCCGCGCCGGCGAGCACGACGGGGGCGAACGGACGGAACGGCTCCCGGAACTTGACGGTGGCGTTGAGGCGTTCGATGACGTCGGGCAGCAGCGGTGACGCCAGGATCGACCGGTTGCCCAGCGCCCGCGGCCCGGCCTCGAGCGCACCGTGGAAGAGTCCTACCGTCAGGCCTTCGGCGAGTTTCATCGCGAGGTGTTTGGCCGGCGCCGCCGGACGGGAGGCGGTCAACCCTGGGTGTTCCGGCAGCGTGAGGGTCGGGTGGGCGGGGCCGAGGTAGCAGCGGCCTGCTACGCCGGCGGCGAGCTGGCGGCTGGTGTCGAGTTGGGCGGCGAGCGCGGCGCCGATGGCGGTGCCTGAGTCTCCCGGGGCCGGCGGCACGTGAACCTCGTCGAAGATGCCGGCCTCCACGATCTTGCCGACGGCGACGCAGTTCGCGGCGACACCGCCGCCCAGGCAGAGCAGCCGTAAACCGGTTACCGCGCGGGCTCGGCGGGCCAGGTGGACCATGACTTCTTCGGTGCGTTCCTGCAGCGCGGCGGCCAGGTCGGCATGCACGGGTTGGATGTCGGCGGCCGGGTCGCGGGTGGGGCAGGTCGCCGCCGCGAAATCCGCGCCGATTCGAGGGAATCCGCTGGTGAGCACCCGCAGCGGGAACCAGCGCGGGGCGAGGGTGAATCCGCGATCCGTCAGTGGGATCGCTTCGCGCATCAAGCGGCGGAACCGGGCCGGGTCGCCTAGCGCGGCCAGGGCCATGACGGTGCCTTCTTCATCACCGCGACGCCAGCCCAGGTGTTCGGTGACCGCGCCGTAGGCGTAGCCGAGCGAGGCCGGGTCGTTGATGTCTTCCGTGATCACAGTCCGGCAGCCGCCGCCGCTCAGCCGCAGCCCGCTGCCGATCGTGGTGGTCTGCACCTCGCCGAGGCTGTCGACGACCAGGACGGCAGCGGCGTCGTAGCCGCTGGACGCGAACGCATACAGGCCGTGGGCGCGGTGGTGCAGCACCGGCGTGACCCGGGGGGGGGGGGGAATGCGCCCAAGGCGGCAGAGCGGGGCGGGGGGGGGGGGGGGGGGGGTTGGGGAGGGGTAGGGGTGGGGGTGTGTGGATTTTGGGGTTGGGGGGGAGTG